>UQHK01000015.1 GCA_900540855.1 uncultured Collinsella sp.
CGTAGCCCGAGACGGTCCCGGGCTGACAATTTCGACTGTAATGGACGTTCTTAAACGACTACATAGCATGAGAGTGGATAATCTCCCGGTTTGAGCCTGCATTCAAGCTCAAAGTGGGAGATTATCCACTCTCATTTGTTATGTGTCCGAAAATCCACGCTCGTTTCTACTCTGTCTACATTTGTAGGAACAGTTCGTGGAGGCGGGTGTCTTCATCGAGTTCGGGGTGGAAGGTTACGCCGAGCTGGTTGCCCTGGCGGGCAGCGACGATGCAGCCATCGACTTCGGCCAGGGCCTTGGCGTCGCCGTGGACCTCGACGATGCGGGGTGCGCGGATAAACGTCAGCGGCGCTTCACCGTCGATGCCGGCTACTTGCCCTTTGGTTCGAAAGCTGCCGAGCTGCCTGCCGTAGGCATTGCGTTCGACAAGTACATCCATGGTTGCCAAACGCGGCGTCCCCTTATCGTCGTGGGCGGCAAGATCGCGCGCCAATAGAATCAAGCCGGCGCAGGTGCCCAGGACGGGCATGCCTTCAACAATGCGGGCGCGAAGCCCGTCGAGCATGCCAAGCTCGGCAAGCAGCTTGCCCTGAACGGTGGACTCGCCGCCGGGGAGAACCAGGCGGTCAAAGTTCTGTTGTAAATCGGCCGCCTGCCTCAGCTCAACACAACGTGCGCCGAGCTCGGACAGCCTCGCTTCGTGCTCGGCAAAAGCACCTTGGATCGCCAGCACGGCGACCGTCTGGTCTGCGTAATCACTCATGTGCGATCCTTTCTGCCGGACTAGCGTCCGCGCTCCTCCATGATGATCTCGATCTCGTCGGCGTTGATGCCGACCATGGCCTCGCCCAGGTCCTCCGAAAGCTCGGCGATGAGTTTGGCGTCGGTGAAGTTTGCCACGGCCTTGACAATGGCGGCTGCGCGCTTGGCGGGGTCGCCGCTCTTAAAGATGCCCGAGCCGACAAAGACACCTTCGGCGCCCAGCTGCATCATCAGCGCGGCGTCGGCGGGGGTCGCTACGCCGCCGGCGGCAAAGTTCACGACGGGGAGCTTGCCCGTGGCATGGACCTCGCGGACCAGCTCGACTGGAACTTGCAGTTGCTTAGCTGCCTCAAAGAGCTCGTCATCGCGCAGAGCAGCAACGTCGCGGATTTGCTTTTGAATCTTGCGCATGTGGCGCACGGCTTGGACGACGTCGCCCGTGCCCGGCTCGCCCTTGGTGCGAATCATTGTGGCGCCCTCGGCAACACGGCGCAACGCTTCGCCCAGATCGCGGGCACCGCAGACAAACGGGACGTCAAACTGGGTCTTATCGATGTGGTAGACATCGTCGGCGGGGGAGAGAACCTCGGACTCATCGATGTAGTCGATCTCGATGGCCTGAAGGACCTGCGCCTCGACGATGTGACCGATGCGGCACTTGGCCATGACGGGGATGGAGACGGCCTCTTGAATGCCCTTGATCATCTTGGGGTCACTCATGCGCGACACGCCGCCGGCGGCGCGGATGTCGGCCGGGATGCGCTCGAGAGCCATGACGGCGCAGGCGCCTGCCTCCTCGGCGATACGTGCCTGCTCGGGCGTGGTGACGTCCATGATGACGCCGCCCTTGAGCATCTGCGCGAGCTCGCGATTGAGTTTGACGCGATCTGCCTTGCTGGTCTGTTCTGCCATGGTTGCTCCCTTGGTTGGCATGTGCATTGCTTGACGGAAAATCCTATCGGGGAGCTGGGCATGGCAAAATACTCAGTTTTCGAGATAATAATAAGGTCAGCTTAATACCAGATTGAACAGCTCGATAAGGTCAGGTGATATACTCATGCTTGACTACAATTTGGAAAAACGCGGCGAAGCATCGCTCTATGAGTATGTTTACCAGCAAATCCGAGATGATATCGTAGCTGGACGCATTACGGCGGGGGAGCATCTGCCGTCCAAGCGCGCCTTTGCCAGTCATCTGGGAATCAGTGTTATTACCATCGAGAATGCATATAGCCAGTTACTCGCTGAGGGCTATATTTGCTCAATGCCACGTCGTGGCTACTACGCTTGCGAGCTTCCGGATGCACCGGTTTTGGCTTCGGCTGCGGAGGGCATCGACCGAGATGCCGTCTCTGTGGGCCCCAGCGTGCATGATGTCAACGGACAGGTCGAGCGATTCGATGCGCTTTCTCCTTCTGCTTTGGAGGCGGCGCGGCTTTGGCAAAGCGCGCTACGGGCGACGCTGGCATCCGAGGACGAGCGCGAAATCTTTTCGCCCGCACCGGCGCAGGGCACTGCTCGGCTGCGACGTGCGATTGCGCACCATCTACGCGGGACGAGGGGTATGAATGTCGACCCCAACAACATTGTTATCGGTGCAGGCGCCCAGTTGCTCGATACCATGTTGGTTCAGTTGCTTGGAGCCGACAAGGTGTATGCCGTTGAGGATCCGGGCTATTTGCGCCTGACGCGCATCTATCAGGCCATGAGCTGCGAAGTTCGACATATCCCGTTGGACGGTGAGGGCGTGGACTTGAGCACTCTGCAGAAAAGCGGGACCGATGTCCTTCACCTGATGCCGTCCCATCAGTATCCGACCGGCCTGGTGACGAGCATTGCGCGTCGCTATGCCCTGCTGAGCTGGGCCGCCGAGCAACCAGGTCGGTATCTCATCGAAGATGACTTTGATTGCGAGTTTCGCCTTGCCGGTAAGCCGATTCCCGCGCTCGCGTCGATTGATGCCGCCCAATCGGTCATCTACACCAACACGTTTTCAAAAAGTCTGTCGTCGGCCCTGCGTTTGGCGTATATGGTCCTGCCCGATGAGCTGATGGAACGGTTTAGACGCAGCCTTGGCTTTTATGCCTCGTCGGTGAGTTCTGTTGACCAGGTCGCCTTGGCGCGTTTGCTGGAATCGGGCGATTACGAGCGGCATGTGAACCGCGTGCGCGTTCGTGCTCGCGAGGCGCGTGATGGCCTGGCGACGCTTGTACGGAAGGCATTTCCGGCGGGGGAGGTTTCGATCGAACATGCGGATGCGGGTCTTTACTGCGTCGTGGTTGCGCAGCGTGTTACGGGCGGAACCTCTTTTACACGCGCCCTCACGCGCTCGAGCACCCCTTACATCGATATCAATGACTGTCTGTGGTGCGCCGATGGCGCATATGTCCCTGCAAGCCCGACTCGAATCCTTGTCCAGTACGACGATTTGAGTCCAAATGCGCTAAATACCCTGGAATCGCAGCTAATGGATGCGCCCTCTAACCTAAGTGAGTAGACTTTTGGCGCTTTGGCGAGCAGGCCGTTTTGAAGCAATCCATCTACCTGCGATTTTGTAAAGCAGTATGGGCGGTCTGCTCGGCGGGTCCTAAATAGTCTACTCACTTGCTGTGCAAGGCTTCCGCATGAGCGAAAAATGAGTTTTCAACAGCGCTCCGTCCAGCTTTTGGCAAGCTTTTGGCCAGTTGGGGAGGGCTGTTGAAAACTAAGTAGTCCGTTCGGCGCCCTTTTCGGCGCGTTCGCGCCAATGCGTGAGCGCCCGGGTTGAAATTCGTGTTTTCCTGTGCCTATGAAGGATCTACTTTGTGACATATCGGCTTTTAAGTACTGGCGCTTGCCCCCTCAGGCCCGCGCTCTGTGTCCGCCGCTCCCGCGACCGGAAGAAGACCGGCGGCGATGCGAGCTCGCCCGTAACCCGACGGCTACGGTTGTGCTCGGCTTTCCGCTGTATACATTGGTTCGGACGAGAGGCAAGCGGACTTGCCCTGTCAGCATTAGGCAGCGGCTGTTCCTAGGCGAGTTTCCCAGGGAATCCGTGCTGGAAACGGAACATGGGTTTTTGGTTACGTCTCCTCTGCTGACGGCATTCATCATGTCGCGGCATCTGACGGATCTCCAGCTTCTTTTGGTGTTGGCGGAGATGTGCGGCTTGTTTACGGTTTGTGCCTTGCCAGCGGTACTCGAGGCGGAGCTTTCGCGTGCAATTGAGTCGGGCGCGATTCCGGCAACCTTGGGTTGGGCGCGCTGTCCGTCCGAGGACGGCGCCGCCTCAAATTTATGGCGGCGCGACGCTTTGGTTTTGGGCGAAGACCTTGACCGTTTTTGCTCAGATGTTTGTGGGATGCGTTACGGCAAGCGATTTGTCGCGGTATCGCATCTCGTTCCACTGGGTGCCGCATCGCCTTTTGAGGTTGAGACGTATTTGTTGCTTGGGTTGCCACGATCCCTGGGAGGCGAAGGTTTTTGCGGCATAGAGCTCAATGTCGAAGTGGCGCTAAGCGCAAGTGCTCGGGCGATTGTAGGCAAGTCCCGCGTATACATTGACCTACTTCTGTCTTCGCCGGACGGAGAGCGACAGGTGGCCATTGAATGCCAAGGAAAGGGCTCACACGGGCGAGCCGGGGATGGCTTGCGCGACGCCGACCGCATGACGGCGCTTCAGGCCATGGGCTACGATGTATTTCTCCTGACACACGGACAGATATCCGATGAGGATAGATTCCACGCGATTGTTAAGGCCGTGTGCAGGTTGCTCGATGTTGAATATCGCGATAAAAGCTTGGAGGAGCAGAGGGCCGAGGCATTACTTCGGTCTGAGCTATTCGTTGACTGGTCAAAACTGGGAGAAATCGACAAAAAGATGCCCGTTAGACACAAAAAGGCCCGATCATGGACGGTTGCAAATCTAAGTGAGTAGACTTTTAGCGTGATGGCGACCAGATTGTTTTGCGGCAAGCTGTCTACCTGCGGTTTTATAAAGCAATACGGATGGTCTGCTCGACAAGTTCCCAAAAGGCTACTCACTTAGTTTTTGACGCGAAGCCGATGCCGAAGGTGGTCCTTTTTTTGGGACGTTAACTGGTTCGCTAGACACGAAAAAGGCCCGGATCTTGCGGTCCGGGCCTTATCGAGCTAGAAATTGTCTCTCAGGCGGTTGGCTTAACCAAAGTAGCGCTTGAGCAGACCGGCGAAAGCCTTGCCGTGGCGAGCCTCGTCGCGAGCCATCTCGTGCACGGTGTCGTGGATGGCATCGAGACCAGCGGCCTTGGCGCGCTTGGCAAGATCGGTCTTGCCGGCGGTGGCGCCATTCTCGGCCTCAACGCGCATCTCGAGGTTCTTCTTGGTGGAGTCGGTCACGACCTCGCCCAGGAGCTCAGCGAACTTGGCGGCATGCTCGGCCTCCTCGTGCGCAGCCTTCTCCCAGTACAGGCCGATCTCGGGATAGCCCTCGCGATGAGCGACGCGAGCCATGGCCAGGTACATACCGACCTCGGAGCACTCGCCCTCAAAGTTGGCGCGCAGGTCGGCAACGATATCCTCGGAGACGCCCTCCATCTTGGCGACGCCCACAACGTGCTCGGCAGCCCACTCGAGCTGGCCCTCCTCCTGCTTCAGGAAACGAGAGCCGGGAACGCCGCACTGGGGGCACTTGAAATCCTCGGGCAGCTGGTCGCCGTCGAACTCTTCCACATAACCGCAAACGGGGCAAACAAACTTCATGATTCGATCCTTTCGATCGATGGCGATGGAGCGCTCGTCCGGTCCCGTAAGGGCCCTCTCCGGACGTGCGTCTTGACGAGTTCTATTATCCATAAATGCGACCGAATGTGAAGCCTATTAGGAATGATTTTTAATAAAATAATTTTGGGCATGTGAAGATGTTGATTGATTAACGATTGCCAGGCCGCTCGAGACCTCCGCTGAGTACAATCGGTCGAGCAAATGTTGACCTATCAACAAATGAAGGAGTTTCCTTTATGCATCTAGCCCGTCGTGCCTGGTGCCGAACATATCAGACGGTTTTTCGCATCGCATTGCCGATCCTGCCCTATACCGAGCCGCGCATTTTGGAGCATGCCGAGGACGTGCCCGCGGTGCTTCAAAAGCGCTCGATACAGCGGGTTCTTATCGTGACGGATCCCGGTATTGCCCGTCTGGGGCTCACGGCACCGCTCGAGACGGCGCTCGCATCCAAGGGAATTGGCGTTACGGTCTATGCCGAAACGCGTGCGAACCCCACGGTCTCAAACATGGAGGAAGCGGCGTCCCTGTATCGCGAGAGCGCCTGTCAGGCCATTATCGGCTTTGGCGGCGGCTCGGCCATGGACTGTGCCAAGGGCGTGGGCGCACGCATCGCACAGCCAAACAAGCCCATCAACAAGATGCGCGGCCTGCTGCGCGTTCATCGTCGCCTGCCGCTGCTCATCGCCGTTCCCACCACGGCAGGTACGGGTAGCGAGGTCACGCTCGCAGCGGTCATTACCGATGACGAGTCGCACTACAAGTACCCCATTAACGACTTTGTGCTTATCCCGCGCTTTGCGGTGCTCGACCCCGAGTTTACGCGCGGCCTGCCCGCCTCCATTACGGGGCAGACGGGCATGGATGCTCTGACGCATGCCGTCGAGGCCTTTATCGGGCGCAGCACCACGCCCTACACGCGCAAGATGGCGCGCCAGGCGGTGCAGCTCATCCACGACAATTTGCTCGAGGCCTATGAGTATGGCGACGACATACGTGCGCGTCGCAATATGCTTTCGGCGGCGTATAAGGCGGGCGTTGCGTTTACCCGCTCCTATGTGGGATACGTTCACGCCATCGCGCACAGTCTGGGCGGCCGATACGGAATTCCGCACGGTTTGGCCAACGCGATCATCCTGCCGCACATGCTTCGCGCTTATGGTGACGCCGCCGCCCCCAAGCTTGCCGATCTTGCTCGCATGGCCGGTATCGCGCCGGCTAACGCGCAGGACAGTCTTGCGGCCGAGGCCTTTATCGATTGGGTCGACCGCATGAATGCCGCCTTGGGCATTCCCAAATATGTGACGGGCATTCGCCGCTCCGATATTCCGCAAATGGCGGCCCATGCCGATGCCGAGGCCAATCCGCTATACCCCGTTCCACTTTTGATGGACCGTTTGGAGCTCGAGCGTATGTACGAGGTCGTCGCGGGTGGTATGTTTGAGGGCGAGAACTAGGAGGGCCCATGAACACCGAGGAAATCGCGCGCATTGTCGGCGAACAGCGCGCCTACTTTAAGACGCGCGCCACGTTTGATGTCGATGCTCGACGTCGCGCCCTCGTGCGCCTGCGCGAGGCGGTGCGGGCACACGAGACCGATATTGCCCATGCGCTCAAGACCGATTTGGGAAAGTCGCATGACGAGGCCTATATGTGTGAGATCGGCACCTCGCTTTCCGAGATTCGTCATCAGATTGCGCATGTGGCTCGATGGAGCCGTCCGCGCCTGCGTCCGTGTGACCTCGCCAACGCCGTGAGTGTGTGCAAAACGCAAGCCGTGCCCTATGGTGTCACGCTCATTATGGCGCCCTGGAACTACCCGTTTTTGCTAACGCTCGAGCCGCTTGCCGGCGCCCTTGCCGCGGGCAATACCGTGGTCATCAAGCCGAGTGCCTATGCTCCGGCATCGAGCGCGGTGCTCAGGCAGATTTGCGAGGAAGCATTTGATCCGCGCCTGGTGACGGTCGTCGAAGGCGGGCGTGCCGAGAACGAGGCGCTGCTCGACGAGAGCTGGGACAAGATCTTCTTTACCGGTAGCGTTCCGGTCGGCAAGCTCGTCATGGAGCGCGCGAGCAAAAACCTCACGCCCGTGACGCTTGAGCTGGGCGGCAAGAGCCCCTGCATCGTGGATACGACGGCAAACTTGAAGGTCGCGGCACGGCGTATCGCCTTTGGTAAATGGCTCAACGTAGGGCAGACCTGCGTGGCGCCCGACTACCTGCTGGTCGATACGCGCGTGCACGACGAGCTGCTGGGACTCATCAAGGAGGAGGCCCGTCGCATGTTTGGCGAGCACCCGCTCGACAACGAGGACTACGGTCATATTGTCAACGCCAAGCATTTCGCGCGCGTACGCGGGCTGATCGACCCCGACAAGGTTGTGCTGGGAGGCACGGCGCGCGAGTCGTCGCTCAAGATTGAGCCGACGATCCTAGACGGCGTGGCGCCTGAGGACGCCGTGATGCAGGAAGAGATTTTCGGTCCCATCTTGCCGGTGCTGACGTTTGAGAGCCTGGATGAGGCCGAGGCGTTTATTGCAGATTGTCCGACGCCGCTGGCCCTGTATATCTTTAGCCAGGATCGCGCAGTTCAGGAGCGCTTTGTGCGCTACGTGCCCTTTGGCGGCGGCTGCGTTAACGACACGATCATGCACTTGGCTACGAGCCATATGGGCTTCGGCGGCATGGGTGCGAGCGGTATGGGCCAGTACCATGGCCGCGAGAGCTTCGATACGTTTAGCCACAAGAAGAGTATCGTGAACAAGGCAACCTGGCTGGACGTGCCGTTTCGGTATGCGCCCTACGCAAGCTGGAAGCACAAGTTCGTGCGTATGTTTGTGCATTAGAAAAGAGCGCGGGTAATACGAACAAGTGTTCCTATTACCTGCATTTTGCGTTAGACTACTGCTATGGAGCACGGATGGGCCAACTCCCTTTAGAAGGGATTTGGTATGAACGTAAGCGATGTTATTTCGTTATTGGCGTTGTTGATCGCGGCTATCGAACTCGGCCTGTTTATCGGCCGAATGAAATAGCCGCCCCCGCGTAAGCGAAGACGGCCACTTCTCACGATGAAAACGTGTATCGGAGTTGGCAAGACCCGCTGCCACGGGTGCCATCCGTGTTCCTATCTTATCTGCAAGCGCCCCGTCGCGCAAGCGTTGCGGCAAGCGATTGAAAGACGCAGACAGGATGAATTTGTGTCCGCACGGGCCCGTAGACTTCTCAATAAGGTTAAACGCCGGGTATTCCGGCCGGTAGAGGAGCTGCCATGTACGAGCCTTCACGTGTTCTTTTGTCGTTTCATATTGCAGGATTTCAGTATGCCGATGGCGCCTTGGTCTTGGGCGATCTTAAAGTGGGCGATAAGCTGACGCTGTGTGCCGAGCGCGATAATCCCCATGACCCCGAGGCGGTTGCGATCTACTACGGCAACACCAAGCTTGGGTATGTTCCGGGAAACGAGGTCGGCCCGCTGTCCTTGATGATGTATTACGGCCACGAGGACGTATTTGAGGCCCGTGTGCAACAGGTTGCTCCCGAGCGCAGCCCGTGGCATCAGGTGCGCGTTGGTCTCTATGTGGTGGATGCTCGCTAATCGGCAATGGAGGCGGTCATGTTTGATGACGATGACCTGTTCGATCTGACGGACGACCCGTTTGAGTGGGATATGCTGATCGACGATGATGAGCTGGAGCAGGACCGGAAGAAGCGGCAGGACAAGAACGCCCAGGGCGACGCTTCGAAAAAGCAAGACAAGCGCCGCCGCGGACTGTTCGGCGGGCTCTTTGGGTAACTGTCGCATCGCTGCGTCTGTATACTAGGCACGTGTTAGACGCGTTGCGAAATGAGGACAGAGACGATGATGTGGTTTACCGCCGACCTGCACCTGGGCGATACGAATATCTTGCACGATATGGATCGGCCGTTTGATTCGGTCGAGGAGATGAACCGCAAGGTCATCGATGTCATCAACGAGTGCGTGACTGCGAACGACCTCCTCTATATCCTGGGGGACTTTACGTATCGATTGCCCATGGCGGAAGCGGTGCGCCTGCGTAAACGAATCGAATGCCAGAACATAACGCTCATCCGTGGCAACCATGACGGTGATTGGGAAGATCCCGACGTACCGCAGATTTGGGATGAGGTACGCGATTACCTGGAGATTGCTCCCGGCTATGCCAAGGGCCATCGTCTAGTTATGAGCCATTACCCCATGCTCAGCTGGAATGGCAAGGCGCGCGGCGCCATCATGCTGCACGGGCATATCCACAGCAGGGGAGACCGCACCAACGCGCGCAACCGCGATCGCGAGCGCCCTATCTTTCGCTATGATGTCGGTCTCGATGCCAACGATTACAAGCCCGTAAGCCGAGACCAGATCCTGAATTTCTTTGGCCTGTAGCTCGCAAACCGCCACGAAGGGGACAGGCACCTTTGTGGCGGTTCTGGCGCCGTTGCCATTATGACAGCGGCGCCTTTTTTGTCCGTGCGGCGCGGTAGAGTGTAGACGGTTGAAATTTGCGTCCATCGAGGAGCTGCCATGAACGAGATCAAGTGCCCGCATTGCGGTGAAGTTTTTAAGGTCGATGCGTCCGGTTATGCGGATATCGTCAAGCAGGTGCGCAATGCCGAGTTCTCGCGCGACCTGGACGAGCGCGTGAAGGCGGTCCAGCGCGAAGGCGAGCAGGCGCTGGAGCTTGAGCGCTCGCGTTCGACGGCTGCCTTGCAAAAGGCAGAGTCTCAGCGCGACGCTGAGCTCGTAGAGCAGAAGAACGCTGCGGCTCAACAGCTGGCACAAGAGGTTGCCAAGCGCGATGCCGAGCTTGCCGAGCTGCGCGCCAAGCTCGAGGGCGCTACTGCAGAGCGCGAGAGTGCAAGCCAGCGTGCGGCGGTTGAGGCCCGCGCCGATGCTCAAAAGGAGAATGCCGAACTGCAGCGCGAGATCGACAACCTGCGTGCGCAGTTGGGGCGCAAAGATGATGAAGCCAGGCTTGCCGAGGCGGCGGCACGCAATGCTGCTCAAAACGACCTGTCCGCACGTGATGCCCAGATTGCCGAGCTGCAAGCCAGGCTCGCCGCGGCGGACAAGGCCCAGGAGATGGCGCTTGCTGCTGCTGCGGCCGAGTCGCAGCGTGAGCTCGAGGCCGCTCGCAGCGAGGCCGAACGTACGCTTGCTGACTATCGCGCGAAGGTTCAGGAGAAGTTTTCCGTCGCAAAGGCTCAGTCCGAGCAGGAGGCCGAGGGTCTGCGTGCTCAGCTGCGCGAACAGGAACTGACGGCCAAGATGAACCTATCGGAGGCGGTCGCCGCGGCGGAGCGTGAGCGTGACGAGGCCCGCGCCAAGCTCACGAGTGAGCTGGCGGTGCGCGATTCACGCGAGGAGCAGGCCAAGGCGGCACACGAGCTCGAACTTGCGCAGACCAAGCGCGCGAACGAGGAACTGATTCGCTACAAGGATGAAGAGATTGAGCGCCTTAAGGACATGAAGGTCCGCCTGTCCACCAAGATGGTGGGCGAGTCGCTCGAGCAGCACTGCGAGACCGAGTTTAACCGCCTGCGCATGACGGCGTTTCCCAACGCGTATTTCGAGAAGGATAACGATGCATCCGAGGGTACCAAGGGCGACTTTATCTTCCGCGAGTGTGACGAGAGCGGCAACGAGATCATTTCGATCATGTTCGAGATGAAAAACGAGAACGACGAGACCGCGACCAAACACAAGAACGAGGATTTCTTTAAGAAACTCGATCACGATCGCCGCCAGAAAGGCTGCGAGTATGCGGTGCTCTGCACCCTGCTGGAGCCCGAGAGTGACCTCTATAACGCGGGTATCGTCGACGTGAGTTACCGCTATGAGAAGATGTACGTGATCCGCCCGCAGTTCTTCATCCCCATGATTACGCTCCTTCGCAACGCCGCTATGGGTTCGCTTCGCTATAAGCAGGAACTGGCGGAGTACAAACAGCAGAATATCGATGTCACGAACTTCGAAGCCAAGATGGAGAAGTTCAAGGATGGCTTCTCGCGCAACTACAACCTGGCGAGCAAGCAATTCGAGTCGGCAATCAAGGAGATCGATGCCGCCATTAAGCAGCTCGAGAAGACCAAGGACGACTTGCGCCGCAGCACCGAGAACCTACGCTTGGCCCACAACAAGGCCGATGAGCTTACCATTCGCAAGCTCACATGGGGCAACAAGACCATGAAGGCAGCGTTTGACGAGGCGCGCGAGGCTGCGCCAGAGACAAACGAGGAGCCAGACGAGGCGGATTCGTATGAGGTCGAGGATGCCGAGTAAGGCATAGCGGATAGTGAAAAAGCGGGGCTGCTGGCGATGTTGCCAACAGCCCCGCTTCGTTTCGTCCCAATATGCTTGGCTAATCCTCGAGCAAATCCTCGATAAAACCGACGCGGTAGTTCTTGAAGATGACCTCGCCACCGTCTTGCGTGGCGTCCAGATCGACATCGCCCATGATGCCAAAGTCGTGGTCGCCGTCCTCGTCGGCAAAAATCTGGTGCACGTGCCACACGTGGAGCGCCTTCTCGTCGGACTCGTCGATCGAGAACATAGCAGAGGAGCGCGCGTCGCCGTCGGTGAGAATCTCCTCGTGCTGCTCGTGGTAAGCGTCGAGTGCTTTTTGCCAGCGGATCTCGCTCATGCCCCAGTCGTCGTCGAGCTCGCCCAGGTCGCGAACGTGCTCGCGGGCGGCAAGGGTCACGCGGCGGAAGAGCGCGTTGCGCACCAACAGCGTGCAGCCGCGGCGGTCCGCCACGACCTCGTCGATGCCCTGCGGCGGCGTGGCGTCGAGGGCTGCCGGGTTGCCAGCGTTTTCCCACTCGTCTACCAAGCTCGAGTCGACCGAGCGCACCACAAAGCCCAGCCACGAGATAATGTCGCGCAGGCGCTCGTCGCGCTTCTCGATGGGTACGGTGCGGTCGAGCGAACGGTAAGCCTCTGCCAGGTAGCGCAGCAAAATGCCCTCGGAGCGGGCGATGCCGAGCTTTTGAATGTAGCCCTTAAAATCGCTCGCGCTTTCCAGCATATCGCGCAGGACGCTCTTGGGAGAGAGCTGGTAGTCGTTTGCCCAGGGTACTTCCTGGCAGTACTTGTCAAAAGCGGCGTCGAGCAAATCCTCGAGCGGCTTTTCGTACGTGACGTCTTGAATGCGCTCCAGACGCTCCTCATACTCGATGCCGTCGGCCTTCATCTCGGCCATAGCTCGATCGCGTGCGGCACGCTCCTGCGCACGCAGCACTTGCTTGGGATCTTCGAGCGTCGCCTCGACCATTGAGATTAAATCCATGGTATAGGTCTCGCTCTCGGGATCGAGCAGCTCCAACGCGGCGAGCAAGAACGGCGAGAGCGGCTGATCGAGCGCAAAGTCCTCGGGCAGGTCGACCGTCAGCGCGTAGTCGATGTCCGGCGCGGCGTCAGCCGGAGCGTCGGGTGCGGGCGGCACCTCGGTGCGAACGACGACACCGGAATCGATGAGCGTGGCGAAGATTTCGTCGGCGCGAACCTCGAGCTTTGCCTTTTCCTCGGGCGTTTGCAGGCTCGTCTCGATGAGGTCGTGCACGCGGGCACGGGCGTCGCCACCCTGTTCGACCACGCTAATCACCATGGAGTGTGTGATGCGAAGGCGCGGCTTGAGCGTTTCGGGCTGCGTCTCGATCAGGCGCTCAAAGGTCTGCTTGTTCCAGGTGACAAAGCCCTCGGGGGCCTTCTTCTTTTTAATCTTGCGGAGCTTCTTGGGGTCGTCGCCCGCCTTGGCCATGAGCTTGGCGTTCTCGATCTCGTGCTCGGGTGCCTCGGCAATCACCATGCCCTCGGTATCGAAGCCCGAGCGGCCGGCGCGACCGGCAATCTGATGAAACTCGCGGGCGCGCAGACGACGCATCTTGTAGCCGTCGAACTTGGTGAGCGCGGTGAGCACCACGGTATGGATGGGCACGTTGATGCCGACGCCGAGCGTATCGGTGCCGCAGATGACGGGCAACAGGCCCTGTTGTGCCAAGCGCTCGACCAGCAGACGATAGCGCGGCAACATGCCAGCATGGTGCACGCCGACGCCGCATCCGAGCAAGCGCTTAAGAATCTTGCCAAAGGCCGTCGAGAAGCTCGTGCCCTTGGCCGCCTCCTTGATGGCCCCACGCTGCTCCTTGCTGGCAATACCAAAGTTGGCGAGGGATTGCGCCGTCGCAAGTGCGGCGTCCTGGCTAAAGTGCACGATGTAGAGCGGGGCCTCGCCGCGGCGCATTGCGAGCTCGACCGTGCCCTCGAGGGAGGTCGTCACATAGTCATAACTCAGCGGAACCGGACGCGGGGCGTCGACAACCAAGTCGCAGGTTGCGCCGGTGTGCTCCTCAAGTGAGGCGGCGATGGCAGTGACATCGCCGAGCGTGGCGCTCATGAGCATGAATTGCGTGTGAGGCAGGGTGAGCAGCGGCACCTGCCAGGCCCAGCCGCGATCGGGGTCGGCAAAGTAGTGGAACTCGTCCATGGCCACGCAGCCCACGTCGGCGTCCTCGCCCTCGCGCAGCGCATCGTTGGCAAGGATTTCGGCCGTGCAGCAGATGACGGGCGCTTTGGTATTGATATGCGTATCGCCGGTGATCATGCCGACGTTATCGCGGCCGAGTACCTGCACCAGGTCGAAGAACTTTTCGCTGACCAAGGCCTTGATGGGAGCCGTGTAATAGCAGCGCTTGCCCTGCGCCATGCCCATAAAGAGCATGCCCAGCGCGACGAGCGATTTGCCCGATCCGGTCGGTGTGCCCAAAATGACGTGATCGCCGGCAGCCAGGTCCATGAGGGCCTCTTCTTGGTGATCCCACAGCTCGATGCCGCGGTCGCTCGTCCATTCAAAGAAGCGTTCGAAGGCCTGATCGGGCGTGAGCCACGGTTCGGGCTCACTGCCGTCTTCGGGCTCCCACCAGGTGGGGGAGAGCGCGCCGAGCGAGCCGAACTCGGCCTCGGTTCCCGTGCCGCCCGAGAATGAGCTGGCGGCGCCGGCGCCCGAGACGGTGCTGGCGGCGGTATCTGTCGTGGTCTGTGCCATGTGGTTGCTTTCTCTCGCGTTTGCCCGCCATCCATTATGGCGTAGCGGCGGCGCGGGGTGCTAGCGCGCGGGAAAATGCAGGAAATGGGCGTTCTGCCCAGCCGTTTGGTGCAGTCGCCAGCTAAGTGAGTAGACTTTTTGCGATATCGCGAGCACATGGTTTTTACGCAAGGTCTCTACCTGCGGTTTTAGTTTTTGCCATACGGGTTGTGCTCGGCTGTTGTCAAAAAGTCTACTCACTTAGGTTTGAGGGCCGTTCGTCGGCGCCTATTTGCGCTTGGTTGTCAACGCCGCGGCCATCAAAAGCCCTAGGACTCCTGCGGCAGGCGCTTTTTGCCTTTACGGGCGCGGTTTTTAAAGTTCTCGACGGCTTCTTCCATGCCCAGAGGCACATAGGTGAGCTCGTCGAGGTTATCGGGCAGGTAGCAGGCAAGACTTTGCTCCTGCATGTGACCCGCCGTGAGCACATCGTCACTGGGATGTGCGCCGGGTGTGGCGCAAATGCCATAGACGACGGCACCCATCTCGCGCGTGCGGCGCTCGTATTCGGTCTCGGGGTGCTCGGGATGGTCGCGGCGGACGTCGTCGCTTACCCAAAGCGTGTCATAGCCGGCCGCAGCAAACTGCCCCAAGGCGTAGTCGCGCAATGGCTTACTGTCGGTGCGCAGCGTGACGGTGGCGCCGGCTGCAAAGAGCGGACGGTACAGCATTAGGTGGTCGACATGGACGAGTCGCTTTTTGGCGTACTTGGCCTTGGGCTGCGGCGTGGGAAAGTTGATGGTGATGGCATCGAGCTCGCCTGCGGCAAATAGCTGCGGCAGCGATGCGGCACCTCGGGGCAGGGCGAGTGCGTTGGACAGCCCCTGCTCGCAGATTTTCTGTGCGGCATAGGCGATGCAGATGGGCTCCTGGTCCATACCGATAAAGAGCGTGTCGGGCTCACGGCGAGCTTGCTCAACCAGATAGGTGCCTTTGCCGCAGCCCAGATCCAGATGAAGGCGGGTGAAGGGTGCGCCGCCGGCTGGCGCGCAGGCTTCGCGCCAATTCCCGGCATAGGCCTCGGGGTTCGTCTCAATCGCATTGGCGTAGCGCTCCAGGCGCTCCTCGAGCACAAAGTTCTTAGGGGTGCGAACGTGAACGGCTCCCATGAGGCTCCTTGGTCATACGTATGGAACACATTGCAGGCGCGTTCCGTCAATGGGTTGGAAAAAGATGGGCATAGTTTGCCCGAACGTTGCGGCGCGGCCCGGCGGCGAGTCGTCGATGCCTACAGGCGCTTGAGGATTACATAGCGGTTGAGCTCGCCGCTACGGCCGTCGGCGTGGAAACGCTCGAGCTCGCGCACGGGGACCTCGCCGCTTTTGTAGAACGTACGGACGCCGCGCACCAGGTCGGTGATCTGCTGATCGTCAAAGTGATGGCAATAGCGGTAGGCGTGGCGGTCGTTTTGCCAGCCGATGAGGTGATCGCCGGCCTCGAACTGTGCGGAATCGTATCCCTCAAACGGTGGTGCGAGCTCGGCGCGGGCCTCGGCGCGAACGGCCTTGCGCGCCATGCGCTCGTCGTTCATAAACTCCCAAAAGCTGATAGCGATGATGCCGCCCGGGCGCGTCTGGCGCACCAGGGCGTCGAGCACGCGCACGCGGTACTCGCATGACGGCACGTGGTGCATAAAGCCAAAGCAGACCGAGATATCGGCGAGCGGGGCATCGAAAAGCACATCGGGCGTCTCGGCGGGGTTGAGCTTCATGAGGGCGTCGAGCGCATCGAGTTCCTGGAAGTGCAGGTTGGGAATGCGCAGGGCGTGGCCGTGGGCGTCTATTGCCAGATCTTGGCACGAGTCGACACCATAGAACTCAAACGGGCAGCTGGCATCTGCCGAGGGGTTTGCGCCGTCGACGCCCTTGGCGGCAAGTGCCCCGCCGGCGGCAAAGTTCTCGAATCGCATATTGCCGCAGGCAAGGTCGAAGACGCGGACGGGATGCTCGATCGTGGCCACATCGAGCTGCTCAAGCGCGATGTCCATGGTGCGCACCCAGCCGGGCCACGGGGCTTGGCGCGTATCGGAAAAGGAAGCGGAGTGCTCGCGATAGAACGTATTGTTGAGCTGGATGAGCGATGATGCGAAATCGCGGTTCACGGCGCGGAACTCCCTCCGATGGCGGTGCGGAATAAACAGTACGACCATACTACCGTTAACGCCGCAACGGGGACAACCGAGCTGTGGGTCATTGCTTTGTTTGGACACATTTCCGCAGCTCATATGTGCCCGCAACCGCCGGTTGTCAAAAATCTCACTAGAATAGGTAGCATGATTTTGGCGGTGGCGGATAGATTTTTAACTGTGCAAGGCGCCTTAAGAACAAAAACGGTCCGGCGGCACGGCTGGCATCGCATAGGAGGAACCATGAATGTAGAAACTGCTCAGCGGCTCGCCGACCTTCGCCGCAGCAAGGGCTTTAGCCAAGAAGGATTGGCGCGAAAGCTGGGACTGTCACGCCAAGCGGTCAGTAAATGGGAGCGCGCGGAGAGCTCGCCCGATACCGAGAACCTGATTTCGCTCGCCAAGCTCTATGGTGTGAGTCTGGATGAGCTGCTCAATCCGAGCGATGAGATCGAGGACGATATCGAGTTTGAGAACGAGGACCGCGCCCGTCAGCGCGAGGCCGAGGCGGCGGAGCGTGCCCGTACCCACGAGGCGGCGGCACGCGCTACCGAGGCGGCAACGCAGGCGAGTGATGCTGCGGCCAAGGCGGCGCAAGCGGCAAGCTGGAGTGCACAGGCCGCCAATGCCGCTACGGCGCAGGCGACGAGTGGCGGCGCAGCTGGCTCGACTCCGGTGAAAGGTCCGTTCCAGTCGTTTCCGTATTGGGCCGTGTGCTGGCTGCTGTTCTTTTTGCTGATGTTCCTGTTTGGTGGCTCCTTTGCCGCGCTGATCTTCTTTACAATCCCCATCTATCACTGGGTGGCGCGTGCGCTCGATGGCGATTGGGCACGCGGGGATATTCAGGTTGGTCCGGCGCCGGAGGCGGCTAAGGCTCAGGATGTTTCCGCTGCGGTTGATACTGACGTGGCTTCCTCGACCGCCGCTGAGCCGAGCGCCAAAGAAGGTGATGAATGATGAAGCTCTCGCATGAGTCCAAGGTCCGCCTGGGCGTCGGTATCGGAGCGTTCGTGCTCATCATCGGGCTTATCTTTGGCACTTCGCGGATATTGTTTCATTTTGATGGCCCGTGGGATCTCGGCGATATTGCATCCGGTTTGTCCGGTATGGACGATGTGGTTGACGGGGACGATTCTTTGGATGGCGGTAACTATTCCGCTCAGTCTCGGCAGCTTTCGAGCGAAACGTTTGATGCCGGCTCATTCCAGTCCCTTGACCTGGATGTGACATCGGGTGAGGTTGAGATCAAGTGCGTTTCCGGCGGGCAGGTGCGTGTCATCGAGAGCGGTCGTGTTGCAAAGGGGGTAGCTACCTACGATGCTGCCACTCAGAATCTGGCCGAGGTCAAGGGTTCTACACTCACGATTAGCCAGTTCGACTGCGATGACGAGCGCGCTATCGATCGTTCGGTCACCATCGAGCTGCCGCGGGATGTTGCGGATAACCTGGTCGGCATTACGGCGAGGGTGGGGTCGGGAGAACTGACGGTCGCGGACATTGCATGTCACGACTTCGAATTGACGTTGGACTCGGGAGACGTTGAGTTTGCGGGCACCGTAACCGACACCTTGGATGCCGAGGTCGGTTCGGGCGATGTGGCGTTCGAGCTCTACCAGGCCCCCGCGAAGTCGATGGACGTAAGCGTGGGCTCGGGCGATGTGGAGATATCGGTTCCGAACTCTACGGGCTTTAAGGCGAGCCTCACCGTGGGCAGCGGTGACTTTGAGAGCGATTTCCTTCCGCTTGGCTACGATGGCGAGACCATATTGAATGCTGAATTCGACAACGGTGACAAGTCTGCAACGTATCGTTTTAAGGTCGGTTCGGGCGACATGTCGTTCGAATCGGTGTGACATGCGGTTTTCGGAGATCGGTGCATATAGGCATGCTCTTTGATGGAGGCGCCGGGGCCGTGACTGGCTCCGGCGCCTTTGCCTTTACAATGGGGGCATGGAACAGATTATTTTGAACATACTCGAGGCTCTGCGTCGCGGTGAGACCGTGGACGACAAGGCGCTCGTCAAACTGATACATGCCGAGGCGCGCCGTGAGGGTGCCGACAAACGAGATCTGGCCAAGCGCCGTCTGCTGCCGTTCTACCAGCGGGTTAAACGTGAGAAGCCGGCTCGTTGGGCTGGATGGAATGTCGATGCCGAGCTGGAGCGTCAGCTGCTGCAGGTGCTGCGCATGAAGCCGCGCCGCACGGCTTCGGGCGTGGCGACCATTACCGTCATCACCAAGCCGTGGCCCTGTTCGGGCGATTGCCTGTTTTGCCCCAACGATCTGCGCATGCCCAAAAGCTATCTGCATGCCGAGCCGGCATGCGCCCGTGCGGAGCAAAACTGCTTTGACCCGTATTTGCAGGTGAGCGCTCGTCTGACCGCGCTTTCGCAGATGGGGCATGCGACCGACAAGATAGAGCTCATCGTGCTCGGTGGCACCTGGAGCGACTATCCGCAAGGGTATCAGACGTGGTTTATGTCGGAGCTTTTCCGTGCGCTCAATGACGATGCCGTGGCTGGTGTGGCGGCTAACCCCATGTTGGCGCGTCCGGGCATCAGCCGTGCCGAGGCGGGGCGCCTGCTCGATGACGCGCCCGCCGATGCCCTGCCGCCGGTGGTAACAGAGCGCCGCGAGCGCTATCGGGCTGCCGGCATTGCGGCTGACGAGGCTGAGCTTGCTGCCGGCGTTGCCGACGAGCAGGAGCGTGTGGATGCTGCCGTGGGCGGCTATAACCGCGCGGTGCGTCGTCTGTACGGCCCTGGTACGCCGTGGGGCGAGGTCGCCGAGTGGCAGACGGCAACGATGGAGGAGCTCGAGCGTCAGCAGCGCATCAACGAGACGGCGAAGCATCGCGTGGTGGGACTCGTTATCGAGACGCGCCCCGATGCTGTAACGCCGCAGGCCCTCATGCTCATCCGCCGCCTGGGCTGCACCAAGATACAGATGGGCATCCAAAGCCTTGACCAGCATCTACTCGATATCAACGAGCGCCGCATTTCGGTGACACAGATCGAGCGGGCGTTTTCGCTCGCGCGCCTGTTTGGCTTTAAGATCCACGCTCATTTTATGCTCAACTTGTTGGGCGCCACACCCGAGGGGGACAAGCGCGACTACGAGCGCTTTATGACCGAGGGGGCCTTTATGCCCGACGAGGTCAAAGTCTACCCGTGTGCGCTCATCGAGGGCTCGCGCCTGGTGGGCTGCTACGAGCGCGGCGAGTGGCGCCCCTATACCGAGGAAGAACTGCTCGATGTGCTGGCCGATGACATCGTGGTGACGCCGGCATTCTGCCGCATCAGCCGCATGATTCGCGACTTTAGTTCCGATGACATCATGGTGGGCAACAAGAAGCCCAACCTGCGTCAGCTCGTCGAGAACCGCCTGGCTGCTCGGGGTGACGGTGCGACGGTGCGTGAGATCCGCTATCGCGAGATCAGCACGGCGGGTGCCGACCTGGATGAGCTATCTCTTGATGAGGAAGTAGCGTACGAGACGCCGGTGACTTACGAGCGCTTTTTGCAGTGGGTGACGCCGCGGGGCAAGATCGCGGGCTTTTTGCGGTTGTCGCTGCCCGATCGCGCTTTTGTTGCCGCACATGCGGACGAGCTGCCGACGATGCCGGACGAGGCGATGATTCGTGAGGTGCACGTGTATGGCATGGCGGCGCGCGTGGGCGATCAGGGCCAGGCAGCGCAGCACCATGGATTGGGACGTTTGCTCGTGGAGCGTGCGTGCCAGATAGCTCGGGACGCTGGCTATACGTACATCAACGTGATCAGCGCGATCGGTACGCGCGAGTACTATCGCCATCTTGGATTTTATGACCATGGCCTTTATCTGCAAAAGGAGCTCTAGATGAACAAGCCGAGTGTTTCTGCCGGCGTCGTTGCCGGCGTTGCTCTGGGAGCCGCGGCGCTTGGTGCGGCCGCTGTCGCTGTTCGTGCTGCCTGTCTGCAGGTCGCGAGGACCCGCAATGGGCTGGCACGTGTGAAGCGCGTGCACGATGAGGGCGGCGACGAAGTTCGCGTATTGGTGCAAGGTGGCGTCTACCAAAGCGCGAGCTATGTTGGCGATCGTTGGGCGGAGCCAGTCTTTGCGTACTATCGTGCATTTGACGATGTGTTTGAGGCCGAGGACGCAATGCGTGATGCTTACGGGCATGGTATCGACCGTATGCTCATGCTGGGCGGCGGCGGGTTTGCCTATCCCAAGTTTGCGCTGATGTCGCACGAGGGCCTGCGCATGGACGTCATCGAGTATGACGGAGAGATAACGCGCTTGGCGCGCCGTTGGTTCTATCTGGATGAACTGGAGCACGCGGTGGGCGATCGCCTGCGGGTGATTACCGCTGAGGCTCGCTCGTATCTGGGTGTGACGAGCGTGGGCCATCGTCGCTACGACGTGGTCGTGAGCGATTGCTTTGGCGGTGCCGAGCCCGTGCGCGAGCTGGCGACCGTTGAGGCGCTGCGCCTGGTGCGGGGCAGCCTGAACCCCGGGGGTATCTACGTGGCCAATATCGTGAGCGCAAACGAGGGGAGCGATGTGGCGTTCCTTCGCGACTGCGCTGCCGCGGCACTCGAGGTATTCGTCCACGCCTGGGTGGTCCCATGTGGCGATGCGAAGTTCAGCGGCGAGGAAAACTACCTGCTCATCGCCAGCGACGGCGACTACGCCTTTGCCGAAGCCGTGCCCTTCGACACCGACTTCCTCGGCGCCGTCCTTCACGACAAGTAAGTCTCCCCGTCCCAAAAAAGACTGGTCTTAGGCGTGGTCGCGCCAGCCGTGAACGCGCTGCTTCATGCCCTCTATGTCGAGCACGCCTTCGGCAAAGCCCTTGCGCACAAGCTCTTCGGGAACAAACTCGTCGTAGCGGTCAAAGTAAGGCACCTCGCCAGGATAGACGAGCTCGATGGGATCGAAGTCCTTTTCGGCCTCGGCGGCGAGCACCTCAAAGAACGTCTCCTCGTCGGCCTTCATCTTAAACTGCATAAAGTACGGGCGTGACGGGTCGAGTCCGCGAAGGCCCAGCTCAGCGGCGCATTTGATTTTAAGCATGCGCTCGAGTGCTAGGAAGGCGTAGCTGCCCAACCAGGGGAAGAGCACCCAGGTGTCGCCACCCAGGTTGATGAGCGGCTTAGTTCCCGCGCCCGAAATCTCGGCGGTATGACGAGCCTGCGCCAAGCGAGCCCGTGCGTTACCCATAAGGTACGGATATGCTGCGTGCTCAGTGAGCGCTTGGCGCATGCGCTCGAGCACATGCGTGTTAATGTCGCCGGGGCAGTCGCCAAAGTAGGCCGGCACCCGGCCCTTGACCTGCGTGGCAAAGACAGTGTGGCGCTTCCAGTCCACTTCCTCGACAATCCAGCAGTGTCCGGCGATGGCGATGCGCTCACCGGGCGGGGGCGGATTAACGATCGTGCCCAGCTCAGCCGATTCGCTCCGGACGGTAAACTCCTCGTTTTCCTGGAACACGGCGTAGAACTTAAAGTTGTTGATGATGCGCTCGCCCGCGAGACCCACGATGAGCCCGCCACCTTCGGTGACCTGGATATGGTCGATCTTAATGAGGTGACGTAGCAGCACACGGTAATCGTCTGCCGAGACACGGTGGAAATAGCTGAGCGTGAGCACGCGCTGGGCAAGTTCGGCCGGCGTGAGCTCGCCGGTGCTGGCGAGGGTCGACATAGTCTGGTGATAGAGCAGGCTGTAGGGGAGACGATCGAGCTCGGGTGGCTCGACCCACTTTTCCTCGCGATAGAGTTGTACGAGCGCGATACCCTGCAGGAGCTTCCAGGGAATGGTTTCGGGCATCATCGTGCGCGGCTCGGGCTCTTCCTCGCGCATGACAAACCACATCTCGGGCGGAAGATCGCGACGGCCTGTGCGCCCCATGCGCTGCAAAAAGGAGCTGACGGTAAACGGCGCATCGATCTGGAACGCGCGCTCCAGGCGACCGATATCAATGCCGAGTTCCAGCGTGGAGGTGGTGACGGTTGTCTGTGCCTGTTCTTCGTCGCGCATGAGTTCCTCGGCGGTCTCGCGTAGCGATGCCGAGAGGTTGCCATGATGGATAAGGAAGCGGTCTGGCTCGTGCCGGTTTTCACAGTAGCTGCGTAACATGGAGCACACGGCCTCTGCCTCCTCGCGCGAATTGGCAAAGACCAAGCACTTGCGCCCGCGGGTGTGTTCGAAGATATAGCCCATGCCGGGATCGGCGTTTTCGGGCGCGGTGTCGGTGGGGTTGAGGAGCGCCTGCTCAGCGGCCCGAGGGATATCGACTTCGCCCTCGGGGGCCGAAGAAGTGCGGCGGTTCCCGGAGGTAGCCTTATCCTGTGCCCGTTCGCGACGTTGACGGCGCTCCTCCTGTGTGAGCTGTCCGCTGCGGCGCATGTCTTTGGTGTCGGCCGGCAGTGCCGTGGGCGCCACCGCCTCGATGCGCTCGCATGCGAGCACTTCGGCTTCCTGCGGACCTGTGCCTACGAATCCCCGCTGCTGTGCCTGGGGGCCCGAGTTGTAGAAGTGCTCCATGGAGATGCGCCACACGCGGCGCGGTTCTTCAAAGCGGGGGATAACGCAGTCGCGCCCCGTTCCCTGTGAGAGAAAAGCGCCCGTGCGCTCGGGGTCGCCGATGGTAGCGGAAAGGCCAATGCGTCGAGGCTGCACGCCGGCCATGCGCGAGAGTCGCTCGACAAGGCAGAGCGTCTGCCCGCCACGGTCGCCGCGCATGAGCGAGTGAACCTCGTCGATGACCACGTAGCGCAAGTCGCAAAACATGCGCGGGATCGCCATGTGCTTATGGATCAGGAGCGCCTCGAGTGATTCGGGCGTAATCTGCAAGATGCCGCTCGGTTTTTTGATGAGCTTGGCCTTGTGCGACTGCGAGACATCGCCGTGCCAGTGCCAGACAGGGATATCGGCCTCTTCGCAGAGGTCGTTGAGGCGAACGAACTGGTCGTTGATGAGTGCTTTGAGGGGGCCAATGTAGAGGGCGCCCACGCTCGCGGGCGGGTTCTCCCAAAACTCGGTCAGGATGGGAAAGAAGGCCGCCTCAGTTTTGCCAGATGCCGTGGATGCCGTCAGGAGCACATTGTCTTGCGTGTTGAAGATGGCATCTGCCGCCGCAACCTGGATGGAGCGCAGGCTCTCCCAATCGTGGGAGTAGATGAAGTCTTGGATAAACGGGGCGTAGCGGTCAAAGGCGTTCACGGGGCCTCCTCTCAAAAACGAATTTCTCAACGCTGCCGACAACGGCTTGCTGCATTACAGTCTCAACGTTTGCCCAGATAAAACCTGCCGAAATAAACCTGTCCCTTATTGGCAGGTTAGATGGTGAATTCGGCGAAGTTACGGTCGCCGCCTGCGGTATCGGTGTCGCCTGTTGCGGTTGCCGGCGCCAACGCGTCGCCGCCGACGCTTTGCAGCAGCTCGGCCACGTTGGCGTCGGGGTTTTGGCATAGGATGTCGAGCAGCTCGATAAAGTCACGAATGACTTCACGCGGCGTCAGATGCGTGTCGGCTCCCACGCGACCGAACTCGATCTTGAGGAAGTCCACCAAGTCGTTCTCGGTAAGCGTGGGCGTCCAGCCAAAGTAGCCGGCGTGAATTTGCATGAGTTTTTCGATCAGCACCAGCAGCTCCTCGTAGGTGAGTGGCTGCAGGCGGATGATGGGCGCGAGCATGTCCTTAAGGTCTTCGCGCGCAAAGCGGCCCTGAGCGAGTCGGCTGCGCAGGGCCTCGTAGGAGAACACGCCGCGGCGGCGGTCTTCGATGGAGGTTGGCGTGCCGCCCATGATCATGCCCAGGTACTGCGCCTTGCCTTGGAGCGTGTCGTTGTACATGGTCAGGATCTTCTCGTAGTTGTATTGGCGCGTGATGGCGTTGGGAATCTTATACAGATTCACGAGTTCGTCGATGAGCACCAGCATGCCCTTGTAGCCGCTGCAGACCAAAAAGCGCGCAATGAGCTTAACGTAGTCGTACCAGTCGTCATCGCTGATGATGGTCGAGGAGCCCAGCTCGGCGCGTGCCTCGCTCTTGGTGCGGTATTCGCCGCGAATCCATTTGGTCACGCGGCTCATGGCCTCTTCGTCGCCCCCGGATGCGGCCATGCGATAGCGGCGGAGCATGCGGGTGAAGTCGAAGCCGTGGACCATCTCCTCGAGCGGGGCCAGTTGGGCATTGACGACCGACTCGTCGACGTCGGCACACGAGGCGACCCAGCGATCCAGAATAAGGTTGAGCGCACCGCCCTCGGGGCGCGTCTTGGTCGATATATTGCGGATGAGCTCGCGGTAGGTGGCAAGGCCCTGTCCCTGACCGCCCTGCAGGCGGCGCTCGGGCGACAGGTCGGCATCAGCGACGACGAATCCCTCGCCCATGGCGTGCGTGCGGATAGTCTGGAGCAAAAAGCTCTTGCCGGCGCCGTAACGACCGACCAGAAAGCGGAAGCTCGCGCCACCGTCGGCGATGAGACTCAGGTCGGTGAGCAGGGCGCGGATCTCGACCTCGCGCCCTACGGTGATGTAAGGAAGGCCGATGCGCGGGACCACACCGCCCTTGAGCGAGTTGAGAATGACGGCAGCGACGCGCTTGGGCACGCGAGGTGCTGCGGATGCGGTATCACTCATGGTCTAGGTATCCTCTCACGTCTGCTTCGTAGTCCTCGATAATCTGCGGCCCTGCTGCGCTAAATTCAATTACGGTGTCGCCCACCAGGTCAAAGAGCGCCTCGTTGATGGTATCGACGAGCATGTCCTCGCTCTGCTCCGATTGCACTACCGCCGATTCCGCCTGTACTGCGTTGTGCTCGAGCAGCGCGCGGAGATAGGCGTCTGCGGCGGGCGCGAGTTCGTTTGTGGCGTCAGCGGGCGTAGCAGCTGCGAACGCGGGCGTCGGCGCGAGAAGCGGTGCCACGACACCAAACTGTTCGGTGGATATGGTCGGCTCGTCGGACTCGTCCTGCCCTGCAGCCGCCGCGACCGCCTCGACCGTCGCGTCGGCTACGGGCTCGGCTTCCGGTTGCCCTGAGTCCGCTGCCTCGGCTTCTGCGGACGCGCCGTCCTCGCGTTCCTCGTCGATCAAAAGCGCTTCGCGCGTTTGTGCGGCAGCGCTCCGAATGTGCCCCAGCTGGCTCAAATCGATATCGATCTTGACGGGCTGGTGTGCGGCGTCCCACGAAAGCCATGCCACAATCTCGTCATCGATAATCTTGGCCAGATATTTGGGGACCTTTTCTTCCTTAAGGGGATGGGCGGGGTCCAGCGCCAGGCGCAGGCGTTGGTCGCAGGCGCGCATCATTTCACCGAGCTTGCTGCTCTTTTGCCTGCTACCGTGAATCCGCATGCATTCCCAAAAACCGTTTTGGCAACGGTAGATATGGATGGGGTCCAGACGGTATTCGCAGTCCTCGTGGCGCTCGGGCGCAAAGAATACGGCCGAGGCAAACATGGTGTAGGGCATGGCCGTCTCCTCCCCAAATAAACTTGCCACGATGCCGGTCTTTCGGTGCGTGTCATAGTAGCGCGCTATGCGGACATACACGGCGCACGCCACGTGGCACAGATCGCGGTGGTGGCTGCGGTCGAGCCGCGAGTTACTTAGGTTGTACGTGGAGAGGGCGTTGATGGCGGCCATGAGTCGCTCCTCGCGCACCTCATCGGGCGGAAGGGGGAGCGTGGGCTCGGAGGTTTTGCGACGCTTGGGTGCCGGGTCAGACGGCGTCGGTGCTGGTACAAGGTCTCGTGCCGCGCGCCGCAGCTCGATAAGGGCGTTATCGAATATGACGGTTTTAGAGTCGCGAAGCAGCTTGGGGTCGAGCCCGTGGAACACGGCGTAATCTTGCAGCCACACGCGCGCAAACCGGTCGATGCCGGGCTCGAAGGCGCGATAGACATCCCAAAAAGCCTTGATCTTGTTAAAACCATCGAGTGGATTATCTACGCCAATGCCGCAGATCAGCTCATAGAGATACAGAAAGGCAAAGGACGTAGACGTTTCCTCGACGGTTCCGCGGCGCACTTGGGCACGCCAGGTAAAGTAGCCGCGCAGCTGCCGGTCGCTCATGGCGTTGTAGGTGGGAAAGTACGACTTAAAGGTGCCGTTGTAGGGACAGTCGTCCTCAAAGTCGGCCATCAGCAGGCCCTGGCGGTAAAAAAGCTCGGCTTCCGAAAGCCAGCGGCCCGCACCGCCCTTGGGGTCATCCTGCCAGCGCGATATCTCGCGCATTTTACGGTACTGGTCGGGGAGGAAATTCTGCATCTGTCGGCCGGTTTTGAGAATCGGCTCGTCTGCGTAGGTTTCGTTTGAGAAGCGGGCGGACTGATGGGTCCGGGCCTCGGCCATGATGCGCTCGATGAGCATCTTGATGTCCTGGTCGGCCACCGCTCCTCCTCTCGAACACAGCTACGGTGACCTCATATCATAGCACAGCATCAAACAGATGTTCGAGATACCGCTGCGTTGATAGATTTAGAACAGGAGGGCGTAGATGACGGCGATGACGACGGAGGGAAGCATATTGGCCGTGCGGAAGGTCTGAGGACGGATGAGGTTGACGCCGACGCAGAAGATGAGCATGGAGCCTACGAGCGAAAGGCTGTTGAGGGCAGCTGTGGTCATGATGGGGGAGAGCGCGCCGGCAAACAACGTGATCGTCCCCTGGAACACGGCGACGGGCAGGGCGGAGAAGATGCAGCCGCGGCCAAGCGAGGCCGTCATGGTGCAGACGATGATGCAGTCCAGTGCGCCCTTGAGGGCAAGCGTTGACCAGTCGCCGAGCAGGCCGTCCTGGATCGATCCCACAATGGCCATGGCGCCGATGCACACGGTGAGTGAAGTCGAGACAAAAGCGTTGGTGAACTCGTTATCGCCCTCACTGCCAGTCTTGCGCTTGAGCCATTCGCCAAGGTTCTCGATGGCGGCCTCCAAGTTGATGGCCTCGCCGATGAGCGAACCGAGCGCAAATGAGACGATGAGCATGGTGGTACCGGTGGTCGCTAGCGCCTTTCCATCGATGATGAGCATCTTTTGCATGGTGCCGCCCAGGCCGATAAACAGGACGCACAGCCCCGATGCTTTCATGAGCGTGTCTTGGATGCGCGGTGTAATGAAGCGGCCGCCCGCTAATCCCAAAAGACCGCCCGCAACTAAAAGCGCAACGTTGATGATTGTTCCCAAGCCCGGCATGAGCCCTCCTGTATTGATGCCAACGTGGCAATCGTAGCAGAACGAAATGCGAGGCACATCGCGACTCATCTAATACGTTATATAAGTGGTATTAGGAATGATGCGCAGCATTTAAGCCTCAGGTGGTTGTCGGGACATAGGGGTAGTAGTCAAAGCGCAGTGTCATAAGCCGCTGCGGGGATTCAATAGCCGCGGCGATGATATTGGCATCGCGGGCACGATCAAACCCTTCGAGTTCGATCTGATACGAGACGTCTTGCATAATGTCCAGACGTCGCCAGGCTAGAAGTGTGTTGCCATCGAATTCCAAGGTCTTGCCTCCGTCTGGGGCAACGGCGTATAGACGCAGTTTAGCGGTGGTTGCAGGGTCGACAACCGTGACCTTTTTAATTTCGTTTCGAGTATTCTTGGCGCCCAACAAGGTGAGCAGCGTTGGGGCCACGACCTCGCCCGATGGCAAATAGACGACTTCGATGGATTCGGGAAATGCGATGATGGCCGACTTGCGGACGGGCTGATTGGCGGCGGCAACTTCGATGTTTGCAGCATCGATGACCTCTGTGTGGTCGAGGGCGGCAAGCACGCAGCAGTTACCTTCATCGATCTCCTGAGGATCAGCAAGTCCCAGACTGTCCGCGAGTTCGGGATCGTTTGGACCGGTAGCGGGCTCATTCGGTGCTTCGAAAGAAGCTGGGACGCTGTTTGTCGGCGACGGCGTGTCGCCCGCACCTGCTTCTTTGTCCGTGCTCTCTTCTTGTATGGTTGCGTTGATGGGTTCGTCGTTTGAGGGGAGCGTCTTGGCGTCAAGCGCGGAGGGGACAATCCCGACGGCTCCGGATCCGTTCCACTCCATCTCGAGAAGCGCCGGGTCGGCAAGAATGCGTTGCCTGCCTAGCGTGTGGGTATCGATCGCAATAGGGCCTGCCTCCGTCCCGCGCGTAAGGCTGAGCGATCCGGCCGGCTTCTCGAAATGAATGTCTGTGTCTTCGGTACTGGCGGCGTAGAACAGCAGGGATGCTTCTCCCGCCGCGATGGCATCGGTGCCCGCCTTGGTCAGCCGCAGCGATGCCGTGAATGAGAGGGTGGGCTGCACATCGTCTGCATTCGCGGCGGCGCAGCCCAGACATATACCGCCTCCTTTCTCAAAAAACGTATCGTCGAAGACGACCTTCGCTCCGTTCGCCGAGTCATCGACCGAAGCGATGTCGATGCGCAGCTCTAAATTGCATGGATCGCCATCTGCATCGAGCACAACCGAGCGCCACGTGCAGACGGCGCACCCCGCCTGGGAGCCGCTTGCCTTGTTCGAACGATTGATATCCACGACTATCGAGCCGTCCGTATTACGACGAAGGCATCCCGAGGTTGAGATCGCGGCCTGTGCGATCGAAAAACGCTTGCACGAAATGGCGCTCGACGGATTTAGGGCGGAACTTAGGGCTGCTGGTAAGGAGTCTGCCATGACGGGAGTCGCCCAAGCGGCGACAGGCGTTCCGGTTGCGAGCGCGCCGCAGAGTGCGACGACGGGCAAAAGGTTCTTCGATGCCATGGGGTCTCCTTAGCTAATTTAGTGCGGCCTGTCCATGTTTTGTTTCTGGCTGCGTTTGATGTGCAGACCGAGGCCGGCGGTTCCTGCGCCTGCTGCTGTGGCGCCTGCTGCCAAGAGCCATCGTCTGTCGCCTGTCTGCGCCAACGGTTCCTCGCGGTCGCCGCGGTCGAGCTCCGAGAGGTCGACCGTCACTTGCGTGGCGGCCTGCGCCTGTTCTTGCTGGGCAAAGGCCATGGCTGGCCCAAACGCTAGGATGCCGACGGCGGCGGCCAGGGCGACGGCCTTATGCCGTGTGCGCACCGGGCTCGACCGTCCAGGTGATCGTTGCAACCTGATCGCCTTCGCCGGTTGCGCGGAAGATGTCGCGCGTGACGCGGGCGACGTTTCCGCTTGTCTTGAGTTTAATTTTGTCCTTGCCGCCGGCAATGCCCTGGTAACCCATGTCGAAGGCTGCGTTCTTGGAAAGATCGAGGCCCGTCCCCTGCATTGCGGCGCTGGCGTTCTGGAGTGCGCCGTCGGGGCCGACCTTAAAGTCGATGGAGTTCTGCGCGGTTCCGGCCTTGGCGTCGGCGGCAATGGTCCAGGTGTTCATGGCGTCGATCTTCATGTTGGTGACATGGATGCCGTAGGCCGAATGATTGTCGATGGTGGTTGCGTCTTCTGAGGGGCCCTGAAGCGTGCCGTCGGCCTTGGCGACGAAGGGAATAACCGTCGGAACTTTGAACTCAACGTTGTCGATCTCGGTCCTGACCATTACTTTCGTGGTTCCAACGCGCCCGGCTGCCATAGCTGGCGTCGGGGCGGCGCCCATTGCGAGCGCGAGCGCGAGCCCTGCGCCCACGACGAGCGCTCTGGCTCCGTTCATGTTCCTGGTGATGTCCATGGTCGTTCCTTTCTATTCGCCGCGGGCCGTCCCCGCGATGATTGGACGAATGCTGGTGAATTGCGTGCGGTGCCGCGTCGGCCGGAAAGCTAGTTCTCGGCTTGCTCAACCCGTACCTTGACACGTGTCGGATTGCCGTGGCTGTCGAGGGTCTTTGCATCGAGTGCCTGGATCTCGATGTACGCCTCGCCTTCTTTGATGTCGCCGGCGGGGCACGTCTCGATTGTCTTGCCGGTCTCGACCACACCGGATTCGTACATGGTCTCGTCGTTTTGGATGACGCGGAATCGCTGGGGAAATTTATTGTCTTGGACGTTTTGTACGTTGACGCGCAGCTTGCCGCCTTTTTGCAGCTGGGCGACCGGTGCGACCGAAATCGTCATCATGTTGTCGCGGACGATGGCGTCGAGCTCATCTTGGATTTCCTGACGCGTTTTGCCCTCGGCCGTCGTAACCGAAGCGCCCGCCTCGGGTACGGGCTGCGACTGCCAAGCGTATAGTCCTACGGCGACAAGGGCGCAGACGATGGCCAAGCAGGCAACGATGAGCTTCTTGCGACGACCCAGGCCTGCAAAGTGGGGCGGCTTCTTTGCGCTCATGCGGCATCCTTGGTGGTATAGACGCGCGCAAAGGTGGACGGGTCCGCTCCAAAGAGCATATGAAGCATCAGACGGCGCGAGTAGACAAGCTCGTCGAAGTCGGGAGGGAGCTCGATGTCGTGGATATGCGCGATGTGGTGGGCGAGCGCCGAGAACGACTCGGGGTCGCAGATCACATCGGTGGTAACGTGGTAGACCGCCGTATCGGGGAATGCCTCTTCGTCGAAAGGCAGGAGATGGGGATCGTCGTCGACTTCGATGGCGATGCCGTACTGGGGCCAGTAATATGCCATGGGAACCTCCCTGCTTCTGGGGCCAAAACTTCTGTCGGTTTTGGCTGTCGATGCCGACGGTATCAGCCGCTACTTGACCAATTGCTGACCAAATGCTTGACGGATTGGTGTCTCCGCAGGTAAAAGGCGGCAAAAAATACTCCAACTTTTTTCGAGTGACAATCGCGCGGTCGGCGACGGCGGGGCCATATGTGTCAAAAGCATCGTCTGCCGAGGAAATCAAGCCGCTCGCCGAATTGCACGAACGTAAAAATCGCCAATTATGGAGACGGTCTCGAACACGTCGACGAAACGATGCGGTAACATCTCCCTGCAAACACTGTAGTTAGCTAAAGGTGGAGTTCGCGTGTCTGCAACCATCAAACCCTTCACCGACGAGTTCGAAGAGTATGGTCGCGATGAGTCTCGCGCATCGGGCGAGGCCTCGAACATCTCGTTTCCGACAACGGAAGACGAGGTCCGTGCCATTTTGGAAAAGCTCCATGCCGAGCGTGTCCCGGTAACGGTTCAGGGCGCCCGAACCGGCCTTGCCGCCGGTGCCGTGCCCCACGGCGGGCATATCCTCAATACTTCCCGTATGAATCGCTACTTGGGCCTTCGCCGCGATGAACAAGGCCAATTTCTGCTGCGCGTGGAGCCGGGCGTTGTGCTCTCGGAGCTGCGCAAGCAGCTGAGCAAGAAGGTGCTGCCGACTGCTGGTTGGGACCAGGCATCGCTTGAGGCCTACGAGGAGTTCCAAGAGGCCCCCGAGCAGTTCTTTCCCACCGATCCCACCGAGACGTCTGCCTGTCTGGGCGGCATGGCGGCATGTAACGCCTCTGGTGCCCGCAGCTACGCCTACGGTCCCATGCGCCCACATATCACGGGACTCCACGTCGCACTGGCTGATGGCGATTTGCTTGAGCTTCAGCGTGGCGAGGCTTTTGCCCAGGGCCGCCACCTGTCGCTCGTGACGGCAGCGGGCCGTACGCTCGAGCTCGATCTTCCCGGCTATACCATGCCCAAGACAAAAAATGCCTCAGGCTATTTCGTTGCGGACGAAATGGACGTCATCGACCTCTTTATCGGCGCTTGCGGCACGCTCGGCGTTATCACCGAGCTCGAGATTGCCCTGCAAGCGGCACCTGCAGTCGTTTGGGGTGTGAGCTGCTTTTTCGATAGCGAAGACAAGGCCGTGTCCTTTACCGATTCCGTGCGCCCCGTCCTGTCCCATGCGGCCGCCATCGAGTACTTCGATGCTGGCGCCCTGGATATTCTGCGTCACCAGCGCGAGCAGTCGACGGCGTTTGCCTCGCTGCCGGCGCTCGACAAAGAGGCGAAGGTCTGTGTTTATGTGGAACTCGACTGCGATGACGAGGCCCAGGCGACCGAGGAGCTGTACCGCCTGGGATGGGTGCTGGAGTTTGCGGGCGGCCGCGACGATGCGACATGGGTCGCGCGCACCGAGGTCGATCGCGAGTGTCAGCGGTTCTTCCGCCACGCGGTGCCCGAGAGCGTCAACATGCTTATCGACGAGCGTCGCCGCACGGATCCCACCATCACCAAACTGGGTTCGGACATGTCGGTGCCCAATGCACGCCTTGCCGATGTCATCGCCCTTTATCGTCGTACGTTGGCCGAAAGCGGGCTTGAATCTGCTGCCTGGGGTCACATCGGCAACAACGATCTGCATGTGAACATCCTTCCGCGCGATGCGCAAGACTACCGTCGCGGTGGAGAACTCTTTGCCCAGTGGGCTTCCGAGGTCACGGCCATGGGCGGTGCCGTTTCTGCCGAGCATGGCGTCGGCAAGATCAAGGCGGGCTTCTTGGAGACGATGTACGGTCACGAGGCCATGGTCGAGTCGGCGCGGCTCAAGCTCCAGCTCGATCCTGCCGGGCAGCTGGGTCGCGGCAACCTGTTTGCGGAGAAGCTCTTGGATGAGCTCGTCCAGAAGGGGGGCGCGTGAAGATGAGCGATTTCCATATGGTGGTGTGCGTCAAGGCGGTGCCCGGAAGCACCGAGGTCAAGATGGACCCCAAGACCAATACTATCGTGCGTGATGGCAAACAGGCGGTCATTAACCCGTTCGATGCAAGCGCCCTCGAATGCGCGCTGGCGCTGAAAGACGACTTTATCGGCTTTGGCATGGACGTGCGCGTAACGGTGGTGTCGATGGGCATCCCCGCGACCGAGTCGCTGCTGCGCGACTGCATCGCCCGAGGCGCCGATGACGCACTGCTGCTAACCGATCGCGCCTTTGCAGGTGCCGATACCCTGGCAACCACCTATGCCCTTAAGTGCGGCATCGAGGCGCTCGACGAGGACTTCGACCTGCTCATCTGCGGCAAGATGGCGGTGGATGGCGATACGGCCCAGATTGGTCCCGAGCTTGCCGGTGCCTTTGAGATTCCCTGCGTGACCGACGTGAGCTGCGTGCAGAGCGCGGGCTTTACGACGTGTGGCTCGCTGGCGCTCGTTCACGGATGCGATGCCGGCGAGGAGACGGTGTGCCTGGAGATGCCGTGCGCGATGACGACCGCCAAGGAGATTGGCCAGCTGCGCATGCCGAGTATTGCCGGTATTCGCGCGGCCGAGGATGCAGACGTGCGTGTGGCCAGCGCTGCCGACGTAAACGCCGATCCCTCGCGTTGCGGCCTTGCCGGATCACCGACGCAGGTCGTGCGCTCGTTTGTGCCCGACCGTGACCAAACGTGCGAGGCCGTTGAGGGAACGGCGTCCGAGCAGGCGGTAAAACTTGCCAAGATTATCGAGGGGATGGCATAGATGAGCGGGCTGATTATCGATGGCGAAGCCTGTATCGGCTGCGGTCGCTGCGTTCGCGCCTGCGCCTCGGGCGGCATTGTGGTGGAGGGTGAGCGCCCCAATCGCTGTGCCCGCGTAACCGACGGCTGTATCCTGTGCGGTGGGTGCGTCGACGCCTGCCCCGTCAACGCCATCTCGATTGAGCGCGACGAGGCTGCCGGCGCGGCAGACCTTGACGCATATCGAGACATCTGGATCTTCGTGCAGACTGACGAGCACGATGCCGTTGCATCCGTGGCCTTCGAGCTCATGGGCAAGGGGCGCGAGCTTGCCGATGCCCGCGGCTGCCGTCTGGTGGCGCTGGTCGGCATGAGCCCCGAGGGCTCACTCGGGGACCTGGAGCATCTGATTTGCGCCGGTGCGGACGAAGTTCTGGTCTGTCGTGACGAGCGCCTGCGTCAGAACGACGCGGAGGTCTACGCCCGCTTGATCTGCGATTTGGTAGCCGAGCGCAAGCCCGAGGCCATTCTGTACGGCGCGACCGCCTTTGGTCGCGAGCTGGCGCCCGGTGTGGCCGTGCGCTTGCAGACGGGCCTTACGGCCGATTGCACGGTGCTTTCGATGGATACGGAGACGGGTCTGCTGCAGCAGACGCGCCCGGCGTTTGGCGGCAACCTGATGGCCACCATTATCTGCCCCAACCACCGTCCTCAGATGGCAACGGTGCGCCCCGGCATCTTTAAGGCGCCCGAGTTTGACTATAGCCGCTCCGGCACGATTGCCCAGGTAGTGCTAGCGGATGACGTTAAGGCCTGTGTCGAGATCTCGATTCCCGCCGAGGAGTGGGGACAGCAGGCCTCAATTGCCGATGCCGAGCGTCTAGTCGTGGTGGGCCGCGGCATCGGCTCCAAGAAAAACCTACCGCTGATGCGAAAGCTTGCCGAGGCTCTGGGTGCCGAGCTTGGCTGCACGCGCCCCGTGGTGGAGGCCGGCTGGCTGGAGTGTCGCCACCAAATTGGCCAGACGGGTGTATCGGTCTCGCCCAAGCTCCTCGTGAGCATCGGTGTCTCGGGCGCTATCCAGCATCTCGCCGGCATCGGTGGGGCGGAGTGCATTGTCGCCATCAATGAGGACCCGGATGCCCCCATCTTCGGTGCCGCCCAGTACAAGGTCGTCGGCGATGCCGTTGAGATCGTTGAGGAACTGCTGGCTCAGCTCGAGTGCTAAGCGCTTGCCAGCCAGCGGCGCAGCTCGTCCTTAAGGCGGCTCCAGGTTGCCTGCGCGGCGGGGTCGGTAAAGGGTCGCGTGATACCAAAGGGCGCGTCGAGCAGGCGATAGATATCGCCTTGCTCGCGCGCCAGTGCACGGCTTGCCGGATGGACGAGCTCAAACATAAAGCAGATGAGCCCCACCAGGTAGTCCGCCGGCTCGTTGCGCTCGTCACGCGCGACGCAGCGATGCTCGTCAAAGGCGGTAAGCGCCGGTGTCGAGAAGTGGCTGGCGAGAAACGTGTCCTCATCCACCTTGAGGATGGTGTCGACGGTGCTGTCGGCGATGGTGCGCATGATGTCGATCTTGTCGCCATCGCGCACGATCTCGCAGAAGCTCCGTGTACGGGTGTCGAGTTCCGTGGGCAGGCGAAAATCACTGTGGTGGGCGATGCTCGCGCGGATCAGTTCGTCCTCTGCCGGGTCATCGATAAAGTCGCGGATGCTCGTTACGGCGGGTGCATCGGCGGGATTCTCGCCAAAGAGGACCTCGATGCCCAGCGCTGCATGGCCCATGCTCTCGGCGTCCTTAAAGGTGTCCCAGCGCCGCAACTGCTCAAAGCGGCCCATATCGTGTAGCAGGCCGCAAAGCCATGCCAGGTCAATATCTTCTGACGACCAGCCCTGCTCGCGTGCTACGGCATCGCATGCCTCGGCCACGTGGTACGTATGCTCGATTTTGAGCGCGATGCGTGGGTTAGTGGCGTCGTAGGCATCGGTGTAGCTTTTGAAGGCCGCGCGCGCCCGGTCTCGATCGATAGCTGTCATAATGACTTCCTAAAAAGTTGTGTCTTTCGATCCGGTGGCAATTGTAGGTGAACTCGGTTGCTGTCGGATGATGATTCTGCCGTGTCGCTACATGCGGCTCGGAGACCTTGTCAGGATGAGAAGCGTATGGTGCTCAAAATCGTTAGAACCGTCTGGCCAGTGATGCTTACCTATGTTGCAATAGGCGCGCCGTGCGGAATGATCATGGGGCAGACGGGAATGGAACCCTGGATGGTCTTTGCTCTGAGCAGCACGTTCGTGACGGGCAGCGGGCAGTTTATGATCTGCAATCTGTGGCTGGCAGGTGTGCCTGCGGCGTCGATCGTCGCGAGCGTCGCCGCAATCTCCTCGCGCTTTGCGCTTTACTCGGCATCGATCGCTCCGCATCTGACGGGTGCCTCGAAGCGTCAGACGCTGGCTGTTGCCGCGACGCTTACCGAGGAGGCATACGGCATCTCGCTTGCCAAGCTGGTTGAGGGGGAGGATTGGGGCCCGCGCGAATCCTTCGTGCTCAACGTGATCCTCATCGCGACATGGGGCGCTTCGTGCACGATGGGTGCCATCGTCGGTGCCGTTGTCGATGTTCCCACCGCTATTGCGAGTTTTGTCTGCACGTCGCTCTTTATCTGTCTACTCTTTTCGCAGCGGCTGTCGCGCGGCAACGTTGTCGCGGCGGTTTCGGGCGCGGTGTCCGTCGCCGTATGCAAGTTCTTGGGCCTCACGAATATTGCCGTGCCGGCAAGCGTCGTGGTCGGCATTGCCATTGCGCTGGCGTGCGATGCTGTATTAGACGGAAGAGGTGCCCGCGATGCCCGTTAACGAGTTCTTGGTTCTGTGGCTGTCGTCGTGGGCTGCTATCGCGTTCTTTCGCATCGCGCCGGCGTTTGCCTTGCGCGGGAGAACGCTGTCGCCCCGCATTACCGAGGCCCTGGGTTATATCCCGCCCGCTGCCTTTGCCGCGCTGGTCGCCAACGACTTGGTGAGCCCCGGGGCGTTCGACGCGGGACTCTGGCCTGCCTTGGTTCCCTGGATTGCGGCTGCCGGCGTCGTGGTGGTGGCAATCAGGACAAAGTCGATGTTGTGGTGCTGTGTTTCGGGCATCGTGCTCTATATCGTTTTGAGCCTCGTATAAGAGCGGGACACGTTTAGCATCCCGGCCAACGAATCCAATTTTTCACCGAGCTGGTCTATTTCTTCTGGTACCATGGTCAAACTTTACTGTAGCAAAGCGTGACGTGGGCTTTTGTACCCCGTCAGCGGAAATGGGGGTTTCATGGCACAGGAAGCGACCGCCAACGAGCAAAAGAAATTCAAGGTCCCGCGCATCCCGGGCGACATCATGATCTATCCGATGATCGTCGGTCTTTTGCTCAACACCTTCTGCCCGCAGGTTTTTGAGATCGGCGGCTTCTTTACGGCTGCCTGCCGCGGTGGCTCCAATACCATCGTCGCCGCGATCCTGCTGTTTGTGGGCGCCGGCATCAGCTTTAAGTCCACGCCGGGTGCCATCAAGACCGGTATCGTCGTGCTGATCCCCAAGCTGGTCGTCGCAGCGGCTCTCGGCCTGGGCGTGGCATATTTCTTTAACGACAACTTCCTGGGTCTGAGCTCCGTGTCTATCATCGGCGGCATCACGTTTTGCAACATGGCGCTCTATACGGGCATCATGGGCGAGTTCGGCGATGAGTCCGAGCAGGGCGCCGTCGGTATCCTGTTCTTTACGGCTGGCCCCGCCGTCACGATGATCATCCTCGGTGTTTCCGGCCTCGCCAACATTCCCATTGGCACCATTATCGGCTCCATCTTGCCACTCGTTATTGGCATGGTTCTGGGCAACCTGTTCCCGTTTATCAAGAACCTGCTGGTTCCCGGTGCCAATCCCGCGATTGCCGTCATCGGATTTCAGCTCGGTGCGTCCATGAGCCTGTCGAGCTTTATCACCGGCGGTATTTCCGGCATCTTGCTGGGCCTTGTCACGCTGTTTGTCGTCGGTCCCATCACCTTTGCGTTCGAGCGTCTGTGCGGCGGCAATGGCAAGGCCGCTGTGGCTTGCTCCACCATTGCCGGCACGGCTATGACCACACCGGTTGCCCTCGCCGAGGTCGCACCGCGTTACGCCGAGCTTGCGCCCACCGCGTACGCTCAGATCGCCACCGCCGTTATCATCACGGCGATCATGGCTCCGATTCTGACTGGCTGGGTCGACAAGAAGTTCTGCCAAGGCAAGGAGGATCTGTCGCCTGTCGGTGTCGAGGCCATCGAGGAGGCCGTCGCGACTGACATCGATGGCGAGTAGCAATCGATACCCATCAATGATGCCGGCGTGTGCAATTCGCGCCGTATGGGCGCCCGAACAGAAACTGTTTTGCAGTGATGTTCGGGCGCTCTGCTATTATCCCCTTTACCCCTGCGGAGTAAAGGGGTGTTTATTGCCCTGATTCGAATTGGGCGATTCTGACCACTTGGGTATTGAAGGGATGGCGCTAGTGGTTAAGGCACTCAAGATTGAGATATTCGTGCTATGCATGATTGTTCTTATCGGGCTTGCCGTGCGAAGTCGTCGCTCCTTGTTCTCGAGCACCCAGCAGCTATTGTTTAGCATGCTTGGCTACACCTCTGCCGCGTACATATTATTCGATATGATCTGGACGCTTTCGGACGGTGTGGACGGCACGTTGGGCATTGCTGCCAACTGGATTTCCAACGCGGTTTCGTTTTCGCTCTTTGCTATCGCGTGTCTCATTTGGTTTATCTATTCCGAGACGGTGCAGGGTTCTCGCCTTTTGACCTCGCGCTACAGGGTGGTGCTTGTAGCGTTGCCTACGGCTCTGGTGGTCGTGCTGGCGTTTACCAGTTACTGGACGCACGCCCTGTTCTATATCGATTCGCAGGGCGTGTATCGTCGCGGCTTTGCCTATATGATCCAGCCCATCGTCAGCTACTGTTACGTTATACATACGTCCCTGCATGCGTTTGTGCAATCTCGCAGGGTCGAGAGCCTGCAGACGAAGGCCATCTATCGAACCTTGGCATTTTTTGCCATTCCGGCCCTGGTGGGCGGTACCTTTCAGGTCGTATACTCGGTGCCCGGCCTTTGTGTCGGCATAATGATTAGCATGTTGCTGCTTTACATCATCTACCAGGAGCAGCTCATCTCGACCGACCCGTTGACTGGACTTAACAATCGCAACCGTTTTGAGACCTATATGCTGTCGCTCTTCTCAAATGTGGATCAGGCCGAAGATGTATATCTGCTTATGATGGACGCCGACGGCTTTAAGCAGATTAACGATCGCTATGGGCATGTGGAGGGCGACCACGCTCTTCAGGTCATATCCGCTGCGCTCAAAGAAGTCTGCTCGGCGTCTGGCGGCTTTATCGCACGTTATGGCGGCGATGAGTTCGTGGTGCTCCAAAAGGCGACGGCGGAGCAGGACATCATAAGCCTGTGTGCGGCAATCAACGATGAGCTCGCGCGCGCCGAGGTTCCGTATCTGTTGCGGATGTCCATCGGCTACGCACGGGTTGGTGATGGCGTCGATACCTGGCAAGACTTGCTTCGCGCTGCCGATGCGGAGCTCTACCGCGTCAAGGCCGAGAAAAAGAAAGCCGGCGTCCAGATACGCTAGAAAAAGGGGCGCACGCTTGCGTGCGTGGTGGCCTTCAGCTCACCGATGTACTCCATTAAACTAAAGTATGTGAATCTCTCTGCTAAATAAGGGCAGTTCGCTAGGCTTTTTTGGGTTTGTTGACGATGATGATGCCGCTGCAGACCAAGAGCAGGGCAACGATGACGGTAACGGGGCTCGTGCCAGCGCCCTCGCCGAGCAGCAGAGCGCTCAACAGTACGCCAAAGACTGGATTCATAAAGCCAAAGACCGACACACGGCTGACGGGGTTGACGGCAAGCAGACGCGACCATAGCGAGTACGCGACGGCGGAAATGAGTGCCATATAGATAATGAGTGCGATGGCGGGGATGATCGCGGTGGGGGAGAGCGCGCCGCCCATCAAAAACCCGATGGCGGTGAGGACCAGGCCGCCGACCAAGAACTGCCACCCGGCAAGCAAGACGCCGTCGTGCTTGCGCGAGAAGATGCCGATCAGGCAGGTCGAAAGAGCACCCGCGACAGTGGAGGCTAGGATAAAGCCCTCGCCATCGAGCCTGAAGCCAAAGGTGCCATCTGCGCCCGAGAGGTTGACGAGCGCGACGCCGGCAAAGCCCAGCGCACAGCCAAGCACCTTGGCCGTATTGAGCTTCTCGGTGTGAAAAGCCAGGGCGGCAAAGAGGATTGCGAGGAAGTTGGCGCTGGCCTCGATGATGGAGCTCGACATGGCGCTGGCGCGCGAGAGGCCCAGATAGAAAAAGAAGTACTGCCCGATAGTCTGGAAGAGCGACAAGACAAAGATGGGCTTGATGTCGCGAGCCTGCGGAATGAGGGGGCGGCGTTGGGCCGCACTCATCCCAACGATAACCAGGGCGCCGGCAAGCGTGAAGCGCAAGCCCGCAAAGAGCAGCTGCGAGGCGCTATCGTGCGCCGAGATACCAAAGAGTGCGTAGCCGATCTTGATGCAGGGAAAGGCCGATCCCCAGAGTGCACAGCAAACAAGACAGCCCAGGATGAGTCCGGGCAGGGTGGCGAGATACGGCTTGCGGCTTTCCATGATGTCCTTCCTGCATGCGCGAAGCAAAAAAGAACCCGCCACCGGGTGTGCCGGTGGCGGGTGTTGTTACCCGAGGGGATTGTACCCGATGGGAAAGCTTTAAGCGAAGTAGGCTACGCCGCTCTCAAAGATTGGCATGAACTTGTCGCCGGGGACATGCTCGGGCACGTTGCGGTACAGGTTGTCGCCGCGACGCTCGGCATGGCCCATCTTGCCCAGGACGCGGCCGTCGGGGCTCGTGATGCCCTCGATGGCAAGTGCGGAGCCGTTGGGGTTGATGGAAAGGTCCATGCTCGGCTTGCCGTCCTCGCCCACGTACTGCGTGGCGACCTGGCCGTTGGCGATCAGCTGGGCGAGCACCTCGTCGTTGGCGACAAAGCGGCCCTCGCCGTGGCTGATGGCGACGGTGTAGGGGTCGTCGAGGCTGCACTGCGACAGCCACGGGGACAGGTTGGACGAGATGCGGGTGCGCACCAGGCGGCTCTGATGGCGACCGATGGTGTTGAACGTCAGCGTGGGCGCATCGGGCGTGGCGTCGACGATGTCGCCGTAGGGCACCAGGCCGAGCTTGACCAGAGCCTGGAAGCCGTTGCAGATGCCCAGCATCAGGCCGTCGCGGGCCTTGAGCAGGTCGCGGACTGCCTCGGTGACCTCGGGAGCGCGGAAGAACGCCGTGATGAACTTGGCGGAGCCATCGGGCTCGTCGCCGCCCGAGAAGCCACCGGGGATCATGACGATCTGGCTTGCACGGATGCGGCGGGCGAGCTCGTGGGTGCTCTCGGCGACGGCCTCGGGCGTGAGGTTGTTGATCACGAAGGTGTCGGCCTCGGCACCGGCGGCACGGAAGGCGCGGGCGCTGTCGTACTCGCAGTTGTTGCCGGGGAACACGGGGATGATTACGCGCGGGCGGGCGATCTTGGCGCCGCCGTACACGTGGATATCCTTGGCGCGGAAGTCGATGGTCTCGACCTCGGCGGTCTCGCCGGTGCTGCGGTAGGCGAAGACGCCCTCGATGCCGCTCTCCCAGGCCTCCTGGAGCTCAGCGAGCTCGATGACTTCGGAGCCGGTGTCGATGACATAGCCCTCGACGGTGGTACCCAGGGGCTCGACGACAACGCCGTCGGCGACCTCGGGCAGCTCGGCGTCCTCGGCGAGCTCGACGATAAAGCTGCCGTAGAGCGGGGTGAAGAGGCTCTCCACGTCCACGTCCTCGGCAAGCTCGATGCCGATCTGGTTGCCGACGCACATCTTAAAGAGGCTCTCGGCGCCGCAGCCGTAGCCGGGCGTGGAGACGGCCAGGGCGTCGCCGTTGGCGGTGAGCGCCTCGACGGCGTCAAACGCGGCGAGCAGCTGCTGAGCGTCGGGGCGGTAGTCCTCACCATAGGTGGCGGGGGCGATGCGCACGACGCGATGCGTCAGACCCTTGAACTCGGGCGAGACGGCACGGGCGGCCTTGCCCACGGCCACAGCGAAGCTGATCAGGGTCGGCGGAACGTTGAGCTCACCGGCCTCGTCCTCAAACGAGCCGCTCATAGAGTCCTTGCCGCCGATGGCACCGGCACCCAGATCGACCTGGGCCATAAGGGCGCCCAGGACGGCTGCCATGGGCTTGCCCCAGCGCTCGGCCTCGGTGCGCAGACGCTCGAAGTACTCCTGGAAGGAGAGATAGGCACGCTTGTGCTCAAAGCCGGCAGCCACGAGCTTGGCGATGGACTCAACCACGGACAGGTAGGCGCCCGCAAACTGGTCGGCCTCCATCAGGTAGGGGTTGAAGCCCCATGCCATAGCGCTCGCCGTGGTGGTCTCGCCGTCCACGGGGAACTTGGCAACCATGGCCGAGCTCGGGGTGAGCTGCGTCTTGCCGCCAAAGGGCATGAGCACGGTTGCGGCACCGATGGTGGAGTCGAAGCGCTCGGACAGGCCCTTGTTGGAGGCGACGTTGAGGTCAGTGACAAGCGAGGTCATGCGCTCGGCAAGCGTGGTGCCGGCCCAGCTGGGCTGCCACACGCTGCGGGCACAGACGTGGGCGACCTGGTGCTTGGGCGCGCCGTTGGAGTTGAGGAACTCGCGGGACAGATCGACGATGGCGACACCGTTCCAGGCCATGCGCATGCGCGGCTCGGCGGTAACCTCGGCGATAACGGTCGCCTCGAGGTTCTCCTCGGCGGCGTAGCCCATGAACTCCTCGACGTCACCGTCGGCGACGGCGCAGGCCATGCGCTCCTGGGACTCGGAAATGGCGAGCTCGGTGCCGTCCAGGCCGTCGTACTTCTTGGTCACGGTGTCCAGGTCGACATACAGGCCGTCGGCAAGCTCGCCCACGGCGACCGAGACGCCGCCGGCGCCAAAGTCGTTGCAGCGCTTGATCAGGCGGCAGGCGTCGCCGCGGCGGAACAGACGCTGCAGCTTGCGCTCGACCGGGGCGTTGCCCTTCTGGACCTCGGCGCCCGAGGTCTCGATGGACTCGGTGTTCTGGGTCTTGGAGGAGCCGGTGGCGCCGCCGATGCCGTCACGGCCGGTGCGGCCGCCCAGCAGGATGATCTTGTCAGTGGGGGCGGGGCACTCGCGACGCACGTGGTTTGCCGGGGTAGCGCCCACGACGGCGCCGACCTCCATGCGCTTGGCAACGTAGCCGGGGTGATAGAGCTCGTTGACCTGGCCGGTGGCAAGGCCGATCTGGTTGCCGTAGCTGGAGTAGCCGGCGGCAGCGGTGGTTACGAGCTTGCGCTGCGGCAGCTTGCCCTCGAGCGTCTCGGACACGGGGACGGTGGGGTCGCCGGCGCCGGTGACACGCATGGCCTGGTACACGTAGCTGCGGCCCGACAGCGGGTCGCGGATGGCACCGCCCACGCAGGTGGCGGCACCGCCGAAGGGCTCGATCTCAGTCGGGTGGTTGTGGGTCTCGTTCTTAAAGAGGAACAGCCAGTCCTGGTCCTCGCCGTCGACATCGACCTTCACCTTGACGGTGCAGGCGTTAATCTCCTCGGACTCGTCGACATCGGTCATGACGCCGGTCTTCTTGAGGTACTTGGCGCCGATGGTGCCCATGTCCATGAGGCAGACGGGCTTGGTGTCGCGACCGAGTTCGTGGCGCATCTCCATGTAGCGGTCGAAGGCCTGCTGCACCACGGCGTCGTCGATCGTCACGTCGTCCAGGACGGTGCCGAAGGTGGTGTGGCGGCAGTGATCGGACCAGTAGGTGTCGATCACGCGGATCTCGGTGATGGTGGGGTCGCGATCCTCATCGCGGAAGTACTGCTGGCAGAAGGCGATGTCCGCCTCGTCCATGGCAAGGCCGCGCTCGGAAATAAAGGCGGCAAGGCCGGCTTCGTCGAGCTCGCGGAAACCGTCGAGCACCTCGACGGGCTGGGGCTCGGGGGTCTCCATGTACAGCGTCTCGGGCAGGTCGAGCGAGGCGATGCGCGCCTCGACGGGGTTCACCACGTAGTGCTTGATGGCATCGATGGCGGCCTCGTCCAGAGCGCCCGAGATCATATAGACCTTGGCGGAGCGCACGGCGGGGCGCTCGCCCTGGCTGATGAGCTGCACGCACTCGCTGGCGGAGTCGGCGCGCTGGTCAAACTGGCCAGGCAGGAATTCGACGGCAAAGACGGCGCCATCGCTTGCGGGGAGCTCGTCGTAGGTCACATCGACCTGGGGCTCGCTAAAGACGGTCGGCACGCAGGACCGGAAAAGCTCCTTGTCGATGCCCTCGACGTCGTAGCGGTTGATAATCCTCAGGGCCTCGATGCCCTTGATGCCGAGAATTTCGGTCAGCTCGCCCTTGAGCTGCTGAGCCTCGACGTCGAACCCGGGTTTCTTCTCCACGTAGATACGAGAGACCATTGGTTCCTGCCTTCCTGATCGGTTGGGCGTACGGTACGGTATGCGGCAGCGGTCGGTTTGCGGGGTCTGCCCTGCGGTCGCCTTGAGCCACATGTTTGTAAACCTCACTATGATACGACAGCTCGCGGCGCGTTGAGGACGGCGAGGGTGCTACAGTGAAGCGCAAACAAGAGAAAGGCATCACATGGCATTCGTTTCGCTCGCCATCATCGCACTCGTGGCCTTTGCGAGTCCTTTTATCGCCTCGGCGATTCCCGGAAAACCCGTTCCCGAGACGGTCTTTTTGCTCGTGCTCGGCGCGGTACTGGGACCCCATATGCTCGGCGTCATCCATGTAGATGCTGAGGTCTCGCTGGTGTCCGAGCTGGGCCTGGCCTTTTTGTTCCTGCTTGCCGGCTTTGAGATCGACCCCAAGAGCATCACGGGCGTCGAGGGGCGCTACGGCTTGGCGACGTGGGTCGTCACGTTTGGTATCGCCTGGCTTGCCGTGCGCTTTACCCCGTGGTTCTCAGTCAGTCATTTCGACGGTATCGCCGTGACGCTTGCCCTCACTTCGACGGCGCTCGGTACGCTTGTGCCCATCATGCGTGAGCGCTCGCTCACCGGCACGCGCGTGGGCGACTCGATTCTCGCGTATGGCACTTGGGGCGAGCTCGGTCCCGTGCTCGCCATGTCGGTGCTGTTGTCTGCCCGCACTGGCATCCAAACGCTCGTTATCCTTGGCTTGTTTGCGGTGGTTTGCGTGTTGCTGGCCGTGGTCCCGAGCCGCTCCAAGCGCGTCGGCAGCCGCTTCTTTGCATTTGTTGAGGAGCGCGCCGATACCACGTCGCAGACCTTCGTGCGCCTGACGGTGCTCATCCTGGTCACGCTCGTGGCATTCTCGGCTGTCTTTGATCTCGACATCGTGTTGGGTTCTTTTGCCGCTGGCTTTGTCCTGCGCTATATCATCCCCGAGGGCAACCATACGCTCGAGACCAAGCTCGACGGTCTGGCCTACGGTTTTTTGATTCCGGTGTTCTTTACCGTGTCGGGCGCAAAGATCGACCTGACGGCCGTGGCGTCGCGCCCGGGCTTGCTCGCGGGCTTTATCGTGGCGTTGTTGATTATTCGTGCCGTGCCCATTCTTATTTCCATGAGCATTTGTCCTGCGACGCGCGATGTGTCGGCGTATGGTCGCATTACCGTGGCCCTGTACTGCACCACGGCGCTGCCGATCATCGTTGCCGTTACGAGCGTTGCCGTCAACGCGGGCGCGCTGTCGCAAGATATTGCGTCGGTCATGGTTGCCGCCGGTGCCATCACGGTGTTCTTGATGCCATTGCTCGCGCAGCTCTTCTACCGCGTGGTGGATGCCGCACCGGTCGCCGCCGTGGCAGAGGTTGCCGAGCATCCATCCGATGCGCTCGACATCTTGCGCGCCCACCACGACCTAGCGAGCTTGCTCGCGCGCGAGCACGAGCTGCTGACCTCGCATGGCCATGGTCGCGTATTCGAGGGCCTGCCTACGCTCGATACGATTGCCGAGCGTCTTTCCGCCGAGGCAGCGAGCGGCCACATCGATGCCCGCATCGTGGACGCGGCGCACCTGCTTGCCGATAAGACCTATGGAGACGAGGTCGACCCGTCCGAGCTGACTCCGCGTGAGCGCCGCCGCCTGGAGCGCGCCAAGCTCGCTGTGCGCGAATACCGCCGCCGCATGCTGGAGCTCTATGCGCGCGAAGAAGCCGAAGACGACGACGGTAAGTAGTCGATACTTTCTCGGGGAAGCCGCGTCCCGCTTTGAAGGCTCGGAACGGGATGTGGTTTCCGAAACGGGGGCCGTTGGGAAGCTGTGTCCCGGAATGGGCGCTCAGAGTGGGATGCAGTTTCCGCAAGGAGGTCCTGGGGGAAACCGTGCCCCGTTCTGATCCGAAATACTGGGACATAGTTTCCCTTTCATAACAGGAGAAGGCGCGCTGTCTGCAGTTGATTCAGACGGCGCGCCTTTTTGGTTGAGCTATGTTGAAGCTTGAAGCCAAAGCTTGTGGCTCCTTAGGAGCGGGCGGCTCCGTCGACGGGGAGCACGGCGCCCGTGACATAGGAGGACATGTCGCTCGCCAGGAAAACAAAGGCGTTGGCGACATCCTCGGGCTCGCCCATGCGACCCAGCGGAATGGTGGCGATGATGGGCTTGATGACCTCTTCGGGCAGGTTGGCGACCATGTCGGTCTTAGTCACGCCGGGGGCGACGGCGTTGACGCGGATGCCCATGGGAGCGAGCTCGCGCGAGAGCGACTGGACCATACCGTTGACGGCAAACTTGGACGTGGGGTAACCGACGCCGGAGGGCTGGCCGTACTTGGCGACCATCGAGCTTGTGGTAGTGATGGTGCCGCCGTGGCCGGCCTCGGTCATGATCTTGGCGGCAGCCTGGTGGCCATTAAAGACGGCGACGACGTTGAGGTCCATAACTTTGGCGAACTCCTCGGCCGTGTAGTCCAAGAGGGGTGAACGCTGGGAGATACCGGCATTGTTGACGACCGTGTCCAAGCCGCCCATGTCGGCTGCAGTCTGCGTAAAGGCCTCAGTCACGGCCTCGAGCGAGGTGAGATCGCAGGAGCGACCCCAGACCTTGGCGTCGGGATAGGCGGCTGTCAGCTTCTCAACGGCCGTGTCGGCAGTCTCCTGGCGCGAGCCAAAGACGGTGACGGCAGCGCCTTCCTCGATAAAACGGCAGGCGATGGCATAGCCGATACCGCGTGTGCCTCCGGTGATGATTGCTTTCTTGCCCTCGAGCAACATGGTGCTTCCTCTCATCGCGGGCGGACATTCGCAGCACAGCGTAGCGGTAGTCGGAATCGGCCGCGTTTGCATATCGGTGAACGGTAGCCCGCGTTACCGATGAGCGGCTCGCGCAAATATGCTTTGCCGTTGTGCTTAGGGCAGGTGACAAAAGGGCTCCCGTCCCACATCGGACGGGAGCCCTCAAGGCGCGTATTGCTAGGCGAGCGTTGGGCTAGTTCGCCATGACGCCTTCGGTCCAAGCCTCAACGTCCTCGATGCGCAGGACGTTGGCGACCTCGGCCACGCAGCCGACGCTGGCAAGCTCGGCGGCGGCAGCCTGGACGTCCTTCTCGAGCGCGCGGTGCGTCAGGAAGATGACCGAGCAGGCATCGCTGACGCCCGATTTGCCGTCCTCGACCTGGTTGATGAGCGAGATCGAGATGTTGTGCTTGGCAAAGATGTCGACCGTCTCGGACAGGGCGCCCACGCGGTCGGCGACTTTCAGGCGCACATAGTACTTGGTCTGGAGCTCGTCCATGGGCTTAAAGGTGAGGTTGTGGCCATAGGGCTCAATCTCGGGCAGCGGAGCCACGCCGCGGCTGATCTGCTCGGAGAGCGACAGGATATCGCCCACGACGGCGCTCGCGGTGGGGAAGGAGCCTGCGCCCGCGCCGTAGAACATGGTCTCGCCCACGGCGTCGCCTACCACGTAGACGGCGTTCATGGCGCCGTTGACCTTGGCGAGCATATGGTCTGCGGGGATCAGCGTGGGATGCACGCGAACGTCGACGCCAGCGTCGGTGTTGCGGGCGATGCCGAGCAGTTTGATGGTGTAGCCGAGCTCGCGGGCCTGGGCGATGTCCTCGGCGCCGATGGTGCGGATACCCTGCTGGTACACATCATCGGTGGTAACGCGGGTGCCAAAGCCGATGGAGGCGAGGATGGCCGTCTTGCTGGCGGCATCGAAGCCGTCGACGTCGGCGGACGGGTCGGCCTCGGCATAGCCCTTGGCCTGGGCGTCGGCGAGCACATCGGCGTAATCGGCGCCCTCGGCGTCCATGCGCGACAGGATATAGTTGGTGGTGCCGTTGAGGATGCCGGCGATGGTCAGGATCTTGTTGCCCACCAGGTCGTGCTCGAGCGTGCTCACGATGGGGATACCGCCGCCGCAGCTGGCCTCGCACTTAATCTGCACGCCGCACGCGCGCGCCTTCTCGGCAAGCGTCTCGACGTGACGGCCCAGCAGGGCCTTGTTGGCGGAGACGACATGCTTGCCGTGCTCAAAGGCAGTGGTAAAGATCTCGGTCGCGGGATGCTCGCCGCCGATCAGCTCGACGACGATGTCGACGGCGGGGTCGGTGACGACGTCGTGCCAGTCACTCGTAAAGGCCTCGCGCTCAATGCCTGCCGCCTCGGCCTGCTCCCAAGCAAGCGCGCAGGCGCGGGTCAGCTTAAGGTCGATGCCGTAGGCTGCCAGGTACTCATCGTGGTGGCTCTTGATCAGACGGGCCACGCCGCCGCCGACGGTTCCCAGACCGATCAGACCGACGTTCACGGTGCGCAGGGGTTCGCTCATAGATAGCTCCTTCGTGCATCTTATGGATGGATTAACCGCTTAAAGGTTGAGTGCATTCTAGCGTGAACCGAGGGCGCGTGCTCGCCAGGCAACAGGAGTCGCACAAAACGGCACCCCCGAAACGCTGCGGAAACATTGGAAACATGCTCGCTACAAACGGAACTCCGTAACAAACTGTCAACGTTTGCGCCATAAGGTTTGCCCCGTACCGCAAGACGACCGCACTGCGGCCAGCGAAAAAGGGGGACACCATGTTCAACATCAACAGCACGCTCAGCCGAAGGAACTTTCTCGCCGGCGCCGCGGCGCTCGGCAGCACCGCGGCACTCGCTGGTTGTTCGTCGGGTGGCTCGGACGGCGGCTCCGCCGATGACGGCAAGACCTTCAAGATCGGTGTCATCGGCCCTCTGACCGGCGCCGCGGCAACCTATGGCGTTTCGGCCGAGAAGGGTGCCAAGCTTGCCGCCAAGGATTTCTCGACCAAGGACCTCAAACTCTCGCTTAAGTCCGAGGACGATGTCGCCGACGGCGAGAAGGCCATCAACGCCTTCAATACGTTGTGCGACTGGGGCATGCAGGCGCTCGTCGGCCCCGTCACCACCGGTGCTGCCGTCGCTGTCTCGGGCGAGATCGCCGACGATATGCTCATGGTCACGCCCTCTGCTTCGTCCCTCGACGTCACCAAGGACAAGACCACGGTTTTCCAGGTTTGCTTTACCGACCCCACCATGGGCGCGAGTGCTGCCAAGTTTTTGGCCGAGAAGTATGCAGACGCCAAGATCGCCCTGTTCTACAACTCCGGCGATACGTACAGCTCGGGTGTTGCCGATGCCTTTGCCGAGCAGGCCAAGGAGTCCAAACTTGATATCGTCGATACCGAGACCTTTAAGGACGACTCCTCCACGAGCTTTACCAACCAGCTCACCAAGGCCAAGGAGGCCGGCGCCACGCTCATCTTTGCGCCGATCTACTACACGCCGGCGTCCGTTTTGCTCAAGAACGCCAAGGACATGGGATACGACATGACCCTCATGGGTACCGACGGCATGGACGGCCTGCTCTCCGTTGAGGGCTTCGACACCTCCCTTGCCGAGGGCGTGCTGCTCATGACCCCGTTCTCTGCCGACGATGAGAAGAACGCCGACTTCGTCAAGGCATATAAGGACGCCTACGACGAGACGCCCAACCAGTTTGCCGCCGATGCCTATGACTGCGTCCATGCGATTGTCGAGGCTATCGATAAGGCAGACATCGATATTACGGCCGACGGCGCCGACATTGCCGGCGATCTTGCCAAGGCCATGCGCAAGATCAAGATCGAGGGCCTGACGGGCGAGCTCACGTGGAACGACGAGGGCCAAGTCGAGAAGCCCGCTACAGCCTATGTGATCCAGGACGGCAAGTACATCGCCGCCTAAGTGCGTATAAAGCGCTACCGGTGAGGCCGTTTTAATCAGGACAGGGAAGCTTGTAACAGAATGGAAACATTACTTTCACACAATAAAGTGGCTAAACTGCATAAATCAATAGAAATGCGCATAATTATGGATAAACGGACAAAACAAAAGAATAGCTGAAATAATCGCCACTTTTCTCAACTAAAGCGTCTACTATTTTGCGAACGCCGAACACGGCGAAGGATGGCCTGTTGGGTAACCGAAACCCGACGAGATTTGAGAGGAGAGCCGCATGTCGAGCCTCACCGGTAAGTCATTGAACCCTGTTATGAATCGCAGGAGCGTTATCGCGAGCGCAGCAGGTCTGGGGGCGATGTCCATTCTAGCTGGCTGCTCCTCCAACGGCGGCGACAGCGGTTCCGCTTCGGGCGACGCTTCGTTTAAGATCGGCACCATCGGACCGCTGACCGGCGCCAACGCGTCCTACGGCAAGTCCGTTACCCAGGGTGTCGAGCTTGGCTGCAAGGATTTCTCGACCAAGGAGCTGCCGCTTGCCAGCAAGGCCGAGGATGACCAGGCCGACGGCGAGAAGGCCGTCAACGCCTTTAACACCCTGCTCGACTGGGGCATGCAGGCCCTCGTCGGCCCGACCACCACGGGCGCGTCGGTTGCCGTTGCCGCCGAGTGCGGTAACGACCCCGAGACCTTCATGATCACTCCGTCCGCGTCCTCCGAGGACGTCACCAAGGGCAAGGATTGCGTCTTCCAGGTTTGCTTTACCGATCCCAACCAGGGCGTCAACGCTGCCAAGTTCCTGGCGCAGAAGTATGCGGACGAGAAGTTCGTGCTGTTCTATAACTCCGGCGACGCTTATTCTTCGGGTGTCGCGGATGCCTTTAAGGCCCAGGCCGCTGAGTCCAAGCTCGAGGTTGTCGACGAGGAGACCTTTAAGGACGACTCCGCCACGAGCTTTACCAACCAGCTGACCAAGGCCAAGCAGGCCGGCGCCACCATGATCTTTGCGCCGATCTACTACACGCCAGCGTCCGTCCTGCTCAAGAACGCCAAGGACATGGGCTACGACGTCAAGATGATGGGTTGCGACGGCATGGACGGCATCCTGGGCGTTGAGGGCTTCGACACCTCTCTTGCCGAGGGTCTGCTGCTCATGACCCCGTTCTCCGCCGACGACGAGAAGAACGCCGACTTCGTCAACGCTTACAAGGATAAGTATGGCGAGACTCCGGACCAGTTTGCCGCCGACGCTTACGACGGCGTGCACGCGGTGGCCGAGGCCCTCGAGGAGGCCGGTCTTGGTGTCGACGCCGACCCGACCGAGGTCGCCGAGAAGCTGCCTAAGGCTATGCTCAAGATTACCGTTGACGGTCTGACCGGCAAGCTCACCTGGAACGATAAGGGCCAGGTCCAGAAGGAGCCCACGGCGTACGTCATCACCGACGGCAAGTACGTACAGGCCTAATAAGCCGCCTTACATAGAGCGGTTTTGATCCCAAGCAGGGGAGGTTTGGCCTTCCCTGCTTGCTTGGTATCTAGGGACAGTGTAACGTCCCTGTTTCATACATTAACTGGAAACCTATTCGAAAGGGGGATGTGGAACATGACGGTCTTTATCCAATACCTGGTCAACGGCCTGTCCATGGGCAGCGTCTACGCCATCATCGCGTTGGGCTACACCATGGTCTACGGTATCGCCAAGATGCTGAACTTCGCTCACGGCGACGTTATCATGGTCGGTGCCTATGTCTCGTTCTGTGCCACGTCGTATCTCGGCCTCCCGGGCTGGGCATCTGTAATTCTCTCTTGTGTGGTCTGCACCGTTCTCGGTGTTCTCATCGAGGGTCTGGCATACAAGCCGCTGCGTCAGGCGGGCCCGCTGGCCGTTCTGATCACGGCCATCGGCGTGTCTTACTTCCTGCAGAACGCCGCGCAGCTTCTGTGGGGCGCCACGCCCAAGAACTTCACTTCGCTCGTCACCTTCCAGGTGCCGGAGTTCTTGGCCAAGTTCAATGTAAGCGCCGTTTCGCTCGTCACCATCGTCGCCTGCCTGGTTATCATGGCCGGTCTGATGTTCTTTACAGGTAAGACCAAGATGGGCAAGGCCATGCGCGCCGTGTCCGAGGACAAGGCAGCCGCTCAGCTCATGGGCATCAACGTCAACCGTACCATCTCGATGACGTTTGCCATCGGCTCCGCCCTTGCCGCCATCGCCGGTGTGCTCCTGTGCTCCTACTCGCCGGTCCTGCAACCCACCACGGGCGCCATGCCTGGCATCAAGGCCTTCGACGCCGCCGTCTTCGGCGGTATCGGCTCCATCCCCGGTGCCTTTGTCGGTGGCATTCTCATCGGCATCATCGAGGCGATGGCACAGGCTTACATTTCCACGAGCCTTGCCAACTCCATCGTCTTTGGTGTTTTGATCATCGTCCTGCTCGTCAAGCCTGCCGGCCTCTTGGGCAAGTACGTCCCCGAGAAGGTGTAGGTGAGCGTTATGAAGTTTCTTAAAGACAAGCAGACGCGTCACGACTTTGTTACGTACGCCATGTGCCTTGTGGCGTTCGCCATCGTGTTCTTTATGCAGTCCAACCATATGATTCCGCGCATGATCGCCGGTCAGCTGGTTCCCATCACGGCCTATATCGTCATGGCCATCTCCCTTAACCTCGTCGTCGGCATCGCGGGCGACTTGTCGCTGGGCCACGCGGGCTTTATGAGCGTCGGCGCCTATACGGGCATCGTCACCGCGGTCGCGCTGGAGAGCGCCGTTCCCTCCGATCCGGTGCGCCTTATCATCAGCATCGTGGTCGGTGCCATCGCTGCCGCCATCCTGGGCTTCTTGATCGGCATCCCGGTCCTTCGCCTGAGCGGCGATTACCTGGCTATCGTGACGCTGGCCTTTGGCGAGATCATCAAAGAGATCGTCACCTGCCTTATCGTGGGCGTCGACTCCCGCGGCCTGCATGTGATCTTTAACATCACAGGTAACTCCACGATCGACGACCTGCACCTGCTCGAGGACGGCACCGCCATCATCAAGGGCGCGCAGGGCGCATCGGGCGTGTCGACGTACTCGACCTTCCTCGCCGGTGCCATCCTGGTCATGGTCGCACTCGTGATCGTGCTCAACCTGGTTCGCAGCCGTACCGGCCGTGCCATTATGGCCGTGCGCGACAACAAGATCGCTGCCGAGTCCGTGGGCATCTCCGTCACCGAGTACCGCATGATCGCCTTCGTGGTTTCCGCCGCTCTCGCCGGCGCTGCCGGAGCCCTCTTCGGCGGTAACTTCTCGCAGCTTTCCGCCACCAAGTTCGACTTCAACACGTCCATCCTCATCCTGGTGTTCGTGGTCCTGGGCGGTCTGGGCAATATGCGCGGCTCCGTCATCGCGGCGGCGTTGCTCACGGTGCTTCCCGAGCTGCTCCGTCAGTTCTCGGACTACCGCATGCTCATCTACGCCATCGTGCTGATTCTGGTCATGATCTTTACCAACAACCCGCAGCTCAAGTCGTTCTTCGCACGCATTAAGGACCGCTTTGCTTCCAAGAAGGAGGTGGCAGCCGATGCCCAGTAAGTTTGAGTTCAACAAGGGCAAGATGGTCCCGTATCCTTCTGGCGCCATCGTTCCCGACCGCGACCTGGGCCAGCGCCCGGCGCTCGAGTGCATCCACTTGGGCATTGAATTTGGCGGCCTTAAGGCAGTCGACGACTTTAGCCTGACCATCGGTAAGACCGAGATCGCCGGTCTGATCGGTCCCAACGGTGCCGGTAAGACCACGGTCTTCAACCTGCTCACCAAGGTGTACCAGCCCACGCACGGTACTATCCTGCTCGACGGCGAGGACACCTCGGGCAAGTCGGTCTATCAGGTCAACCGCATGGGCATCGCCCGTACTTTCCAAAACATCCGCTTGTTCAACACTATGACGGTGGAGGACAACGTTAAGGTCGGTCTGCACAACCAGGAGCGCTACTCCGGTATTGAGGGCGTGATGCGTCTGCCGACGTATTGGAAGCACGAGAAGGCCGCCCATGAGCGCGCCATGGAGCTGCTGTCCATTTTTGACATGGAGCACCTGGCAAATGAACAGGCCGGCTCGTTGCCTTACGGCGCTCAGCGTCGTCTGGAGATCGTCCGCGCGCTTGCCACCAACCCCAAGCTGCTGTTGCTCGACGAGCCTGCCGCCGGCATGAACCCGTCCGAGACCGCGGAGCTCATGGAGAACATCGTCAAGATCCGCGACACCTTCGGCATCGCCATCATGCTTATCGAGCATGATATGTCGCTCGTTATGAACATCTGCGAGGGCATCTGCGTGCTCAACTTTGGTAAGGTCATCGCCAAGGGCACGGCCGAGGAAATCCAGAACAACGATGCCGTAATTGAGGCATATCTGGGCAAGCAGGATAAGGGGGAGAACTAAATGGCAGAGCCGATGCTTTCCGTCTACAACATCAACGTCTGGTACGGCGCTATCCACGCCATCAAGGACATCTCCTTTAACGTCAACGAGGGCGAGATCGTGGCCCTGATCGGCGCGAACGGCGCCGGTAAGTCCACGACGCTTAAAACCATCTCGGGCCTGCTGCGTTCCAAGACCGGCTCCATCAAGTTTATGGGCGAGGACATTACCCATACGCCTGCCGATAAACTGGTGGGCAAGGGCCTGGCCCAGGTTCCCGAGGGCCGTCGCGCCTTTTTGCAGATGACGGTCGAGGAGAACCTGGAGATGGGCGCCTACACGCAGCCCAAGTCCACGGTGGCTCCGGGCCTTGAGCGCGTCTACGAGCAGTTCCCGCGCCTTAAGGAGCGCCGTCGCCAGGTCGCCGGCACCCTTTCGGGCGGCGAACAGCAGATGCTCGTTATGGGGCGCGCCCTTATGAGCAACCCCAAGCTGCTCATGCTCGATGAGCCTTCCATGGGTCTGGCGCCGATTCTGATTGAGCAGATCTTCCAGATTGTCGAGGACCTGCACAAGGCCGGTACCACGGTGCTTCTGGTCGAGCAGAACGCCCAGATGGCGCTTTCAATCGCCACGCGCGGCTACGTGCTCGAGACCGGCAAGATCACCATGACCGGCACCGGCCAAGAGCTCCTGCACGACGACAACGTCCGCAAGGCTTACCTGGGCGGCTAGGGACTTCCGCCGTTCTACCGAACGGCGGACCGGCCGACGCTGCGCGGGCACCAGAGCGACAACTTGTCATTCAAAGAGGGCGGCATGACCAGAAGGTCTATGCCGTCCTCTTTTCATGCCAATTTGTTCGCTCTGGTGCCCGCTCGCTCATATGACCCAATCCGCTGTCAAGAGCCACAATGGCCCCGCCGACCGCT
>UQHK01000016.1 GCA_900540855.1 uncultured Collinsella sp.
TGCCCTACCGGGAGTAGCCTCGACGGTTGACAAAACTATAGGAACACCCAATGACGAGGCGGGGGAGGCGTGCGACAATGGTGGGCGTTGTGTTGTTCGCGCTAAGGAGTTGCCATGTTGTTGTGTTCCGTTTGCCATGAGCCTTTGGTGGACGACGAGCGCGGTGCTGTGTGCGCGGGCGGACACCGGTTTGACCGTGCGCGCGAGGGCTATCTGTATCTGCTGCGCTCGTCCAAGAGCGGCGACTCCATGGGCGATCCCAAGTCGCAGGCGCGCAGTCGTCGCGACTTTCTTAACCGCGGCTACTACGCGCCGTTGCGCGATGCGATGGTCGAGCTGGTGCGCGAGCAGGTGTCTGGACGTGCAGCGTCTGCGAATGGCCCCATGACGCTGCTCGATATTTGCTGCGGCGAGGGCTACTACACCAGTGCCATGGGCGCGGTGCCGGGCGTGGATGCTTACGGGTTCGACCTGGGAAAAGAGATGGTGCGTCTGGCCGCCAAGCGCGGCGATGCGACCTATTTCGTGGCCAATATGAAGGATATCCCCGTGGCCGATGGTGCCTTCGATATGGTGACCGAGCTTTTTGCCCCCTTTAACGAGCGCGAGTTTGCCCGCGTGCTGGCACCCGAGGGCTCGCTCTACACCGTGGTGCCGGGTGCGCGGCATCTGTTTGGGCTCAAGGAGGTGCTCTACGACACGCCGTATCTCAACGACGAGAAGTTGCCGCAGACAACCGAGCTCGAGTTGGTTGGCACGAAACGGGTGTCTGCGAACATTACGCTCCAGACGCAGGCCGATATCGAGGCGGTGTTTCAGATGACGCCGTACTACTACCGCACGCGCCCTGCCGACAAAGAGCGCCTGGCAAACCTGGACACCCTTCAGACCGATATCGACTTCATCATTGCCGAGTACCGCCACTAACCTACCAAAAAGGGACAGGTTTATTTTGGCAGGTTTTATCTGGGCAAACGTAAAGGGCCGACCGCGGAGATGCGCGATCGGCCCTTGTTGGTTGCTTGGATGTGGGGGGCAGTGGAAGGCGGGAGCCTACAGGCGGTCCTTGTTCTCGGCTTTAACGGCGTGAGCCTGCTGAACAAAGAACAGGTCGTACACCACGATGACAAAGGCGCCAAAGTTGATGGCGTCGCCGCCAAACGCGGGAAGCGTGAGCACGGCCTGCGCAATCGTGGCGATTGCGGCGACGATGCCGAGCTTAAACGCGCCATCCACCTGCGAAGGCTTGTTGGCGCCCTTGATGCCCGCAACACCTGCGGCAAGATCGACAAGACCCTTGATGACAAGTACGGCCGCGGCGAGCATGGCGTTCGGCCCGTACGTGGAATCGAGACTGCCTCGGGCGATGCCGACGCCGGCGATGACGAGGCTGGCGATGCCCAAAACAAAGTAAATGAGGGCAAGGATTTTGAGTGTCTTGCGAGCGTAGCTCATGGCTGGATCCTTTCGATACGAGTACGGCCGATCTGGCGTACCCCCTGTGCTGCACATATGGTGAAGCACATTGTAGTTCAACGCGGCGGCGCATGCGTCTGAAAGCGCTTTAGGCCTGCGCACCTCAACCTTTCAAAAAGGAAAGCTGGACGTAAGTCAAATCGATGGCAGCTCATGTGCGGCGCTGCGATGATGAGGATGTAACAAGGAGTTGGTCTAAGGAGGAGCCATGATGTACGGAACAGGGCAGGCGCGCGAGCCGCAATCGTTGGGAAGGCGCATGAGCGATTCTGTGATCGCTGCCGTGTGCACGGGATTGATGGCGGTGCTTTGCATTGGGATGCTGTGGGCCATGTCGCATGTGGGACAATAGCGGACGATTGGGTGCCGACACATGCGGCGCTCACGTATCCGCTTTGCTTGCTAAGGAGTACCCATGGGCGTCGTCGATCCCTTTTCTGTTGCTCGGGCCGCGGGGCTTGAGCTGATCGGGAACCCCGAGGGCCTCACGCTCACCGACGGCACGATGGAGTTGCGTGCCGATTTTGGCCGCATGCTTCCGCGGCTCAAGCAGGGCCGTTTGCAGCAAGAGCTACTGGTGAAGGCTGCGCGCACAAAAGGCATCGAGCAACCATGGGCGATTGATGCCACAGCAGGCTTTGGCGAGGACTCGCTGCTGCTGGCGGCCGCGGGCTTTACCGTCGATCTGTATGAACAGGATTGCGTGATCGCGGCGCTTCTCAAGGATGCCTTGGATCGCGCGACAGATGATCCGGCGCTTGCGACAGCCGTGGCACGAATGCGCTTGCATGCGGGCGAGGACAGCGTCGCCGGCCTTCGCCATGTAGCTGAGCTGATCGGGCAGGGCGAGCTCACCGCTCCTGACGTGGTATATCTGGACCCCATGTTTCCCGGGCGCACCAAGAGCGCGGCGGTGAAAAAGAAGTTCCAACTCTTGCATCATCTGGAACAGCCGTGTGCCGATGAGGAGACGCTGGTCGAAGCCGCGCTTGCGGTGCACCCGCGCAAGGTCGTTATCAAGCGGCCGGTGAAGGGGCCGCTGCTTGCCGGCATCAAGCCGAGCTATCAGCTTGCGGGCAAGGCTGTCCGCTACGATGTCTTGGTGCCGCCGCGCCCGTAGCCTGCGCGCGATGGCCGGCGATGTGTCGGTGCCGTGCCGCTGCGTGAGCGTCGCGCCGATGCGGCGCCTATTTCCAAGGGTGCGACGTCAGGTGCCACCCGCCGCAGTATTCACATTTGTAGCAGGCCAAGCCACGTCGTCCACGGTTTTCGCAGTCGGCCATAACGGCCTCGGCCTCGGCGCGTGTGTCGTAGCGGTTTTTGCGCTCGCACGACTTGTAGCGCCAAGCCTCATCGCGCTCGGCGTCCAGGGCATCGCGGCGCTCGTCCTCGCGCGCAAACAGGTCGCTCATATCGCCGCCGGTGGCAGCGCCCAAAAACTCGCTTTTGGCCTTTGACCAGGCGGCTCGCTTTTTGCTTCCCATCTGCTTCGTGCCCTTTCCAAACGCTGGTATCATTGCCCAATCAAAGTGATACCAATAAACGTGAGGTCGCCGCGTGATGATCAGAAAAACCCTCGATACCGACATTCCCGCCGTCATGGCTATCTATGACGCCGCCCGCGCCTTTATGCGCGCGCATGGCAACGCCACACAGTGGCCCGAGGGCACGCCTTCGGCCGAGCAGCTGGCTGCCGATATCGCCGCCGGTGGCAGCTATGTGTGCGAAGTCGACGGTCGCGTGGTGGCGACGTTTGCCTTTTTGCCGGGCCCGGACGAGTGCTATGACGTCATCGAGGACGGTCAGTGGCGTAGCGACACTCCGTACGCCGTACTGCACCGCGTGGCGTCCGACGGCACCGTGCACGGTATCGCGGCCGCGATGTTTGCCTTTGCCAAGGCGCGCGCTGACCACCTGCGTATCGACACGCACGCGGACAACCTGCCCATGCAGGGCGCGAGCATGAAAGCGGGGTTCGAGCGCGCCGGCGTCGTGTATGTGTCGGACGGCACGCCGCGTGTTGCGTTCGACTGGCTGCGCGAGGCATAAGAGCGAGGACGCGTATCAACAATCCATGTACATGAAAATGGCCCCGGGTGGGGCCATTTTTGGTCGCTGCGCTGTTAGGGGAGGTGCCGGCTTTCGCAAGGCGCGAACCTGCGAAAATCGCCGCGCGGCAACGCGGGGCGATGAGCTCGGTCGGGGGATAGGGCCCGCTTCGCCCGCCGGCCCGTAAATTGTATCATCCAGTGTGGAACGAGAATGCCCGTTGCCGCGTGCGGTGGGCTTGCAATAAGAGGAGAGCCATGTCGAAGCAAGCTGTCGTTGGAATCTTGGCGCATGTCGATGCCGGCAAGACTACGCTGGCCGAGGCCATGCTGTTCAACGCAGGTCGCATTCGCAAGCGCGGCCGTGTGGACGACGGCGACTCGCACCTGGATACCAACGCTATCGAACGCGAGCGCGGCATCACGATTTTCTCGTCGCAGGCCGTGTTCGACCACGGTGATACCCGCGTCATGCTCGTGGACGCTCCCGGACACGTGGATTTTTCGGCCGAGGCAGAGCGCACGTTGCGTGCGCTCGACTACGCGATTTTGGTGGTAGGTGCCAACGACGGCGTGCAGGGACACACCGAAACCTTGTGGCGCCTGCTTGCGCGCTATGGCATCCCGACGTTTGTCTTTATCAACAAAATCGATTTGGAGAATCCCGGCCGCGATGTTTTACTGACGCAACTTGGGCAGCGTCTTTCCGAGGGCTGTCTGGATGCCAACGAACTGCTGACGGGCGGTGCCGCTTGGGAGGACGCTGCCGCGTTGGACGAGGCAGCCCTCGAGGAGTTTCTTGAGACAGGCGAGCTTTCCGTCGCAACGCTTTCGCGCATGGTTGCCGAGCGCAGGCTCTTTCCTTGTTTTGCCGGCTCGGCGCTTAAGGACCAGGGCGTGGGCGAGCTGCTGGATGGCATGTGCGCGCTGATGCGTGAGAGGGCGTGGCCGCCGGAGTTCGCCGCGCGCGTCTATCGCGTCAGCCGCGGCGATCGCGGCGAGCGCTTGGCTTGGGTAAAAGTGACCGGCGGCACGCTGCATGCAAAGCAGATGATCGAGGGGCGCTCCGGTGCCGAGGCATGGGAGCAAAAGGTCGATCAGGTGCGCATCTATAACGGCGAGAAGTATGAGCTTGCCCAAGAAGTTGCCGCTGGCGGTATTTGTGCCGTGACGGGTCTTGCGCACGTTCGCCCAGGGGACGCCTTGGGCGCGGAACCCGCGTGCGATGCGCCCGTCATTGCGCCAGTTCTCACCTATACGGTGCTTCCGGGCGAACACGACGTCCACACGGTGTTCAAAGCATTGACTGAGTTGGCGGATGAAGATCCCATGCTCGGCGTAAGCTGGAATACGCATCTCGAGCAGATTCATTTGCAGCTGATGGGCGCCGTGCAACTCGAGGTCGTACAGCGGGTGTTGGTCGATCGCTTTGGCCTTTCGGTTGAGTTTGAGTCTGGCGGCATTCTCTATAAGGAGACGATCTCGCAGCCGGTCGAGGGCGTGGGCCACTTTGAGCCGCTGCGCCACTATGCCGAGGTGCATTTGCGCCTGGAGCCGTTGCCAGCGGGTTCGGGCGTGCAGTTTGGCACCGTGACCTCGACCGACAAGCTCGATCTGAACTGGCAGCGTTTGGCACTCACCAACGCCATGGAGCGCGATCACCTGGGCGCACTGACCGGCTCGCCCATCACCGATGTGCGCATTACGCTTACGGGCGGCCGCGCGCATGCCAAACACACCGAGGGCGGCGATTTTCGCCAGGCCACGTACCGCGCGATTCGCCAGGGTTTGATGCAGGCGCGTGAGGTCGGCGCAGCCGTGCTGCTGGAGCCGTGGTATCACTTTGAGCTCGAGGTGCCGGGGGAGTGCGTGGGCCGGGCGCTCTCGGATGCCACGCGCATGGGCGCCGAGTACAAGCCGCCGACGATGGCGGGAGACCGGGCGAAGCTTGTGGGTCGCGTGCCGGCATCCGAGGTGCAGGATTATGCGCTGGAGGTGGCTGCCTACACGAGCGGTCGCGGTCATCTGTACCTGGAGTTCGCCGGCTATGCGGCTTGCCATGATGCCGAGCGCGTCATCGAGGCGGCCGCCTACGAGCCCGAGGCCGATCTGCCCAACACGCCCGATTCGGTCTTTTGCGCCCACGGCGCCGGCTATACGGTCAAATGGTACGACGTGCCCGCCGCGGCACACGTAAAGATCGATCCCGCCACCTTCCGCCCCTATCGCCCCGCCGACGCGGAATTTTTCGGCCACATGTGACAAAGGGACAGCTCCTTTGTCACATTCAGTTGGTATAACTCGGTATAAGTTGGTATAACTATTGCTAGCCTTTGCCAATCCGAGGAGGCCGACATGAATCCAAATCCCTTTAAGCCAACGGCTGGTAAGCGGCCTCCGATACTCATCGGTCGCGAGTCGGTCATCGAAGATTTTGAGGAGGGGCTCGATAACGGTGCCGGAGCGCCGGGCAGACTCATGCTCATTACAGGAAACCGCGGCTGTGGCAAAACAGTTCTCCTGCGGGAGCTGCAACGTCTGGCCAGTGATCGCGGATGGGCGGTTGTCTCCGATTCCGCTTCGCTTGGTTTATGCGACCGCTTGGCCGACGCACTCCGCTCGAATAAGCCCGTTGTGACGTCAATGGAGTTTGGGCTGTCATTTGGCCGAATGTCGGTCGAGGCGGCGCGGGCAAAAGGCGAGACGTTGCGGGGGCTGGTCAACGAGAGGCTCAAGAGGCTCGGTCCAGGTAAGGGCATCCTGTTTGCGATTGACGAGGCTCAATCGGCGTCTATTGAGGAGCTGGCGGCCCTTGCCGTTCTCTATCAGCAGGTGCTGGGAGATCAGGATGCCACGGGCTTGCCCGATAGCGACCAGCGTGGTCTTGCGCTGGTCTTTGCCGGCTTACCCAGTATGGTTGACAATCTGCTCGAAGAGCCGAGCGTGACGTTTTTGCGGCGTGCCCAGCAGCGTACGCTGGGGGCGATTTCTTTGCCCCAGGTGCGCGATTCATATATCCAGACGGTCGAATGTGCTGGTCTTTACGTTGATGCGGAGACCGCGGACCTTGCGGCGCGCAAGAGCATGGGACATCCCTATATGGTTCAGCTGGTGGGATATTACATGTGGCGGTCTGCCGTCCGACGTGGCTCGCAACTCATTGAAAGGCGCGATGTCGAGGATGGTCATGCGGATGCCATCTTTGAGTTCTACGAAGCGGTTGACGCGCCTCTGTATTACGGGCTGCGCAGTCCGCAGCGCCTCTTTGTCGAGGCTATGGCGGTTGGCGAGGACAAGCCGACGCGCATGTCGGATATCATTGAGCGCTGCGACCGCACCCAGAGCTGGGCGAGCAAATACCGCGCAAGCCTGATTCGCGAGCGCGTCATCGAGGCCGCCGGATACGGCCTCGTCCGTTTTACCGTGCCCATGCTGGGCGAGTACATTCGAGATCGTGTTTTATGGCACGAGTAAAGGACAAAGGGACAGTCCCTTTGTCACATTCGATCAACAGGAAGGGGAGCGATGACGGTGTCGCAACAGCCGAGTGCTATCGAGGTACGTGGTGCGCGCGTCCATAACCTCAAGGACATCGATATCGATATTCCGCTGGGAAGGCTCGTGGGCATTGCCGGCGTGTCGGGTTCGGGCAAGAGCTCGCTGGCGCTGGGGGTTCTGTATGCCGAGGGCTCGCGTCGCTACCTGGAGGCGCTGAGCACCTATGCCCGCCGTCGTCTGACGCAGGCGGAACACGCTCAGGTGGACGAGGTGCTGCACGTGCCGGCGGCACTCGCACTGCATCAGCGCCCCAGTGTGCCGGGCGTGCGCTCGACCTTTGGCACCATGACCGAGCTCAACAACAGCCTGCGCCTGCTCTTTAGCCGCTGCGCCCATCACGTATGCCCGCATTGCGGGACGCGCGTGGAGCCGAGCCTTAACGTGGCCGCAGGCCTGTCGCTCACGTGCCCCGCATGCGGTCACGAGTTCTACGCGCCGAGTGCCGAGGACCTTGCCTTTAACAGCGGCGGCGCGTGTCCTACCTGCGGCGGCACCGGTGTCATGCGTGAGGTGGACGAGGCGAGCCTGGTGCCCGACGAGTCAAAGACTATCAACGAAGGTGCGGTGCTTCCCTGGGGTACGCTCATGTGGGATCTGATGAAGCAGGTGGCCGGCGAGATGGGCGTGCGCACCGACGTTCCGTTTAACCAGCTCACGCCCCAAGAGCGCGATATCGTGTTCCATGGCCCGGCGGTTAAGAAGCACATTCTCTACGTTCCCAAAAACGGCGAGGGCGCCACGCCGCTCGACTTTACCTATTACAACGCCGTCTATACCGTCGAAAACGCGCTCGCCAAGGTTAAGGACGACAAGGGGCTCAAGCGCGTTGCACGCTTTTTGCGCGAGGGACCGTGCCGCGATTGCGACGGTACGCGTCTCTCCGAGGCCGCGCGCCAGCCCCAGGTACGCGGTATCAATCTGGCGCAGGCGGCGGCCATGACGCTGGGCGAGGCGATTGAGTGGGTGCGCGTAGTGCCTGCATCCTTGCCGACCGAGATGCGGCCCATGGCGACGGACATCTGCGATTCTTTTTTGAGCACGGCCCGTCGCCTGATCGACCTGGGTCTCGACTACCTTTCGCTCGACCGCGCCGGTGCCACGCTGTCGACGGGCGAGCGCCAGCGCGTGCAGCTTGCCCGCGTGGTGCGCAACCGATCGACGGGCGTGCTGTATGTGCTGGACGAGCCTTCGATCGGCTTGCATCCTGCCAATGTCGACGGCCTGGTGGGCGTGATGCGTGATCTGGTGGACGACGGCAACACCGTTGTTGTTGTCGACCACGACACGCGCGTGCTGGCAGAAGCCGACTATCTGGTCGAGATGGGCCCCGTTGCGGGAGCAGGCGGCGGCCATGTAATCGCCGCCGGTACGGTAGACGAGGTCGAACAATCGCAGGGCAGCCGCATCGCGCCGTTCTTGCGCTCGGACCCCAAGCGTCTGCGCCCGCAGGTGGCTGACGACGAAATGTTCGACCTAGGCCATATCCGCATGGCGACCGATGCCATCCATACCGTCAAACCACTCGAAGTCGATATCCCGCGCGGCCGCCTTGTCGCGGTGACGGGTGTTTCGGGTTCGGGCAAGACGACACTGGTGCTCGAGACGCTCATCCCGGCGCTCAAGGCGCAAGCGGCCGGCGAGCGCCTGCCAAGGCACGTGCGTTGGGTCGATGCCGAGGGCATCGCGCGCGCCAACCTGATTGACGCCACGCCCATCGGCGCCAACGTACGCTCGACGGTAGCGACCTATGCCGACATCCATGATGAGCTGCGCCGCGCCTTCGCCCGTACGCCCGAGGCCAAAGCGGCAGGATATAAAGCGGGTGCCTTTAGCTACAACACTGGCGCTTTGCGCTGCCCTACGTGCGATGGCACGGGCTCGATATCGCTCGACGTGCAGTTTTTGCCCGATGTCGAGATCGTCTGCCCTGCATGCCACGGCTCGCGTTATGCAGACGCGGCCTCGCATATTCATCGCGAGGGCAAGGACGGCAGCCTGCTTACGCTACCGCAGTTCATGGATATGAGCGTGGATGAGGCCCTCGACGCCACGGTGGGACTCAAGAAAGTTCAGGCGCGCCTGCAGACGCTTCACGACCTGGGACTGGGCTACCTGACGCTCGGCGAGCCCACGCCGGCGCTCTCGGGCGGCGAGGCGCAGCGACTTAAGCTTGCGAGCGAGATGGGCCGCGTACAGGACGATGCCGTATTCGTGTTCGACGAGCCCGCCATCGGCCTGCATCCGCTCGATGTTCAGGTACTGCTGAGTGTGTTTGATGGCCTCGTTGCCAAGGGCGCCACGGTTATCGTGATCGAGCACGACCTCGACCTTATCCGTAACGCCGATTACGTGATCGACATGGGCCCGGGCGGCGGCGACGCAGGCGGACAAATCGTCTGCACCGGCACACCGGGCGACATCGCAGCTTGCTCCAAGAGCATTACCGGCCGCTATCTATAGGCGATGTGACAAAGGGACTGCCCCTTTGTCACATTGACTTCTATTTCACGCATTGAGCGGCGAGATAGTCGCGGAAGAATGGCAATTCAAAAGCGACGATTCCGCGCCCGCGTTCTCCAATGATGCCGGCATCTATCATGCGGCGTCGGTAGCGGGAGACCTGCTGCGGCGAACGCTTAAGGCGTTCGACAAGGTCAGCGGTGGTGGACTCTTCCTCGTCATCGAGCATGGCGATGAGGAATCGCTTGTCCTCTGCAGTGAGTTCCCGATAGGTTGCCGCGAGGATTCGGTCATCCATCTCGTCGCGTGCGATTTTGATTCCTAGGTCAAAGTCACGTGACGAGATTTCCTTCGAATCGCTTGTAAGATCCCAGGCACGGTAGCCTACGAGTTGCAATAGGAAGGGAAAACCAGAGATCGAGCGAACGGCTCTATCGATTCCCTCAGCATCTGCTAGGCGATCGTTTTCCTGGATTGTGCGAATTAGGGCCTCGCGCACGTCATAGTCGGCAATGCGACCCAGATGATATTGTTGGGCGCGGCGAAGGAACGAGACCGTCTTGTGGTTCAGTAGCGTCGATACGTTGTTGGGAAGTCCCGCCATGAGCAGGGCGACGCGTTTCCCATCGGTCACAAAGTGCTGATACGTCGCTGCGAGCTGAATCATCTCGTCGAGTGTCGGGTCCACCTCGTCAACCGTGACGAGCAGACCGGTGCCCGCCTCGTTGAGCTGGTCGATGATGTCGCTCATGCGATAACGCCAGGTTGAGACATCGTGAACGCGATTGACCTCGATGCTGCCGAGCGGTGCAATTCCGAGACCGGTGACTTCGAAGTTGTTAGACGGGTTGATGAGATGGCCTGCAGCACGTTTCGCCCCGAGCTCGATTTCCTCAAGCATTCCCGAGAGCGCGGTCGTCTTTACCGCTATCCAGCCGTGGGATTCCGCCCTTGTTGCGAGCGACGACATGAGAGCGGTTTTACCGGTTCCACGCGCGCCTGAGAAGATCGAGGTCAATTCCGGGCGTCTACGCTGGCTCAAGAAGGCACGGTCCAAATCCCGAATAATCTGTTGTCTGCCGGCGAGATGGGCAGGAACCTCACCAAAACTGGGGGTAAACGGGTTCTCGAGATACTCCACAAGGCTCTCCTTTAGCGTCTCAGGTTAATTTCATTTTATTCTAGTTAATCTCAATTAAAAACGATTAATTTCATTTCAAAGTATAAGGTTGGCGCCGTGCGTTGTCGAAGCGGTGCTTGAATAGCTTACGTTGGAGCCCGAAAATGGGTTCAACCCATTCGCGAAATTTGCACGCCCTATTGTGAGTGGGCTCTCAGATGAGCTGAAGCTGCCATCGTGCGGCTGATAGGGGCAATCATGAAAAACAGAATCTATGGGTATGCTCGAGTTTCGTCAGCAGACCAGAACCTGGATCGCCAACTGGATGCGCTGGAGCGGTTTCCGGTCCAAACGAATTTGATCTATGCTGACAAAGCGAGTGGAAAGGACTTCAGGCGTCCTCAGTACCAGCGTCTTCTTCGTCGTCTGCGCGAAGGGGGCGTTCTGGTGATTAAGAGTATCGACCGATTGGGTCGCGACTACCGTGAAGTTCTCGATGAATGGCGTCGCCTAACGACGGACAAACGCGTTGCCATCGTGGTGCTCGATATGCCATTGCTTGATACACGCGAACAACCCAATGGAATTACGGGGACTTTTATTGCCGACCTAGTGCTTCAGGTTTTGAGCTACGTGGCTCAGGTGGAGCGCGAAAACATAAAGCAGCGCCAGGCGGAGGGTATCGCGTCGGCGCGTCTGCGGGGTGTGAGGTTTGGGAGACCGACGCTCGAACGTCCGGATAGCTACCGCGATGTCATCAAATCATTCGAAGGAGGTGAGGTTACGAGGCAAGAGGCCGCAATGCTTTTGAACGTTAGCGCATCGACGTTTGATCGTTGGAGACGGGCGGACGTGAACGGATATGACCGTTCGCCGTCTGTCCGTCCTCTTTAGCTAGACATTTTGACGAGGGGAGTTTATTGCACAGGGCCCACTCCTTCCCTCGATGTTTATCCAGTTCACGCCCTTGAATCAAATAGTGCCACTGCGTCGCCAATTCGTCTGCTATTTGACGAGGGGGAGGTTAAACGACTACCAAGGGATATGTAATGAAGAAAAAGTTATTTACGGCAGTTCTGGCTTTTAGCGCGGCGGCGCTAATCGGCATTTCTCTACCACTCGGAATTACGGGTCGCGGCTGGAGTCCGGCATGCGCATTTGCAGCGACTAAGAAAAGTGGAAAGAAGCCAAAGCCAGGTAAGAAGGATTCAGTAAAAATCGATCAACTAAACTGGAGTGTCTCAGAAGGCGTTGTTGATGGCGTCGAGATGATGACATTTGAATATGACAATAAATCGAGCTTCGATATTGCTCAGTTCACTATTCAGTTTGAGCCGAAAGGGGAGTTGACTGACGAACAGAAACTCCTGTTTACTGACGTTTTTGATGAGGAAGAGGCTGCGCACGATTATTCAACGCTGATAATGACGGCGGATAGCCAGCGAATCGTCGAGAAGCGAAAATCGGTTGATAGCGTTCCGTGCATTATTCATGGTGACTATGTCGCCAATGCCCAGCAGAATCAATATGACCTGATGGAGCCTTCAGTGGCGACTATTGCCTATCTAGGCGGCGATGGAAAGATATATCTCGAGTACTATAGTTTCAAGTCGAAAACCTATACGACTTCATCAAAGGGCGGTGTCAAGGCGTATGACTGGCCAACAAAAGCCCTTGCAAAATCCTTGCCGAAGCCTGATTGCCCTATCGTTTATACGTCGTTAGACGAAAAAGACTGCCTTTCGTTTGTCGCATTTGGCATCGATCATGATGGGTACGACAAATACATCAAAGCTTGCAAGAAAAAGGGATACAAGGACATCGAATATTCGTATGACAGCAGTTTTTGCGCAAAGGATAAAAAGGGACGGGAGCTGATGATCGGATATAGCGACCGAGATCAGCGGATGGGCGTCAGCGTTTCAGTTGATTAACGTGGGCGTATGATCGAATGATCAACGCGTTATGATGCCTATGTATGGATTGGGGTGCCGGCCTATGGTCTGTGCCCCAATCTTTCTAAAGTTACGTGCAGCAGAATAGGTATTAAATTAACGTATGAATGTGTATTTATATTATGTTGGATTTAAGTCCTTCCTTTCTGAATTGGTTGACATCAAAACCCAATATAAATGAATTGAGTCCGTAATTACCCTGAGGACAACTGGAGGACAAGGGCTAAATGAGCGTTTCCAATCCGTTTAAAACAATTGGCCAGAAGATAATTGTCGCCCTATTGGCGTTAGGCTTGATTGCAGCTTGCGGCGGCTGCGTGTACCTGTGGTTGACGCGCGATCAGACCGTTATAAGCGATGATTCGATTCGGGAAGAAATTAAGCCGGTAACGAAGTTGCTTACCTACGAATACGATTTTACTCAGGTTCTATATATTGACGACGCAGGGAATCCGTTTGGTTTTAACAATCCATTTACTACTAAGCGATATGTAGCGACCATCGATGGCAAGGCGGATATCGGTCTGAACGTAGACGATGAGAACCTGAAGGTCAAAGTCCATCGTTCGAAAAACAACGAGTCGGTAATAAAATCTGTTAATGTTACGCTTCCGCATTCCGAGATCGTGGCGTTGTCAACGGATCCGAACTCGCTTAAAAAGTACGTTGAGGACAATGGTTTTCTTAATTGGAATCAGGTCAGTACGGACGATTTAAATAAATTGCTTCAGCAGGCTGATAAGGACCAGAGGCAAAAGGTTCAAGAAAGCGGCATGCTGGAAAAATCTGATGAACGTGCAGTAAAACTGGTGAAAAAGCAGGTGTCGACGTTCTGTGGTCCAGACGTAAGGGTCAATGTCGAATTCGAAGATTAATATCTACTTTTGAAATCAAATTACTGATTCAGCTGAATGCCCGCTATCGCGATGCCTTACGTTGCGATAGCGGGCATCTCTGATTTCGTTTGAAGGGTGTCAATGTGACAATTGTCCGATATGACAACGAGACTGTCCCTTTGTCACATTCCCGGAAAGCCTGTTTGGCGCAGGGCCTCGTAGAGGACGATGGCGGCGCTGTTGGAGAGGTTGAGTGCACTAATGCGGTAGTCGGTCGGGTCGATAAAGTTGCCGCAGATATCCTGCCGAAGGATGGCTTCGTGGCTGTCCTCGGTATGTCCGAGCGCCTCCTCGTGGGCCTCCCAGGTCTCGGCGTTATCGAGCGAGTCGCAATCGCGCAGCATGGGAATGCGCTCGCAGCGCTCAGGCGTCGCTGCGAGCAGCTCTTCGGGAATCCCCGAGCTCTCGCTGCCAAAGACCAGATAGTCACCGTCGCGGTAGGTGCTTTGCGCATAGGTGCGGCGCGCCTTTTTGGTCAGCAGGTGCAGGCGTTCGTCGGCGGGGGAGAGGTCGTTGCGCGTAAGGAAATCCTCCCAGGCGGCATAGATCGTCACGTCCAAGTTTTGCCAGTAGCCCAGGCCGGCGCGACGCACCGTCTTGTCGTCGAGCGAAAAGCCCAGCGGCTCCACCAGGTGCAGGCGGGTACCGGTGACCACGCAGGTGCGGCCGATATTGCCCGTATTGGCCGGAATCTCGGGCGCGTACAGCACGATATTGAACATGAATCTCCTTGGCTCAGAATGAAAAACCACCACGAAGGGCACCTTCGTGGTGGTTTGGCGGTTACGTGGGCGGAAAACGCCCGCTTCGATAGCCTAGGCGCGGTGCCAGTCGGTCAGGCAGGCATCGAGGGCGGCGATGAGCGCGTCCTTGTCCATGTGACGGCCGATGATGCACAGGCTCGTCATGCGGTCGCCTGTCTCGTCGTCCCAAATCTGCATGATCTCGGGGTTCTCGTCAATAATCTTCTGCTTCTCGCCCTCGGGCGCAGAATCGACAAACAGACCGTTCTCCATCAGGCGCATCTGGTGGCCGGCCTGCTCAAACATGTAGCACATGTCCGGATCGCCGGTCTGCCACAGCGGACCCTTGACGCGAATGACCTCATCGGGCCACTCCTGCTCAACAAAATCGGTGAACTTCTGCAGGTCAAACGGCTTGCGGCGCGAGTACACAAAGGTCTCGATGTCGTACTCGAGCACCTCGGGGTCGTCGTGCTCCTCGGGATGCTCCATGGCCTCGATCCAGGCGGCGGAGTTGTAGGCGCGCATAAAGTCGAAGCGGTCGGTGTCGAGCAGCTCCTCCATGGGGACCTCGCCGTTTTGAGCCTCGACAATCACGGCGTCCTTCTGCAGGCTGCGCACGATGGCTTTGAGCTCTGCGATCTGCTCAGGGGTGACGGTGTCAGTCTTATTAAGAATCAGCGTGGAGCAAAACTCGATCTGCTGGATGAGCAGGCTCTCGATGTCATCCTCGTCAATGTCCTCGGCCAGCAGGTCGCGACCGCCGTTGAACTCGTCGTACATGCGGGCGCAGTCGACCACGGCCACGATGTTGTCGAGCGCGAGCTTGGGCTCGCCGCCCACCTTGGCCTCGTCGCAGAAGCTCGAGATGGTGTAGGCGATGGGGATAGGCTCGCAAATACCCGAGGCCTCGATGATGATGTAGTCGAACTTGCCCGAATCGGCGATGCCCTGCAGCTGGTTGGCCAGGTCGTCCGAAAGCGTGCAGCAGATGCAGCCGTTGGTGAGCGGGATGAGGTCGTCGGTCTCGGAAAGGCCGCCGTCGGCGATAAGGCTGGCGTCGACGTTGATCTCGCCGATATCGTTGACGATCACGGCGGCGCGGATGCCGCCGTCGTTGACGAGGATGTGGTTGAGCAGCGTGGTCTTGCCGGCACCGAGGTAGCCGGTAAGCATGATGATCTTCACGGGTTTGTTGGGCATGTGCCCTCCTTTGTTAGACATGGCTTACAGTTGAATCTTATGCCAAACGCCAGCTCTTATACCCACGCGCCGACAAATAACACAGGCTACTCCCAGGCTCCCCACACATCGGGACAATAGCCGACGGTGGCCTTTTTGCCGTTGCGCACGATGGGCTCGGCCAGAACCTGCTGGTTCTCGAGCAGCTTATCGAAACGCTGGCTGGGGGTGAGGTGCTGGATGAGTGCGAGCGTCTCCTCGTCCTTGGCTTTGGGGTTGAGCAGCTTGTCGATGCCGCCAACCGCCTGCATCACGCTCGTGAGCTCGCCCTTGCTCATCTCCTTTTCCTTAAGGTCGATAAACTGCACCTTAATGCGGCGCTCCTTAAAATAGCGCTGGGCCTTCTTGGTATCGAAGGACTTTTTGGTACCGAAGATCTGCACGTTCATTGTTTGGTTCCGCCGTTCTACCTGATGAAGTTGGTCCTAGCGCGATCGGCCTTGGGGGCTTCGATGCCGGCGGACTTTCCCGTCTCAATGCAACGCAGTAGCCAGGCCATGTTTTTGCCGATGTTTCGCATGGTGGCGAGGCCCTCGGCGTCCTGGGCGGCCTCACCCGGCATGGCACCAAAGACGTTGTTCCAGTAGGTGGACGCTACCACGGGCATCTGGTTGATGGTGAAGTACTTGTTGAGCACGTCGAAGGTGGTCGACGTGCCGCCGCGGCGGGCAACGGCGACAGCGGCGCCCGGCTTGTGCGCAAAGGCCTTGCTGCCTGCATAGAATGCGCGGTCGAGTGCCGAGAGGATGCGTCCGCTGGGGTGCGCATAGTAGACGGGCGAGCCAAAGACAAAGCCGTCTGCCTGCTCGGCAGCGGCAATCAACTCGTTGACCACATCGTCGTCAAAGGTGCAACGGCAATCGAGCTTGCCGCACTGGCCGCAACCGATGCAATCGCGAATAGGCTTGGCGCCCAGCTGAAACATCTCGGCATCGATGCCTTCGGCGTTGAGCTGCTCGGCGACCTCGGCGAGTGCGCGGGCCGTGTTGCCGTTTGCCTTGGGGCTGCCATTGACCAAAAGAACCTTCATCACAAACTCCCTCTGCTGTCGGTGACTTCTGCGGAGGATTATCGCACGAGCGGGCAGATGGCGTGGGGCGCGATGCGAAACGGCTTGTGTTTCACATCGCGCCCCACGACGCTAGTCCAGCTTGGTGCCCGGTACCTGCGGCGCCTCTTTAATCAGCGCATTGAGCTCGTTCAAAATGGAAACGGGCTGTCGGTCGACGGCGTCCAGATGAAGCGTCGCCACGCGAAGGGGTGGTTGATATTCAAATGAGCCGAGGAGCACGGGCGACCCCAAGAACCGCTCGATTTCGTCTGCAACCGCATCGGTCTCTTCGGGATCAAGCTCGTCAAAGAGCGCCACGAACATCGGCCCCGTCGAGCGGAACAGACGACCCTTGCCGCGCGAACAATCCATGAGGCAGGCGGCAGTTTCTGCCAAAACGCGATCGCCCGCATCAAAGCCATAACGGGCATTGACCTCGGCGATATCGTCAACCTTAATGGCAATAAAGCCCGCCATGCGCGCCACGCGGCGCATTTCGCCAATGGCGTTGACCAGGGCGTGGATATCGCCCAGGCCGGTCACGGAATCGGTCGCATCTGCCAAGCTTCGGTTGACGACAATGCCCACGTACATGTTGGGCTCGGTATCGGTGCCGTCCAGGCGGTAGCCCGTGCAGTCGCAAAGCGCGTATTTTCCGGCGGTATTTATGACGCGATACTGCATGCAGTGGAAGTGCCACGTGCCGTTTACCACCATATCGAGCTCGGCACGTACGTTGTCGCGGTCCTCGGGGTGAACACGGGCAAGCCATATATCGAGCGAGTTGTAGGGATGCTGGGAGGGTAGGTCAAAATCGCGCACGGCATTAACCGACCATTGCGATTCGCCGGTGTCGAGGTTAATGATGAACGGATAGCGTGTCTCGGAGCTCATGGAGATCGCTTGGAACACCCGGTCGTTGCAGAGAGGCTCATCGGCGACCGGGTGTTGCGGCACGCTGTCTTCTTCTGGCTGTTGTACACGGTGCATGAGCTTGTAGCGATACATTTTGCGGTCGGCGTCCTTTGTCATCTGGCGACGCGTATCGCCTGCAAGCGGGTCGACGCGCGAGCAGCCAAAGCTAAAGCTGGCGGTCATGGGCGCCTTGCCGTCCGATGTTGCCTCGATAAGATTGGCACGCGTCCGCTCCAGGCGCTGCTCGAGCTCGGCTTCGTCTGTCGTGGGGGATATAAGTACAAATTCGTCTCCACCGATACGGAACAGCAGGTCATCGGGCTCCATTGTCTCGGTGAGTGCACGGCAGATGCTCAGGATGTAGCGATTGCCCTCGGTGTGGCCAAACTTATCGTTGCAATGCTTGAGGTGGTCGATATCGATATAGGCGCAGGTGAAGGGGGTGCCTTTGCGCCAGAGCTGATCGACATGGCGGTCGAGTCCGCCACGGTTGCCAAGATTGGTGAGCGAGTCGATATAGGCGCCGCGCTCAAGCAGCTCGCGTTCTTGCTGCAGGATGGCAAATGTCTTCTGTAGCTGATCGCCGATGGCGCACAGCTCCGGGGGCAGCGCGGTAACATCGAGCTCGGCGGTCGAGACCCCGCTCGCAAGTCGCTGAAGATAGGAGATAATCGATTGCTCGCCCAGGCGATACGACTCGTTCATGATGGATAACCTCCTTGGGCACAACAGTGGTTTGTATCATATCCCCAATTTGGTTTGGATTGGGGATATAAGTTAGCCAATGGGGACAAAACACCCCTTCGGCGGTGGCGTTTTTGGGGCGTAGGCTGGCTCATGGGGACAAACGTCCCCCTCGGTGTCAGCGTTTTGCGCACGAGCGTATTAGTTGTTGTCGCCACCATCGAGTAACGCCTCAAAATCCTTTGCCGGCATGGGACGGTAGTAGAGGAAGCCCTGAGCGTAGCGGGCGCCCATTTGGCGCAGCATGTTTGCCTGCTCATTTGTCTCGATGCCTTCGACCACAACGGGCAGATGGAGCGACTGCGCCATCTCGAGCATTGATGAAATGATTTGCACGCTGCGGCCTTGATCGCCGTCGACGGGCACAAACGTGCGGTCGAGCTTGATGACGTCGACGTTGACGTTCTTGAGCATCGCGAGCGTGGACTGGCCGGTGCCAAAATCGTCCATGTAGGTCGAGAAGCCGCGGTTGTGCAGGTCGGCCGTCAGCTTATCCACAGCTTCGGACTCTCCCGTATAAGCCGTCTCGGTGATCTCGATGCGCATGAGCTCGGGCGGCAGATTGTATTGGTCGGCGAGTGCCCCCATATGCTCGGCAACGTCGCAGGCAAGGATATCCACGCGCGACACGTTGAGCGAGATCGGAACCACGCGAAGCCCTCGATCGATGCGCCCGCGCAGCCACGAGGCAACGCCCTGCCAAACGTATTTGTCGAGCGTCACCACAAAACCGCTTTCCTCGAGAGCGGGGATAAAGGTGACGGGTGAAATGAGGGAGCCATCCTTGTCAATCCAGCGCGTGAGCGCTTCGGCGCCAGTGATCTCGCCGGTTTCCATGTCGACCTGGGGCTGCAGGTAGTAGGTAATGCGGCCGTTTGAGAGCGCATACTGGAATTCGGTCAGCGTGCGGTGGAACGAGATTTCGCGCTCGTACTCCTCGGGGCGGAAAATGGCAATGCGCTCCTTAAAGTCGTTTTTTGCACGCCGATTGGTAAACATGGCCTTGGCCTGCGCATCGATGGTGATTTCCTCGTTGGAGTCGATGGGGTAGACGCCCATGGACGGCCAGAAACCCACGCCGTCATCATGCTTGGCCACGGCCTCACGAACGCTGTTATAGATTTGATGGACGGTGTCGTGCTCAAAGGGGATGAGTATGCAAAAGTCGTCTTGGCCCCAGTATCCTGCGACGCCCATGTCGGCATTTTCGATGTCCTTGAGGACCGTGCCCACATCGGCGAGCATGCGGTCGCCCTCGGCCTGTCCGTGCCATTCGTTGAACAGTCGCATGTGTCCCATGTCGACGGTGGCGATACACCAAGCGCCGTCGCGCCTTGTCTGGAGAAATGCGTTGGCGCGTCGCATAAACTCGCTGGGTCGACAGAGGCCCGTGAGCATATCGATGCGCTCGGCGATAGCGCTTTTGCGCTCTATCTCGGGTATGGGGAGGCTGTCGTTGGGAACAAGTCCGCCGGCCGTGCGAAGGCGACGGTCGAGTTCGCCTAAAACGGCGGTCGCTTGGTTGGCTAGGCGCTCGTAGAAGGCCGGGACGACAAGACAGACGGGAGTAATGGTATCGCCCGCGATTCGAACGGGAGCGAAAACGGCCTCTTTTAGATGATGGACCAGTTGCTCGAACGCCTCATGGTCCAAATCGTTGCTGAGCACGACGAACTGGACGCTTCGTGAGCGGTAGACGCGACTCCTGCCACGGGTGATCGACAGCATACGGCCTGCGTATTCGGCAAGCATGTTGTCGACAGCCTCGGCCCCGTAGAGCTCGTTGAGCTTTGTCGTGCCGCGAACGCGCACCGCTATAAGCCCCGTCTCGCAACAGTCGCGACGGCAGGCATCGATAGCGTTGAGCAACATGCGCTGCGTTCCAAGGCCCGTGGCGGCGTCGACGGTCTCGGCAAGCGAGTGGTTGACGAGCTCGCCGACATAGAGCGAGGGGACATTTCCGTCGCCGTCGATACGAAACCCGCGAGCACGGCAGAGAACGTAGTCGCCGGTGGCGTTGCGCACGCGGTATTGCATGACGCGACGGTGCTTGGAGCCGTTATAGATCTGGTCGATATCGTCGCTATAGGCCTCGAGGTCATCGGGATGGACGCGCGTTTTCCAGTAATCGCGGCAGTTGTCTATATGCTCCGAAGGAAGGCCAAGATCGCGCATAGCGCCTTGTGACCAAAGGGTGCGATGTTTGTCCAGGTTCTCGATAAAGAAATAGCGGCCTTCGTTGAGCATCGAAAGGGCGTCGAAAATGCGATCGCTAACTTCGAAGTCGTCGGCGTGGACTTGCGTGATATTGCGTCGATCAAGGTGCACGGCATGGCGCAGCTTGTAGTCGTACATGCGATGGTCGGCATCGAGCGTCATGCGATTGGAGGCTTCGCCCAGGGCGGGGTCGGCGTGTGACACTCCGTAGCTAAACGAGTGAGGCATCTCGGAATCGTTATTTTTGAGCAGGACCTCTCGACAGTGCTCCAGACGTTCGGCAAGGTCATCCTCGGTCGCGATTGTGGACAGGATGGCAAACTCGTCGCCTCCCAGGCGAAATGCCGCCTCGTCCACCTTCATATACAGCTTGAGATAGAGGCTCACCTGCAAGATATAGCGGTTGCCCTCGTCGTGTCCAAAGATGTCGTTGCAGTGCTTAAGGTTATCGATGTCGATAAACGCCATGGTTACGGGCAATTCCTGCTCCCAGATTTCCTCTAGGGAACGGGTAAAGCCGCCGCGGTTGCCAAGACCGGTGAGCTCGTCGGTAAAGGCAGTCCTGATCAGATCGTCCTGACGCTCGAGTAGGTCGCGGATGGTCTTTTCGAGCGTCTCGGTGTAATTGCTGGCGATATCCATGCTGTAAGCGGCTTCCTGAGGTCGGGGTGTATTGCGTCGGGCGAGCTCGTTGTACACACGCGTTGCTGCTCAACGCTTTGCGTGTATCCAGGCCCCCGCCTTGCTGCGTCGCTGGTTTAATATGTCGGTCCGTGTTCGCTGCTGATAACTATTGAGTAGTATAAACAACAATAGAGGATTGTATATGGGTGCCCCTGCTGCGGGCGGCTATTATTCGCCAATCGGTAGCGTGACGATGCGATGCTCGATATAAATGCGACTGAGTCGATATATGTTGGCGGGTATACTTGTCCCGCTTTAAAACACGGGAACGGAGATGGTCGCATGGCACAGCCAGACACGACGCGCACGGTGGGGCTTGCGCTCGAGGGAGGCGGCTACCGCGGTATGTATACGGCGGGCGTGCTCGACGTATGGATGGAGCACGGCTTAACCTGCGACCATATGGTGGGTGTCTCGGCGGGCGCGGCGTTTGGCTACAACTTTAAATCGCGCCAGATCGGCCGCGCCATTCGCTACAACAAGGCCTATTGCGCCGACAAGCGCTATGCGAGCGTGACGAGCTGGTTGCGAACCGGCGATATGTTCAATGCCGAGTTTGCCTATCATGAGGTACCCATCGAGCGCGATCCCATCGATCTGGAGGCATATCGCGCCTGCCCCATGCGGTTTACGTGCGTATGTACCGATCTTAAGACGGGGCAGGCCGTCTACCATGACCTGCCCTATGGCGACGAGCGCGATATTGAGTGGATCCGGGCGTCGTCGGCGATTCCCGTGGCGACGCGTCCTGTTGCCATCGAGGGTCGTAAGTACTTGGATGGCGGTGTTGCCGATTCCATTCCCAGCGCTTGGCTGTTTGCGCAGGGCTATGATCGCAACGTGGTGGTGCTGACGCAGCCGGCAGGCTTTGTAAAGCAGCCCAATAGCGTGATGCCTATGCTGCGTCGCGTGTATCGTCACTATCCGGAGTTTGTTGCGGCGCTTGAGCATCGGCACGAGGTCTACAATGCCACGCTCGATGACCTGGCGCGTCGCGAGGCCGCTGGCGAGATCTTTGTGGTGCGGCCGAGCGAATCGGTGAAGGTGCCGTCGCTGTGCCGCGAGCCCGATGAGCTCGAGCGCATCTATCAGATCGGCCGTCGCGATGCGGAGGCGACGCTGCCGGCGCTGGAAGCGTATCTGGCGGGGTAAGGGTCGCATGCGGAAAGTTCATCCTGGAATATGCGTTCAGACTGGGATGCAGTTTCCCACTGGCTCTCTATACGGAAAGCGCATCCCAGAATGGACGTCCAAACTGGGATGCGCTTTCCGCTCTTGAAGATATGAGGCTGCGGAGCAGCTGCTCAGCCTATGCCTATGCCTGCTGCCAGGTGTCGACGAGCTCCTTGGCTGCGGCGTGGGGGTCGTCGGCGCTGCAGACGGCGCTCACCACAAAGAAGCCATCGACGCCGGTGGCCTTAAGCTGCGGCAGGTCGGCCGTCTTGACGCCGCCGCCCACCACGATGGGCACGGGGCTTGCCGCATGGAGGGCGGCCAGGTCCTCAAAGCTCTTGGTGATGATGGAGCCATCGGCTGCGCGTCCGCAGTCGCGCTTGGTCTCGGTCTCGTGGAGCGGGCCGATGCCCAGGTAGTCGACTAGGCTCATGTCGGCGGTCTTGACGTACTCGAGCATCTCTTCGCAGCGGGCCGAAAGGCCCACGATGGCATCGGGGCCCAAAAGTTTGCGGCAGACCTCGACGGGGATGTCGCTCTGGCCCACGTGCACGCCGTCGACAGCGATGCCCTGCTCGCGTGCGGCGAGCACGCAGTCAAGGCGGTCGTCGATCAGCAGCGCGATCTGCCCGGTTTTGCCGGCCTGAGCGATAGCCTTTGCGGCGTCGCCCGTCAGCGCGATGATCTCGCGGGCGCTTGCCACCTTGGAGCGCACTTGGATGCAGGTAAAGCCGGCGTCGAGTGCCTGGGCCACCACATCGCCCACGGGGCGTCCGAGCGTGTTTTCGGGGCCGAGTACCAGATAGGCCGAGATATCAAGGTTGTCGCGGATGCTCATCGTGCTTCCTCCTGCTTTTTGATCTGTGCTTCCATGCGCTCGAGTTTGCCGGTCATGGTATCGGTAAATCCGGGTCGAATATCGGCTTTGAGCACGACTTCGGTGCGGATGCCCTTGCTCGCCAACACAAAGGTTGCGTCGCGCACGACCTGCATAACCTCGTCCCAGTCGCCCTCGATCTCGGTGAACATCGAGGTGGTGCGGTTGGGAAGGCCGCTCTCGCGAATGACGCGCACGACCTCGGCGACCTCGGCGGACAGTTCATCGCCGGTGCCGCACGGGGCGATGGCCACGGCGACGAGCGTGTTCATGCTGGTATTGGTTGCGGGCTCGGACATGGCTTATGCCTCCTCGAGCTCGAGCTGGTTATCGGCGATGTCTTGGGCGGTCGCGCGGTAGAGCTCGTCGATAAAGGCGACCTTAAAGCTTGCCGGGGCATCGGCGACAGCGGCGGCACGCGTGCCGGCAACGTTGTAGACCGCGGTGCCGCAGATGGCTGCCGTAAACGGATCGGCAGCGCAGGCGTACACAGCCAGCACGCCGCCCTGCGAACAACCGCAGCCGGTGATCTTGGACATGAGCGGGCTGCCGCCGTGGGACTTGGCCACGGTCGTGCCGTCGGTAATCAGGTCGACTTCGCCCGAGACCACAACGGCGCCGCCGGTGTAGCGGGCGAGCGCCACGGCGGCGCCGCGGGCGGCGTCTACCGTGTCGGTGGTATCGACACCGCGCACGCGACTCAGATCGGCCGCTTCGCCCTCAAGGCCCCACAGGCCGGCGAGCGCGATAATCTCGGAGGCATTGCCGCGCACGATGGCGGGTTTGTACTGCTTGAGTTCGTTTACCAGTTGGGTGCGCAGGCTGCCGATGCCCAGGCCCACCGGATCGAGCACCCAGGGCTTGCCGGCGTCGTGTGCCGCCTTGGCCGCGCGGGGAATCGTCTGCTCGTAGATGGGGAAGAGTGTGCCCATGTTCAGATAGATGGCGCCGCCGCCGGCAACGAGCGCCTCGCCCTCGTCGGGCAGATAGACCATGGCGGCCGATCCGCCCACGGCGAGCTGCGCGTTGGCGACAAAGTCAATCGTCACCGTGTTGGTGATGGAGCCCGCCATCGGATTGGTGGCGCGAATCTCCTCCACGGCCTTGACCACGTTTTGCTTGAGCTGTTTCGAATCGATCACTGCACATGCCTCCTTGGCATAGAAAAGGGGCGCTGTGCATAGACAGCGCCCCTAAAAAGGCGGCATGCTCCCTACGCCAGCATTAACTGACAGGTTCAAAGGATTGGGCCCCATGCCCTCTCAGCCTTGTGGTTTGCACCGCCGGCACTCCCGCATCGAATCTGTTGTTCCCTATACTAGCGCACCTGCCAAAAAGGGACAGGTTTATTTTGGCAGGTAACAACTGGGGCTTTGCGTTTTCCCAGATAAAACCTGCCAATATAAACCTGTCTCTTTTTGGCAGGTCGGTACAATAGACGGGATTAAGAATGACCGAGGGGGCCTTATGATTAAACTTGTGCTGACCGATATGGACGATACGCTGATTCCAGCCGGGCATGACGGCGCCAGCGACTACGCCATCGAGGGCATTCATGCCATGCAGGCGGCGGGTCTGCACTTTGGCCCGGTTTCGGGTCGCCAGCCCTCCGCGATGGGCTGGATGTTCCGCAATCGCGCCGAGTGCTTCTCGACCGGCGCGTTCTGCAACGGCCAGGTCATGTTTGTGGACGGCGAGGTGGTAGCCTCGCATGCGACCGACAACGCCGCCCTTATGCGCTTGGCTGACTACTTGGAGCAAGAGACCGACGATACGTATCTGAAGGTCTACGGCCTGGGTGATGACTTTTGGGGCAACGATGCCTATTGTGTGACGAGCGACCCCGAGCGCGTGCGCCGCGCCATGGAGTCGGGCGGTAACGCATGGCTCAAGGGCGAAGAGGCCCCGTGCCGTCCTGTCGTCGATGACGCGTCGGTGTTCAAGGCGAATATCTGGAGTGCTCGTTCGCGTGAGGAGCTCGCGGAGCTACGCGAGCGCGTTGCCGCTGAGGTGCCGGAACTCTCGCTCGTGTTTCCCAACAATCGTGTGCGCCTGTTCGACATTCTTCCAGCAGGTTGGGACAAGGGTTGCGCTGCGCTGGAGCTGGCGCGCGCTTTGGACCTGACGTCCGACGAGGTGGCCGTATTTGGCGATTCCGATAACGACCTGCCCATGATCGGTGCCGTCCCCAACTCCGTTGCGGTCGCCAATGCCAACGAGGCCGTCACGGCTGCCGCGCGCTGGCATATCGGCGCTGCGGCAGACGATGCGGTTGCCGGGGCTCTGCATCAGATTGCCGCCTGCGCCGCGACGGGGGAGATGCCGTCGTTTATGCGTCAGGCGGATGCGGCGGGTTCGGGTTTCGCGGACGTCTAGGGAGGCCATCATGAAGCTTCAACAGCTCAGGTATGTCGTCAAAGTTGCCGAATGCGGCAGCATCACCGAGGCCTCGCGCCGGCTCTTTGTGTCGCAGCCTTCGATTACCGCGTCGATCCGCGATCTCGAAAACGAGATGGGTGTGCACATCTTTGAGCGCACCAACAAGGGTGTCATTGTGTCCGAGGAGGGCGAGACCTTCTTGGGCTACGCGCGCCAGGTGCTCGATCAGGCGGATCTGCTCGAAGGCAAGTACAAGGGCGCGTCCGAGCAGGTGCCGCACTTTAGTGTGAGCTGCCAGCATTATTCCTTTGCCGTCAACGCGTTTGTCGATGTGATCCGTGAGTTCGATGCCGCGCGCTATGACTTTACCCTGCGCGAGGAGCAGACTCACGAGATTATCGAGGACGTCGCGCATATGAAAAGCGAACTGGGCATCCTGTACTTATCCGAGCATAACCGCGAGGTTATCGAGCGCATGCTGGCGGCCAACGAGCTCGTATTCGAGGGGCTTTTCTGCGCCACGCCGCATGTCTTCGTCTGTGCCGACCATCCGCTGGCGGCCCGCTCCAGCGTGACGCTCGAGGACTTGGAAGACTACCCGTTCCTGTCCTACGAGCAGGGCAGTTACAACTCGTTTTACTATTCCGAGGAGCTGACCTCGACGTTTGAGCGTCGCAAGAATATCCGCGTGCGCGACCGTGCGACGCTGTTCAATTTGGCCATGGGCCTCAACGGCTACACGGTATGCTCGGGCGTGATCAGCCACGAGCTCAACGGCCCCGGCATTATCTCGATTCCGCTCGATGTGGATGAGTACATGGAGATCGGCATCATCACGCGCAAGAACACGACGCTTACGCGCTACGGTCAAGCCTATATCGACGCGATCCGTCAGCATATCTAGACTGCTGCGTCCTGCACAGGTCAAATCTCTTCATGACAGTCCCAACTGATATAGGAAGCATCTATATCAAACTGTTATAAACGTATATTTTACGATGGCTATATGAGCGCTCATACTCTGTCCCAGTAAAGCAACCAATGCAAAGGGAGATATCTATGAGCACTTCGATTCAACCGAACGCGCCGTTTCGTGCCGATATCGTCGGCAGTTTTCTTCGTCCGCAGGCCGTAAAGGATGCCCGCGCTGCCTATGCGGCAGGCACGCTTGATGCCGAGGGGCTTAAGGCCGTCGAGGATGAGGCTATTCGCGACCTGGTGGACAAGCAAAAGGCCGCTGGCCTGCAGGTGATTACCGATGGCGAGTTTCGTCGCAGTTACTGGCACCTCGACTTTATGTGGGGGCTCAACGGCATTGAACGCCGCACCTCGCGTACGGGCTATATGTTCCACGACGAGGAGACCACGGCTGACACCGCCGTGGTGACCGGCCCCATCAGCGGCGAGAACCACCCCTTCGTCGAGCACTTCAAGTTTGTCAAGGTGCTTGAGGGCGAGGGCCAGGTTGCGCGCCAAACCATCCCGGCGCCGATCCAGACGTTCTCGGAGGTTACGCTCGACCGCTGCGATGGCCAGCAGGAGAGCCTGCGCGCTGTCTATAAGACCGATGAGGAACTTGCCGACGCAATTGCAGCCGCTTATCGCACGGTGATCGCCGACCTGTACGCAGCGGGTTGCCGCAACATCCAGTTTGATGACTGCACCTGGGGCATCTATTGCGATACCGACTTTGTGTCCAAGACTGGCATGAGCCCGGTTGACCTGCAAAAGGTGAGCGAGCTGGGCGTGGCGCTCAACAACGCCGCCATCGAGGGCAAGCCCGACGACCTCGTCATTAACACGCACGTGTGCCGCGGCAACTACCACTCCACCTACGCTTTTGAAGGCGGCTACGATCCCATCGCTCCATATCTGTTTGCGCATGAGGACGTCGATGCGTTCTATCTGGAGTTCGACACGCCGCGCGCCGGCGGTTTTGAGCCGCTCAGCTACGTTGCACCCGGCAAGAAGGTCGTGCTGGGCTTGGTGACCACCAAGGCCGCAGAGCTCGAGGACGAGGACGTTATCGTTGAGCGCATCCGCGAGGCTGCCCAGTATGTGCCGCTCGAGAACCTGTATCTGTCTCCCCAGTGCGGCTTTGCCAGCTGCGAGATTGGCAACAAGCTGACCGAGGACGAGCAATGGGCAAAGATTGCCCTGGTCAAACGCATCGCCGAGCGCGTTTGGAAGTAACGCTACCGTTCGCAGGCGACGGCGCGTGCGAGACGTTGCGTATCGCGTACAATGGTTCGGATCGTATCGTTCGGGCAGGTTATCCGATATGCCCGGGCGCCCTTCCATTATGAAAGGACATCCATGTCCCAATCCTCGACGCCCGCCGTCGCCGATGCCATCTACGATGCGTCGTCGCTCGGTCGCCCGCGCATGTTTTTGCTCGGCCTGCAGCACCTGTTTGCCATGTTCGGCGCTACCGTGTTGGTGCCTGTGCTCACCGGCCTTTCGGTTTCGGCGACCCTTTTGTTTGCCGGCCTGGGCACGCTGCTCTTCCACTTCCTATCGCGCGGCAAGGTGCCAGCGTTTTTGGGATCTTCGTTTGCCTTTATCGCGGGCTATGCCGCCATCGCGCCCAACGGCGAGGCCGAGCTTTTGCCCTACGCCTGCCTGGGCGTAGCTTGTGCCGGCCTGCTCTATCCGGTGCTTGCGGCGCTCTTCCGCGCGTTTGGCGCCAAGCGCGTTATGCGCTTCTTTCCGCCGGTGGTGACTGGCCCCATCGTCATTTCCATCGGCTTGATCCTGGCAAGTTCCGCTATTGCTAACTGCCAGACCAACTGGCTTGTGGCTGTCATTGCCGTTGCCGTTATCGTCATCTGCAACATCTGGGGCCGTGGCATGGTCAAGATCGTGCCGATTTTGCTGGGCGTTGTGGTGAGCTATGCCGTTGCGGCTGCGCTCGGCGAGGTTGATTTCTCGGGCGTTGCCGCCGCTCCGTGGGTCGGTCTGCCCATCGTGTGGGACAACACCGTGTTTGCACTCTTTGGGCCGCAGTTCGATAGCGGTCTTGCCACGACGGCCATCATCACCATTATGCCGCTGGCATTTGCGACCATGATCGAGCATATCGGTGATATCTCGGCTATCGGCTCCACTTGCGAGCGTAACTACATCGCCGATCCTGGCCTGCATCGCACGCTGCTTGGCGACGGCCTTGCCACGATCCTGGCTTCGCTCTTTGGCGCTCCGGCTAACACCACCTATGGCGAGAACACCGGTGTGCTTGCCCTAACGCGTGTGTTTGACCCGCGCGTGATTCGCATTGCCGCGTGCTGCGCCATCGTGCTTTCGTTCTGCCCCAAGTTCGCCGCGGTCATCGCCGCCATGCCGGCATGCGTTATCGGCGGCGTGTCGCTCGTGCTCTACGGCATGATCAGCGCTGTGGGCGTCCGCAACCTCATCGAAAACCAGGTCGATTTCCAGAACAACCGCAACGTGCTGGTGGCAGCTCTGGTGCTCGTGCTCTCGCTCGGCATTGCGTACAGCACCGCCGGTGCCATCGTGTTGGAGCTGGGCGGCGTGACGATTTCGCTTTCGGGTCTTGCCGTGGGTTCGCTGGTGGGCATTGTGCTCAATGCCATCCTACCGGGCAACGACTTTGAGTTTGATGTCTCCGAGCTTGAGGAGGCTGCTGAGTAGCAGCTGTGTTCAGCTGAATCAAAAAATGACGCCCATGCGTACGCGCGGGCGTCATTTTTAATGCGTCAATATCCAGTGGATGCCACGTGCCATGCGCAGATCGGTTTGGGCAAAGTGATTGCCGGGGTTGAGCTCCAGCGTCGTGGGAATACCACGTTCGCCGAGCAGCTTTTCCATTGCGCGCGTATCGTCGAGTACGTGCCGCATCATGCGGTTGGGAGTCTTGGTCTCCTTTTTACCGAGCGACAGATAGACAGCCTGCGGGCTGCCGGCAAATGGCGCCGTGCTGGCGCGATCGACAAAGTCGGGAAACCATAGCGACCCCGATGCGCTCGCGGCGCGGTCAAAGGCGTCGGTTTGCCAGAGGGACCAGAGTGCGAAGAGGCCCGCGAGCGAGTAACCGGCAATGCCACGCCAGGTGGGCGGCTGAGGAAGCGATGACTCGACCTGGGGGATTATCTGATTCAGCAGCTCATCAAGAAAATCGGCAGCTTGGCCGCCGAAAGGCTCGGCATCGCGTACGGTCCCGTCGCATGCCCAGGGGCTCAGCTCGCGATTCCAATCGAGCCCGCCAATGGTGACGAGGGCGAATGGCGGACAGTTGAGCTCTCGGCAACACTTATAAACCTCGCTGCCGTCGCCCACGACCACAGGAAGGTAGATGACAGGCGCGCTTTCCGTATGATTCGAATAAACGGTTATCTGCTTTTGATGCGCTTCCATGACGGGCTTCTCTCAGTGTTGTGATATCGGCAGCCCCAATTGTCGCACGCCAGCGTATGCCGGTTGGGCTAGACCAAAGACAATCTCGTGCATCCCCTGCGGACGCATATGGAAAACGCCACCGCCGGAGGGGAGCTCGGCGGTGGCGTTGTTAAACGGTGCTGGGGCTCGGGGCCTTCGCGGGAGCTGCCATGTGCGCAGAGGCGTCTAAGAGCGCTTACGGCTCGCCATGGTGCCTGCGGCGATAGCGGCTGTTCCCGCAAGGACGGTTGCCACGATGGCCGCACCCGAGGTGTCGCCGGTTGCCGCGAGCACGCCGGTAGTCTTGGCTTTCGTGGTTGAAGCCGCAACGGCCTTGGTCGGCTTTGAGCCCTCAGGCTTGGGGTTCTGCTTGGTCTCGTCGGGCTTGGGGTCTTCCGGATTGGCTACCTCGGGAGGTGCGATGGTCGTGCTTTTGGCGACTGCTTTGATATAGAGGGAGTCGACCGTGGCGTCGCCCGTGCCGATGGCTTGGCCTGCTTCGTAGATGCCGTCACGGAGCTTGCGATAGTCAATGACCTTGCCGCCTTCGGGCGTCTGGATGGCGGCGTTCTCAATCTTGATGGTGCCGATTGTCTTGCCGTCAGCGCTCATGGCACGGGCAAAGATTGCCGCTGTATCTCCTTCGGCCGTTACCTTGCTGCGGATGATCGAGATGACTGCGGGTGTGATGCCCTCGCTGGTCTGGGCGATGATGCCGATGTTCTCGCCTTGGGGCTCGGGGCTCGTCTCGCCATCTTGGTTTTCGCTGTAGGGGGTGGGGCCGTCGCCGTTCTCGACATAGCGGGCTATGGCCTTGACAACGGAGTCGCTGATGTAGATGTGGCCACCCTTCTCGTTGGGTCGATCGTTTCTGGTGGAGAATGCAGCCGAAACCTCGCCTTCCGCAAACGCGTCCACGGTGGAGCCGTTCTTGACGACGATGTCGTCCTGGTAGGTGAAGAGGGCGATGGCGCCACCGTATCTGCCTTTACCTGCACGGACCGTCACGTTTGCATGATCGAGGGTGATGCCCTTGTGGGCATAGACGCCATATTCAACACCGTTTACGTTGAGGGAGGCGTTTGTGGCTGCGAGGCTGCCCTTGGCCTCGACGGCAGCGTCTTTCTCGGAGCTTGCCTCGACCGTCCCGCCACCCTTGATGGTGAGGTTCTTGTCGGTTCCAATACCCTTGTCCTCGGTAGCCCTGGCGGTGACGGCTCCGCTGTCGTCAATCGTGATATTGCCGTTTGCCCTGATGCCATCCGATGCACCCGTGGCGTTGACGTTGCCCGAACCTTTGATGGCGAGATCACCCCCGGCATTGATGGCATCAAACCCAGTGCTCGTGGCGTTGACGGATCCGGCTCCGTCGATGTTGATATTGCCCGTGGAGAGGATAGCGTCCTCAGTAGATGTCACGCTGAGCGTGCTGCCCGCGTCGCCTTGGATATTGAGCTCGGCATTCTCGTTAGTGCCATGAGAAACGTTGATGCTTTCGATCCATTCGGCAGTGACGATGTTGGTCCCCGAGTAATTCACGTTGAGCTTGCCTGCGGCCTGGATCTCGCCGCCGTTATAGTTGTTGAGCTTCAAGTCGTCGGCGCCGTCCCACGACCAGGTACCGGCCTCGTCGCTCGCCGCGGTGTTGTACTTGTTGCCGCCGACCTTGACCCATTCCGCTGCGAGCGAGACGCTCGGCATGAGCAGCGAGCTCACCGTGAGCGCGCACACGGCGCCCGCGACGATGCGGCGCGTCACGCGGCGCCAGCTGCCGTGCGCGAGTCCTATGCGACGGCGAACGTCGGGTTCGGCAACATGGGTTCCGGCGGTAGCGTCATTGCGTTTGGGGGTCGTGAACAAGGCTGCCATGGTTGCTCCCGTTCTCATAGGGCCTATACGACTAGATTCAGCGTATCTGCTGGATGTTGCCGGCGGTAGTGCCGTTTGGAGGGCAAAATGGCCAAAATGGGGGAGAAATAGGCCGCACGCCGGCGCAGGGACCGGCGCTAAAAGAAAAGCGCGGAGCCGCATGGCGACTCCGCGCTTTATTGTTCAGCTTTTGCAGCCTTGCCCTTACGCTACGAAGAAGTAGACGAGGAAGGCAAGGGCCGCGATCCACCCGTCCTGTGCGAAAAAGTGTTTACGAGCGTTTGCGACTCGCCAGGGCGCCTGTGACGATAGCGGCCGTTCCTACAAGGGCGGTCGCTATGATGGCTGCGCTCGAGGCGTCGCCGGTTGCCGCGAGCTTGCCGGTGGTCTTGGCTCCCGTGGCTGCAACTGCAACGGTCTTGGTTGTCTTCGTGCCCTCGGACTTGGAACCCTCGGGCTTGGTCTCGCCTGGCTTCTCCTCGGGTTTGATCTCCTCGGGAGGCACGGTGACCGTGCGCTTGGCGACAGCGGCGTCATAGGGGGAGTCGATCGTGGCGTCGCCCGTGCCGATGGTTTGACCTGCCTCGTAGGAGATGCTGGGGCCGTACTCTTCTTCGTAGCGATAGTTAATGATCTTGCCGCCTGCGGGCGTCTGGATGGGAGCGCCTTCGATCTCGATGGTGCCGATCGCCTTGCCATCCTCGCTTATGGCAAGAGCGAAGATTGCCGCCGTGTCTCCCTCGGCCGTGAGCTTGCTGCGGACGATCGAGATACTCGCGGGCGTGATGCCCTCGTAGGTCTGGGCGAAGATACCGATGTTCAGACCCCTAGGCTCAGGGATGACCTCGCCGCTTTGGTCGTTGCTGTAGTGATCGGGGCCATCGCCACCGGTCTCGACATAGCGGGCTATAGCCTTAACAACGGAGTCGCTGATGTAGATGTGGCCGCCAGCGACGTTTGGCTGGTGGTTTCTGGTAGAGATTGCAACCGAGAATTTGCCTTCTGCGAACGCGTCCACGATGGAACCATTCTTGATGACGATGTCGTCCCCGTCAGTGATGAGGGCGATGGCCTGGCCGCCGCTCGCGCTTGTGCGGACCGTCACGGTCGCGTGATCGAGCGTAACGCCCTTGTAGGCATAGACACCATATTCAACACCGCTTGCGTCAAGGGAGGCGTTCGTGACCGCGAGACTACCCTCAGCGTCGACGGCAAGATCTCCCTGGGAGTTCGCCTTGACCTGGCTGCCGCCCGAGATGTCGATGTTGCCGTCAGCCCAAATCGCCGCTTCTTCTATCGAGCTTGCTTCTACCTTGCCACCGCCTTTGATGATCAGGTCACTGCCCGCGGCGATGCCGTAACCTTCGCTTCCTTTAGCGATCACTGTGCCAGAGGAATCGATGGTGGTCTTGCCCTTGGATTGGATGCCTTCGGTACCGCCCGTTGCATTCACGGTGCCCGAGCCCGTGATAGAGAGATCGCCCTTTGCCTCAATTCCGTCGGAAGTAGTGCTTGTGGTGTTCACAGTGCCTGGGCCAGAAATGGAGAGGTCGCCTGTGGATTTAATTGCATCGGCCTCAGCTGTCACATTGAGCTCATCCGTGCTATTCGAGCTCGTTATGTTCAACTCTGCTTTCTGGCTAGTGCAATCCTGCGCCTTGATGGCGGCCCCGGTGTAATCGGGCTCGGTTTTCACGGTGTTCTTGCCCTCGTAGGCAATGTTGAGCTTGCCCGCAGCCTGGATCGCACCGCCGTCATAGCCGTTGAGCTTCATATCGTCGGCGCCGTCCCAGCTCCAGGTGCCGGCACCGTCGCCCGCCGCAGTGCCGGCATTGTACTGGGTGCCGCCAACATCAATCCACTCCGCCGCGAGCGAGACGCTCGGCATGAGCAGCGAGCTTACCGTGAGCGCGCATACGGCTCCCACGACGATGCGGCGCGTCACGCGGCGCCAGCTGCCGTGTGCGAGCAACGTGCGACGGCGCAGGTCGGGCTCGACAAAATGGGCTCCAGAGGTTTTGTCATTGCGCTTGGGGGTCGTGAACAAGGCGGCCATGGTTACTCCCATCCTCATAGGGCCTATGCGGTTATATCCAGCATATCTGCAGGATGTAGCCGTCGGTAGTGCCGTTTGGAGAGCAAAACGTCCAAAACTTGCGAAGCAATACATCGCGTGTCCGTGTGGTGCCTGGCTTTAAAAGCAAAGCGCGGAGCCGCTCGATGCGACTCCGCGCTTTGCTGTTTGGTATTGCGAATCTTGCGCCTACGCTACAAAGAAGTAGACGAGGAAGGCGAAGGCTGCGATCCACATGAGCGGCTTGATCTTGGAGGCCTCGCCCTTAAAGAGCGCGACGATCACGTAGGCGATAAAGCCCAGGCCAATGCCGGCAGAGATGGAGTAGGTGAAGGGCACGCCGGCGACAATCATGAACGCCGGGAAACCCTGCGACACGTCGGACCAGTCGATCTCGGAGGCCTCGCTCATCATGAGGTAACCGACGTAGACCAGAGCACCGCAGGTGGCGGCGCTGGAAACGATGGTGACGATGGGGGAGAAGAACGCGGCGAGAATGAACAGCACGCCGGTGGTGACGGAGGTGAGGCCCGTGCGGCCACCGTCGGCAGCGCCAGAGGTGGACTCGACGAAGGTGGTGATGGAGGAGACGCCCATAAAGCCACCGGCAGCAGCGGCCACGGAGTCGACGACCAGGATGGGACGGATGTCCTCGACATTGCCGTCCTCGGTCAAGAACTCGCCCTGCTTGGCGACGGCCATCGCGGTGCCCATGGTGTCGAAGAAGTCGCTCATGAGCAGCGAGAAGGCAACGACGAGCAGCATCGGGTCGGTCAGGACCTTCACGATGGCAAGGTTGCCGTCGGCAGTGCTGGCAAACGGGGCGCCGAAGGTCGAGAAGTCGAGCGGTGCGATGAGGCCCTCGGGCGCATGGGTGACGCCCAGCGGGATTCCGGCGATAACGGCGACGATGATGCCGATGAGCAGCGAGCCCGGCACGTTGCGGGAAGCCAGGGCAACCGTCACGACGATGGAGATGATGCCGACGATAAAGGTGGGGGAGGCGATGTCGCCCAGGCCGACGAGCGTACCGGCGCCAGCGGTGATGATGCCGGCGTCGCACAGGCCGATCATGGCGATAAACAGGCCCAGACCCACCGAGATGGCGTGGCGCAGGACCACGGGGATGGCGTCCATGATGGCCTCGCGCAGGCCGCAAAGGACGAGCAGCAAGATGACGATACCCTCGAGGAAGATAACGCTCATGGCGACGTGCCAGTCACCGCCGCACATGGTGGTGGTGATGCCCGCGATCATGGCGTTGATGCCCAGGCCTGAAGCGCAGGCGAGCGGGCGGTTTGCGAAGATGCCCATGCAGATGGTCATGATGCCGGCGCCCAGGCAGGTGGCGCAGGCGAGCGCTCCCGCATCAATACCAGCGCCCGAGAGCACTGCGGGGTTGACGGCGATGATGTAGGCCATCGCCAGGAATGTTGTCAGTCCAGCGCGAAGTTCGGTCCCGATTGTGGACTTGCGCTCACTGACGTGAAAAAGTTCGTCCATGCATACCCTTTCCTTGTTCGGCCCCGAGTTTAGGCCGATTGACACGAACTCATTTACTATATCGCCTTTACAACCTTGCTGTTCCTCGCATGTTGATGTTCGGCGCTTTGTAACAGACGGACGGTATTTATCGCATGAAAATGTGTGGGTACCGTATACTTAAGCGGTTACAACGACCCCTATGGAGGAACGTATGATTAAAGAGCTTTGCCACGACGAGGCTATCCTGTCCCAGCGTTGCGAGGTTGCGACCGTCGAGGACGAGTCGGTTGCTCAGGACCTGATCGATACCATCAAGTCGCTCGACGATGCCGGCTGCCTTGCCGCTAACCAGATTGGCGTTACCAAGAAGGTTTGCGTCTACCTGGACGACGCCGGCGAGCCCCACGTGCTCTACAACCCCCGTCTGGTGTTTGGCCTGGGTGCCAGCAAGATGGAGGAGAGCTGCCTGACGCACGAGGAGGTCACCAAGTCCACGCGCTATATCAAGTGCAAGGTTGCCTTTGACCAGATCGTCGACGGCAAGATGAAGGAGTGCCGCCGCGATTACGCAGGCTTTGAGGCGCAAATGATCCAGCACATGATTGATCACTGTCTTGGAAAGTTGGTCTAAGGGGACCAAAGCACCGCACCTCGTCGTTTTTAGTCCGGGTATGACATTGTTGTCATGTCCGGACTTTTTTGTTTAGCGCTCCTTTGTTTGGTGACAATGACCTTAGTAAGAACATTGAGCTAGGAGGCGCTATGTGCACGAGCATTCGATTTACCGATAATTCCGGCCACATGTATCTGGGCCGCAACCTCGACTGGAGCTTTGGATACGGCGAGCAGGTTCGCGTGGTGCCCCGCGGGTTCCACATCCCGTACTCGTTTATCGACGATGCGACGGCGGCGCATGCGGTAATCGGTATGTGTATCGATTACAAGAACTATCCCATGTTTTTCGATTGCGGCAACGATGCGGGCCTGGCTGTGGCGGGGCTCAACTTTCCCGGCTATGCCGAGTATGCCGAGGGGCCGGTTGATGGCAAGACCAATATCGCGGCCTACGAGTTTCCCCTGTGGGTGGCGGCGACGTTCTCGACGGTCGACGAGGCCGAGGCTGCACTGCGCGATACGGTGATTGTCGCCAAATCTGCCGGCGAGGGCCTGGGCGTGTCGCTGCTCCATTGGATTATCGGCGACAGCCAGCGCAGTATCGTGGTCGAGATGATGGCCGACGGCCTGCATGTATACGACGACCCGGTCGATACCCTTGCCAACCAGCCGATTTTCCCGTGGCATATGGAAAACCTGCGCACCTATATCACCGCCACCAGCGATTTTCCGCAGACGGCGACATGGCGCGCCGCCGAGCTCAAGCCTTATGGCGCTGGTGCCGGCATGCGCGGTATTCCGGGCGATTGCTATTCGCCGAGCCGTTTTGTAAAGGCTGCCTACCTCAATGCCAATTACCCGCAAAAGGGCAGCGAGGCCGAAAACGTCGTCCGCATGTTCCGTTCGCTCGAGGGCGTGGCGATGATCGAGGGAGCGTCCAAGATGGGCGACGGCAAGTTCGAGAAGACCATCTACACCGGATGCTTTAGCGCGCGTACGGGCAATTATTACTACGCGACCTACGATGACCCATCGATTCGCTACGTGAGCCTGATGGATGCCGAGGGCGCGAGCCCCGATAGGCTCGTGGTTCCCGAGCCGCGTCGTTCGTAGCTCACTGGTCCGTTGCGACATAAAACGGCCTCGCACCTCTTATGAGATGCGAGGCCGTTGTCGTCAATGGCTGGTGGCGTGTTAGAAGTTGGCGTCGTTGAACTGGGTGCTCTCGAGTCCGTCGAGTTGCTGTTCGGGCGTATCTGCGACGCTCTCGAGCAGCTCAGTGGGATCGACGTTCATATTCTTACCGGCCTCGTTGCCGTTGACCAGGTCGTCCGAGAAGATGTCGACTTCCATTTCTTCGGCCTCTTCGATCTGAACCTCGAGCGGCACTTGGGTGCGCACGAGCTTAACGGCCGGGCGCATGCGGGCAAACAGCGGCACGTACTCGATGATGATGGCCGAGTTCTCGAGACCGTACCAGCGTGCCGGGCTTCCGCAGGCGCGGCGGACGGCGTACTTGATGGCCATCACGCGGTGGTCATTGCGGTTGATGTCCGTTTCGGGGGCGAGCATCTTGCGCAGCATACAAAAACGGAAGTCGCCCACGTTGCCGCGCGTCTCGTAGATGGAGTAGGTGTGATGCTGCGGCGGCAGCTCACCCGATGCCATCAAGTCGCCAACGATTTGGCGCAGGTAGGCATTAACGCGCTGGTTGACCTTAAAGCCCAGGTCCAGGCGCACGCGGAACAAAAAGTCCGTGCCAAAGGTCTCGACGGAATACTCGTGCGTATAGGGCTCGTCGGTAACGTGCACGTTGATGAACCAGTATGCCTTGGCGCGCTTGGGATGCTTATCCAAGATGGAATAGAGCACGTCGCGGTCGAGCGTGAGCGGGTCGGGGCTGTTGGTGAGGAACACCAGATTGTCGGCGAGCACGGGGTAGGTCTCGTCGTTGCGCAGGCGGTTGAGCTGGTCAATGTACTTGGAGACGGGCAGCAGGATCGTCTGCGTGCGCTCGATGGCGGTGCCGCGGCGCCACACGTACATAAGGCCAAACAGCAGCGAGGCCAAGAAGATCATTACGTAGCCGCCGTCAAAGAACATGGTAAGGCACGAGGCGAAAAAGCACAGCTCAATGGCGCCGAAGAGCAGGGCGAAGACGCAGGCGCCCAGCTTGTGCTTGAGAATGCCGGCGATATAGCTCGTCAAAAGCGTGGTGGTCATAAGCATGGTCACGGTAATGGCGAGGCCGTAGGCACTCTCCATGCGCTCGGAGTTTTGGAACAGCAGCACGATGAAGATGCAGCCGACCCACATGATGTTATTGACGAGTGGAATATAGAGCTGGCCCTTGGTGTCGCTGGGGTAGTGGATGCGCAGGTGCGGCATAAGGTTGAGGCGCGTTGCCTCGGATACCAGCGAGAACGAGCCGGTGATGAGCGCCTGTGAGGCGATGATGGCCGCCACGGCCGAAAGCACGATGGCAAAGGGGCGTAGGGGCTCGGGGAGCATCATATAGAACGGGTTGACGATATCCATCGCGAGCATCTGGGGGTTGGAGTTATTGGCGAGTAGCCAAGCTCCCTGACCCAGATAGTTGAGGATAAGGGCCGCCTTAACAAATGGCCAGGATGCATAGATGTTTGCCTTGCCCACGTGGCCCATGTCCGAGTAGAGTGCCTCGGCACCGGTTGTCGACAGGAAGACAAAGCCGAGCACCATAATGCCCGAATGGTTGATGGGCGAGAACAGGAACATAATGCCGCGGATGGGGTTGAGCGCGCGCAAGATGGACAGGTTGCCGAGCATGTTGAACAGACCGGCGCCTGCCAGGAACAGGAACCACAGCGTCATGAGCGGGCCGAAGAGCTTGCCGATTGACGAGGTGCCGGCGCGCTGCATGGCAAATAGGCCGCAGATAATGATGATGGTGATGATGATGACGTTGGTCTGGCCGTCGCCCAGCAGCGCATGGCCCCATTCGATGGTGCGCAGACCCTCGATGGCTGTGGTGACCGTGACGGCGGGGGTGAGGATGCCGTCGGCGAGCAGCGCCGCGCCGCCGATCATGGCGGGCAGAATCAGCCATGGTGCCACCTTGCGTACGAGGCTGAACAGGGCGAAGATGCCGCCTTCGTTGTGGTTGTCGGCCTTCATGGCGATTACCACGTACTTGACCGTGGTCACGAGCGTCATGGTCCAGATGACGAGCGAAAGCGCGCCCAGGATCATGTCCTCGCTGACGGTACCGATGCCGCCGTTGTTGGCGACGATTGATTTCATGGTGTACATGGGGCTCGTGCCGATGTCGCCATAGACGACGCCGAGCGTTACGAGCAGCATGCCAGCGGAGAGGGGGATGGCTCCGTGCCCGCCTTGCCCGCGCTGGTCTTGGAGGTTTGCCTCCAGTTTGTTGTGTGCCACGAGGACTCCCTTAGACATCCGGTTATCTGTCTAGGACAAAAAACTTTATGCCGTCTTTATACATACAAGAGCAGTTTGGCACATCGGGTTATTTTAGACAATAATCCTCAGCTGGGGATTATTTATCTACGCAGGTAGCATTTCAAAGCAGGGGCTTTTAAGCACGTGCTGTCTGGGCGATGCCAGCCTTGGCGTTTGCGCGTTTGCCGGCGAGTTCGCAAAAAATCGCGCCGCCGATGATAAGCGCGGCGCCCATCAGGCGGACCGGTGTTATGGCTTCACCCAAAAGGGCGGCCGAGAACACGACCGCCGAAAGCGGCTCGAGGTAGCCGACGACGGCGACGGTCTGGACGGGCAGCTTGGCGACGGCGCTAAAGTAGAGCAGGCAACCAATGCCGGTGTTGACGACGCCGAGCATAGCGACGGCGCGCCAATCAATGCTGGCGGCGACGCCGGCGGACAGGAACGAGGGAGCGCCCTGCGTGATGAGCGTGAGGGCCAGTGCGGTCACAAAGGCGGCGCTCACTTGGAGTGCGGAGTTCTCGAGGCCCTCGATGTGCGGCGCACCCTTGCTGGCGATGACCATCAATGCATAGCAGAAGGCCGAGGCGATTCCACAGACGATGCCCGCAATGGGCATATTGCCGCCTAGACCTTGCGCTGCAATGAGAAAAGCACCGCAGGCGACGGCGACAAAGCCAGCGATTTTGCCGCCGGTCAGCTTTTCGCCAAAAATGAGCGGGGAGAGGGCCATAACGATGATGGGGCCACAGTAATACAACAGCGAGGAGATACCAACGCCGATCGTCTGATAGGCGCGGAACAGGAAAATCCAGCTGGCGCCCAGCGCGGCGCCCGAGACGATGAGCGCTGCGGCCTCGCGGGGGCGAGACGGAGCCTGCAGGTTATGGCGCTTGGTTATGAAGAGGATGGCGGCAAGGGTGAGAGCGCCCAAAAACGTGCGCAACAGTACGATATCGGAGCTCGGCAGCGCGATGGCAGCGGCGATGATGCCGTTGGAGCCAAACAATAGCAATGCTGCTAAGTACGTAAACAATCCGTTGTTCATGTGCTGACATCCCCTCTATATCCGAGCATGTTCACTATGGGTGAACTGGCTTTAGAAGAAAAGCGAATATAATGCATGGATAACATGACAAAAACTCATGTAAAGGTGGAGGGGTGCCGTGGAAACGAATATTCAAAAGATGCAGGTGCTGCTCGAGACCGTGCGGGCCGGCAGTTTTACGCGCGCCGCCGAGCGGCTGAGCTATTCGCAGTCGGGCGTGAGCCGCATGGTGGGCGACCTTGAGACCGATTGGGGTTTTAAGGTGCTCGACCGCAGCCGCGAGGGTGTGGTGCTTTCTGCCGATGGGCGGCAGATCATGCCGGCGGTTGAGGCGCTCTGCGAGGAGTTTGGCCGCCTGCAGCGACACGTGGACGAGATGCGTGGGCTCATGCGCGGCAAGATCTGCATTGGTACGTTTTCGAGTGTGGCGACCCATGTACTGCCGCCGGTGATTGCGCGCTTTCGCGCCGATCATCCGGATGTCGATTACGAGCTGCTGATGGGTGATTACTCCGAGATTGAGCAATGGGTGGCGGAAGGCCGCTGCGACCTGGGCTTTATTCCGCGCGAGCCACGCGGCGCCGGCATGGCGTCGCGACCGTTGGTGCAAGACGAGTTGATGGCCGTGGTGCCAGCGGACTCCTCGCTTGCCACGGCGGAGGTCGTTTCTCTTGCCGATTTAGCCAACGAGCAGTTTATTCTGCTAGAACGCGGCACTGATGACGAGATTACGCCGCTATTCCGTCGGGCGGGGCTGGCGGTGCGCTCAAAACTGTCGACTTGGGATGACTATGCGATTATGGCTATGGTCGAGGATGGCCTGGGCGTGAGCATTCTTCCCGCGCTCATCTTGCGTCGCTGCCAGTTCGATGTTGCTGTGCGTCCGCTCGAAGGGCATCCCCATCGGCAGATCAACGCCATATATCGAACGGCCGATGTTTCGCTTGCCGCCGCTCGTTTCCTCGAATACCTCTAAATGCGTGCACGTCGTTATCGCCTTGGGATAAATCTCGAGGTCTTGCTCATTTTATTTTTGAAATTGAACTTTTCGAAATAGCACGGCGCTATACTGCTGCCTAAATTGAACTCAGGTTCAATTCGTGTCCTATAAATTGAACTTTGCCAGCAAGGAGGTTCCTGTGGCCCAAGAGACGTTTAGCGATCGCCTGCGACAGACTATGTCCGATCGCGACGTTCGCCAGTCGGACGTGATCCGCGCATCGGAGATGCTCGGCAAAAAACTCGGCAAGAGTCAGATGAGCCAATATGTGAGCGGCAAGACGATTCCGCGGCGTGATGTGGCAGAGCTGCTCGCCCGTATTTTGGAGGTCGATGTTACCTGGCTGCTCGCCGGTGACGCCGATCAAGGCGAGACGTCCTCGTCCCATAACGTTGCCAAATTCGAACCTAGTCCTTCAGCTCAAATTCCAAGGAGCACCACCATGCGTACTTTTTCTAAATCCACCAAGCTCGATAACGTCCTGTATGACGTGCGCGGTCCCGTCGTCGACGAGGCTGCCCGTATGGAGGACGAGGGCGAGCGCATCCTCAAGCTCAACATCGGTAATCCGGCGCCCTTTGGTTTCCGCACGCCCGATGAGGTCATTAAGGACATGCGCCAGCAGCTGCCCGACTGCGAAGGCTATTCCAACTCGCGCGGCCTGTTCTCCGCGCGCAAGGCGATCATGCAGTACTCGCAGATCAAGGGCCTGCCCAATGTTCAGATGGAGCACATCTACACGGGCAACGGCGTGTCCGAGCTCATCCAGCTTTCGATGAACGCGCTGCTCGACAATGGCGACGAGATTCTGATCCCCAGCCCCGACTATCCGCTCTGGACGGCGTGCGCAACCCTTGCCGGCGGTCATCCCGTGCACTATCTGTGCGATGAGCAGGCGGATTGGTATCCCGACCTGGAGGATATGGAGTCCAAGATCACGAGCGCGACCAAAGCCCTCGTCATCATCAACCCCAACAACCCCACGGGTTCCGTCTATCCGCGCGAGGTGCTCGAGGGCATCGTCGAGGTTGCACGCAGGCATCAGCTGATGATCTTTGCCGATGAGATCTACGACCGCCTGTGCATGGACGGCTACGAGCACGTCTCGATTGCCTCGCTCGCTCCTGATCTGCCCTGCGTCACCTTTAGCGGCCTTTCCAAGTCGCACATGATCGCGGGCTATCGTATTGGCTGGATGGTGCTTTCGGGCAACCAGCGCTGCATGAGCGACTTCATCATGGGCATTAACATGCTCTCCAACATGCGCCTGTGCTCCAACGTGCCGGCTCAGTCGATCGTTCAGACGGCGCTCGGTGGCCATCAGTCCGTCAACGACTACATCCGCCCCGGCGGCCGTGTCTACGAGCAGCGCAACTTTGTGTATGAGGCGCTCAACAAGATTGACGGCATCTCGGTGGTTAAGCCGCGTGCGGCGTTCTACATCTTCCCCAAGATGGATGTGAAGAAGTTCAACATTACCGATGACGAGCAGTTCGCCCTTGACCTGCTGCACGAGAAGAAGATCCTGATCACGCGCGGCGGCGGCTTTAACTGGGCTGAGCCCGACCACTTCCGTATCGTGTACCTGCCGCGCATGGAAGTGCTCAAAGAGTCCCTCGAAGACCTCGCCGACTTCTTCGATCATTACCGTCAGAGCTAGTGGGATAGAAGTTCCGCACTATGAAAAGCTCCCTGCAGTTGTTTTGCTGCAGGGAGCTTTCTTGAATCGGCAGAACTATATAACGATCCCGTTGCAGTGGTCGATTTCGTGTTGGATGATTTCGGCGGTGTAGCCCGAGAAGTTTTTGATGCGGTGGACGAAGTTCTCGTCCAGATACTCCACCTTAATGCGGCGATAACGGGTACAGGGGCGCTCGCCGGCAAGCGAGAGGCATCCTTCGCTCGTCTGATAGGCATTGACCTGCTCAAGAATTTGAGGGTTGTACATCAACAGCGCCCTGTTGCCGTCCTTTACGCAGATGATGCGTTTGCGCACGCCGATCATATTGGCGGCGAGGCCCACGCACTCGTGCTCATGCTCATGGAGCGTATCTAGGAGGTCCTGCCCAGTCACGGCGTCATCGGGGCCCGCGTCTTCGGAAGGCAGGCGCAAAAAGAACTCGGATTTCATGATGGGCTTAATCATGGCGGGCTCCTCATGTCTTATGCTTTCGTGGACTTTTAATAATAGCGCGGAAGGAAAGCTGCGCGTCCGCGTTACAATCTTTCGACGTTGGACCATGTTGTCAGATTCGTCGTGTGCGGCGTCTGGCGTAAGTCTAGGGCTCATTTTCGCCCTGGACTGTTCCTCTGGGGCGATGCGACTGTCGTTCCAAGAGGAAGGAAATGCATGGGGAGCAAATCTCAGCAACAAGTTCAAGTAGCACCATCGGCCACTGCGGCGTTTCTCGTCGTAATGTATATTGCAGCCTTTGTCGCCGCGTTTAACGAGAACATTATTAACGTGGCGTTGCACGACATCATGGCGGTCTTTTCGGTGAGCGCTACCACGGCGCAGTGGCTCGTTTCGGGATACATGATCGTGACGTCGATCTTTACGGCCATCATGGCCTTTCTGTCCGGTCGTTTCTCGACGCGCAAGCTGCTGTTTTTCGCATGCGGATGCATGGTCGCCGGAGAAGTCCTGTGCCTGGTCGCCCCGTCGTTTACCGTTTTGCTGCCAAGTCGTATTTTGCAGGCTGCGGGATCGGGCATCTTGTTTCCGCTCATGATGAATGTGGTGCTATCTTGTGCTCCGCGCGAGAAGCTCGGTCTGTATCTGAGCCTGGGCGGTGCCTGCATTACGCTAGGGCCGGCGTTTGGGCCCGTGATTAGTGGTCTTATGTGCACGTTGTTTGGCTGGAGGGCGGTGTTCGTAGTGCCGCTGGCGGGCGGTGTCGTGGTCGCCGCGGCGGCAGCAAAGCTCGTTCGGAATGTCGGAGAGCGCTCGAACACCACGCTTGATATTCTGTCGGTTGTTTTGCTCGCCGCCGGCATTACGGCGTTTGTGTATTCCGTAGGCGAGTTCTCGACCAATGTGATGGCCGGTATCGCGACGCTTTTCGCCGCTGTTGTGGTGCTCGGCCTGTTTGCGGTTCGTCAGCTCAAGCTCAAGCATCCGGTGCTTAACGTGCGTCCCATGGCGAGCGTTCGTTTTTGGCCTGCATGCCTGCTTGTGGTGGTGTCGATGATGACGACGTTCTCGATGAGCGTTTTGCTGCCGCTCTATTTTGAGGGCGCATACGGCATGACCGCTCTTGTTGCGGGCTTGCTCATTTTGCCGGCGATTGCCTGCAACGCCGTGACCTCGATTGTGGGTGGACGCGTGATGGATACCCATGGCGCATGACCGCTGCTGCCGGTCGGCTTTGCCCTGATTGCTGTGGGACAGACTGCAACCTCGATGACCGCGGCAAGCATGAATATCGGCGTTGTCGTGGCGCTGACCGTTGTGGTGTATGCCGGTGTCGGTTTGGTGCTGAGTCCCTCGCAGACGGCCGGCCTGGAGACGTTGCCCGCCGCTGAGCATCCTCACGGAACTGCATTGCTCAACACGTGGAACATGATCGCCGCGTCATTTGGCCCATCGCTGTTTATTGGTCTGCTTTCGAGTTCCGCTGCAGCCGCCGGTGCCGCCGGCGTTGCGACAGACGTTGCCCAGGCGATTGGATTTGCAGCTGCCGTGCGCGTGGCGGCCGTGATTGCCCTGGTCGGGTTCGCGGTGTCGGTTGTGTACGCTCGCCGCGAGTCGCACATGTCGCATTAATGTGTGCACATAGATTCTGCAGCTAGATTAGCGGACGACACCATAAACTAATGGACGTTTTGCCGAGAGGCATGAATGTTTAAAGCGCAAAGAGTGCGCGACGGGCCCCGCGAATGGGGCGATGATGCCCGAGAGGGCCAAGAAGGAGTCTCATGTCTGAGAACGAAGAGATCATGAACGAGACCGAGAACGAGACCATGGCTGCCGAGGTTGAGGCAGTCGAGACCGTGGAGACCGAAGCTGCTGAGGTTGAGGCTGCTGACGAGGTTTCTGCCGAGGAGGAGGCCGAGGTTGTCGAGGCCGCCGTTGATTACGATGACGAAGAGCTGATGGACAAGATGCAGAAGGCCGCCCGCCTGCTGCGTAGCCGTCGCTTTGCTATTTCCAAGGAGGAGGAGGCCAAGGCCGAGCGTATGGCGAACATCGAGCGCGCCATCAAGCTGCTTGACCTCAAGCCCAAGATGGAGCAGAAGGAAATGTCCGACCTGCTGGGCATGCGCCTTCGTGAGCTCGATGGCCTGATGGCCGAGGCCGAGGCTGCCGATCTGGTCGGCCGCATCGACGACGCCGAGGGCGATATGCGCAAGATCGTCGTCTTCGCTGCCGAGGATGCCGCCGAGGGCCTGGTCGAGCTTGCCAACAAGAAGGAGAAGCTCCTGCCCGAGCTTTCTTACGAGGAGGCCACCGAGCTGATGGCCGCTCTCGATAAGGTTATCGCTCCGCTCGTCGCCATGGGCCTGGACGAGGACCGCGGTCCTCGCGGCGGCCGTGACGATCGTGGCGACCGTGGCGGCGACCGTGGCGGTCGCGGCGGCTTTGGCGATCGCGGTGGCCGTGGCGGCGACCGTGGCGGTCGCGGTGGCGATCGCGGTGGCCGTGGCGGCTTTGGCGACCGTGGCGGCGACCGTGGCGGTCGCGGCGGCTTTGGTGGCAACCGTGGTGGCTATGGCGATCGCGGTGGCAACCGTGGTGGCTTCGGCGGCAACCGTGGTAACGACCGCGGCGGTCGCGGTGGCGACCGTGGCGGCCGCAACGGTGGCGGCTTCCGCGGCAACCGCTTTTAGGGGTTACGCGGTTCTACGAACCGCGTAACTAGTTGACGCTGCGCGCCACCCAGGGCGACAATTTGTCATTCAAAAGGCAAGGCATGACCAGAAGGTCTATGCCTTGCCTTTTTCATGCCAACTTGTTCGCCCTGGGCGGCGCTCGCTGGCGTTGCCAAAACATCGGCGTTGCCATGATCCAAGGTAGTCATTGGGTGTTCCTATAGTTTTGTCAACCGTCGAGGCTACTCCCGGTAGGGCA
>UQHK01000017.1 GCA_900540855.1 uncultured Collinsella sp.
GGCCAGCCCGTGGGAGGCCAGGGCGCCGCTGACCGGTGGACGGCACCGAGCCGTCAATGGAATGGAGAAGGGGGAGGCCTCGCGGCCTCCCCCTTTTTGCGTTATATACAAGCTGTGTCTTGTGAACGGGCTCTTCTTCTGACTCTCTTACTGTTTGGCTGTTTTTTGAACTGTCGCTTTGTATTTGCGCGATAATAACTCGCATTGACGTTAGGGAGGGCTTGATGTTTACCGTTTTTGTTTTGGGCAATATTGCTTCGGGTAAATCGACTGCCTGCCGCTATCTGGAATCTCGCGGAGCCCTGCTTATCGATTTAGACGTTCTTGCCAAATCGCTGTACGTGCCGGGGTCGGATATCGTCAATGCTCTTGCTGAAGAGTTTGGCTGGGATATTTTGGACGAGGAGGGCGGCGTTCGACGTAACATCCTCGCTTCTCGAGCTTTTGTCTCTCCTGATGCGGTTGCAAGGCTCAATAGCATTGTGCACCCCGTTCTCATTGAGCAGCTGTCACTGAGGATTCTTGATCCGGTTTGCTGCACGGTTTCGTCCCCCCGTTATCCCTTTGCGGTTGTCGAGGTTTCTGCCCCGACTGGTTTTGAGGATGCTTTTGGCCTGGCTGATGAAATTCTGGTTATCAGCGCTCCTTTAGCAGTTCGTCGCGGGCGTGCTATTCATCGTGGTATGGAGCCCTCTGATTTTGATGCGCGTTCTGCATGCCAACCTGATGAGGCTTCGCTTTGCAATCTCGCTACGACGGTAATCGATAATGCGGCGGGCGACAACTCGCTCTTTGAACAACTGGACGCTTGGCTTGTGCGCCATGGCTTCGGGGATGTAGTGGATAAGGAGGAGGCCGATGCCTAGGACACGTTTCTTTACGTGGTATCGCGTGGTGCCACTTGCCGTTGTGTTCGTCTTTGGCCTTATTTCGCTCGTCTACTCGTATGCTCCTGCCGCTTTCTTTAAGCCTTTGTATCCGATTGACTACGAGGCGTACGTAAAGCAATCGAGCATTTCGCACAATCTTGATCCGTATCTGGTGTGTGCTGTCATAAAGTCGGAATCGAATTGGGATCCTGAGGCCGAGTCGAATCAAGGCGCTCGGGGATTAATGCAGCTGATGCCCGAGACTGCCCAGGATATGATTGCCAAAGGTCTTGTCGATGGTAGCGAGTATTCAGCCGACAACCTTAACGATCCCGCTACGAACATCGAGTTTGGCTGCGCGTACCTCTCGTATCTCTTAACGTATTTCAACGGGTCGACGGATAGCGCTATTGCCGCATATAACGCCGGCATGGGCAATGTGGATGGTTGGGCGCAGCAGAGCACCTCGCTTCACAATGCGATTACCTTCCCCGAGACGCAGGCTTATCTGATTCGCGTCAATAATGCCTGGGTTCGCTATAAGACGCTCTATCCCGATCGGTTCGTATAGGACTAAGCCCACCTCCTGCGTATACTGCAGATGTATGAGTTAGGAGTATCCATGGCGGAATTTGAAGTAGAACGCGTTGGTGGTGAACTTAAGCGCTTTGGCGTTGAGGGCGCTGAGGTGCCGTTTGAAGTCGTTTCTCCCTATGAGCCTGCAGGTTCTCAGCCTAAGGCCATTGAGTCGCTTGTGCAGGGTGTGAGGGACGGAGATCGCTATCAGGTTTTGCTGGGCGTGACTGGTTCGGGCAAGACCTTCACGATGGCTAAGACTATTGAGGCCCTGGGGAAGCCGACGCTGGTCATGGCTCCCAATAAAACGCTCGCCGCTCAGCTTGCGAGCGAGCTCAAAGAGTTCTTTCCCAACAACGCTGTGGTCTACTTTGTCTCGTACTACGACTACTATCAGCCCGAGGCGTATGTGCCGCAAAGCGATACATATATCGAGAAAGACTCCTCGATTAACGAAGAGGTCGAGATGCTGCGACATCAGGCGACCGCATCGCTGCTCTCTCGACGCGATGTGATCGTTGTCGCATCGGTCTCGTGTATCTATGGCATTGGCTCTCCTGAGGACTATGCGGGTCTGGCTCCAAACGTCGACAAGAAGGTGCCGCTCGAGCGTGATGACTTTATCCATGCACTTATTGACATTCAATATGATCGCAATGACTATGACCTGGCACGCGGCACGTTCCGCGTGCGCGGCGATGTTGTCGACGTGTATCCGCCTTATGCCGAGCATCCGTTGCGGTTTGAGTTCTTTGGCGACGAGGTTGAGCTTATTGCCGAGATCGATGAGGTTACCGGTGAGATGCTTCGTGAGTACGAGGCCATCCCCGTATGGCCGGCATCGCACTACGTGACCGAGAAGCCGAAGGTCAAGGCGGCTCTGAAATCAATCAGTGAAGAGTGCGAGAAGCGTGTGGCCGAGCTCAAGGCGACCGACAAGTTGCTCGAGGCACAGCGTCTGCAGCAGCGCACCGACTATGATCTCGAGATGCTCGAGACCATGGGTTTTTGTAACGGTATCGAGAACTACTCGCGTCATCTGGACGGTCGAAAACCGGGCGAGCCGCCGTTTACCCTGATCGATTACTTCCCTAAGGACATGCTCTGCATCATCGATGAGAGCCATGTGACGGTGCCGCAGATTCGCGGCATGCACGAAGGTGACCGCTCGCGTAAGGTGACGCTGGTGGAGCATGGTTTTCGCCTTCCTTCGGCACTCGATAACCGCCCGCTTCGTTTCGATGAGTTTGAGGCAAGGATACCCCAGTTTATCTATGTTTCGGCCACACCGGGCGACTACGAGCTGCGGGTGAGCCAAAACGACGTTGAGCAGATTATTCGTCCAACCGGTCTGCTCGACCCCAAGATCGATGTGCGTCCGGTTCGTGGGCAGATTGACGATCTTGAGGACGAGATTCGCGAGCGCGTTGCCCGCAAGGAGCGCGTGCTGGTGACCACGCTCACCAAGCGCATGGCCGAGGACCTGACCGACCATCTGCTTGATGCCGGCATTAAGGTCAATTACATGCACTCCGATACAGCGACGATGGACCGTGTCGAGATCCTGCGAACGCTGCGCGAGGGCAAGATCGATGTTCTCGTTGGCATCAACCTGCTTCGCGAGGGCCTAGACCTTCCCGAGGTCTCACTGGTGGCAATTCTCGATGCCGATAAGGAAGGCTTCTTGCGCAACCGCCGTTCGCTGATTCAGACGATTGGCCGCGCGGCCCGTAACGCCGATGGCGAAGTCATCATGTATGCGGACGTTGTGACCGATTCGATGAAAGAGGCCATCGAGGAGACGCAGCGCCGTCGTGAGATTCAGATGGCATATAACGAAGAGCATGGCATTGTGCCCAAGACGGTGCGCAAGGCCATCAACGACATCTCAAGTTTTATTGCCGAGGCCGAAAAAACCGTGGGTTCCAAGGGGCGCTCGAAGGGCGACTCTCTTGGACATGGCGCATTCTATACGCCCGATGAGTCGGGCGAGGGTGGCGTGCCGGAAACGGTGGCGCCCGAGCAGACACTTGCGGAGCAGTTGGAAGAACTGCCGCATGACGAGCTCGTGCGGATCGTCGAAACCATGGAAGAGGATATGCGTAACGCTTCTGCCGCCATGGACTTTGAGGAGGCGGCGCGCCTGCGCGATGCCGTCGTTCAGATTCGGGCGATGCTCGAGGGTGCGTCTGAGGACGAGACGATCGAGCGCTTACGTTCGCAGGCTCGCAAGGGTTCCACGTTCGCATCGGGCAGAAAACGCCAGGGTGCACGGTTTAAGAAATAGCGAACATGCCCCGAGTTCCCTGCGGAGCTCGGGGCATGCGTCTTTTGCGCGCTGGAATTCGTGCGTTAGAGGTCTGCGATCAGGGCTTCGGCACAACGGATGCCGTCGGTGGCGGCGCTCATGATGCCGCCGGCATATCCAGCTCCCTCACCGCAAGGGTAGAGGCCCGGGGTCGACACGGCATGGCATGTTCGGTCTCGGGCGACGGTGACCGGTGAGCTCGAGCGGGTCTCCACGCCGGTAAGAACGGCGTCGGGGCGGTCGTAGCCGCGTAGCTTTTTCCCGAGTAGGGGAAGTCCCAGGCGGAGCGACTCGACGATATGCTGCGGCAGGGCTTCGTCAATTGCCGTCCAGGTCACACCGAGCGGATAGGTGGGCTTTACCTTTCCGGGCGCCTTGCTGGCACGTCCTGCGAGGAAATCTCCGACGAGCTGTGCCGGTGCGTTCCAGTTGGAACCGCCCAGGCGATAGGCGGCCGCCTCGCAGGCACGCTGGAGCTCGATGCCGGCGAGCGGGTCATCGTTGGGAAGGTCCTCGGGTGTGACGTTAACGAGCAGGGCGGCATTTGCGTTGCGTCCGTCGCGGGCATTGAGACTGGCGCCGTTGACGCACAGGTGGCCCTGCTCGGAAGAGGCGGCGACAACCTGCCCGCCGGGGCACATGCAAAACGAGAACACGCTGCGGCCGTTGGGAAGATGGGCGACGAGCTTGTAAGGGGCTGCTCCGAGGGCAGGATGTCCCGCCGAGGCTCCGTATTGGACTCGGTCGATGTCGCGCTGCGGATGCTCGATGCGAACGCCCATGGCAAAGGTCTTTTGTGCGAGGGCCACGTTGTGGCCCTTAAGGAGCTCAAAAATATCGCGAGCAGAATGCCCGCAGGCGAGGATGAGGTGCTTTGTCTCGATTGGCTCGCAAGCGGCGTCTTGGGACGATTGGACATCAATACCGGTGATGGCGCCAGACGCGTCGATGCGAATGTCGACGAGCTTCGTTCGATAGCGGACGACACCTCCGAGCTGCTCGATGCGCTGGGATATAGCGGTGACGACCGTGGGAAGGATGTCGGAGCCAATGTGCGGCTTGGCATCCCACAGAATATCGCGGGGCGCACCCGCTTCGACGAAGGTTTCGAGGATAAGGCGATGGGCGGGATTTTTGGTTCCCGTATTGAGCTTGCCGTCCGAGAAGGTCCCCGCGCCGCCCAGGCCAAACTGGATATTGCTCTCGGGGTCGAGGATGCGCTCCTTTAGAAAGAGGTCGATCGCCTGCGAGCGGCGAAATGCCGGGTCGCCGCGCTCGATGAGCAAGGGCTTAAGACCTGCTTCGGCGAGCGTAAGCGCAGCGAAAAGGCCGGCGCATCCGGCGCCGACAACGACAGGGCGTTCTTGAGGCGCGTCGGAGGCGGGGGAGGGGAATGAAGGCTCATCGTCTTCTATCGCGCGTACGCGCGAGCGGTCACGCTCGACAACGCTGTCGACTGCTTCTCGCTCGAGGTGGGGACTAGTCAGCTCAACACGAAAGCCCAGGATAAAATGGACGTCTCGTTTTTTGCGAGCGTCGATTGACTTGCGGTGGAGCTCGATGGACTTGATTTCGGAGTCCTTGCAACGTAGGACGCGCTTGGCGACTCGCTTGCCAACAATGAGACAGGCATTTTCATCGCCGGCTTCATCGAGCGACGCGTTGACTTGGGTGATTTCGATCATCGAGGTCTCCTTAGAGGCAAGAAAGAGGCCGTCCGGTATTCCAGACGGCCCGAATGCGTTTTTGATTATAGACTGCGCGGCTACAGGCTGCTTGCAGCGCGAATGCCCGAGATCCAGGCCCACGCAAGGTTAAAGCCTCCGCAATCGGCGTCGATGTCGAGCGCTTCACCGCAAACGTAAAGCGGAGCGTCGACAACGCTGCGCGCGCGTAGGCTGGGTGTTGAGATACTCTTGACAGATACGCCACCACGCGTGACCTGCGCCGAGCGCTCATCGGTCGTCCCCTCGGCAAACAGCTTAAAGTGCTTGAGGATCGAGACCAGATGGATGACATCGTTGGAGCCTGGATGGCACTGCTCGAACGCTGTGCAGACGACGCGGGAGAGTTGCGGGGCGAGCATGCCGTCGAGCCAACGGGGATCGCGGGGTGAAAAGCGGCCGAGCAGTTCAACGCGTCGGTTGAGCGTATCGAGCAGCTCGTCTTTGGAGAGGTCGGGGAAAACGTCGAGCAGGATCGTATCGCCGTGCTGGATACGACGAGAGAGGTTGAAGACAGCGACACCCGAGATACCGAAGGTTCGAAACAGCACTTCACCGTCTTCGTGCCAGAGCTCATTATGATTGCGGGCGAGCGTCAAGCGGGCACGGACGCGCAGGCCATCCAACGTCTTGAATGCCGCCCGATCGCCAACGACCGTTGCCGATACGGGGCAGAGGATGGGGCGCAGTGAAGTGAGGGGGAGGCTAAACGTATCGGCGATACCGGTGGGGTTGCCGCCCGTGGCGATAATTACGGCATGTGCCTGCAGGGCCTCGTTCTTGCGAGGGACATCGGCGAGCGCTTTCCGAAGCGAGCGGAGCTCCGATTTTCGGTCGTCGTGCTTTTTTGCCTTGAGTGCCCGCGCTGGACGGTCTATTTGGAGTGCCCAGCCTTCGGAAGCTTTGTGCGCCGAGGCAACGTTGGCTCCGCAGATTAAGGTGATACCTAGGCGGTCGCAAACGCTGAGAAGCGCGTCGCGCACCGATTCGGCGCGAAGGGAGCGCGGGTACAGCCGGCCTTCCTCGGAGGTTGTCATGATGCCCAGCGAGGAGAAGAAACCCATAAGCTCTTGTTCGGGCTGGGGGCCCATGACGGATGTGACGAATGCTGGGTGGTTATACCGCTGAGGATCGATTGATTCGTTGGAGAGGTTGCAGCGGCCGTTACCGGTCGCAAGGAGCTTAAGGCCGCAGGCGACATCGCGCTCAACGATGCAGACGCTTTTGCCAGCGCGTGCGGCCGTAATGGCGGCGGCGAGGCCTGAAGCCCCGCCGCCGATTACCAAGACGTCATAGAGGGCGCTCGCGTTCACTTAGGCCTCGTCGGTCTCGTGCGGGGTAATAGCCTCGACGGCAGAGACTGCCTTGGGCAACATGCCATCGGGCAGCGCGGTCTCGACCTCGCCCTTATCGCAGGCCTCGGCGAGTGCCGGATTAATGGGAAGCTGGCCCAAGATGTCGAGGTTATAGCGCTCTGCGACCTCGGGGAGCTTGCTCTTGCCAAAGACCTCGATCTTCTTGCCGCAGTCGGGGCACTCAATATAGCTCATGTTCTCGACAATGCCCAGAATGGGGACGTTCATCTTCTCGGCCATGTTGACCGCCTTGGCGACGATCATCGAGACCAGATCCTGCGGGCTCGTGACGATGACGATGCCGTCGACCGGCAGCGACTGGAAGACGGTGAGCGCGACGTCGCCTGTTCCCGGAGGCATGTCGACCAGCAGGTAGTCGATGGGGCCCCACGAGGTCTCGCTCCAGAACTGCCTAATGGCGCCTGCGATGACCGGACCGCGCCAAAGGACGGGGTCGGTCTCGTTTTGGAGCAGCAGGTTGGAGCTCATGACCTTGACGCCGTGCTCGGAGATTTCGGGCAGCATAAGGTTGCCAAGGGCATGGACGTGGCGTCCACTCATACCGAACATCTTGGGGATAGAGGGACCGGTGATGTCGGCATCGAGGACGCCGACCTTGTGGCCGTGACGGGCAAGCTCGGTGGCGATGGCACCGGTGACAAATGACTTGCCGACACCGCCCTTGCCGGAAAGCACGGCGATGACGCGCTTGACCTCGGACAGCGTGTTCTCCTCAAATTGCGACGGCGACGTTTGTCCGCCGGCGGCCTGTGCGTGTTCGCAACCCATGTATGACTCCTTTGTATATGCTGGGGCCGGGGCCCCGCGATGTGACACGAGCGTCATTGTACCCTCGTTTGCGAGCGGGAGTCATTTGCGATGCGTTTGGGCCGAGCGTGCTTGCAATACGATGGGCCCAAGCGAATGGGCGGGCTTACTGAACTTTGCTGGCGAACTCGAGGTATTGCATGCGCTGCAGCTTGTCGATCGTCGAGGCGTAGGGGCTGTCTTCCGATTCCAAGTCGTAGCGCAGCCCGTCGGCACCGAGATAGCCGGCGACATTGATGGTGGGCACATCTGACCTTGTCGCAAGCAGGGCCTTTTGGTAATTGGTGAGCGGGGCGCCGATCTTATTAAGGGTAATGGCTGCAATCTCGTTTGCCCCGACGGTGTCGTAGACGTTGAGCTCGGTATTGCCGGCGATCTCATAGTTAGCCCAGACGAGATATGTCGACTGATAGATACGGAAAGCGTGGCTTGCCGTATCTTCCTGAGGGTACAGCTCGTCGTTGAGAGTCGTTGCGGCGCTCGGCTGATGGTCGCCAAAAAAGACAAGAACAACCGGTCTGCCGATGTTGCGGAGCTCGTTGATAAAGTACTCGAGGTCCCGGTCGGATGCGTTGATGCAGGTGAGATAGGTGTTGAGCGCGCTGTTGGCGCCTTCGCTGGCTCCCTCGACCCAATAGTTTGTCAGCTCTTCGGCGGGAACGGTGCCATAGTCGTAGCCGCCGTGATTTTGCATCGTGACGTCAAAGATGAACTGCGGCGCTTCGTCGGTTCTAAGCAGGTCGAGTATCTTGTCGTAGGTGGCGTAGTCGCATACGCCGGCATGGTAATAGGGCGCACCTTCGAAATCGCCGATTGAAAGAAAGTCTCCAAAGCCCAGCTGCTGATAGATTTTATCTCGATGGTAGTTGACGGGGTTTTGCGGGTGCATAGCGGTAGTGGTATACCCAAGCTCTTTAAGGTCCTTTGCCAGGCTGTTTACGCCATTCATCTGATACAGCTGATAGGGGATCTTGCCTAATCCGACAAAGGCCGTTGTCGCTCCGGTCAAAAATTCGAATTCGGAGTTCGCCGTTCCGCCACCGGCGACCGAAGCGAGCATGGTGCCGCGAACAAGTGTGTCGGGAAGCGAGTTGTAGAATGCGGGGCCGGAGTACCCGGCCGCCTGGAGCTGCTCAAAGCACGAAAGGTCGCTAAAACTCTCGTTCATGACGGCAACAATCGTCGGCTTGATTTCATTGAACTGGGCAACGGCCGCCGCGCGCTGTTCGCTCGAGCCATATGTGCTGTCGTAGACGGCGGCGAGCTCCTGCTCGATGCTCTGCGCCTCATCGGGCGTATAGTCTTCGGGCTTCTCAATGGGCAACTCGTTGACCATTTCGGTGAACGAAGTGATAAAACCCTGAGACGCATACGTGGTGATGGGCTGCCAACGGTCAAATCCAAAATCCAGCGCCTGCTCCAAGTCGATGTTGGAAAAGCCTGAGAGCCCCACAACGGTCACTAGCAGAAAAGCACAGAGGTTAGCGGCGATAGCGGGGAAGACATGGGTGGGCGTACGGAGCTTTCGCGGTCGGATGAGCGAAAGAAGCCCCAGGGAAATCTCCAGCAGGGCGAGAGAGGTTACGATTCCGGCGGTAAAGGTAAACTCGTATCCCTCGCTCACTTCCATTGCGGTGCCAAGGGCCAAGATATCGCTTGGCAGGATGGCTTCGCCTTTAAACGTTATGACGAAGTGCTCGGCAATGCCAAGGATGCAGCAGACGACGGGCACGAGAGCCATGACGCCTCCATGACGCTGTCCCAGCAAATAAAGGGAGAGCAGAACCGTCGCGAGCAGCCCGACGGAAAACCCGAATGAGTTGGCGGGAATGCGATAGAACGTTTCGTTGCAGGCAATTTCGAGTGAAACGAACGAGAGCGCTGAAACAGCGGCGATGACAAGGATGTCACGGCAAATACAGGCAACCGTTCCCGTCGCAAGGTCGGTTTGGTCGATAAGTCCCGAAACCAAGGGCTCGACAAGAAGCATGACGGCGACAGCACCGAGCGCCGAATAAGAAAGGATCCATAGGGAGCTGCCCTCATTTACGAGCAATTGATTCGTAATCCATGCAGCTACCACGCCGAGCGGGACGAGGAGCGTCGCGCACCAAAAGACGCGGGCAATGGGTGGCTTTTCGTTGCGTTTGATTGAAAAATACACGCGCACGACGACGGCGGCCACGATAAGGACGGCGATGAATATGGGCAGATTGGCCATGTCGCTCGAAGTGATTTCAAGGGGGATATCTTCGGTCATGGACGTTCCTCTGGTACAGCAAATTAAGTTCAGTATTAGATTACTGTAACCTTTCCACGGCATTTCGAGAAACAAAGCACCCGATACGCAAAGCTAAAGGTCTGCGAATCTTGTATTACGAACATCTGTGCGCGTCGAGTGCGCTAAACTCATCGGCAGTATGATTCGATGCAATAGGAGGCAAGGAGCTCCCATGTCTGATTCTTCTATCGTTATTCGCGGCGCCCGTGAGCACAACCTCCGTGATATCGATGTTTCCATTCCGCGTGACCAACTCGTGGTCATTACCGGTCTTTCTGGCTCGGGCAAGAGTTCGCTGGCATTTGACACTATCTATGCCGAGGGCCAGCGTCGATACGTCGAGAGTCTTTCGAGCTATGCGCGCCAGTTCTTGGGACAGATGGACAAACCCGACTTGGATTCAATCGACGGCCTTTCGCCGGCGGTGTCGATCGACCAAAAGACGACGTCTAAAAACCCTCGCTCGACGGTTGGCACCGTAACCGAGATTTATGACTATCTGCGCCTGCTGTTCGCCCGTGTGGGCACCCCGCACTGTCCCGAATGCGGCCGTGTCATTGAGCGCCAGACGACCGACCAGGTTGCCGACAAGGTCTTGGCGGCGGGGGAGGGCCGTCGCGCGTTTGTGCTGGCACCGGTGGTGCGCGGGCGAAAAGGCGAGTACACCAAACTGTTTGAGGACCTTCGCGCCGAGGGCTTTAGCCGCGTGCGTGTCGACGGTGAAGTGCGCTCGCTCGACGATCCGATCGATCTGGACAAGAAGTTCAAGCACGATATCGAGGTCGTGGTCGATCGCATCGTGATCCGTGAGAACTCTCTGGGCCGTATCGCCGAGTCTGTTGAGCAGGCGACCGCGCTGGCTCACGGCAATGTAAACGTGTACATGCTGCCCGATCGTGATGCTCCCGAGGGGACCGAGGGCGAGCTGCTGGAGTATTCGTTGGCCTTGGCGTGCCCGGAGCATGGTCACTCCATTGACGATCTTCAGCCGCGTGATTTTTCGTTCAACGCTCCCTATGGCGCATGTCCTGAGTGCGACGGCCTGGGCTTTAAGAAAACCGTTGATGCCGAGGCGCTGATCGAGGACCCCTCGAAGTCCATTGCCGACGGAGTCTTTGGTAGCCTGTTTGGCAATTCGAACTACTATCCGCAGATTTTTGCTGCGGTCTGCAAACACTTTAAGGTGAGCACCGATACGCCGTGGGAGGACTTGCCCCCTCGCGTGCGTCGTGCATTCTTGGATGGCCTGGGCGATACGAAGATCTCGGTCGACTACCAAAAGCTCGACGGACGTCGCAGCCAGTGGGATACCAAGTTTTCGGGCGTTCGCAATATCCTGTACGAACGCTATACCGAGACGACGAACGAGAACACCAAGGCGCGCTTGGAGAAGTACATTCGCGAGGAACCGTGCTCGAGCTGCCACGGCGCTCGTTTGCGCCCTGAGATGCTCGCCGTCACCGTGGGCGGCAAGTCCATTTACGAGGTTTGTTGCCTGTCGTGCCGTGAGTCGCTCGAGTTTTTTGAGGGCCTGGAGCTCACCGAGCGCCAACAGTTTATCGGCGGGCGCATCGTCAAGGAAATCCTGGAGCGCTTGCGTTTTCTGGTCGATGTTGGACTCGACTATCTGACGCTCGATCGTGCCTCGGCGACGCTTTCTGGTGGCGAGGCGCAGCGTATTCGCCTGGCAACGCAGATCGGCGCGGGTCTCATGGGCGTGCTCTATATTCTGGATGAGCCCTCGATCGGTCTTCATCAGCGTGACAACGAGCGCCTGATCAAGACGCTCGAGCGCCTGCGCGATATCGGCAATACCGTTATCGTCGTCGAACACGACGAGGATACAATCCGTGCCGCCGATTACGTGATCGACATGGGGCCCGGCGCCGGCGTCAACGGCGGACACGTAGTCGCGGCGGGAACGCCTGTCGATATCATGGCGTGTCCTGAGTCGATGACGGGCGCTTATCTGACCGGCAAACGAATGATCCGGGTGCCTGATGAACGGCGCAAGCCCGGTCGCGGCTGCCTTAAAATTACGGGCGCTCGAGCTAACAACCTCAAAAACGTTACCGCCAAGATCGAGTTCGGTACGCTTACGGTTGTTACCGGCGTGTCGGGATCGGGTAAGAGCTCCCTGGTTACCGACACTATCGCACCTGCCCTTACGAATGCCATTCACCGTTCGACGCGCCCTGTGGGTCCGTATAAGAAAATCGAGGGCATCGAGTATATCGATAAGGTTATCGATATCGACCAGTCGCCGATTGGCCGCACGCCGCGTTCCAACCCTGCTACGTACATTGGCCTGTGGGATGATCTTCGCGCGCTGTTTGCGAGTACGCCGGAGTCGAAGGCGCGCGGCTACTCGCCGGGACGTTTCTCCTTTAACGTGAGCGGCGGTCGCTGCGAAGCATGCAAGGGCGACGGACAAATTAAGATCGAGATGCACTTCCTTCCCGATATCTATGTCCCCTGTGAGGTCTGCGGCGGCAAACGCTATAACCGCGAGACGCTTGAGGTCACCTACCGTGGTAAGACCATCTCGGACGTGCTCGACATGAGCGTCACCGAGGCACTGGCCTTCTTTGGGAATATCCCGCAGATTAAGCGCAAGCTCCAGACGCTGTACGATGTAGGCTTGGGCTACGTGAGCCTGGGCCAGCCCGCTACGACGCTCTCGGGCGGCGAGGCGCAGCGTGTGAAGCTCGCCAAGGAGCTTCATCGACGCCAGACGGGCAAGACGTTCTATATTTTGGATGAGCCGACGACCGGCCTTCATTTTGAGGACGTCCGCCAGCTGCTCGATGTGCTGCAGCGCTTGGTCGATGCGGGCAACACGGTGCTGGTGATTGAACACAACCTTGATGTCATCAAGGTTGCCGACCGCCTGATCGATATGGGCCCCGAGGGCGGTAACGGCGGCGGAACCGTCGTGGTTTCGGGCACACCGGAGCAGGTTGCGGACTGTCCGCAGAGTTATACGGGCAAGTTTTTGGCGCCGTTGCTCAGGCGTGACCGGGAGCGTCAGGCTCAACTTGATGCTCAATAAATAGGCGATTCAGTTTATGGGCGCCATCGACTCCTTGTGATTCGATGGCGCTTGCTGTGTCGAAGTGACGTATGCAGCCGAATTGGACATATACTTAATCCTTGCGTCCGAATGCGAGGGAAAGGATATGCCATGGCAAAGGCTGTAAAGACGCCAAAAACCAATGCGATGCGCGAGCTGGAAAGCGCCGGCATTTCCTATGTTCTACATACGTACGAAGACGATGGTGATGAGTCGGCGGGCCTGGGGGTCGCGATTTCGGAGCAGCTTGGCGAGGAGCCCGGACAAGGATTTAAGACCTTGGTCTGCGTGACGCCGTCCAACGACCACGTCGTGTGCTGCATCCCTGTTGCCGACGAGCTCGATCTAAAGTCCGCCGCGCGTGCCGCGGGGGAGAAGTCCTTGGCCATGATGCATGTGAAGGATTTGCTTGCGGCGACTGGCTACGTTCGCGGCGGCTGCAGTCCGGTCGGTATGAAAAAACGCTACCGGACGCTCATTGATGAGACATGTGTCCTTTGGGATACCATTTTTATTTCGGGAGGCAAGCGTGGTTATCAGCTTGAGCTTGCACCTGATGATTTAATTGCATTTTGCGGGGCGACGGTCGCCCCGATTACGAGAGAGGACTGAGCGATGCCGCAGGAAGAATTGAAGTGCGGAGCTCATTTTGCAAAAGAATCTGCGCCTCAGACACCCTCATCCGAAGCTTCTTCGTCGCGAGACGACACTGACGACATGGGCTCGTCGGACTACTCCACGGTTGGTCGTTCCGCCGGGCTTATGACCATCCTGACCATCGTGTCTCGCGTCACCGGTTTTATCCGCACGTGGGCAATGGCGGCCGCTATCGGCATGTCGCTGCTCTCGTCTTCCTATCAGGTCGCCAACAACCTGCCCAATATGCTCTACGAACTCGTGATGGGCGGCATGCTCGTGACGGCGTTTTTGCCCGTGTACATGGGCGTGAGGCGTGAGCAGGGTCGCGAGGCCTCGAACGAGTACGTGGGCAACCTGCTCGGCATTCTGCTTTTGGTGCTGGGTGGCATTTCGTTGCTGGGGACCGTGTTCGCCCCGGGCTTTATCTGGACGCAATCGTTCCTTTCGGGTGACGGCGGCAGCATGGATACCGCTGCGTTCATGTTCCGTTTCTTTGCCATCCAGATTCTGTTTTATGGTTTGGGTTCGGTGTTCTCGGGCGTTCTCAACGCACACCGCGACTACTTCTGGTCGACGTTTGCCCCGGTCCTCAACAATGTGATCGTCATTGCGAGCTTTATGGGTTTTGCGCCCGTGTCCGCACAGTTTGGCGAACGTGCCGGCATCATCTTGATTGCGGCCGGTACGACCCTCGGTGTCTTTGTTCAGATGGCATGTCAGATTCCCGCGCTTGGCAAGCACGGCGTGCATCCCCATATCCATATCGACTTTAAGGACCCCGCGCTGCGCCAGACGATTGCGCTCGGTATCCCGACGCTGCTCGCCACGGTGTGCATGTTTGTCTCGACTTCTATCACCAACGCTGCCGCGCTGGTGGTCCAGCCCGAGACTGGCCCTTCCGTCATCGCCTATGCGCGCCTGTGGTACACGCTGCCCTACGCGCTGATTGCCGCCTCGCTTTCGACGGCGCTCTATACCGAGCTCTCTCACGACGCACAGGAGAAGGATTACGACAGCGTTCGCACGGGCATTTCGCGTGGCGTCGCCCAGATGCTGTTCTTCCTGATTCCGTTTGCGCTGTACCTGATTGTCTTCGCGCGTCCGCTCAACATGATTTACTGTGCCGGCAAGTTCGATGAATCCGGCGTGGCGCTGGTGTCCGAGTTCCTTGTCTACCTGGCGTTCTCGCTGCCGCTCTACGGCGTGGTCGTGTTGATGCAGAAGAGCTTCTCTGCCTTGCTCGACATGAAGCCCTATAGCCGCTATTGCCTGTATTCCGCCATCGGCCAGGCCGGCTCGGTTCTGCTGTTTGGCGTTGTGCTGGGCTTCGGTATGCCGGCAATCGCGCTTTCGTATGTCGTCGACTACGTGATCTTGGTCGGCTGTTCGCTGTGGTGGCTGCGTCGTCGCCTGCGTGGCCTTCAGGTCAAATCTATCCTACATGGCGGTTTCTTTGGCCTTTTGCTCGGTGGCCTGGGTGCTGCCGCAGGCGCCGGCGTCATGTGGGCGCTTGAACACTTTGTCGGGGCACTTGGCGGCTCGATTCTGATTACTCTTGGCTATGTTTGCGTTGCGGGTGTCGTCTCGCTTGCTGTTACCTTTGGCCTTGCCGTCGTCCTTAAGATGCCCGAGGTCTCGGCGCTGCTTCGTCGCAAGTAGGTGCGCGTGGCCGGTCACGACAACATTCCAACGCTTGCCGAGCAGGTTTCGCGCGTTCCCACGCAGCCCGGATGCTACCTTTGGAAGGATGCCAAGGGCGATGTCATCTACGTGGGCAAGGCGAAAAACCTGCGCGCCCGTATGCGTCAGTACGTGACGCTGCAGGACGAGCGCCAGAAGATCCCGCTGATGATGCAGCTGGTGGCGAGCTTTGACTATATCGTGGTGGAGACCGAGCACGAGGCGTTGGTGCTCGAGCGCAATTTGATTGGTCAGTACCATCCGTACTTTAACGTCGACCTCAAGGATGACAAGAGCTACCCCTTTATCGCCATTACAAAGGGCGACCTGTATCCCGCTATCAAATACACGCGTGAGCGTCATAAGCCGGGAACGCGCTATTTTGGACCTTATACCGATAGCCGCGCGGCACGTGAGACGATAGATACGCTGCGCAAGGTTATCCCCATCTGCTCCGCATCCTGTGCGGAGTGGCGTCGTTGTCGCCGTATCGTCGAGTCCCACAAGGGCGAGGAAGACATCGTCAATATGATTTGCGCGCAAAACGGGCGCCCCTGCTTTGACTACCATGTCGGGCGTGGCCCGGGTGCGTGTGTCGGCGCGATTTCCCCGGCAGACTATGCCAAGAACGTCAAGCGTGTCGAGCGCTTTTTGTCGGGCCATCGCAAGGATGTCGTCGATGAGCTGACCTCCGAGATGACGGATGCCGCTGAGGCGCTCGACTTTGAGCGCGCGGCACGCGTCAAACGTCGTTTGGAGGTCATCAGGGGTCTGGACGATCGTCAGCAAGTCGTTTTTCCCTCCAGTGTCGATATAGATGTCATCGGTTTCTATCGCGAGGAGACCATCTCCGCCGCTTGCGTCTTCGTCGTTCGCGAGGGCCGAACAGTTCGCACCTGCGAGTTCATTCTCGACAAGGGTCTTGATGTTGACGAGGAAGAGCTCCAGTCGGGCTTTCTTAAGCGCTATTACGACGAGACGGCTGATATTCCAGCTGAGGTCAACCTTTCCGTCGAGCTTGAGGATGCGGAAGCGCTGGGGGAGTGGCTTGCGGGCAAGCGTGAGCGTTCCTGCCATCTCCATAGGCCGCAGCGTGGCGAAAAGCACCGTCTGCTCGATATGGCATCCAAAAATGCGCGCCATGCCCTCATGCGCTACATGATGCGAACGGGGTACGCTGACGACCGCACCAATCAAGCGCTCCTGGAGCTCGAAAGTGCGTTGGCGCTGCCATCGCCGCCGTTGCGTATCGAGTGCTTCGATATCTCTACACTGCATGGCACCTTTACGGTCGCCTCGATGGTGGTGTTTACCAACGGGCGCGCCGACAAGAGTCAGTATCGTCGTTTTAAAATTCAGGCCGAATTGGACGAGGCAAACGACTTCGTGTCGATGTCCGAGGTTTTGGGACGACGTTATGCTCCCGAGCGCATGGCCGACGAGCGCTTTGGCTCGCGCCCCGATTTGCTCGTTGTCGATGGCGGTAAGCCGCAATTGACCGCTGCGATCAAGCAACTTGAGGCTCTTGGGCTCGATATACCAGTTTGTGGCTTGGCAAAGGCCGATGAGGAGGTTTTCGTGCCTTGGGACGAGACTCCCATCGTGCTGCCGACCGGGTCCGCGTCGCTCTATCTAATTAAACAGGTGCGCGATGAATCGCACCGTTTTGCCATCACGTTCCATCGCGAATTGCGCGATAAAGCCATGACGGTTTCGGTACTCGATGACGTTCCAGGCGTGGGACCCACCAGAAAACGTGCCCTTATGCGCCATTTTGGCTCGATGAAGCGTTTGCGCGCGGCGAGCGAGCAAGAGATCGCGGAAGTTCGAGGCATTCCTGCCGATGTCGCCAAAGCGGTTCACGAGGCGCTCGTTGCATGGAATGCCGAGCGCGCCGAGGCGGCGGCAAAGCAATCCGAAAACTAAACACGCCTCTAAACAACTGATATACATGATTGCGTGATTTTCAATCATTTATTTCACGGCGATTACCAGCCGATTTCGGGTTTAATTAACGCTAAAACGTTTGACTAGCCATGGTGAACAACCCTGCTATCCTGCGGGTTGACGAAGACTGATATCTCACCTCGTCGATACATACTGTCTGGCGAATCGTTTGTCAATGAATTCGGTGAACGGTAGTAAATACCGTTCAAGCGTATGTATGCATCGGTCGCCGAGCGCGGCACCTCAGTTGGGTTCGTCGGTAGGTAAGGTATATATCGTCCGCAAGTTGCGCGGGGGCACGTCTAGGTGCTCCCGGGTAAGATTCTCTATTGATAGGAGAAGACATGGCCATCATCAACAAGGGTATGTCCAGGCGTTCGTTCCTCGGCCTCACCGGCAGCGTCGCTGCTGTCGCAGGGCTTGGTCTCACCGGCTGCGGTGGCAGCTCCAACGACGAGGGTTCCGCTTCCGGTTCCACCGATTCCGCCAACCGTGGCGGCGGCGTGATCACCGCTGGTTCCGCTTACGCTCCGTCCAGCTTCGATCCCGCCAGCACCGGCTCCGCTGTGGGCCTGGGTGCTAACTGGCACGTCGTCGAGGGCCTCTACGGCATCGATTACCACGACTACAGCACCTTCAACGAGCTCGCCACCGACGATCCCAAGTCTGTGGACGACACCACTTTCGAGGTCACCATCCGCAAGGGCGCCAAGTTCTCCGATGGCACCGAGGTCACCGCTGACGATGTCGTTGCCTCCTACACCGCTTGCGCCGCTTCCGCTACCTATGCTCCGTTCTTCCAGCCCTTCGAGTCCATCGAGGCCAAGGACGCCAGCACCGTGACGGTCAAGACCAAGGTCCCCAACTTCTCCCTGCTCAAGGATCGTCTGGCCATCGTCCGCGTTACCCCGGCCACCCAGACCGAGGAGGATCGCGCCAAGCAGCCGATCGGCTCCGGCCCCTGGATGTACGACTCTATCTCCGATACCGAGATCACCCTGGTTCCCAACCCCGAGTACAACGGTGAGTATGCTGCCGAGGATAAGAAGATCCAGTACAGCATCCTGACCGACCCCACCGCTCGCGTTACCGCTCAGCAGGAGGGCTCCACGCTCGTTATGGAGCTCGTTACCGCTGACGCCGTCGACCAGCTCGAGAGCGCCGGCTGCAAGATCGATAACGTTCAGGGTTTCGGCACCCGCTTCATCATGTTCAACGTCGCCAAGGAGCCTTGGAACAACGTCAAGGTCCGTCAGGCTGTCATGTATGCGCTCGACACCGAGAAGATGGTCAGCAACACCTTCGCCGGCCTTGCCACCGCTGCCAGCTGCTACCTGCCCAAGAGCTTCACCAACTATCATGAGGCTTCCACGGTGTACAAGACCGACGCCAAGAAGGCTAAGAAGCTCATCGAGGAGTCTGGCATCACTCCGGGTGCCATCACCCTGCGCACCACCGACAACGAGCAGATTAAGGGCATGGCCGCCCAGGTCAAGAATGACCTCGACGCTCTCGGCTTCGATGTGACCATCCAGACCGATACCTCGCCGGCCACCTACGCTGCCATCGACGGCGGCGAGGCCTACGATATCCTCCTTGCCCCTGGCGATCCTTCCTGCTTCGGCGCCGACCCCGACCTGCTGCTCAACTGGTGGTACGGCGACAACGTCTGGATGCAGACCCGTTGCCCGTGGAAGGAGTCCGCTGAGTGGCAGAAGCTCCACGGTCTCATGGACGAGGCTCTTGCCGCTGAGGGCGATGAGCAGCAGAAGAAGTGGAACGAGTGCTTCGACATCATTGCCGACAACGCCGTTCTGTACCCCGTTGTCCACGTCAAGACCGTCTCCGCTTCCTGGGACGATCCGTCCACTGCGCCCAACGGCGAGGCCCTCGATGGCTTCAAGGGCATCGGCACGACGAGCATGTCCTTCAGGGGCGTTGCGACCGTCAAGGCGTAAGACTCGCTTGAGTCTGTATGCAGGATGTCGGTCGTTGGGACCGTATCCTCATGGTTGAAACAAAGACCCGGGCGACCTCGATGTCGCTCGGGTCTTGTAATGAGTATCCGTACTCATATACCAGTTGGTCCTACCGACAAAAGAAAGGGGAGAGAACGTGAACAACTTGCTACGTTTGATTGGAAGGCGTCTTGTGGCGCTGCCGATCATGGCATTGGGCGTCACCGTCCTGGTGTTCTTCCTTATGTCGTTCTCCAAGACCGACCCCGCCTACACGGCGTTGGGTGACGGTGCCTCGCCCGAGGCGGTTGCCGAGTACCATGAGAAGTATGGTCTGGACGACCCCTGGCCTGTGCGCTACGTGCGCTATATGGGCGATTTGATCCATGGCGACATGGGCACCTATGGTGCTGCTCGCAACTCCGTTGCCAAGCGCATCTCCACGGCCCTGCCCGTCACGATGCAGCTGACCTTCATCGGCCTTGCCATCGGTGCGGTCGTTTCGTTTTTACTCGGCGTCATCGCGGCACTGTATCGCGACAAATGGCCGGACCAAGTGATCCGCGTCTTTTCCATCGCCGGCTTGGCAACCCCGTCGTTCTGGCTTGCCGTTCTGTTGATCCTGCTGTTCTCTTCCTACCTTAAGGTGCTTCCGGCATCGGGTGCTCTGCCTCACTTCACCACGAATCCGGCTGGCTATCTGGGACGTATGATCATGCCCGCTATCGCCTTGGCATTTCCGCTGACGGGCCAGATGACTCGTATCGTGCGTACCGCCATGGTCGAGGAGCTCGATAAGGATTATGTCCGTATGGCTCGCGGCGCCGGCGTTCCCGAGAAGGTCGTCGTCGGCATCAACGTTCTTCGCAATGCGCTGATCACCCCGGTCACCACCCTCGGTCTTAAGATCGGTTACCTCATGGGCGGCGCCGTCGTCATCGAGGTTATCTTCAACCTCCCCGGCATGGGCACCGCGATTCTGCAGGGCGTTCAGGGCAACGAGGCGAACCTGGTTCAGGGCGTCGTTATCGTCGTTGCTCTTGCCTTCATCATCATCAACATCGTGGTTGACATGCTCTACCTGCTCATCAACCCGCGCATCAGGACGGTGTAGATTATGGTAAAGATTCGAGAGAAGCAAACCGAGCAGCTCGAGAAGGCTGCCTCCAAGGGGCTCAAGCTCGGTGGCTGGAAGAAGATGACGCTGTCTTCTAAGATTGCCGCCGTCGTGTTGGTGCTGGTCGCCCTGACTGCGATTCTGGCGCCCCTTCTTGCCCCCTATAGCCCGGTCGAGATTTTTACGGCTCGCCAGGCTCCCGGCAACGGATTTATCTTCGGTACCGACGATAAGGGTCGCGACATTCTGTCGCGCATGCTCTACGGTGGTCGTTACTCGCTGATTATCGGCTTTGGCGCCACTGCCATGGCTCTGGTCTGCGGCTCGGTCGTGGGCGCCCTTGCGGCGGTTTCGCGCAAGGCCGTTTCCGAGACGATCATGCGTATCCTGGACATCATCATGTCCATCCCGGGCATCGCCCTCGCGGCCGTCTTCGTCTCCATCCTGGGCAACTCCGTGCCGTCGATCATCTTCGCCATCGGCTTTATGTACACTCCGCAGATTGCCCGTATCGTGCGCGCCAACATCGTGTCCGAGTACGGCGAGGACTATGTCCGCGCGGTCATCGTTTCCGGCGCCAAGGCTCCGTGGATTTTGATCAAGCATGTTCTGCGTAACTGCATCGCCCCGATCATGGTCTTCACCGTTACCCTGGTCGCCGACGCCATCATCTTCGAGGCCTCGCTGACCTTCATCGGCGCTGGTATCCAGGAGCCCACCGCTACCTGGGGCAACATCCTCGCCGACGCCCGCGGCGGCGTGCTCGCCGGCCGTTGGTGGCAGGCGCTGTTCCCGGGCCTGGCCATCATGATCACCTGCCTGGCGCTCAACATCCTCTCCGAGGGCATTACCGACGCCATGGCCGCTGCTCCCTCCGCCGCCCTGGATCCGACCGATTCCTCCAAGCGTCGCGAGGCCGACCTGCTGGTCTCCGACCCCGTTCGCGCCTACAAGGAGCAGGCCCAGTCCCTCTCCGCTCGCCTTGGCGCCCTGCGCGATGTCGAGCTCAAGCGTGACGATCGCCATGTGCCCGACGAGTCTGTCGAACCGATTCTCTCGGTCCGTGACTTCTGCATTCAGTTTGAGCATCACGGCGATATCAACGTCGTCGACCATGTCAACTTTGACGTCCGTCCTGGTCAGACCATGGGCCTGGTGGGCGAGTCCGGTTGCGGTAAGTCCATCACCACGCTGGCCATCATGGGCCTGACCGACGATGACGAGCACCTTTCCGGCGAGGTCCTTTGGGAGGGCCGCGACCTGCTCAAGATGAGCAAGAAGGAGTGGTTCGGCCTGCGCGGTACCGATATCGCTATGGTCTATCAGGACGCCCTGTCCTCGCTCAACCCCTCCATGCTCATCTCTGCCCAGATGAAGCAGCTCACCAAGCGCGGCGGCACCCGCAGCGCCGAGGAACTCCTGGAGCTCGTGGGCCTCGACCCCAAGCGTACGCTCGAGAGCTACCCGCATGAGCTTTCCGGTGGCCAGCGTCAGCGTGTCCTGATCGCTATGGCCCTTACCCGCGACCCCAAGCTGGTCATCTGCGACGAGCCCACGACCGCTCTGGACGTTACCGTCCAGAAGCAGGTCATCAAGCTGCTCAACGACCTTCAGGCCAAGCTCGGCTTTGCCATGATCTTCGTCTCGCATGACTTGGCGCTGGTCGCCGAGGTCGCCCATAACATCACGGTTATGTACGCCGGTCAGGTTATCGAGCAGGCGCCCACCAAGGAGCTGCTCACTAACCCGATCCACGAGTACACCCGCGGTCTTCTGGGCTCCGTTCTGTCCATCGAGAGCGGTTCGGGCCGTCTGCACCAGGTGCCCGGCGCCGTTCCGAGCCCGCGCGATTTCCCCAAGGGCGATCGCTTCGCGCCCCGCTCGAGCCATCCGCGCATTGGCCTGGACACCCGTCCGGTCTTCAAGCGCGTGCCCGGCACCGAGCACTTCTATTCCGAGCTCCCCGACGAGGTGCTCAAGGCAAATGGTTTGACCCCTCACGCGGAGGTGATGTAGATGAGCGAGACCGCAGTCAACGGCGTCGAGCCGATCATCTTCCTTGATGACGTCCACGTCACCTTTAGGACCCGTACCGGCTCGATTCTGCACCCCAACCTGGTTCACGCCGTCCAGGGTGTAACGATTAAGCTCATGCCCGGTCAGACGATCGGCATCGTCGGCGAGTCCGGTTGCGGAAAGTCCACCACCGCTAACGTCATGTGCGGCCTGCAGGCCCCAACGAGCGGCAAGGTCTACTTTAAGGGCAAGGACGTTACTAAGCGTACCGCCGAGGACCGTCGTCACATGGGCCGTGTCATCTCGGTCGTGTTCCAGAATCCGGCTACGGCGCTCAATCCCCGCATGGTCGTTCGCGAGCAGCTGCTCGACCCCATGCGCGTCCACAACCTGGGTACCGAGGCCGAGCAGGAGAAGCGCGTCAAGGAGCTCCTGGAGCTCACCGGTCTGCCCAGCTCTGCTGCCGAGGTTCTTCCCGGCCAGCTTTCGGGCGGCCAGCGCCAGCGCGTCGCAATTGCCCGTGCCCTGTCGTTGAACCCCGATGCCATCATCGCCGACGAGCCCACCTCGGCTCTGGACGTTTCGGTCCGCGCGCAGATTCTGAACCTGCTGACCGACCTTAAGAAGGAGCTCGGCCTGGCCATGGTGTTCATCAGCCATGACATCCAGACGGTCCGCTATATCTCTGACGACATCATCGTTATGAATGGCGGCAAGATCGTCGAGCAGGGCGAGGCCAAGCAGGTCTTCCAGCACCCTCAGGACCCCTACACCAAGATGCTGCTCGGTGCTGCGCCGTCGCTGCTGCATCCCAAGCTCGGCGAGTAGCCTCGCTTTCCCTCCCGTGCGCCCGGTTCCCTTGCCGGGCGCACCTCCGTTGCGATTTCGAAAGGTTGGGTTCACGAGCCATGCCAAGTGCTCAGGAGCTACAACAGCAATTTGGTGGGTATCGGGGCGCCATGCCCCGTCCATCAGATTTCGATCTCTTTTGGAAGGACCGCATGGCCGAGGCCGACGCCGTCGGGCTTGACTATGCGATCGAGACGGCATCGGTCACCGATGCCGTGACCTGCCAGCTTTTCGACCTCTGGTATACCGGCATGTGTGGCGCTCGCCTGCATGCCAAGTACCTTAAACCCGTCTCGGACGAGCCCGTGCCATTGGTACTTCAGTTCCATGGGTATCCGGGTGCAAGCCGCAGCTGGTTTGAGCAGGCGTCGTTTGCGGGCATGGGCATGGCACTCATCGCCCTCGACTGCCCCGGCCAAGGAGGTCCCTCCGAGGACATTGGTGGATTTGAGGGCACAACGGTCGCGGGCCATATCGTCGCCGGTATCGACGGCGATCCGGCCAACCTCTACTATGTCCGCTTGCACCAAGATATTCGCATCCTGTGCCGCATCGTTCGCGAGCTCGAGGGCATCGATCTTGCCCGTGTGTTTGTGAACGGCGCGTCGCAGGGCGGCGGTTTGGGCATTGCGACCTGTGCACTTAACAGCGAGCTTATCAATCGCGCCGCCATCCTCTATCCCTTCCTGTCGGATTTCCGCCTAGTCTGGGATTTGGATGCCGACGACATTGCCTACGAGGGCCTGCGCTATTGGTCTCGCTGGTTTGACGAGGACTCGACTCGTATCGACGAAGCCTATGCCAAGCTGGCGTCCTTCGATTCCAAGAACTTTGCCCCTATGGTCAAATGCCCCGTGCTGTTTGGCACCGGCACAGCCGATATCGTCTGTCCGCCGGCGACGCAGTTTGCGGTCTACAACAACCTGGCCTGTGAGAAACGACACGAGTTCTTTGAGGGCTTCGGCCACGAGGAGATTCAGGACTTTGACGACATGATCATTCCGTTTTTCTGCGAGGGAGGGGAGGCTCATGTCTAAGTGCGAGAGCAATGTCGACGAGCTGATCGTCCCCGGGCTCGCGGGGATGCCTGGAACGGTTTCGTCAAGGCTCTCTGATTTCCGGGGTTGGCGCGGCGATGCTTCTGCGGATGTTTCCAAATTAGAGACAGCCGCCTCGGACTTTGAGGTTTGCGGCCTGACTGTTACGGCGATTGATTTCGTCAATCCGTGCGCGCGCTACTCCGAGGTTTCCTTTGAACTCGGCGGGTATGTCGTACACGGCCGTTTGATTGAGCCCTTAGGTCACGCCCGGGCATCCGAGCTTGTGCCGCTATGTCTGATGTTTCACGACATCGACCGACCCGTGCGGGGATGGCATCACATGACGAGGTTTGCGGCCATGGGATATGCCGTGCTTGCGCTGGACGATGAGGCGATTGGATCCAGCGAGCTGCAGCAGGGGATTGCCTCTCCTGCTTTTGTCAAGCGCGTCCGTTGGGGTTGCGCGATGGCGAAGGTGGCGCGCAATCTTGATGGCGTGGACCCCGACCGCATCTTTGCATGGGGCGAGGGCCTTGGCGGCGGAGTCGCGCTGGCGGTTTCCGCTCTGGACGAGCGGGGCCTCGCCTGCACGGCGGTTGCCAATCCGCTTCCTGGCGGCCTCGAGGCGTTGTCGTCTCGGGTGCGTGGATCGGTGCTCATGGGCACATCGCTTATGGATACCGTGAGCGATCCCAAGGGCCAGTTTGCCGTATTCAACGGTCTTGAGTGTGACCGGAGGCATATCATCTATGCCAAATACGCTCATGAGCGCATCAATGCGTTCGAAAACGAAGTCATCGACTTTTTTAACCAAACGTTCTACCCGTGTTCTTTGGCCTAGACGGCCTGGACACTGCCAACAAGAGTGGGTGGCATAGGGCCGCCCGCCAGACAACTAAGGAGATTCTTGTGGCAACTCAGAAATTCACCGGCGTTATCCCTCCCGTCGTTGTTCCCGATACCGAAGACCACCAGCTCGACGTTGCCTCCTTTGAGCGCAGCATCAACCGCATGATCGATGCCGGCGTCGATGGCCTGTTCTTCCTGGGCTCTTCGGGCGAGGTCGTTTTCTCCACCGATGAGCGTCGTCGCCAGATCATCGCCGAGGCCGTTCGTATCGTCGACCACCGCGTGCCCGTCCTGGTCGGCATCATCGATACCGAGACCGAGCGCATGATTGAGCACGGTAAGGTCGCTCAGGAGCTGGGTGCCGATGCCCTCGTCGCCACCTGCCCGTTCTATGCCCTGCAGGGCATGACCGAGGTCGAGGAGCACTTCCGCATTCTGCACGAGGAGCTCGACCTGCCCATCTTTGCCTATGACATTCCCGTGTGCGTTCACACCAAGCTCCCCTGGAAGCTCCTTGCCAAGCTCGGCGCCGAGGGCGTCCTTGCTGGCGTCAAGGATTCCTCGGGTGATGACATCTCGTTCCGCTACCTCGTTCAGGAGAACGAGAAGAATGGCCATCCGATGAGCATCCTCACCGGTCACGAGGTTGTCGTCGACGGCGCTTACCTCGGTGGCGCCGACGGTTCTGTCCCGGGCCTTGCCAACGTTGAGCCCGAGGGCTACGTGCGCCAGTGGAAGGCCGCTCAGACCGGTGACTGGGCTACCGTCAAGGCCGAGCAGGATCGCCTCAACGAGATCTCCCACATCTGGGATGTCACCTCGGGCGTCCAGGGCTATGCCGGTGGCGTCGGCGCCTTCAAGACCGCTATGAACCTCATGGGCATCTTCGACAGCCCGACCATGCCGCGCCCGGTGAAGGCCATGACTGGCGAGAACGTCGAGGCTATTAAGAAGGTCCTCCAGGACAACGGTCTCCTGTAAAGCTTTCCCAGGCACCCGACCTCGCCGTTCAACCGTGTGGCCATGACCCGTTAGGTCAATGGCCACACGGTTTCTCGGCGATCTCGGGCACCTGGATAACCTTTACTGCGCTGTGACGGCTAGCCTGACGGCGCATTTCCTGTAGTTGTTTTTATCTCCGAAGGAGAGCGACATGGAGAACAAGTACGTCTGCTCTGTCGATATCGGCGGAACTAAGATCGCGACTGCCATCATGGAGTACCCAGCTGACGGTAGTGTGCCCCATCCCGTTTTTGAGGCCGAGGTTCCCACAGAGGCCCAAGAGGGCGGCGAGGCCGTCTTCCAGCGTATCGAGGCATCCATCAAGGCTGCTCTCGAGGCGAATCCCGATGTCGAGGTCCTTGGCGTCGGTATCGGTGCCGCTGGCGTCGTCGATCCCAAGACGGGCGCCATCGCGTATGCCAATGAGATCATGCCCGGCTGGTCCGGCGTTCAGTTGGGGCCGCGTCTGCGCGAGGATCTCGGTCTTCCCGTTGCCGTTGTAGGCGACGTGCAGGCTCATGCTCTGGGCGAGGCCCACTGGGGTGTCGGCAAGGGCAAGTTCTCCGTCTTGTGTCTTGGCATCGGTACGGGTATCGGCGGCGCATATGTCGAGAACGGCCGCGTGATGCAGGGCTTCCATGGTGCTGCCGGTCATATGGGCCACATCGAGTGCTCGGCTGCCGCCGGCATTCCCTGCGCCTGCGGGCGTTCCGGCCATCTGGAGTCGGTTGCTTCGGGCACTTCCATTGGTCGTATGTACGATGAGCGCTTTGGCCGCGTCGACCCCAGCCGTCCTTCGGTCGGTCGCGATGTGAACGACCTGTGCCGTGCAGGCGACGCAAAGGCGACCGAGGTCATCCATGATGCCGGCTTTGCGCTGGGTGCCAGCTTGGGCTCGCTCGCTAACATCCTGGACCCTGAGGTCATCGTGCTTTCGGGCGGTGTGATTCACCAAGGTCCCGATTGGCGTTCGCAGACGTGGAAGGATTCGGTGCACGAGGGCTATGCCAGCCAGGCGCTCGATCCGCTTCAGGACACGCCGATCCTCATCGGTTCTCTGGAGGGCGACGCGCCGCTTATCGGTGCCGCCGAACACCTTCTTGCGTCGTTGAAGTAAACATAACTACCAAGTGCGCCTTCTGAGGTGCCGCAGATTGACGTGAAAGAGGAGCGAAGCGTACTTCGGTACGCGAGCGACGGTTTGAACGTCAAGGTGCGGTGTCTCAGAAGGCTGTTTTGAGAAAGGTTGAGTCGCACATGACCGTTGATCCTTTGATTCAATCCCTGAAGGGCAAGCTCGTCGTGAGCGTTCAGGCGTATATGGGCGAGCCGCTTCGTACGCCCGAGACCATGGCTCAAATGTCTCGCGCCTGCGAGCTTGGCGGCGCCGCCGCCATTCGCTGTCAGGGCCTTGCCGACATTGCCGCCATTAAGGGTCGCTGTGAGGTTCCCGTCATCGGCCTGTGGAAGGATGGACACGAGGGCGTTTACATCACGCCGACGCTGCGTCACGCTCGCGCCTGCGTTGCTGCCGGTGCCGATATCGTGGCGATCGACGCCACTGATCGTCCGCGTCCCGATGGCAAGACCGTCGAGGATACCTTCCGCCCGCTGCACGAGGAGGGTGTGCTCCTGATGGCGGATTGTGCCACCATCGAGGACATTCGCCGTGCGGTTGATATGGGCTTTGACCTGGTATCCACCACGCTTTCTCACGGCGTCGCCGCCATCGACTGCACCATGGCCGATGGCCCCGACCTGCCACTCCTGCGTCAGGCGACCGAGGAATTCCCCGGTCTTCCCATCATCTGCGAGGGCCGCGTGCACACGCCCGAGGAGGCTCGCGCTGCGATCGATGCTGGCGCCTGGGCCGTTGTCGTCGGCACCGCCATCACGCACCCCACGAGTATTACGAGTTGGTTCAAGGCTGCGCTTGAGGCGTAAGACAGGTCTCGTATCCGCTCGGGGCGGTATACTCAATATAGGCAATTGACCGCGCGGGATCCGGGTTGCTGGGTCCCGCGCTTGTTTTTGGGAGGCAGCACATGCAAAAGGGAGATGCCATGGATGCGGCGGAGCGCTCGGAGCGCATCCCCGATATCGTCATCATCACCGGAATGTCCGGATCGGGCCGCACGCAGGCCATGCACGTGTTCGAGGACATGGGCTATTTTTGCATCGATAACCTGCCTCCGCGTCTGATCGCCCAGCTTGCCGAGCTCGTCGGCATCAATACGGGCGTGGGCAGGCATCTCGCCGTCACCTGCGATTTGCGTAGCCAGGGACTGTTTGACGAGTTGCTCGATGCGGTCGCCGCGCTCGAAGAGCGCGAGATGAGCTGCGACATCGTGTTCCTGGAGGCTTCTGACGAGGTGCTGATTCGTCGCTACAGCGAAAATCGCCGCCGTCATCCCATTGCCAAGCCGGGGGAGACTACGGCCGATGCCATTCAGCGCGAGCGCCTTCAGCTGCAGGGCGTGCGCGATCGAGCCGATATGATTATCGACACGAGTCGTCTGCGCACCTCTGCGCTGCGCAACAAGCTACGTATGGCATTTTCCGAGCTGTCCGACCAACAGCTCATGGACGTCCATGTGTTCTCGTTTGGCTTTAAGCACGGCATGCCCGTCGAGGCGGACATTATGATCGACGTCCGCTTCCTGCCCAATCCGTTTTACGATCCCGAGATGCGCACGATGACCGGTCTCGATAAAAAGGTCTCCGATTTTGTTCTGGACCACCCCAAGACGCAGGAGTTTTGGAAGGCTTGGACACAGCTGCTCGATACGGTGATGCCGGGCTATATCGCGGAGGGTAAGCCGCAGCTTTCTATCGCCATCGGCTGCACGGGCGGACAGCACCGTAGCGTCGCCATTGCCGAGGCCACGGCCCGTTACCTGGAAGGCGCCCAGTATCACGTGAGCATCTCCCACCGCGACCTGTCGCGCGCCAACACGAAGGCATAGGCCTGCATGTCGTTTACCGCTGAGGTGCGCGACGAGCTTGCGCGCTGCGAACCCGAATGTGAATACTGCGATTTGTCGACGCTTGCCGCCCTGACGCGTGTGAGCGGTACGCTTTCGTTGGCCGGCTCCGGGCGGTATCGTTTGACGGTCGCGACCGAGACGGGAGCCGTCGCGCGCACGATGATCACGCTGACGCATCGCATCCTTAAGCTCAAAACGGAATTCACCGTTCGTAAATCGGTCTTGCATAAGGTCCGTAACTATCTCATTACCCTGCCCGATCAACCCGACCTGGACAAGGCTCTGGTGCTGCTGGGCATTCTAGACCGCAGAGGAGGGCTCGTCGCTGGTGTTCCCCGACACATCGTTGCCCGTCCCTGCTGCAGGCTTGCCTACATCCGCGGCGCGCTCATCGCGGGCGGCTTCGTGGCCGATCCACGCGGCGATTTCCATTTGGAGATCGCGGTGCAGGGCGAGCAATATGCCAAGGGGCTTTGCGACCTGTTGGGGCAGATTGGGGTCCATGCTCGTGTTAATGCGCGGCGGGGGTCATATGCCGTGTACATTAAGAGCGCCGAGGAAATCGAGCATCTATTAAAGCTGATTGGTGCCAAGCGCAGCGTTGCCGAGATTGAGGAGGCGCGCGCGGTCAAGTTGGTTAAGAACGATGTGAACCGTCGCGTGAACGCCGAGCTCGCCAACCAGACCAGAAGCGCCGGTGCTGCCCAGCATCAGCTTGCGCTTATCGATGAGCTCGAGCAGCGCGGCCTTCGCGATGCGCTTCCGGATGCCTTGGCGGTCTTTTGCGACCTGCGCGAGCGCTATCCCGATCTGTCGCTGCGTGATTTAGGGGAGATGGCTGACCCTCCCTTGTCGAAGTCGGCCCTCTACCATCGAGTTTTGAGGCTTGAAAAGCTCATTGAAGCAAACAGTTAGTTTATAGTATCGACTTATATACGGATTTAGCTGCTATTTTATTCTTTAAAACGTTTTAACGTAAATTTGATTTTCAATTTCGACTATTCTCGTGAAATTCAAGTCAAAAAAAAGGTATATTAGGCGAGTGGTTAGTTTGTGGGCCTCAACGGCGGGCGCTGTAGCTTGCGGGGGCCTTACGAAAGGAGACACAATGGCAGTAAAGGTTGCTATTAACGGCTTCGGTCGCATCGGTCGTCTGGCTTTCCGTCAGATGTTCGGTCATGAGGGCTCCGAGATCGTCGCTATCAACGACCTCACCTCTCCCGACATGCTCGCTTACCTGCTGAAGTACGACTCCACGCAGGGCAACTACGCTCGCGATCACGAGGTCGTTGCTGGCGAGGATTCCATCACCGTTGACGGCAAGGAGATCAAGATCTACAAGGAGGCCGACGCCAACAACCTGCCTTGGGGCGACCTCGACGTCGACGTCGTTCTCGAGTGCACCGGCTTCTACACCAGCAAGGCTAAGGCTCAGGCCCACATCAACGCTGGCGCCAAGAAGGTCGTCATCTCCGCTCCGGCCGGCAGCGATCTGCCCACCATCGTGTACAACGTCAACCACGAGACGCTGACCGCTGAGGACAACATCATCTCCGCTGCTTCCTGCACCACCAACTGCCTCGCCCCGATGGCCAAGGGTCTGAACGACTTCGCTCCCATCGTGTCCGGCATCATGACCACCATTCACGCCTGGACCGGCGACCAGATGCCGCTCGACGGCCCGCAGCGCAAGGGCAACAAGCGTCGTAGCCGCGCCTGCGCCGTCAACATCGTCCCCAACACCACCGGTGCTGCCAAGGCTATCGGCCTGGTTCTCCCCGAGCTCAACGGTAAGCTCATCGGTGCCGCCCAGCGCGTCCCGACGCCGACCGGCTCCATCACCAACCTCTACGCTGTCGTTGACAAGAAGGTCACCGTCGACGAGGTCAACGCCGCTATGAAGGCCTACGCTTCCACCATCTCCGAGACCTTCGGTTACAACGAGGACGACATCGTCTCCACCGACATCATCGGCGAGACCCACGGCTCCATCTTCGACGCCACTCAGACCATGTGCTCTGACCTCGGCAACGGCCAGACCCTCGTTCAGGTCACCTCTTGGTACGACAACGAGAACTCCTACACCTCTCAGATGGTCCGCACCATCAAGTACTTCGAGAAGTTCGTTGCTTAATTTAGCTTTTAGCGAATAGCTCGTTGAGCGTCTAAAGAAGGGCGCGGCCTCATAGGGCTTACACCCTAGGGTCGCGCCCTTTTTATAGGAAATCGTCTGCCGTAATGGGAGGCAGACACGTACGAAAGGTAGAAGCAAACATGGCCTTTACCAAGAAGACCGTCCGCGACATCGATGTCGACGGCAAGCGCGTTCTCGTCCGCGTTGACTTCAACGTGCCTATCAAGGATGGCGTCGTTGGCGACACCACCCGCATCAAGGCTGCCCTGCCCACCATCAACTATCTCGTTGAGCACAACGCTCGCGTCATCCTCATGAGCCACCTCGGCCGTCCCGATGGCACCGGCTTCCAGCCCGAGCTCTCCCTTGAGCCTGTCGCCAAGAAGCTCGCTGAGCTCTCTGGTCTCGATGTTGCCTTTGTCGCCGACACCTACGGCGAGAAGGCTGCTGAGGCTGTTGCCGCCGTCGAGCCGGGCAAGGTCCTCGTTCTCGAGAACGTCCGTTTTGACAAGCGTGAGAAGAAGAACGATCCCGAGATCGCCAAGAAGCTCGCTTCCTATGGTGACGTCTTCGTTCTCGATGCTTTCGGTACCGCTCACCGCGCCCAGGGTTCCGTCGTGGGTCCCGCCGCTTACCTGCCTGCCGTCGCCGGCTTCCTGCTCGAGAAGGAGGTCGACACGCTGACCGGCATCTTCGCCGAGCCCGAGCGCCCCTTCGTCGCTATCGTCGGTGGTTCCAAGGTTTCCTCCAAGATCGGCGTTCTCGATCACCTCATCGACTCCGCTGATACCCTGATCATCGGTGGCGGCATGGCCTACACCTTCTTCCTGGCTCAGGGCCTGACCGTCGGTCAGTCCCTCAAGGAAGAGGACTGGGTCGAGCGCGCCGGCGAGATGCTCAAGAAGGCCGAGGAAAAGGGCGTCAAGATCCTGCTCCCCATCGACAACCGCGTTGCCGATCACTTTGGCGAGGACGCTGTCCCCGAGGTTGTCGCTTCCGACGCTATCCCCGACGATCGTGAGGGCATGGACATCGGCCCCAAGACCGAGGAGCTCTACGCCGAGGCCGTCAAGGGCGCCAAGACCGTGTTCTGGAACGGCCCCATGGGCGTCTTCGAGTTCGACAACTTCGCTCACGGCACCCAGGCTATCGCCGAGGCCGTCGCCGAGGCCGACTGCACCTCGATCATCGGCGGTGGCGACTCTGTCGCGGCTGTCAACAAGTTCAACCTGGCCGACAAGATGAGCTGGATCTCCACCGGTGGTGGCGCTTCCATGGAGCTCGTCGAGGGTAAGGCCCTGCCCGGAGTGGAGGCGCTTCTCGATGCCTAATCGCACCCTTCTTATTGCTGGTAACTGGAAGATGAACAACGACGTCGCCGAGGCCGCCAAGCTCGCCGACGAGCTGGCTCAGGCTCTGCCCGAGGTTCCGGCTGGCGTCGAGGTGCTCGTCTGCCCTCCGACCATTGACATCACCACGGTTCATGACCGCATTCAGGCTGCCCCCATCGCCCTCGGTGCACAGAACGTGTACTGGGAGGCCAAGGGTGCCTTCACCGGTGAGTCCTCTTGCGACATGCTCAAGTCCGCTGGCTGCACCTACTGCATCATCGGTCACTCCGAGCGTCGCGACTACTTCCACGAGACCGACGAGGACCAGAACAAGAAGGCCAAGGCCCTCGTTGCCGCCGGTCTTGTTCCCGTCTTCTGCTGCGGCGAGTCCCTCGAGGTCCGCGAGGCTGGCACCTATGTCGAGCACGTCGTGAACCAGGTCAAGGCTGGCCTTGCCGGTCTTGAGATCACCTGCCCCAAGCAGGTCGTCGTCGCCTACGAGCCCATCTGGGCCATCGGCACCGGCAAGACCGCTACCGCTGAGGACGCCCAGGAGGTCTGCGGCGCTATCCGTGAGACCCTCAAGGAGATGTTTGGCGAGGAGCTCGCCGACGGTATCCGCGTCCTGTACGGTGGTTCCGCTAAGCCCGGCAACATTGCCGAGCTCGTCGCCAAGCCCGACGTTGACGGCGCCCTCGTGGGTGGCGCTTCGCTCAAGGCTGCCGACTTCGCCTCTATGGTCGTCAAGGCAGGCGAGTAGGACATATGGCACAGCGTCATCTTCCTGCACTTCTGATCATCATGGATGGCTGCGGCCTTGCTCCGGCTGATGGCGAGAACGCCGTCGCCGCTGCCAAGACGCCCTTCCTTGATAGCCTGTACGAGAAGTATCCTCACACCACGCTCGGTGCTTCGGGCGAGGACGTGGGCCTTCCCGACGGCCAGATGGGCAACTCCGAGGTTGGTCACCTCAACATCGGTGCCGGCCGCATCGTGTTCCAGGAGCTTTCGCGCATCAACAACGCCATCAAGGACGGTTCCATTGCCAAGAACGAGGTCTTCGTCAAGGCTATGGACGACGTCAAGGCCGAAGGCAAGACCCTGCACCTCATGGGCCTTATGAGCCCTGGCGGTGTTCATTCTCACATGAACCACGTCGAGGCTCTGGTCAAGATGGCTGCCCAGCATGGCGTCAAGACCGTTCGCGTCCACGCCTTCATGGATGGCCGCGACGTCGACCCGCAGTCCGGTGCCGGCTACATGAGCGAGTTCTGCGCCTTCCTGGCTAAGATCTCCGAGGAGACCGGTTGCGACGCTCGCGTTGCCACCGTTTCGGGCCGCTATTGGGCCATGGACCGCGACAACCGTTGGGAGCGCATCCAGCGCGCCTACGACGTCATGGTCAATGCGTCCGATGCCGATACCGACCCCGTTGCCGGTATCAAGGCCTACTACGAGAAGGATCCGCGCGGCGACGAGTTCGTCGAGCCCTTCGCTGCCCACAACGAGGGCATCCACGAGGGTGACGCGGCCATCTTCTTCAACTTCCGTCCCGACCGCGCCCGTCAGATGACCCGCGTGTTCACGGACAAGGAGTTCGACGGCTTTGAGCGCGAGCAGATCAAGCTCTCGCACTTTGTGACGATGACCGAGTACGATCCGACGTTTGACGTCGAGGTCGCCTTCCCCAAGACGTTCCCCGAGAACGTTCTGGCCGACGTCATCGCAGCCAATGGCCTGAAGCAGCTGCACACCGCCGAGACCGAGAAGTACGCTCACGTGACGTTCTTCCTCAACGGTGGCATCGAGGATCCCAAGGAGGGCGAGGAGCGCGTGCTCGTCGCTTCCCCCAAGGTCGCTACCTACGATCTGCAGCCCGAGATGAGCGCTCCCGAGGTTACTGAGAAGCTCGTCGCCGCAATCAACGAGGATCGCGCTGATTTCTACATCGTGAACTTCGCGAACTGCGACATGGTTGGTCACACCGGTGTCTTCGACGCCGCCGTTAAGGCCGTCGAGGCTGTTGACGATGCTCTGTCCAAGGTTGTCCCGGCGATTCTCGCTAAGGGCGGCTTTGCGCTGATTACCGCCGACCATGGCAACGCCGATCACATGTTTGACGTTGCTTCCGACGGTTCCAAGCATCCGTTTACGGCTCACACCACCAACCGCGTGCCGTTCATCATCGTTGATGAGAAGGCGCAGCTCACCGGTATTGAGGACGGCCGTCTTTCCGATATCGCTCCGACCATGCTCACCATGGCTGGCATTGAGCCTTCCGCCGAGATGACGGGTCGCGTACTCGCCACCGAGGCCTAAAGAAAACAACTATCGTTTTCTTGTAAGGGGGTTGTCCACGTCCGGGCAACCCCCTTTTGGTATTTCTGCCATTTCTACTCCGTCCCCAAATGGCAGATGGGGAGTGTTGGGGGTTGTGGTACAGTACTGGAGTTTGAATTGTTCTATTAAGGAGCTTATCTATGGGTCCGTTCCAGATTCTTCTGTTTGCTGTGTGGGCTGTTTCTGCCGTGGCGCTGACGATTCTCGTTCTGATGCACTCCGGTAAGGGCACCGGCGTTTCGGATATGATCGCCAGTTCTCTGTATAACTCCACCTCTGCCACGGGCGTTATGGAGCAGAACCTTGACCGCCTGACCGTCATCATGGCTGTTGTGTTTGCCGTGTGCGTCGTGCTGTGCATGTTCTTCTTCCCGCAGGGCATCGTCGGCTACTAAGCATCGGCGTATATACGTTTGTAAAGGGTCCCGCATGTGCGGGGCCCTTTTTGTTTACAGACTTGTAATAGAGTCAAAATATCCCCACATACTTCGCCTAACTAAAGAAATTCTCGACCGTTAACCGGAATCAGCGCCAAATTGTGCATAAAATGCGCTACTGTATTGCAAAACGTTGGCCCGCATTGCATAACCAGCCATAACAGCGGACCGCGTTTGAATGGTTCGATTGGGCTGTCTCGACGTTGCCCGGCCGAATTCACTTTGTCCTATCTCATAAGGAGGATGGCATGGCTGATTCTATGTTCCACCAGCCCGTTATGGGTCGTCGCGCCTTTGTTGGCGGCACCCTCGCTGCGAGCTCCATGGCTTTTCTTGCCGCATGCGGCAAGAAGGGCGGCGACGCTTCCGGATCTGACTCCGGTTCGACGCTGAACTTCTACATCAACAACCCGGTCTGCATCGACCCCTACAACGTCCAGGAGGATCAGGGCACTCAGGTCGAGTACCAGCTCTTCGACGCTCTGACGGAGTACGACCCCGAGAAGGGCGAGATCGTTCCGCTGGCTTGCGAGTCCTTTGAGGCTAACGACGACGCCACCGAGTTCACCTTCAAGATCAAGAAGGCTAAGTTCCACAACGGTGACGACGTTACCTCCAAGTCCTTCAAGCTCGGTTGGGAGCGTCTAGTCAACACCAAGTCGGCCATCGCCACCGAGTATGGTCCTTCCGAGGTCTCCTATCACCTTTCCATGGTTGAGGGCTATGACGATCTGCTTGCCGGCAACGCTACCGAGCTCAGCGGTGTTACTTGCCCCGACGATGAGACCCTCGTCGTCAAGCTGTCTTCCGCTTACGCCGACTTCCCCTTCGTCGCCTCTCACCCGGCTCTGTCCCCGGTTCCCGAGTGCGCCGAGTCCGATGTCAAGAGCTTCTACCTTGCCCCGGTCGGTAACGGCCCGTTCATGATGGACGGTAAGTGGGAGGATGGCCAGGAGATCAACCTCAAGAAGTTTGACGATTACTATGGCGACAAGGCCAAGATCGATGGCATCCACTTCCAGGTCATCAAGGACATGGAGACCGCTTACAAGGAGTTCCAGGCCGGTAACCTCGATGTCTGCGACGTTCCCGTTGCTCAGATCGATGCCGCCAAGAAGGACCGTGGCGAGTCCAAGGACGGTTACACCATGGGTGACGGCGAGCATATGCTGCTCGGTGCCGAGCCTTCCACGTACTATCTGACCTGCAACACCACGGCCGAGCCGTTCAATAACGCCGACCTGCGCAAGGGCATCTCCCTGGCCATCAACCGTGAGGCCATCTGCAAGACCATCTTCAAGGGTACCCGTACCCCCGCCGACGGTATTGTTCCTCCGGGAATCGCCGGCTACAAGGAGGGCGCATGGGAGTTCTGCGCCTATGACGTCGACAAGGCTAACGAGTACCTCGACAAGGTCGCTCCCGCTGGCGCTAACGGCGATCGTGGCATTAGCGTGACCCTTTCCTACAACCAGGACGGTGGTCACAAGGAGATCATGGAGTCCATCATCGGCGACCTCGCCAAGGTTGGCGTTACCGCTGTCTCCGATACCCCTGAGTGGTCTGCCCTGCTCGAGCAGTATCAGAACTTCAACTATCAGTTCGGCCGTCTGGGCTGGATCGCCGATTACCCGATCATGGACAACTTCCTGTACCCGCTGTTCCACTCCGACTCCCTCGGTGGCGACAACCGCTCCGGTTACAGCAACCCCGAGTTCGATGCCAAGGTCGACGAGGCCCGCACCACGGTTGATGACGAGGAGCGCATCGCCAAGATGCGGGAGGCCGACGCCATGGTCGCTGCTGACTGCCCGGTTATCCCGGTGATGTTCTACACGCACACCATCGCTGGCTCTGACCGCGTCAAGCATCTCTATGTTGATCCGCAGAAGCACGCCGATCTGGGTACCGCCGAGCTCGCCTAAGGGTTTTGCAGCTTCCGTGAGGGTCAAGTATTTACGTAGACCTCATGGGAAACATACAGTTCTCCCTAACCTGGGGTAAACTGGCTGATGGTAATTTTGGGATGCCGGTCTGGCGATCGGCATCCCATTTAGGTTAATCCCTAGATAGGGGAGTGGTATGGGTAAGTACATCGTTAAACGTGTGCTTCAGTTCATCCCGGTGTTTTTGGGCGTTACGCTGATTCTGTTCGCCCTCCAGAATATCGTGCCGGGAGATCCGATCAAGCTGATCGGTGGAGACAAGGCTCTGTCCCCCGAGGTGGAGCTTCAGCTTCGCGTTCGCTATCACCTGGTCCAGACGGACGAGGACGGCAACGCGATCCTTGACGAGAACGGCGACCCCGTTCAAACGTCGCTCGTGGACCGTTACTTGTATTACATGAACGGCCTGCTTCATGGCGATCTGGGCAATTCGTACCAGCGCAAGCTGCCGGTTACGGAAATCTTTGCCCAGAAGTATCCGTATACGGTCAAACTTGCCGCGTGCGCCATCGTGCTCGAGGCAATCATGGGTATCGGTGCGGGTATCATTTCGGCGGTTAAGCGTTATTCCTTCTGGGATATTTTGGTAACGCTCACCACGTCGATTCTCGTTGCCGTCCCGGCCTTCTGGCTCGGTATGTTGCTGCAGCTGTTCTTCGGCGTCATCCTTAAGGACCTCACCGGCGGCGCATTCTCCATGCCGATCTCGGGTGCCGGCGGTTCCAGCTCTCAGTATCAGGATTGGATGCACTATGTGCTTCCGACCATTACGCTGGCTTCGGTTTCGACCGCTTATGCCGCCCGCATTATGCGCTCGCAGCTGCTTGACGTCATGAACCAGGATTACATCCGTACGGCAAAGGCCAAGGGTCTCTCCAATCGCGCGATCATTATCAAGCATGCGCTTAAGAATGCACTCATCCCCGTCGTTACCTATATTGGTGTCGACTTCGGCGGCATGCTTTCGGGCGCCATCCTGACCGAGACGGTCTTTAACTGGCCCGGCATCGGCTTCGAGGTCTACCGCGCCATTAGCATGCGCGACTGGCCCATCGTTATGGGCGGCGTTACGCTCATTGTTGTCGTCGTTATGGTGATCAACCTGCTCGTCGACATTAGCTATGCATTCCTCGACCCGCGCATCCGCCTTGGCGGTCCGTCGGATAAGGCCTAAGGGAGGTACGTCTCATGCAGGAAACTGATTCTCAGTCTCAGGAGCAGGCTACCGCCACCAAGGCCGCATCTGCTCCCGCCAAGTCCCGCACGCTGTGGGGCGACGCTTTTAAGCGTCTTCGTAAGAACAAGCTCGCCGTTATCGGTGTCTGCTGGATCATCATCGTTGTTGTGGTCGCCCTGACCGCCGATCTGTGGGCTAAGCCCTGGCTCGGCTCTCCTACGGCTTCTGACTCGACCACCATGGCCGAGACGTCGCTGCTGGCTCCGTGTGCCGAGCACCCGTTTGGCACCGACTCTCTTGGTCGTGACATTCTCGTCCGTGTTATCTACGGTGCACGCGTTTCGCTTTCCGTCGGTATTATGGCCACCGCCATCTCCACGGTGATCGGTCTGGTCATGGGCGCCCTGGCCGGTTTCTATGGCGGCATCTGGGATACGATCATCATGCGCTGTGCGGACATCTTCCTGGCGTTCCCGTACGTGCTGTTCGTTGTTGCCATGATCGCCGTTATCGGTCGTGGTCTTCAGAATGTCTTTATCGCCATCGGCATTCTCGGCTGGCCTTCGATTGCGCGCGTCTTCCGATCCGCGATCCTGACGGTCAAAGAGAACGACTATGTTGACGCCGCTCGCGCTATGGGTGCATCCGATGCGCGTATCGTTATGCGCCATATCTTCCCGAACTCCGTTGCTTCTATCGTGGTCTATGCGACCATGAACATTGGTGGCGCTATTCTGACCGAGTCTGCCCTGTCCTTCCTCGGCATGGGCGTTATCCCGCCTACGCCTTCGTGGGGCTCCATGATTCAGGACGGTCAGCAGTATCTTCTGACTGCTCCCTGGATGATGATCATGCCCGGTTTGGCAATTCTCTCGACGGTGCTCGCCTTCACCCTGCTGGGTGACGGTCTGCGCGACGCCCTCGACGTCAAGATGAAGGACGCATAAGGATGAAGAAGAACAAGAACTATGTGGACCTGAAGGACCAGCCGGTTCCCGAGGGCCAGCATCTGCTCGAGGTCGATGACCTTAAGATGTATTTCCACACCGAGGATGGCGTCGTTCGCGCTGTCGATGGCGTGTCCTACACGCTCGATCGCGGTGAGACCCTGGGTGTCGTCGGTGAGTCCGGCTCTGGTAAGTCCGTGACCGCCATGACCATCATGGGCCTTATCTCGATGCCTCCGGGAAAGATTGAGGGCGGTGACGTTCGCTATCGCGGTCGTTCCATCCTCGAGATGACCGAGGAAGAGATGCAACACATTCGCGGTAACGACATCGCGATGATCTTCCAGGATCCTATGACCTCCTTGAACCCGGTCTATAAGATCGGCAAGCAGGTGGGCGAGGGTCTTCGTCTGCACCGTGGCTACTCCAAGCAGGAGGCGCTCAAGCGCGCCACCGAGCTTTTGGACCTCGTGGGTATCCCCGAGCCCGAGAAGCGCGTCAATGAGTATCCGCACCAGTTCTCCGGCGGTATGCGTCAGCGCGTCATGATTGCCATGGCGCTTGCCTGCGATCCCGATATCCTGATTGCCGACGAGCCCACGACGGCTCTGGACGTTACCATTCAGGCTCAGATTATCGAGCTCATGCAGGAGATGCAGCAGAAGAACGGCAACGCCATTATCATGATTACCCATGACTTGGGCGTCGTCGCCGATATGGCCGATAAGATCATGGTTATGTACGCCGGCCGTCCCGTCGAGTTCGGTACAGCTGAGGAAATCTTCTACGAGAGCCGCCATCCCTACACCTGGGGTCTTATTCGTTCCATTCCGGAGCAGGCCATCGAGGAGAAGAAGCCGCTGACGCCGATTCACGGCAACCCGCCTTCGCTCATGAACCTGCCCGAGGGCTGCGTCTTCTCTCCTCGCTGCCCCTATGCGACGGACAAGTGCCGCAAGCAGCGCCCCGAGCGCGTTGTCACCGAGTCCGGCCACTATTCTGCGTGCCATTATTCCGGTGACCCCGAGTTCCTCAAGAACGCGCCTGAGACGTCCCGCACGCGCAAGGATTCCAAGAAGGGAGGCGAGGCGTAAATGGCAGACAATAACGAGCGCACTCCGCTGCTGAAGGTCGAGCATCTTTCTAAGGAGTTCCCCGCAGAGTCCGGCATGTTCGCCAAGCGTTTTTCCAAGCGCGTCGTCTCTGCTGTAAACGACATCTCGTTTGAGATTTATCCTGGTGAGACCTTTGGTCTGGTTGGTGAGTCTGGTTGCGGTAAGTCCACGACGGGCCGCACCATCATGCGCCTGACCAAGCCGACGGCAGGCAAAGTGTTCTTCCAGGGCAAAGACGTTGCCGAGATGAGCAAGCACGAGATCAAGGATATGCGTCGCGAGATGCAGTTTATCTTCCAGGATCCTTATGCTTCGCTCAACCCTCGTATGACGATTGGTGAGATCGTCTCCGAGCCCATGACCATTCATGGTGTGGGCACCAAGGAAGAGCGTATCGAGCGCGTCCGTGAGCTGCTGGATGTCGTCGGTCTGAACCCCGAGCACATCAACCGCTATCCGCATGAGTTCTCGGGCGGCCAGCGTCAGCGTGTCGGCATCGCCCGCGCTTTTGCGCTGAAGCCCAAGCTGATTATCTGTGACGAGCCGGTATCCGCTCTGGATGTTTCCATTCAGGCCCAGGTTCTGAACCTGCTTAAGGAACTGCAGGACAAGTTTGGTACGGCGTATCTCTTTATCGCCCACGACCTGTCCGTCGTGCAGCACATCTCCGATCGCGTTGCCGTTATGTATCTGGGTAAGATGGTCGAGGTTTCGGATTGGAAGACGCTCTATAGCGAGCCTCACCATCCGTACACGCAGTCGCTGCTGTCTGCCGTGCCGGTGCCCGATCCGGATATCCAGAAGACCCGCAAACGCATCATCCTCGCTGGCGACCCGCCGTCGCCGCTGGATCCGCCGACCGGCTGCCGTTTCCACACGCGCTGCCCGATCGCGCAGGGCATCTGCTCCGAGAAGCTTCCTGAGTTTAAGGAAGTTGCCCCGGGCCACTGCTGCGCCTGCCACTTCGCGGAGCCGTTCCCGATCAAGGAATCTCACATCGACCTGTAGTCGGCTGTTTGTCCGGGCCCGTGCTGGACTTAGTTTTCAGAACGTCCTCGACCATGGAAACCCCCTTATCCTGCTCCTTCGGAGCTGCGGATAAGGGGGTTTCCTGGTCTGACGCTCCTATTTGGCAAGGTGTTTTTTAGAATCCATTTTGCGCTCGG
>UQHK01000018.1 GCA_900540855.1 uncultured Collinsella sp.
CGGTCGGCGGGGCCATTGTGGCTCTTGACAGCGGATTGGGTCATATGAGCGAGCGACGTCCAGGGCGAACAAGTTGGCATGAAAAAGGCAAGGCATAGACCTTCTGGTCGTGCCCTGCCTTTTGAATGACAAATTGTCGCCCTGGACGTCGCGCAGCGTCGGCCCGTTCCGCCGTTCGGTAGAACGGCGGAACAAAACCTACATCACCATGACGTAACGGCTGCCCACGTAGTACTGCTTACCCATCAGGACCGGCTCGCCATTGGGGCCGATAAAGCCGGCACGCAGGTTGAGCAGCGGATCGTGCGGGGCAATGCCCAGCTCGGTGGCCTGCTCGGCGTTGGCACGAACGGCCTCGACCGTACGGTAGCCAACCGAGACGATCGGTGTTCCGCCAACACGCTCGACCTCGGCAAAAATCGACTTGTCCTCAAGATCGGCCGTCAACAGCTCGCGGTATGCATCAAACGGCACAAAGATGTTTTCCTCAAAGATGGGCTCGCCGTCGGCCGTGCGCACGCGCTTAATATGCAGCAGCAGCGCATCCTTCCGCAGACCAAAGAATTCCATCTCGTTTTGGCGCGCCGGCACAATCTGGCGATCGATCACATGCGCGCCCGCCTTCATGCCATTGTCGGCACACAACGCAGTAAACGTCTGCAGCGTCGAAGCATGGAACTGGCGATTGATGTGCGGCGTGGAGACAAAGGTGCCGCGGCCCTGCTGCTTAACCAGGTAGCCATCGGAGCAGAGTTCCTCGACGGCTCGGCGCACCGTAATACGGCTCACCTCGTACTGCTCGGCAAGCTCGAGCTCGGACGGGATACGCTCCTTGGGTGCATAAACACCTTTCTCGATCGCATCCTTGATTTCGTCATAAATCTGCTGGTAAAGCGGTGCATTTTTGGGCGCTGGCATATCTGATCACTCTTATCAAAATATCGAAATAACTAATACGTATATAACGTCTTTTTATATGTTATCTCAGTTTGATAAAACGATACACCACATACAGCAAATCCTTACTTGCCGTCGTCCTGCTGCAGACTGTCCTGCTCGCTGAGGCGCGCCTGCCTGCTGGCCATGCGCGCGGGCTTGTCGGGATCGGGTACGGCCGTGGGCATGGGCTCGTCGACATGACCGCCCCACCAGCCGCCCACGAAGTTGAGCGTGTGGAACACATTGATCACGGCGCCGGGATCAATATCGCACACCAGCTTGATAATGTCCTGGCTCTCGTAGGTCGAGACAACGGCGTGCAGCAGATACATCTTTTCACGGCTGTATCCGCCAATGACCTCGGCGCAGCTAATGCCATGCTGAAAATGGTCAACATAGGCTGTCATGACCTCGTCTGCCTTGCGTGTCGTGATCTGCAGCGTCACACGGTCGTAGCGTCGGTAGAAACTGTCGATGGTCTTGGTCGAAATAAACTGGAACACGATGGAATACGCCGCATTGTCCCAGCCAAACATAAAGCCAAAGATCGCCAGGATAGCGCAGTTAAAGCCAAAGATGACGCCCCAGATGGTCTTGCCTGTATGGTTGGAAACCCACAGCGCGATAAAGTCGGTGCCGCCGGTGGATGCGCCGGACTTAAGCGCGATGGCGGCGCCCAGGCCCGAGACCACGCCGCCAAAGATGATGAGCATGATCTTGTCGCCCAAAAACGGGGCGAAGTGAAAGATGTTGAGGAACAGCGACGAGAGCATGACCTGCATCATCGAGAAGATGACGAAGCGCTTGCTGATGCCGTTCCAGCAAAGGAGCGCCACGGGGATGTTGAGCGCGAGCATGCCGAGCGAGATGTCGATATGAACGCCGCCGAGCGAGGTGACGCGATCGAGCAGGACCGCGACGCCGGTGAGGCCGCTCGGAAGCAGGTCGGCGGGGCGAATGAACGCCTGAATCAGAAATGTCTGGAGAACGGCGGAGATGGTGACCGCCACGGCAGTAATGGCGCGGCGGACGATGGTGAGACGGCCGAGCACGAGCACGCGGTCCGTGAGCTGATCGATGGCGTTCGCCACGTAGGCTCCTTTCGAAGGCAGATGTAATTGTGGGGCATGCCGGCGATTGTAGCATGGAGCGCGAGAGGGCGCTTCAATTCACCCTCTCTCGACAACCAAAACGAGCCAGCAGCTCCCCAACCAAAGAGCCAAATTCTAAGTGAGTAGGCTTTTCGCGACCTGCCGAGCACACCCAAAGCTGCCACTTCCGTGACCTGCGGTTTTACTAAGGCAGATACGCTTTGTGCTCGGCCTGCGCCAAAAAGTCTACTCACTTAGCCTGAGTCGAAGCCAAACGGATCAAATCGAAGCCAAAATGAGCCAATCCGCCGCGATAAATGCGCGAATCGGCACTTCTCGCGGCGGATTGGCACTACAAAGCGGCCAAAATGTCGGACAGGTTGTCGATGACAACGTCAGCGGCAGACTGGTCCAGGTTGACGCCCTCGTGCGGACGCAGCGCCAGGACGCGGGCGCCGGAACGCTTGCCGGCCTCGATGCCCAAAGGCGAATCCTCGATAACCAGGCACTCGGCAGGCTCCACCCCCAGCGCCTCCATGGCGCGCAGGTAGATTTCGGGGTCGGGCTTAAATGCACTGCACTCGTGACCGCTGATGGTGTAGTCCAGCACGTCAGTGATACCGGCAATCTCCACCAGCTCGTCAATGAGCTCGCGATAGGACGAGCTCGCGATGGCACATTTCATGCCGCGCTTGTGCAGCTCACGCATCACCGGCTCCGTCTGCTCGTTGAGTAGCTCGGCATACGGAACGGGATGGTCCGGGCTGTAGACCTGCTTGTACTCCACGCGCAGGCGCTCGCGCAGCTCAACATCGTCGGGCACCAGCGACTTCCAAATGGCGGGCTCGTTAGACCCCGAAAGATCGGGAATCTCGTCAAAGTGGAACCCCTTCTCCTCCATAAACGCCACGCGACGACGGTTGTAGAACCACTCGGTATCGACCAGCACGCCGTCCATATCAAACAGCACTGCCTTGATCATACGCATCTCCTCCCACCTGCCAAAAAGGGACAGGTTTATTTTGGTAGGTTTTATCTGGGGTTTTATGACGCAACGGACACGCCCCCAAAGCAAAAAGGGGACGGGGCGCAAACCCCATCCCCTCTCAATCAACCCGTAAGGTCTACTTACTTGTGATTAGTAGGAAAGCTTCCACATGTAGCGACGCATGGTCAGCGGGTGCTGACGGGCCTCGGCGATCTGGTTGCCGTACTCGCGCATAACGGCGAGGTGCAGCAGCGGGTTGAAGTAGGTGACGACGCTCGCGGGCACGGCGTCGGCCAGGCCGTAGTCCTTGGAGTCGATCAGAGCGACCTTGGCGCCCATGCGCTCAAGGAAGGTGAGGGCGCGAGCGTCCATCGGACGGGTAGCACCATCGGACATGAAGAAGACGTAGGGCTTACCCTCGGTGGAAACCTCGAACGGGCCGTGGAAGTACTCGCCGGTGTTGTAGGCGGCGGCGTCGATCCACTGCATCTCGGTGAACAGGAAGGCGGCGTGAGAATAAGCCATCTTCTCGGAGGCACCGGAGGCCATGAAGTAGATCATCTTGTCGTCCTTGAAGTCCTCGGCGAACTTCTTGGCGAGCTTCTTGCAGTGCTGAGCGGCGTTCTCGCAGAGATCGAAAACGTTGGTGAGGCCGGTGATCATGTCCTCGTAGTGGTCATAGCCCTCGGTCTGCTGAAGGATCTCGAGAGCAAGAGCGATGGCATAGCCAGGCTTCTCGCACTTGGCAGCGTAGTTGGCATGGAAGCCGTGAACGATGACGTGGTCGGCGTCGACGGTCAGAGCGGAGCCGGCCTTGTTGGTGAGGGAGACGACCGGGCAGTTGTGCTTCTTGGCGGTCTTGTTGGCCTCGACGGTCTCGGGCGTGGAGCCACCGAGGGAGCAGGTGATCACGAAGGTGTGCTCGTTGACCCAGGAAGGCGTGTCGTAGTTGAACTCGTTAGCGGTGAAGATCTGAACGTTCAGCTTGTCCGTGTTGTTGGCCAGGAAGTACTTGGCGGGGTAAAGGTCGGACATGGAAGCGCCGCAGCCGACGAAGGCAACGCTGTGAATCTCGTGGTTGGACAGGACGTCAGCGACGATCTGCTTAGGGAGGTTAAGGTCGATCTCGTACATCTGACACATTCCTTTCGATTTTTTGCGGCGCCACATTGCCGGACGCTCGCAGGGTTACCGTGATATGAGCCGAGTCGCCGGCCCGTTGAGGATGTGACAAAGGGACTGTCCCTTTGTCACATCAAGGGATGGAAGCCTGCCTGGGGTATGGGATGCCAGGCAGGCCCCCGGGGGAAAGCGGTTAGGTGCTTGGTCGCGACTAGGCCAGGATGCCGGCCGCGGAGAGGGCGATGCCGCCCACGATGGCGATCACGAGAAGCCAACCGGTGTTGACGTTCTTCTTGATGAGCCAGTACATAAGGCCGGTGAGGCCGAGGGAGATCATCTGGGGCATCATGCCGTCCAGGATGTCCTGGATCACGACGGTGCCGTCAGCGAACTGCAGCGGGGTGGTGGCGCCGATCAGCGTGGCGATCATGCCGCCCACGGACATAAGACCCACGATACCGCAGACATACATGAGCTTCTCCATGAGGTCGCCGCCCTGGAGCTTGCTCAGGTACTCGTGGCCACCCTGGTAGCCGATCTTGGCTGCGAACCAAGTGATCAGCACGGAGGGCACGATGGAGATGAGCATGGCCAGGATCGGGCCCATGATGGAGCCCTGCTGAGCCAGCTGAACACCCAGGCCAAAGGCGATAACGCGGATGGTGCCCTGGAAGAAGGAGTCACCGATGCCGGAAAGCGGACCCATGAGGGAGGTCTTGACCGCGTTGATCGAATCGGGATCGAAGTTCTCGGGATCCTTGGCGTACTCCTCCTCCATGGAGGCGGCGAGGCCCAGGATGAAAGCGCTCGTCTGCGGGGTGCAGTTGTAGAACGCCATGTGACGGTGGTAAGCCTCTTTCTTAGCGGCGAGCTGCTTGGGGTCGGACTCGTCCGGATAGAGGCGATCGAGCGTGGGAACCATGCCGTAGAGGAAGCCCATGTTCATCTGACGCTCGTAGTTCCAAGAGGCCTGGATGGCCCAGGAGCGCCAGAAGAACTGGCTGACCTTCTTGTTCAGGGACACGTCCTTGGTTGCGGTTGCCATAGTGTGTTCCTCCTTAGTCTTCGTCGTCTTCGAGCGGATCGTAGTCGGAATCGGCACCGGCGGCTGCATGGGAACCGTTGAACTTGAAGCCCATGAAGACGACAGCCAGGCACACACCGATCAGAGCGACCGCGATGACGGACAGGTTGAGGTAAGCGGCGAGCAGGAAACCGATGAACAGGAACGGAGTCATACCCTTCTTGATCATCATGGTGAGCAGCAGGGCCAAGCCGTAGGCGGTCATGATCTTGGTCGAAACGTTAAGACCAGTGGACAGCCACTCGGGAACCATGTTGACGATGGCCTGGACCAGGTCGGTACCGACAAAGACGGCCAGGAAGATCGGCAGGAAGTACATGATGGCGTACAGACCGGAGCCGGCGCAGATGTGCATGCGGTAGGCGGTCTTGAACTTGCCGTTATCAATCGCGCTATCGGCCACATGGGTGAGGGCGGCGATGATGGAACGGAACACGATGCCGAGGAGCTGACCCAGGACGGCGACCGGGATGGCGATCGTCATGGCGGTCTCGGCGGAAGCATCGGTCAGGCACGCAAAGGCAGCTGCCACGATGCCGCCCAGGACCATATCGGGCGGAACGGCGGCGCCGACCTGCACCAGGCCCATGGACACGAGTTCGACGGCGGCACCGACGGCAAGGCCGGTGGGCACATCGCCCAGCAGCAGACCGACGAGCGTAGCGCCAACGAGGGGCTGCTCGAAGTTAAGACGACCGAGCAGGCGGGAGTCCCACATGCAGAACACGCCGACGAGGCCGACGAGCACCGCACTGATGAACGTATTCATACCCTTCTCCTTTCAGTCAGGCAAAAGCCTGGTTGATTACAGCTTGGCGTCGATGTCGACGCTCTGATACGTGGGGGTCTGCTGGACGTAGAGCTTGATGCCCATGTCGAGCAGCTGGTTGACGTCGGCCTTCTGGGTGGCGTCGAAGAAGACGGAGCTGTCCTTGCCGCCGACCTGATCGGCACCGTCGTGGTTGGCGGTGGCGCCCAGGTTGATGGCGTCGAGCTTGTAACCCTGGCAGAACTGCAGCATCTCGGCCGTGTTGCCAAAGACGAACATGACGCGCTCGCCGAGGGTGTTGAGCTTGTCCATCTTGGCGAGGGCACGCTCGACGGTGAAGACGTTCAGGCGCACGCCCTGGGGCTTGGCCAGCTTAAGAGCGCCCTTCTTGATGTCATCGTTGGCGGCAGCGTTGTCGACGACGATGATGCGCTCGGCCTGAACCTTGGTGGTCCAGGTAAAGACGACCTGGCCGTGCAGCAGACGGTAGTCAAGACGTGCGAGGACGATCTTGGCGGGGCCGGAGCTGTGACGGGGCGCCTTGGCCTTCTTGGCGGGGGCCGCGGCGACCTCGACCGGTGCGTTGGGGTTGGTCAGACCGGTGCGGGCCTCGTTGATGAGGGCCGCGAGCTCGGCACCCTTGATGGGGGCGGGGCTCATAGCGAGCGTCAGTGCCAGCGGAATGTTGAAACCGCTGACAACCGTGAATGCCGCACCGTTGCGGGAAAGCTCGACCATGCTGTTGTTGACCGAGCTGCCGAGCATATCGGTCAGCACATAGACGGTGTCGTCCGCGTTGAACGTGGCGATCATGGCGTCCACCTTGTTGGTGATGGGCTCCTTGTCGTCACGAGCAAGCGACACGACGTGGACGTTCGACACGTCGCCGAGAACCATCTCGAGCGTGTCTTTGGCGCCTGCGGCCAGGCCGCCATGAGATGCGAGAATGATCTGATTCATCTTGCCTCCTCCTTTTCGTTATGGTCATTATAACGTCTTATACGTTGCTTATATTGCTAATTAGTATAAAGACCGTTCGCGGGTGAAAATCGACCGTTGACGGGTTTAACGTACTTGAAACGTTGGGGTTGGATAGGCCGGCGCTGGCTGGATAACCCCAGGTCAGACGCCGCACACAATCCTCTATCGCACGAAGTACCAGGGGCTTTCCTGCACGGTGGGTTCCAGCGCGATGCCGGTGCGCTCCTTAAACAGATCCATGTCCTGAGATTTCTCCGTCCACCACGCGTTGGGCTTAAAGGTCATGCTCTCAACGACATGGCCGACAAACACACTGTTGCGCAGCTTGGAAAAGTCGGTGTTCATAATCACGATGGACGCGAGCACCAAAACGATGCCCAGAACTTTGATCGCGCCGGCGGGCTCGGCGTAGACACCAATGCCCAGCAGTACGGTGACGACTGTCTCGAATGACATTACGACGGGAACTTTCGACGTCTCGAGCCCCATGGACAGACCCTGCATATATAAGATGTAAGCCACGGCTGTGGGGATGAGTCCAAAGCCAAGGAACAGCAGCAGCAGCTGTGGCGACATTGCCACGGCGACATCCGGCCACGGAGCCGCGATAGCTGCCATAACCGCACCGCCAAAAACAAAGCCCCAAAACGTGACAGCCAGCGGGTGGACCGTCTTGGTTGCTATCCGGCTAAACACCGCGAGCGACGCACCACAAAGGCCTGCAATCACGCCCGACGTGACGCCCCAAACCGAAAAATGAAAACCGGAAAGGTCGCCATTGGTCACCGCAAGCACACAGCCAACGATGTTAAAGACAATGGCAACGAGCTTGTTGAGGGTCACGTCCTCGCGATAAAGGACGCGGCCGAGCGCGACGCCAAACACCGGCGACGTGTAGAGCAGCACCGATGCCGTGGACATGCCCACCTCGCGCATGCACTCGTAATAGCAGGTGTTGGCGGCAGCCAAACCGACGATACCGACAAGCGCGCAGGAAACAAGCTCTTTAGGGCTTGCCTTGAACAGGGTCAGCGGACCCTGAACCACGGTAGACCCCTCACCCGGACGGCAGCCCATAAACATCAGGACCGGCGCCAAGATAAGCGCTCCGACCAACAAGCGAAAGGCAGCCATGCTCTGGGACGAAACGCCCATGGCCGAGATGCCGTTTACAAAGATTCCGATGCTGCCCCACATAAGCGCGGCGATCAGCACCAGCACATAGCCCAGATTGCTCCTCTTCAACGCAGCCTCCTCAGTATTATTTCCAATATGTTTCATGCTACGTTATAGTCGTTATATACATTTTTCAAGGCACAAATCGGCGAACGGGAAATCTCTCGACACAAGGAGTGTCCCCAACTGCCGGCACAAAAGGAACATCCCTAACTGCCGGCAGAAAGGGAACGTCCCCAAGTGCCGCTCTAGCAGTTGCGGTGAAATAGTTCTCAAACAGAGGCTTCACGCTCCCAAACAGGAACTATTCCACCGCAACTTATGAGGGATATTGGGCTGTTAGGCCACTCTATCCCTTAGTAATCAAGCTTCCACATGTAGCGGCGCGTCATGTAGTCCTTGTGGGTGACGGCAGAGAGCGCGCGCATGTATACGTTGTTGAGGATCGGGGCGAAGATCAGGTGGTTGAAGTACTCGCTCACGCTGTCTTTGATGTCGTTGAGGCCGAGCTCCTTGGCGTCGAGCTGATAGACGCGCTCGCCACCGTACTGGTTGACAAAGCGGATGCCGCGCTCGTCGTTGCAGCGGCTGCGGCCGACGCTGATGAGCTGGAACAGCGAGGTGCGCTTGTCCAGGATCTCGAAGGGGCCGTGGAAGAAGTCGCAGGTGTTGATGGTGCAGGAGTCGATCTGCAGCATCTCCTGCACGTTGCAGATGCTAAAGACGTAGGCGGCACCAAAGAGCGGGCCCTGAGCCATAACGTTGATGCAGGGCTTGTCGGCGTTCTGCTCGGCCCACTTGGCAGCGAGCGGACGGGTGTACTCGACAGCCTTGCGATAGATGGGGTCGACCAAGTCGAAGGCGGCCATAGCGGTCTCGTACTCGGCATAGCCCTCGGTCTGCTGCGTAAGCTCCATAGCAATCATGGTCACGACGGCGGAGTTGGTGCGGCCCATGCAGGACTCGTCGATGGCCAGGCTGTCGTACTGGATCTTGTAGTCGCAGACCTCGGTGAGGCCGGACTCGTCAACATAGATGGCGATGGTGCTGGCGCCGTGGTTCTTGGCGACCTGGGCGGCGACGATGGTCTCCTTGGTGCCGCGCATGGACACGACGACGGCCAGGGTGTTCTCGTTGACGTAGGCAGGCGTGGCGTGCACGAACTCGTTGCTGGTGTAGCTGGAGCTCACGACCTGCGTGGCCTCGTGCTCCATAAAGTACTGGGCAGGATAGTTGCCGCCGTTGGATCCACCGGCGCCAATCCACACGACGCGCTTGATGCCGCCCTTGTCTGCCTTGTCAGCCAAAACCTGGGAGACGACGTCCTTAACCTGTTCCTGAGTAGTCATCGTGCATCAGCCTTTCTTCTCGTTTGATGCTCTCGATGGCATACAAGTTACATACATGTTTTGGTTATGTCGACTAGTTGTATGCTATATTTGTCTTAGAATTTTTGCTGGTATAGTTTTCGGCAAGCCATTACCAGCGGTTTTGTTGTCATGTTGGATACATGCTTGGTTCTGTAAGCATACAAGTTAGATACAGGTTGTTCGCATGAGCACTTCGTCGAAAAAGAACTTGACCCAATACGAGCGTCTGGCGGCAACGCTTCGCGACCGCATTGCCGCCGGCACCTACGCCCGCGGAGATAAACTGCCGTCCGAGATGGAACTCATGGACGAATCGGGGCTGTCGCGCAGCACCGTGCGCCATGCCCTTAAGGTGCTTGTTGACGAGGGCCTGATTCGAACCGAGCGCGGGCGCGGCGCCTTTGTGGCCGACACACCGGCGCTCCACGAGAACAACCTGGTGTTTTCGAGCTATACCAAGCAGGTCGAAGGCCAGGGTATGAAGCCCACCACGCGCACGGTGGACTCGGGCTTTGCCAAAGCAATGGGCAGCGTGGCCAAGTTCTTTGACGCTAGCGTGGGCAGCAAGCTTGTCAAACTTGTCCGCCTGCGTTACCTGGACGATGCGCCACTGTGCCTGGAGACCACCTATTTGCCGCCAAGCTTTGGGTCGCTCATCGATCGCGATATCAACGGTTCGCTCTACGCCACGCTGCGCCAGGAGTTCCATCGCGCGCCGGCGCAGGGGCATAAGACCTTTGAGGTGTGCTATGCGTCGCAAAACGAGGCATTTTTGCTCAACGTCGAGCGCGGGCAGGCGCTGATCCTGATCACCGACTACGTCTACGACACCGACGGCCGTCCGCTCCATGTCTCCAAGCGCATCCAACGCACCGACCGCGCCAAATACACCGAGCCCATCGGCTAACCACCACAAAGGGACAGGCACCTTCGTGGTGGTTTTAGGCGGGAAGGTCGGGGAACCAGGTTGGTTTAGGCTGGTTGGGCGTGCGCTCGGCTAGGACCAGCTCCATCCAGCACATGTCGTACCAGCGGCCGAACTTTTGGGCACAGCGGTCGAAAGCACCCACCAAGCGATATCCCATATGGGCATGGAAGTCCTGGCTGTTGTGCGTTAGATACTCGTCGTCCTTGTCGTGCGGCACGGCGATGAGCGCGCACATGTTGGTGATGCCCATCGCGATCAGGCACTGCTTGAGCGCATCGTGCAGCTTGCGGCCCAGCCCGCCGTGGCGCACGTCGCGTGCCAGGTAAATCGACGTCTCGACCGACCAGTCGTATGCCTCGCGGCTGTTGAGCGGACTCGCATAGGCATAGCCTACCGGACGCCCGTCCAGCTCCATCACCAGATACGGATAGCGCTTGAGCGTACGCTCGATGCGCCCGGCGAACTCCTCAACGCTCGGCACCTCGTATTCGCAGGTAATCGCCGTCTGGCGCACATACGGCTCATAGATGGCAAGCAACGCCGGCGCGTCTTCGGGCGTCGCCAGGCGAATCGCCGGCTCGGACATCTCGGTCATACAACCCTTCTCTCTCAAAAACAAAGGCCGCCTTGCGCCAAACCCAGCGCAAGGCGGCCCCTCGTCATTACATCAGGCTACAGGACAGCCGCCAGCGCGTCGATGTCCTCCTGCGTCGTGGCCCAGCTGGTGCAAAAGCGCACCACCGTGTGGGTATCGTCGTACTTTTCCCAGTACTCGATCGCCGCATGCTCGCGAATGCGGGCCATGTCCTCGTTGGGCAAAATCACAAACTGCTGGTTTGTGGGCGTCTCCAAAAAGAACTGGTAGCCGCGCTCGTGCAGCACACGACGCAGCGCCTGGGCCGTCTGAATCGCCTGTCGGCCAATCTCAAAATACAGGCCATCGGTAAAGAGCGCCTCAAACTGCACGCCCGTCAGGCGGCCCTTGGCCAACAGCGCGCCGTGCTGCTTAATACGCGGAATGGGATGCGCCGGAGCGTGCATGCCGCAGAACACCACAGCCTCGCCGCAAAGCGCGCCGCACTTGGTGCCGCCGATGTAGAACACGTCGCACAGCTGCGCCAGCTCGGGCAGGGTAATGTCGCACTCATCGGCCGCCAGTGCATAGGCCAGACGAGCACCGTCCACAAACAGCGGAATCTCGCGCTTCTGGCACACCGCGTGAATCGCCGCGAGCTCGGCCTTGGAGTACAGCGTGCCGTACTCGGTCGATAGACTCACGTACACGGCGCCCGGGAACACCGTGTGCTCGTAGCTCTCGTTTTCGTAGAACACCTGGATATAGTTCTCGAGATCCTCGGCGTGCATCTTGCCCTCGTAGCCGGGGATGGTGAGCACCTTGTGGCCGCCAAACTCGATGGCGCCCGCCTCGTGGCAAGCGACATGGCCGGTCTCGGCGGCAACGACGCCCTCGTAGGGCGCGAGCAGCATGTCAATCACCGTCGCGTTGGCCTGCGTGCCGCCCACCAGCAAGAACACGTCGGCATCGGGGGCCTGACAGGCCTCGCGGATAAGCTGCTTGGCGCGCTCGGTATGCGCATCGGTACCATAGCCGGGCTGCGGCTCCATGTTGGTGTCGACGAGCGCCTGCAGCACCGCCGGATGTGCGCCGTGGGAATAGTCGTTGTTGAACGCGAGCATGGCAATCCTCTCTTACCAGGTATCGTCCAGATGATTCAGGTGGGGCTATTGTACGCCGTGAGGATAGGCAATGCGCGCGGCAAGGCACTCAAGCGCCAACACCAGGGCAAAGCCGCAGCTCACGTCAGTCAAAAAGTGTGCACCGATCACGATACGGCCAAAGGCGACGAGCACCGCAACCGCAGCCGCCGCCCAAAAGACCACGCGGCGACGCGAAGGCTTTTCCGTAAAGGCCGCCGCGGGAAGCCCGGCGAGCATAAGGCCGATCGCCGCATGCGCCGTGTGTCCGCTCGCAAACGACTTAAAGCCGTCCTTGATCACGCCGGCGGCGATATAGCTCCACTTGTCGGGATTGCCGATCACCCACCACGGCTGAAAATTGAGCCCCGGCGTGACCTCGATCACGCGCATGCGCGGGCGCGACCACAGCGGCTTGACGATCACGTTGAGGATGATGGCCTGGGCAACCCACACGGCAAGCACCATCAGCGCCCAGCGCGTGAGATCGTCGGGGTCGGTCGCGCGCGTGAGGCGATAGACGATAAGGTTGGCAGCGATGACCAGCACAAACGTCAGCACCAACTGAGCCGCGATGAGTTTGCCGCCAACCCTCAGGGACGAAACGATCTCGTAGCCGGTCAGGCCCACGTTGACGAGGATGCCGAGCACGGCGAGCCATTTGCCCCCCCTGGAGTCGGGACGCACCGCGCGCACGAGCATAACGCCCGCGACGCTCGCCGTCAGCTCGAACGGCAGCTCGCCGGCGGCCTCGATAAAGCGACCGTACATGCTACCGATGTTGAACAGCGCGCTCGAAATCTGATAATCGAAGAAGCTGCCCACGCCCAGGCAAAGGCACAAAACAACCGCGATAATGGCGACGTCTTTCTTATAGATGTATCCGAACATGCTTTCCTTTCGATGGAACCAGAGTGCCCAAATGGGGCGTTTGCAACGTCGACCCGTTAGTCGTCGTCGCTCGCACCCAGCTGCTGCAGCAGCATGAGGGCGGCTGCCACGGGGCCGGTGCCGTCGTTGGCATCGAGACCGCGACCCAGGCCGCTGCCCGCACCGGCGCCCGCCTTGTAGGGCACCGACAGCTTGCGGCTCTTGGGGAAGTTCACCGCGCCGTACCGATTCTTAAACTCAAAGGCTACCTTCTTGGGAACGTCAACCCCCAGGAAGGTAATGCGCCCACCGCTGAGCGTGACGCTCTCGAGCCCCAGGCGCTCGCCGCGGATACGGATGCGCGCGCGGTTGAACAGGTTGAGCCCCGCCAACGGCAGCTCACCGTGCGCGGCCTCGGTCTCTTCCTGCACCTCGTCGATGCTCTCCAGGTCCTCGGCCGCCGCGAGCTTGCGGTACACGAGCACGCGCTGGTCCACCGCCGGCAGGTACTCCTCGGACAAGAAGTAATCGGCAGGCAGATTAATGCCCACGCTCGCCGCCTCCACGCCGGCATCGTCATCGCCGCGCGCCTCGGCCACGGCCTGGCCCAACATCTGCGTAAACAGGTCAAAGCCCACGCTCGACAGGTTGCCGTGCTGCTCAGCGCCCATCAGCGAACCGGCGCCGCGAATCTCCAGGTCGCGCATGGCGATACGCATGCCGCTGCCCAGGTCCTGGAACTCGGAAAGTGCAGTCAGGCGCGCCGTGGCCTCCTCGGTGAGCGGCAGCTCGCCCGGGAACATAAAGTACGCGTAGGCCTGCGTGACAGAACGGCCCACACGGCCCTTGAGCTGGTAAAGCTGTGCCAGACCCAGGCGCTGCGAGTCCTCGATGATGAGCGTGTTGGCGGTCGCGTTGTCGATGCCACTCTCCACGATGGTCGTGGCGATGAGCACATCGATCTTTTTGGTCGCGAACTCGATCATCACGTCCTCGACCTCGCGCGGGCTCATCTTGCCGTGCGCCACGCCCACGCGCGCCTCGGGCGCGGCCTCGTGCACGCGCGCCACGGCGTCATCGATGGTCTTGACGCGGTTGGACACGTAATACACCTGACCGCCGCGGCCCACCTCCAAGCGAATCGCCGCACTCACCACGTCGGGGTCGTACTCCCCCACGTGCACGATCACGGGACGACGCCCGGTCGGCGGTGTGGTGATCAGGCTCATGTCGCGCACGCCGCTCGTAGCCATCTGCATGGTTCGCGGAATGGGCGTGGCCGAAAGCGTGAGCACGTCAATCTGCTCGCGCAGGTTCTTGAGCTGCTCCTTGTGCTGCACGCCAAAGCGCTGCTCCTCGTCGATGATCACCAGGCCCAGGTTCTTGGGGTTCACATCGGCCGAAAGCAGGCGGTGCGTGCCGATGAGCACATCGATCGTGCCCTCGGCAAACGCCTTGAGTGCGCGCTTTTGCTGCGCCGGGGTGCGGAAGCGGCTGAGCACCTCGACCTCCAGGCCAAACGGGGCAAAGCGCTCAAAGAACGTCTCGTAGTGCTGCTGGGCCAGAATGGTCGTGGGGCAGAGCACCATGACCTGGCGGCCGGAGTCCACGCACTTAAACGCCGCACGCAGGGCGACCTCGGTCTTGCCAAAGCCCACATCGCCGCACAGCAGGCGGTCCATGGGCTTGGGCGCCTCCATGTCGGCCTTGATGTCGGCGATGGCCTCCAGCTGGTCGCGCGTCTCGTCGTAAGGAAAGCTCTGCTCCATCTCGATCTGCTCGGGCGTGTCGGGTGGGCAGGCGATACCGGTAATCGAAGAGCGGCGCGTATACAGATCGACCAGGTCAAACGCCAACTTTTTGGCGTTCTTGCGCGCCTTATTGGTGGCACGCGTCCAGTCGGCGGTGTTGAGCCTGGTCAGGCGTGGCTTGTCACCGTCGGGGCCAACATAACGCGTAATGCGGTCGACCTGCTCCAGCGGCACGTAGAGCTTGTCGCCATCGGCGTATTCCAGCAAAAAGTAGTCGCGCTCCTTGCCGCCCACTTCCTGGCGCGCGATCTCGCTAAAGAGCGCGATGCCGTGAGTGGCGTGCACCACGTAGTCGCCCGGCTTAAACGGGAAGGTGATCTGCGTAATGTCAACCTTGCGGCGGCTGCGCGCGCGGTTGGCGTCCATGCGGGCGTTGAGGTCGGCAATCGAGAACACGGCCAGGTTGGCATCGGGCACCACCACGCCCTGCGGCAAGGCGGCATCGACAAAGGTCACGCGTCCGCGCGAGATGGTGGGCACGGCGGCACCGGCGGCAGCCTGGGCGGCACCTGCCTCGAGCGAGCGGGCGTTGAGCGCGTCGGCCTTGCGTTCGCGAATTGCAGCATGAGCATCCTGGCGGACAGCACGATCGGCAGAATCTGCCGCTGCCACGCGCACACGGTCGCCAATAGCGCCCGCGTTTTCGGGCGCGGCCGTCAGCGACTCCTCAAAGGTAATACCCTCATCGCCAAAGGTGAGCTCCATCGACTCGCGCGCACCGCGGTCGGGGATGGCAAATACGCAGGCATAGCGCTTGCCCACGACCTCCTGGATGCGCGTCATAAAGCGATTGTCCGAGCCCGCGATGGCCGGCTGCTCAATCTTGAGCTCTGCCGTCACCGCACCGCCGGCACGGATCAAGCTCACGTAGTTAAGGCGCTGCTGGGCACCAAAGTCGAGTTGCTGGGCACGCACGTACAGGCCGTCCAGACGGTCGACCCCCGCCTCGCCGGCACGTGCCTCGATATCCTCGTAGGCGCGCAGGCAATCGTCGAACAGCGAGCGCGGCTCGGACAGCACCACGAGCGCCTTGCCGCTCACATGCGACAGCGGGCTCACGGTCTGGCCGTACATCACCGGCAAAAAGCGGTCGAGCTCGGGCGTGACGATGCGCGCATCCACCATCTCGAGCAGCGCCGCCAGTTTGCTGTCGTCCTGGCTGGCACGATAGAGCGCCACATGCATGTTGTGGACGGCGTCGTCGGTGAGTGCGAGCTCGCGACAGGGGAAGATCTCGATGCTGTCCTCGTTGCCGATGGTCTGGCCCGTGGAACTCACCATGCGGCGGATACGGTCGATCTCGTCGCCGAAAAACTCGATGCGCACGGGCGCCTTTTCCTGTGCGGGAAACACCTCGACGGTGTCACCGTGCACGCGGAACAGGCCGGGTGCATCGGCGGCGCCGGCATTGGTGTAGCCCATGCCCACCAGGCGCTGCGGCACCTCGTCAAAAGGGATCTCCTCGCCCACCGCAAAGGTCGTGGACTCCCAGTAGCGGCTCTCGACCGGCGGCACGCAGCGCAGCAGTGCGCGGGCCGAGGCGACCATAATGCAGTTGTCGCCGCGCACGATGCGCCCGAGCGCCTCGCAGCGCTGCGCCACCACGGCGTCGTCGGGCGCCTGCTCGCGCCACGGATAGTCCTTGCGCTCGGGGAAGCGACACACGTGCGCCAGCCCCACATAGGCGGCAAGGCTGCGGGCGGCACGATCGGCCGCGTCCTCGCCGCTCACAATGTAGACCGTGGGGCGCGGACGGCGCGCAAACTGGGCGGCGGCCATAAGCGTACGGCCCGACTGCGACACGGCCAGCGTCACGTCCTCGCCGGCATCGAGTCCGGCCTCGACGGTCTGCAAGGCCTCGGCAGTGTAGAGCTGCGCGGCTATACGGTGAATGAGCATGCTGTTCCTCCGGCATCGCAACGCCAAAAGCCCGCCGGGGCAAGCTCGGCGGGTCGTACGTCAAAGATCATTGTTTGTCATGGTAGCGCATGGAGAGGACTCCTGCTCAAGGGCAAACCCGGCCCTGCAAAAAACGCCAGACGAAGATGCATTCCGCCCTACCCCGCTACGCGCACGCTGGGGCACAAATCTGCCAGCGGACACTCGTCGCACTTGGGTTTGCGGGCATCGCAGATCTCGCGACCGAAGGTGATCCACTGATGGTTGACCGACTCCCAATACTCGTGCGGCAAAATCTTGAGCAGATCCTGCTCGGTCTTGAGCGGCTCCTTGGCATGCGTCTTGGGACTCAGCATCAGGCGGTGCGCAATGCGGTTGACGTGCGTATCCACTGCGATGCCTTCCACGATGCCGTACCCCACGTTGAGTACGATGTTCGCCGTCTTGCGCCCCACGCCCGGCAGCTTTACAAGCTCCTTCATGTCGGCCGGTACCTCGCCGCCGTAGTCAGCAACGATCATCTGGGCGGCCTCCACGGCATGCTTGGCCTTACTCTTATAAAAGCCGAGTGACTTAATGGTGTCCGCCACGTCAGCCACGCTCGCCCCGGCCATGGCCTCGGGCGTGGGCCACTGGGCAAACAGCCGCGGCGTCACCTTGTTGACCTGCGCGTCGGTCGTTTGCGCCGAGAGTAGCACCGCGATCAGCAGGCGGAAGGGATTCTCGTGGTCCAAAAAGCACTCGACCGGGCCATAGCGACGGTTGAGGCGCTCGCACACCTCGATGGCGCGCTCGCGCTTGGCGGCATTGGTCTCGCGTGGCATAACGACTCCTCAGCTCAACGGCACAATAAACTTATGGGCACAATTGTCCCACGTCCGAGACGCTTACGCCTCCAAGAATGCGCCGGTCTGACGGCTCCACAGGCTCGCGTACTCGCCACCCGCCTCGACGAGCTGCGCATGCGTGCCGTCCTCGACAATCTCACCATCGGCCAGCACCACAATGCGGTCGAGCGCCGCCACGGTGGACAGGCGGTGCGCCACCACAATGGAGGTACGCCCATGCATCAGGTTTTCGAGCGCCTCCTGCACCAGCGCCTCGGACTCGCTGTCCAGGGCAGAGGTCGCCTCGTCGAGCACCAGAATCGGCGCGTCGGCGAGAATCGCGCGGGCGATAGCCACGCGCTGACGCTGGCCGCCCGAGAGCTTGACGCCGCGCTCGCCCACCATGGTGTCAAAGCCGTTGGGCAGGCGATCGATAAACTCCAGGGCATTTGCCAGGCGCGCGGCCTCGCGAATTTGCTCGTCGGTGGCGTCGGGGCGGCCGTAGGCGATATTCTCGCGAATGGAGCGGTGGAACAGCAGCGCCTCCTGCGGCACGTAGGCAACCTGGCGGCGCAGGCTCTGCTGCGTGCAGCGCGAGACATCCTGACCGTCCACGAGCACGCGGCCGCCCTGGACATCGTCCAGGCGCAGCAGCAGCTTGGTGAGCGTCGTCTTACCCGAGCCCGATTTGCCCACCAGGCCCACGCGCTGGCCCGCCGCCACATGAAGTGTCAGGTCATCGAACACGTTCTCGCCCGCCGCAGCGTCACGGTACGCAAAGCTCAGGTGCTCAAAATCAATCGCGCCCTCGCTCACCTTGAGCTCGGGGGCATCCGGGTCGTCTGCCACCAAGCGTGGCTCGTCCAGCACGCGCGTCATCTCGGCCGCATCGCCCAAAGCGCGGTTGATACGCTGCATCATGGAACTCACGTAGTTCAGGCGCATGGTGAGGTTATAGGTGTAGGTAAAGATCATGACGAGCGAGCCGGCCGAGATGCCAAACCACGCGTTGCCGCCCGCCACGAACACACTCACCACGGCCATGGTGATGACGATAAGGCCCGAGGTCGTAAAGTTGCGCTGCATCATGGCGTGCATCGAGACCGTCTCGGCATCGCGCGCGGCGCGGTCGGCGGTGTCGAACAGATCGCGTTCAAAGTCCTCGCGCCCGCAGGTCTTGACGGCCAAGATGTTCGTGACCGCGTCGGAGAGCACGCCCGAGAGCTTGTTCTGCGCGGCGGACGTCGCGGCCGAAAGCGGCATGATGCGCTTGTACATAAGCCAGACAAACGCGATGTAGACGACCATGATGCACACCAGGATCACGGTAAACGTCGGCACCACCGGGGCGAGTGCGGCCACGGTACAGATGACCGAGGTGATGGTGGGGATGAGCGAATACACCGTCACGTCCACCAGACCCGTGTAGCCGCTCATAAAACGGCTCGTCTGGCTCACGAGCGATCCGCCAAAGCGGCTGGTGTGGAATGTCATGGATTGATTGGAGAGCGTGTCAAAGCACAGGCGCGCCAGGTGATAGTTGCCCGCAATCTCGAGCTTGTAGACGGTGTAGTCCTGTAGCTTGGAGAGGATCTGACCCACCAGGTTAACGAGTACGAGCGCCAGAATGTAAGGGCCAAAGACCTCAAACACCTGGTCGCCCGCCACGGGGCCGGCTTGGACGCGGTCGACGATGAGGGCCATAACGTAGGTGTTGGCAAACGTGAGCAAAAAGATGTAACCCGCCGACGAGAACACCGAGAGAAAGACAATCAGCGGCTGTGTGCGCGTGACACCCCAAAACCGCTGCAGCGTGCGGCGCACGGTGGAGCGGCTGAGCGGACTGGTGCTTCTCTGAGACATGGGCTTCCTTTCGCATCTGATAGGGCGAAACGCCATTGTTGCACATTAAAGCGCACTTCAGGCAAGCACAATGCGAAAAGCGGCGGGGCACCCGCGTTTACGCCGGCGCCCCGCCGTCAGATGCAGCTAGTCCTCGTCTTTTTGGTCTGCGGGCAGGTCTGCGGACTCCAAGCCCAAAATCGCGTCGGCCTCCCGCGCGTCTTCCAGCGCGTCGATGTCCTTGAGTTTGCGCTCCATGACGTTGGTGCGCGTGGTAATGATGCCCTCGACCGTTTTGCCCGCGGTCTCGATCTGCTGCTGGGCGCGGCGCAGCGCCGCCTGATAGCGCGGCAGCTCGGCCTTGACGGCGGAGAGCACGCGCAGTACGTCGTCGGTACGTTTTTGCAGCCTAAACGTCTGGTAGCTCATCTGCAGGCTGTTGAGAATGGCGGCCATGGTGCTGGGACCGGCTACGTTGACGTGATAGTCGCGGCCCAGGGTCTCGATAAGCCCGGGGCGGCTGACGATCTCGGCGTACAGCCCCTCAAACGGCACGAACATGATGCCAAAGTTGGTCGTTGCCGGCACACTCAGGTACTTTTCGCAGATGTCTTTAGCCTCGCGCTTGACCATGGTGTCGAGCGTCTTGCGCGCAGCCGCCACGGCCTCCGCATCGCCCGACTCCTGCGCGTCGAGCAGGTGCTCGTACGCGTCGCCCGGAAACTTGGAGTCGATCGGCAGCAGCACGGGATCGCCCTCGTCCACCGGCAGCTTGACGGCAAACTCAACGCGCTCCGAGGCGCCGGGCTTGGTGGCGACGTTTTCCAGATACTGGTCGGGTGTGAGGATGTCCGCCAGGATTGCACCCAGCTGCACCTCGCCCAAAATGCCACGCGCCTTGACGTTGCCCAGCACGCGCTTAAGGTCGCCCACGCCGGTGGCGATAGATTGCATATCGCCCAGACCCTTGTACACGGCCTCGAGCTGGTCGCTCACCTGCTTAAACGATGCCGACAGTCGGTCGTTGAGCGTGCGAGAGAGCTTCTCGTCCACCGTCGCACGCATCTGATCGAGCTGCACGTTGTTGTCTTTGCGGATGGCGCCCAGCTGGGCATCGACCGTCTCGCGCACCTTGTCCAGGCGATGCTCGATGCCCTCGCGGTTGGCGCCGAGCTGTTGGGCCGTCTCGCGGCGCAGGTCATCCATACGGTCGCCGGCCTGCGAGAACTCTCGCGCGATGGTCAGGTAGCGTTGCTGCTCCACGGCCGCATCGGTCGTCTGCTGCTGCGCGATGGCGTTTGCCGTGCGGCGGGTTTCTGTCAGCGCGACGTTGAGGGCATCGAGCGCGCTGTTGGCCTGCTCGAGTGCCGCGAGCGTTTCCGCTTCGTTGCCGCCACGCTCTCGCAACTCGGCACGAAGGCCCTTAAGCTGCAGGGCGCAGACCGCAGCAACTCCCACCGCCACCAAGGCAATCACAACAAGCGCAATATCAATAGCAGACATAGACTCCGCCCAACAAACCCAATCGATTATCAATCAAAACCGCGATCAATCTTACCCCGCCACACGCACCGGGCGCCCGGCCCCTTCTTGGGTGCTTCTCTCCTCCGCATATTCCATAATGCGACGCGCTGTCTTCCTGCTCACCTTCGAGTCATCACCGGCTAAGTATGCGTACACGTTTCCCTTATTCAGATTCAAATCGCGGCAGAGACCGTAGCGCGTTGCACCCGATTCCTCCAATGCTTTAAGTGTTCTCTTTCTCATCAGGGCGTTCACCCTTCTGTCGGCCGCTGGCTTTTCTTTCACCCCTCTATACGCACGCCAAACGTTGGCGTAACGATTGGGGAGCTTATCCTCGGAGCATAGAGATGCCAGGCTACTCGCTTGGCCATACAGAGACAAAACACCTCGATAGCCCTCTTCCATCCACGAGCCCTCGGATAAACCCAGAACGTATTCGGCCTTACCCTGCGCCAAAGCGAGCAAAAACAGAGGCTCCGCCACACGCGGCTCAACCGTTGTTGCCTGCTTTACAAGCTTCCTAAAACTCAGCGACTGCTGTCCGGACAGCTCTCGGCAATAGCCTTTCAAAAATCCCTCAAAAGTCAGATTCAACCGAGCACCTCCTTTTTGTATTGCCTGTATGCACAGACCATCTCTTGATAACTCCGCTCTGAAGGCGACGAGGCCAACGCCTCTCCTTCATCGAATATAAGCCGCTCGAGCAGATCCCAATCAAGTCGGTCGATAAATGTTCGACTATGGAGGTCGACGATGTCGTTCGGACGATAGGCATAAAGCTTCATCACCGCCAGATCCTCCAAAGATGGCGTAAAGTACCTGATAAAATGCGCCCCGATCTCCAATGGGATCAGTCGATCTTCGTAATTGAATGGCATCTGGTTGCAATATGCCACTACCATGCCATTCACCTCGGGGTATCGAGCTATGATCTCGCGGAGGCACCTGTCTGCCTCAAACACATCAATGTCATGTGTAACCGACCGATTCGTCACATCGTTTAGCATGAAGGCGCTTCCTCCCACCAATACAACGCTCGGCCTATCGTCTCTTGGACCTATTTCCAGCTCCGCCTCTTCGTCAATATCCAAAAGAGTCTGCTCTAAATCCTGCTTATACATAGCAAATCCTATTATTATTCATCTTCAATAATACTATTCAGTCGCACGACAGGACCCACAGGATGCAAGAATCCTACTCGTGGCGAGAATCCCTACACCCTAGAAGTCCTAATGTGACAAACGCTAACTCTCCCAGCCGGCGCGGATGGTTGTTATGACGTCACCTAAGCGCTGGCCTAGGGCCGCTAGATGCTGGAGCACCTCGTTGGGCGATGCGCCGTTGAGGATGCACGTGAGGGCATACGACGCCAGAAAGATGGCCGCAAGCCCCAGCGGGATGAGCACGATCATCGCCAAGGTGCGCAGGCGCTGGCCCACGCGGCGACGACGCGCACGACGCTTGTCGAACGCGAGCTCCTGCGCATATGAATCTTGCTGTACGGAATAGGCCTCTGGTGCCGATTCACACCCGGGCACAGCTGCAGGTACAGCAGCGGGCACGACATTTTGCGCAAAGGGCTGGACTGCCGCCCCTTGCATTTGCATCTCCATGAGTCGTTGCTGCTGACGCAGCATGCGCTCAGCTTGTTGCTGCGGAGTCTCAAGAAACAAATCCATGCTGGCCTCCAAAATCGGAGCATTCGACGCTTACGCCCAGCATCCCGCACCGCCATGACCGCGACAACGCAATCCGTAGCAATAGCCGCAAAGTTTCTTGTTGACAAAAGCTGTCGAAAACCTCAAAAACTCCCCTACCAGCACTTTCTCTGAGCTTTTTTATCGAATGGTCTTTTGCCCTTCCGCCAACCCGCCAACTAACCAAAATCTAACCAAAAGCTTGACGAAAATTGTGGAGACCGAGACCCCACACAAAACGTGCCGCCCCAAAAAGGGGCGGCACACAATCTTTAATATCAGCTTTTCAGTAACGAGCACGCGACGACCCGAAGCCGGAGCGCAGGGCGGGGGAAACACCTTTGCCTCGCGCGACCCTGCGGAGCCGTGAGCGAGAGGGAAAGGTATTTCCCCGCCCTGCGCTCCGCAGCAGCCAGCGCCAAGCGCTAGTAGTTCACCACCTGCTCCTCAAAGTACGCCTTGGGGTGGTTACACACCGGGCACACCTCAGGTGCCTCGGCACCAACGTGCAGATGTCCGCAGTTCAGGCACTTCCACACCTTTACGCCCTCGCGCTCAAACACCTCGCCCGACTCAATGCGCTCGACGAGCTTGTTGTAGCGCTCCTCGTGGGCCTTCTCGACGGCGGCGACGCCACGGAACTTCTCGGCGATCTCGGCAAAACCCTCCTCCTCGGCGGTCTTGGCAAACTCGTCATACATCGTGGTCCACTCGTAGTTCTCGCCCGCGGCGGCGTCGCGCAGGTTGTCCAGAGTGCCCGGAACGGCGCCGTCGTGCAGATATTTAAACCACAGTTTGGCGTGCTCGGACTCGTTACCCGCCGTCTCGGCAAAGATATTCGAGATCTGAACGTAACCGTCCTTTTTAGCCTTGGATGCATAGTAGCGATACTTGGTGTGCGCCTGGGACTCACCGGCAAAAGCGGTCTCAAGGTTCTTCTTGGTTTGGGAGCTCTCAAAATCCATAGGTGTACTTCCCTTCAATACATGCCGCCCATAGGCTTTGAGCGGCCTTATTTTATGGTACCCCCTGCCGAAAATCTAAACCTTACAATCCTGTTCTTCAGATTTGCACGGGCTAAATGCTCAGCCAGCGATCGCCCTCGGCTCGGCAAAAGCCCTCACGCTCCAGGTCAACTAGAATACCCGCGATCAAGTCGCACTCGACCGGCCCGCGACCGGCTGCCGCTTCCATCTCGTTAACGCCCACCACGGTATCAGCAAGCGTAATCCCCGCCGGCTGGCCATCGCGCGCTGCCAGCAACATACGCACGATATGCGCGCGCTTTTGGCGACGTGAGCCCTCAAACTTTGATTGACGGCTATAGCCCGCCGACCGCCTGGACGGATTGGGCAACGTCTTTTTTAGATATGCGCCGTAATCCAGCAACGCGTAATACCACGCGCGCGGCGTGTCGGCATCATCGAGCGGCACGGCAAAGGGAGCGATCTCGTCGGTCGCCGCACCGGGGGCCGCCGGACAGGCGGCTTGGATCAGCGGCACCAGCTCGCGATCGGGAACAGCCGGCATATCGGGAAAGAAGTGATGCAGAAAGACCGTGCGCACGTTGGTCTCCAGATACACGCCCGGAAGATCAAACGCAAACGACCGGATACCCTGCGCCGTTGCCGGGCCAATACCAGGAAGAGCGACCAAGTCACGTGTCTCGTGCGGAAACTCCCCGTCCCAGTCCTCTATAACGCGCTGGGCGGCCTTGTGGAGCGCCAGAGCGCGTCGGTTGTAGCCCATCCCCTGCCAAGCGTCCAAAACATCGGAAGGCGCGGCCTGGGCAAGCGCCTGCACAGTCGGAAAACGATCGAGCCACACCGGCATGCGCGCCTCCACGCGCGGCACCTGCGTTTGCTGCAGCATGACCTCAGAAAGCCAAATGATGTACGGATCGCGTGTGCGGCGCCACGGAAGGTCGCGATAACGCAGGACCCCTTCCGAACGAATCATCGAACGAAAGGGGTCCTGAATCATGGCTATGCTCCTTATGCGGCGCTATTCCTCCCGGCAAGCGCACGCGCAGGTGGCGTACTCGGGAAACGCTTCGCGGTCGGCGAACTTGGGATCGACGGCCGGGAACTGGCGGTGAGCGACGATGTCGCCGAGCGAAACGGAATCGAGGTAGTCGCGCATCAACGCCTGGGCTCCGGCCCACAGGGGATGATAGCAGCACGCGCCCATGCGCGCACAGTCGCCATCGGGTGCGGTGCAATCGTTCATAACCATAGGACCCTGAACGGCCTCGACGACCTGACGAATGGTGACGTCGTCCGGACTGACCTTGAGACGCATGCCACCGTGGACGCCACGCAGGCTCTCCACAATACCGGCCTGGACCAAGCCGTGTTGAATCGAACGGGCAAACGAATACGGGACATTGACCTCTTCGGCAGCGGTGCGAACAGAAAGCAAACACTCCGGATCCTCGGCAAGCATCGCCAGCATACGAAGGGCGTAATCAGTCTTCCTCGATATGTCCATTTTTCCCCTTTCAAGGAATACGAACAGCTCGAACGAGCTCCGGGGCCGAGCTTGTGTCGAGACGCTAAATGACCGCCAGGACATCCAAATGGTAAATCGGATATCCACTGAGTGCCGCGCTTGGAGCGAAATGCATCAGATGCGGCGCACAGTGCAATTTAGTATAACCTAACCCCCTGTCTCGTTGAACAGGTGTTGCGCAACAAAGCTGCTGTTTAGACAGATATGCTTATTGGATTTTACTTGCGTTCCCGAAGGCGCGGAGATTCTGGGCAAAGATGCCTCAGGGCGATCGTTCTATCGAAACAAAGTGTATCAAACGCAAAAAGCCACGTCCGAAGACGTGGCTTTAATTGCGTTGGCGGGAAGTACGGGGCTCGAACCCGCGACCTCCGACGTGACAGGCCGGCGCTCTAACCAAACTGAGCTAACTCCCCAGGCAGACGTTCGCGTTTGTTTCCGCTCGCGTGCGCTGCGGGGATTAGTATACACAGAAGTCTGTCCGGCGCGCAACAACTTTTTTGAAAAAATTTTTCGGTCCCTCCGGGAGGGTCTCCGGGGCCGGCGGGCGCGGGTTAAGTTTGCTGCTCTACAGTCCTACGCAAGACGGAAAGCACATTAAGTGCTTTCCTTTGCGTGCGGAACTCGCGACAAACTTAACCCCCCCGCCCTCGGCCCCGGAGACCCTCCCTGCCGTCACATTGTTCGAGCCGTTGTTGTTGCTCGCCGCTTCGCGGCTCGGCGGCCCCGTTCTCCGCGGCGGGGTTGTCTAAGGTTTTTGTTGAAGCTCGGCCATTGGCTCAAATGGAAACGGGGAACGCATCTGCATCCCCCGTTTTTGTTGCGGTTAGTCTAGGTCAATAAACTTGGTGCTTATAATCTTGCCGTCTTTTACTAGCATTCTGGCCATGGTGGGGCCTCGGGTGCCTCGGGGGTAGCTGGCGCTGCCCGGGTTGAGGACTAAGCAACGGCCCACTTGGGCTTCTTTGGTTACGTGGGTGTGGCCGTTGATGGCTACGTCCACGGATCCCACCGGAAGGTCTTCGCGGTAGTGGGCTACGGCGAATTTGAGGCCTTCGTAAGTAAAGAGCGCAAGACGGTCTACATCGGGGCCGTAGTCGCGGTAGTAATCGTTGTTGCCCAATACGGCCCGTACAGGGGCGATGGTGCACAGGTGCTCGTAGTCCATCTCTGACGTGAGGTCGCCAGCGTGGATGATCAGGTCTGCGCCCTCAAGCTCATCCAAGAGCGCAGGCGATAAATAGCCGTGGGTGTCCGAGATGATGTCGATACGCTTGGCGCTTGCACTGTTCATGGGATCCCTTCCGCAAAAAACGATTCGGCAGATACATACAAAAAAGGCCCCACGGCTCCGCAGACGATGGGTCTACAGGGCTGCGGGGCCAGTGTGCTAGAGACTCAAGGCCTTCTTGAGCGGCACGACGCGGCGGCGCGAAACCGGCACGCGTTCGTCGACGCCCGTAATGCCCAGCTGGATGGCGCCCGAGGGCACCGTCTCGACGTCCGTAACGCACGCCAAGTTGACGATATAGCGGCGGTGAACACGGAAGAAGCCAAAGTCGCAGAGCTTGGCCTCAAACTGCGCCAGCGAGGTCGTCGACAAAAAGCGATCATCGACGGTATAGATGCAGGAGTAATCGTCCTTGGCCATGATAAAGCGAATGTCGTCCACGGGAATGAGCACCTTGCGGCCGCCCTTTTCCACCGGGATACGCTCGATGGTCACCTTGCTGTCCGTAACCGGCTTGGCGCGTTGCATGACCTTCTCGATCGCGCGATCCAAGCGAGCTTCCTCGACCGGCTTCATCAGATAATCGACGGCATCCACGTCGAATGCCTCGACCGCATGGTCGCTATACGCAGTCACAAATACGATCGCCGGCGGATTTTTGAGCTTATGCAGCGCCTCGGCAAGTTGCAGGCCCGAGGCACCGGGCATCGAGATATCGAGAAACACGACATCCACGCGACTTTCCATAAGCATCTCGATGGCGGAGCGGACGCTCGACGCCTCCGTGATCGTGCCGATCTTGCCCGTTTGCTCGAGCAAGAAGCGAAGCTCCGAGCGAGCCGGCGCCTCATCATCCACAATCATCGCACGCAGCATAGGGATAAAACCTTTCGTCAACTAACTACGCCGGGCATCCGTCGCATGACGTTGAGCCCGTAGCCTTTTATTTTACTCTTGAATGTCAAAGATGCTCTCTGACAAATCAAGATGAAGAAGCACTTTGGTGCCCTTGCCCGGCGCCGATTCGACACGCGTATAGGAGTGCGGCCCAAAAAAGCGATGGATGCGCTCCGAAATATTGTGCATGGCCACACCGGCGCCACCACCCTGGGGAGAGCTGGCGTCGGGACGGGCAGAGCGCTCGTCAAACAGTCTGGCGGCGGTACCCTCATCCATGCCCACGCCATTATCGGCCACGGCAATCAAGATTGCATCCTCGCCGTCTTGGTGAACGGTCACGTCGATCCTCAGGGCGTCGTCATCGCCCATACCATGACGTACGGCGTTCTCGACAATCGGCTGGATCACGAACGCCGGCACCAGCGTATCTTCCACGTCCTCGGACACATCGAACGTCGCAAGCACGCGGTCCTCGCCAAAGCGGGCCTTCTCAAAGGTAAGGTAGCGCTTGGTCTGTGCGACCTCGCGCGAGACCGGAATAAGCGATCCCGAGTTGTCGAGCGTGGCGCGATAGAACGATGAGAACTCACGAAGCAGTTCGCGGGCCCTCAGCGGGTCGGTGCGCGTAAACGATGCAATGGTGTTCAGCGTGTTGAACAGGAAGTGCGGGTTAATCTGCGCCTGCAGCGCACGCACCTCGGCGCGCGCCGTGAGTTCCTTTTGCACCTCGAGCTCGTGGATGGCGAGCTGCGTGGACAAGATCTCGGCAAAGCCCGAGGCAAGCGCGTACTGGGTACGGTCGACGGCGCGCGGGGTCTTGTAGTAGAACTTGAGCGTGCCGACGGTACGATCGCCCACCTTGATGGGGGCGATAATGCCGGCGGGGACTTGGTTGTGCGAGCCGTCCGAGCCCACGACATCCACCATACGGTTGAACGACTGCACGATGCCATGTTCGATAACGTAGCGTGTGGCAAGCGTGTGGATGGGAGAATCTGGCAATAGTTTTTCCTCAAACTCGCCCGCGCAGGCAAGCACGTTGTCCTCGTCGGTAATGGCCACCGTCATGGCGCGCGTCTCGGGCAAAATGCGCTGGCACACCAAACGCGCCGACTCCTGCGTCAGACCGCCCTTAATGTCCTCGAGCATGGCCGAGGCCACCGAGAGCGTTTCCTCGGTGTACTGAGAGCGCACCGAATCGGGATTGAGCGTCAAAAAGATAAAGATGCACAGAAAGATGCACAGCAGCGCGCAGGCAATCACCGTGGCGATCGGCTCGATACCGGTCACCAAGGCAAAAATAAAGTACATCAGCACGCAAATGGCGCAGACAACGGCGATGATACGAAAGATTGATATTGAACTATCGCGCTGGGCGCGGCGGTCGATCATTCAGTCCCCTCCAGGATGCTGGTCAGTTGTGCGTCACGCCAGAGACCGTCCATAATCTTGGGCCAAAAGCTCTGGAAACGCAGGTAGCTTGCGGCGTTTTGGCGCGCGTAGGTCTTTGCCTCGTCAATACCGTGACGCCAAATGCGAAGGTAGCCCTCGTGCTCGCGGGTAAACATGCTGCGGACCATGGCGGTCTTGCGCACGCGGTCGTCGAGCTCGCGCGAAATCCACGGGCCCGGGTAGGGCATGAGCGATGCCGCCGTAACGGGAATGAGCTCCTTTTGATGCGCGGCAAATGTCAACTTGGCCCGTTCGTAGTACCAACGGTATACATCCTGCATAAAGCGCGGTGAGCGCTTTTCGGACTCCGGAGGCAGATGGCGCACGGTCCACTCGTTATCGAACCACACGTCGTAGCCAAACATGCGCATGTTAAAGAGGTAATCCAAGTCCTCGCCGCGGGTGATAAACGGGTCAAAGGCCACACGCGTAAAGGCGCGGGCGTGCAGGGCCATCAGGCCGCCGCACACGTAGTTGGAGCGCGAGATGCGGGTGCCCGAGAGCGCCTTTTTCATCCAACGGTTGAACTCGATGCGCTTGGTCCACCAACGATGGCAGATGCCCGCCTTGTCCGTAGGAGCCAGCGGCGAGCCGTCGCGATCGTAGAAATAGCCGCTCTTGACCAAGATCGGCAAGCCCTGACGCGTCTGCTGCCCCAACGCATAGGTCGCGCGCTTCATAAAGTCGGCGTCGATGACAGTCTCATCGTCATCCAAAAAGATAACCGCGTCATGCCCCAGCACAGCGGCACAAGCTAGCCCCATGTTGCGGATGGCACCGTAGCCTCGCAGGCTCACGCACTCGCCCGAACCCTTGGGTGCGATCTGAGCAACCCGGTCTGCGATGCGCGAGGCCTGGGTGTTGGTGACAACGGTGACCTTGAGCGTGGGATGCGCGTCGACAATCTCGTGCACGCGCAGCGACACATCGGCTGTGGCAGAAACGGGACAGACCACCAAAAGGATGATGCGCGGGATGTCGCGCACCTGCTCAAGCGAGGCCAGGCAGCGGTCGAGTTCGGGATTGTCGGCGTTGAGTCGTGTCGAATGGTCATAGGTGCCAGGGGCGTTTGCGCGAGCGTCATCGCCCGCCCAATACGTTGGAATCACGACCGTGGCGTTCATGCCTTACCCTCCCTGCAACACAAAAACGGGACGCCGCCAAACACAGGCGACGCCCCGCGACCTAGCTGACTCCATCATACCCACTTGGGCTAATCATTGTTCGAAAGTCAGAATGTTTATTGCGGATAACCCCAAAAGAGTATCGCGGCGGACGCAATTACCGGCAAGTTCCTATGCGGCCTGCTCTGCCGTCTGAGACATGCGGGACAGACGGACCAGCAGCACAAAGCCCACCACCAGCAGCACGCCGATAGACAGGACGCCCAGCGAGGGGTTGCCGGTCAGCGAGGTGACGACCGACACCAAGAAGGTGCCCATAACACTTGCATAGCGGCCAAAGATATCAAAGAAGCCGTAGTACTCGTTGGACTTTTCCTTGGGAATAATGCGGCCAAAGTAGCTGCGGCTGAGCGCCTGCACGCCGCCCTGGAACAGGCCGACCATAATGGCAAGCACCCAAAACTCAAAGGCGGTCTTTAGGAAGAACGCGGCGAACAGCACAATGCCCATATAGGCGGCGACTGCCACCAAGATCATATTGAGTGTGCCCACGCGACCGGCGAGCTTGCCGTAGATGATGGCGGACGGGAAGGCCACGAACTGCGTGACGAGCAGCGCCAGGACCAACTGGGTCGAATCGATGCCCAAGGCCGATCCGTAGCTGGTTGCCATGGAAATGACCGTGTGCACACCGTCGATATAGAAGAAGAACGCGATCATGTAGACCAGCACGGTCTTGTTGTGGGCGATCTCGCGCATGGTGTGTCCGACCTCGGAGAACACGCCGCCCACGATGTGGCCGATAGTGTCCTCGGGACCGCGCTCGCGACCGTACTTCTGCTTATAGGTGCGAATGAGCGGCAGGGTAAAGATGAGCCACCAGGCACCAGTGATGATAAACGACAGACGCGTTGCCAGCATGGTGGGGACACCAAGAGCGGGGCCACCCATGATAAGCGCCAGGCAGATGATGAACGGCACAGTGGAACCGATGTAGCCCCAGGCATAGCCCGAGCTGGACACGACGTCCATGCGCTCGTCGGTGGTAATGTCGGGCAGCATAGCGTCGTAGAACGTCATAGAAGAGTTGAGGCCGATGGTGCACAGCACGTACACAGTCAAAAATGCCATGGCGGACATTGGGATAGCCTGCGCCAGGCAAAGAACCAGGCCCGTGAGGAAGAAGCCCAAGAAGAACTTGATCTTGTTGCCGGCGTAATCGGCAAGCGCGCCCAGAATGGGCATGAGCATGGCAATGACCAGCGAGGCAATCGTCTGAGCGTTGCCCCAAGCGACCACCAGGTCTGCCGAGGAAGCACCGGTATTGATGGCGTTAAAGTAGATGGGCACCACCGAGGTATTGAGCAGCACGAGGGCCGAGTTTCCCACATCGTACATGACCCAGTTACGCTCGAGCTTGGTGTATTTCATGGACAGGGACCCTTCGTATTCGCCCGATATGCAGTTAGTTCATCGTACCCCAATTGTCCAGAAGCGCCGGTAAGGATTCGGCAAAGGGGCACGCATGGGCCCTACTCCTCGCGGTCGAACTCCTCGTCGGCGCCGAGCACGCGACCGCTGTAATTGACATGGTTGGTCACGGCTTCCATATCGCCGGTCTCGATAAAGCGGGCAACCGTGCACTCGTAATCGAGCAGCGCGCGGTCAAAGACCTCGGGGAAGCTCTCGGTCGAGACTTCATCGGTAAAAGGATTCTTCCATGTCAGATGGCCCAGGTTACCGGTGCGCTCGGGCAGCTCAGTCGTCACGCGATGGGCAAGGCCGTCGAGCAGCGAGTAGTCGTGCACCAAGCCCTCAACCAGCGAGATCGCGCGCGTCTTTGCGGAGCCGGCCGGCTCAATCGCGCGGTAAAGTCGCTGCATATTGGCAACGGCAGCACCGTACTCCCCCGCCGGAATGTCAATGCCGTACACGCGTCCGGCAACATAGCTCATCAGCACGCCGGCCACGCGATTGATGCGATCGGTGGTGACGATCTCGCCCGCCGGCGGGTAATCGTCGACCGTAGCGCCATCGCGTTTAAGCTGCAGCATCAGTACATCCAGGTCGCTCTCGATCACGGCATGGACCTGACTGCTCGAATCCTCAAGCTCTGAATCGGACTCCACGATGCCAAACTGCTGCTCATAGACAAAGGGATGGGCGTTGCGGTCGAGCACGTAATGAGACAGCAGGCCCAGCGCAAAGGCACGACCCAAGCTGGCGTCGCGCGGCAGCAGATGCGACACGCCGTCGCGCAGGCACGCGAACTGGCGAGACATGCGCGACCGATGCATGACCTGCGCCAGCAGCGTGCAGTCGGAAACACGCGGTGTCAGAATGTGAAAGAAAAACGGGTCGGGGCCTTGGTTGCCCAAGATAAAGGCAATGCGCTCTTCATCGGACGTTATGACGCCCTGCGGAAGACGGTCGATGCTTTCCTCGCCAAACAGATGATGGGTGATAAGCGCGGGCATAATGATCCTTTCGATTTCATTCGATGCCACCCATTATGCCCACCGCGCGCCCATGCCAAACCTGCGATGGTAAACGACAGCACGCAGACCGTCTACGCAAGCCCCAAGTGTGCTTTAACCTCGGCAGCGCGACGGCGGGACACCGGTACCGTCGAGTTCACGCGGTCAAGCCTGAGCTCCATCAACCCCGTGGAGCCAATCTCAACATTGTGCACGTCTTCCAAATTGACCAGGTAGCTGCGATGAACGCGAATAAAGCCCTCGGAGTCCAAGCGACGCTCGAGCGAAGAGATCGACTCATTGATCAGGTACGTTCCCTCGGCGCAGATGGCGTTGCAAAAATCGGCGCGCGCCTCAAAGTAGCAGACGTCTGCGGCAGGAATGAACACCTTTTTGCCCCCGCGGTCCACCGTCAGACGCAAAGGCTGGCGCGGAGCGTGGATAACACGACGGGCACCCAAGGCTGCCTCGATCTTGTCGAGTGCCTTTGACAGGCGTGCGTCCTCGACCGGCTTGACGACATAGTCGACCGCATCAAGGTTATACGCATCGGCGGCAAACTCGGCAAACGCCGTCACAAACACAACCACCGGCGGCGTCTTTAGGTTCTGCAGCGTCTCGGCAAGCTCAATTCCCGAGCGGCCGGGCATCGTGATGTCCAAAAACAGCACGTCAGGTTTGTTCGACAGAATCGACTCCACGGCTTCGGTGACATTGCCCGCCTCGGCAATCTGGCCCACACGCGTATCCTTTTCCAACAGATAGCGTAGCTCAGCCCTAATTGGGGGCTCGTCATCAACCACCAAGATGTTCCAGCCTTCGGACATATGTGCTTCCCCTCTTTTTCTCTCAATCCAACCGCGTGCTACGCCGTCAACGGCGCGGGCTCATGCGGCTCGCCGTTCAGCTCGACGATGACCTGCGTTCCCACGCCCTCCTGGGACTTCACGCGCATGCCGGAATCTTCTCCGTAAAAGAAATGGATGCGCTGAAGCACGTTGAAGAGCGCCAGGCCGCAACCTCGCTTGACGGAGCCGTCGGCGGTAATGCTCTCGGGCTCCTCCAGGCGATGCTGCTCAAACAGATGTGCGCAGACCTCTTCGCTCATACCGATGCCGTCGTCCTCGACGATGATCTCCAAACCGTCATCGGTCTCAAAAGCCCTAACATGAATAGAAAGCGGCTCGGTCTCGCGCTGCGCGTGCTTGATGCAGTTTTCGAGCAACGGCTGCAAGATAAACGGCGGCACCATGCAATCGCGCACCTCAAAGTCGATATCGACCGAGACGCGCAGACGGCCGTCGCCATAACGAGCCTGCATAAGATTGATATAGCGAGCGCCCTGTTCCACCTCGTGCTCGAGCGTTGTGAGGGTATCGGAATCAGAAAGCGTCTGACGGTAGTAATTGGAAAAGTCGATTAGCAGCGACCTGGCCTTGTCCGGCTCGGTACGCACGAGCGACACGATGGTGCTGATGGTGTTAAACAGAAAATGAGGATCGACCTGCGATTGCAAGGCGCGCAGCTCCACGCGGGCCGTAAGCTCGTCCTGGCGCTCGAGCTCAAAGCTCGCAAGCTGCGTGGAAATGAGGTCGGCGAAGCCCGAGGCAAGCGCCGTCTGGCGCATATCGATGCTGCTCAGACGGGGATAATACAGCTCGAGCGTGCCCACGCAATGCCCGCGCACGGTGAGCGGTGCGACGATACCGGCGCGCAGGCGCGGAAAGTAGCCACCTGTCTCGGTCGAGGCATCGCGCGAGAACACGCTTTGCTCACCGCTGTTGATCACGTTGAGCGTAGTCCGCAGTACCACCGGGGTGCCCGCGGGGCATTTTGCCGAGTCCTCGCCCCAGCTTGCCAACACCTGCTTGCCGTCGGTAAAGCAGATGGCCGAGGCAATGGTCTCGGAAAGGATGATTTTGGAAGCGCCCAGGGCCGCTTCGGGCGTAAGGCCTCGTGACGTATAGGCGAATATTTTCGATGCGATGGCGAGTGTGCGGTCGGTAGCGCTCGACGTGAGGTCGTCGGGAACGACAAAGACGTACGAGAAGAAGAAGCACAGCATGACCAGGCCGGCAATAACGACAACGCCCGGAACGGGATTGGGATTATCGGTTAAATCCCAGATAAGCAGCAGGATAAGCGCCGGAACGACAATACCGAGCAGGATGGCCTGAACCACATGCTGGGCCGTACGAAAGACCTTGGTAGAGTTGTAGCTCTTGCCCAGAATCAGCCTGTTTAAATCCACCGTCATCCCCTCTTGTCCGTAGCACCCATAGCAATAAAGAGGGCCGCAAGCGACCCTCTCCATTGCATTATGCAATCAAAAACTGTGTTTTACATCAAGCCATCGACAAACGGTATCTTAGGCGCTGTATTTGTTAGCCTCACCAAAAGTGCCAGCCTCGACGATCCAGCCGTCCTTCATGATGACGTCCATGTTGTCGGTGTTGAGCACGTGGATGTCGGCGGCGACGTCACCGTTGACAACCAGCAGGTCGGCGCACTTGCCGGCCTCGATGGAACCGGTCTCGTCCTCGATGTGGCACATCTTGGCACCGTTGAGGGTGGCGCAGGTGATGGTCTCGACCGGAGTGAAGCCGATCTTGTCGACGAACTCGTACATCTCCTCGATGGAGCAGGTGCCGTACGGGGTGACGAAGGAGAAGGAGTCGGAGCCGATCGTCATGACGACGCCGCGCTTCTTGGCCTCGCGCAGGCAGTCGTAGTTGCGCTGCAGCTCCTTCTCGACCAGGGTGCCCTCGTACTTGTCGTGCAGCTCGGGGACGTAGACGGGCGGATAGGTGGCGTACCAGGTGGGCAGGAAGGCGATCGTCGGGGTGAAGAAGGTGCCCTGCTCGGCCATGAGGTCCATGGTGCGCTCATCGATATCGAAGCCGTGAATCAGCTGCTCGCAGCCAAAGCGAACGGAATCGTAGGCGGCGGCGTGGTTGTTGTAGCAGTGACTCCACACGGGGATGCCGACCATCTTTGCCTCTTCGACCACGGCCTGGATCTCCTCGGAGCAATAGTGCTGGTCGCGACCGGAATCCCAACGCCAGATGCCGCCACCGGTAGCCCAGATCTTGATGGCATCGGGGTTCTCGCGCAGGCGACGACGGACGGCCTTGCGCAGATCCCAAGGACCATCGACCTGGTCGCCCCAGGGATGGGATTCCTTGTTGAGCTCCTGGGTGCAGTGGTGGGAGTCACCGTGGCCGGCAACGCGGCAGAAGCCAAGACCAGTGGCCAGAACGCGCGGGCCCTTGAAGACGCCCTTGTCGATGCAGTCGCGAATCTGGATACCAAAGCGGCCGATCTCGCAGACGGTGGTGAGGCCGTGGGTGAGGCAGTCGTAGGCCTGCTTGACGGCGACGGCCTGCTTCTCGAGGAGCGGCTGCATGACCCAGTCGGTGTCATCATCGGTCAGGTTGCCCGAGAAGTGCAGGTGGGTGTCGATCAGGCCGGGAAGGACGGTCTTGCCGGCGGCGTCGATAACCTCAACGCCCTCGGGAAGGTCCTGCATAGCACCGGCATACTCGATCTTGCCGTTGTCGTCGACGAGAACGAGGGAGTTCTCGACCGGCTCGGCACCGGTACCGTCGATGAGCTTGCCGCCAACGATTGCATACTTAGTGGACATGGTTCCTCCTTATGGATCCATATAGTGGGCGAGGCCATGTTGGGTTATGGCCTCACAAAGCTACCCAAGTGGTGCCGGGTTCGGTGCGCGGAAGAGAGGGGTCCGCGCACCCGATCCGCCCCGGCTAGGCGTTATTTTTTGCGGGAATTGGTGAAGGCCATGAGGGCCAGGCCAACGGCCAGCCAGCCGATCACGATGCTCCACTCCACCATGTTGAGGGAGGCGGGAGAGAACGGGACCACGAGCAGGCCGATGATGACGGCGCAGGCAGCGACAGCGAGGCTGATGCCAAACTTGCCGCCGGGCACCTCGTAGGGACGAGGCAGGTCGGGCTCGGTGAAGCGCATGCGCAGGCAAGCGAGGGCGACCATGCCGCAGGAGAAGATGAAGGCGAGAGCCGACACGTTGGTCAGAGGGATGAGCATGTTCTTGCCCAGGAACGGGCCGATGACGGTGATGACGCCCAGAACGGCGCAGGCGAGCTTGGGAGCGCCGGACTTGGGATCGACCTCGGCGAACTTCTCGGGCAGCTGGCCCTTGCGGCCCATGGCGAGCATGATGCGGCTCGTGGCGCCGTAGAAGGAGTTCATCGGGCCCATGGGTCCAAGCGTGGCGATGACGAGCATGGCCAGGTACAGGAGCATGTTGATGCCCTTGAGGCAGGCAAGCGCGGGAACCGGGCTCTTAACAAACTCATGCCAGTCGAGGATGGTGCCGAACGAGTAGATGCAGACCATGTAGAAGCCGCCGGCGGCCAGCAGGGCCAGGGAGATGATCTTGCCGAACTTGTTCCAGTTGAGACCCTCGGCTGCTTCCTCAGCCTGCTGAGGAATGGTATCGAAGCCGGCGTAGAAGAACGGGGTCAAAACCAGGACCGACACGATGCCGGCGAACAGGCTGGTGCCCTCGGTAGCGGGCTTGCCGCCGCCAGCACCGGTGACCTGGGAGAACACGGGCATGGCGTGTTCCGGCGAACCGGTGAACAGCGAGACACCCATGGCGAGCAGCATGCCGCAGAGCAGAGCCTTGGTCAGGAAGGCCTGGAGCTTGGCGGCCGAGCTGGCACCGCGGAAGTTGAGGAAGATGACGTAGACTGCAAAGCCGAGCGCGATTAGCGTCGGGAACAAGTAAACGTCGGCGCCCAAGATGGTGTAGAGCTTGACGGCGCGCAGCCACTCAAGACCGGGCAGGCTGCCGAACATCTCGGACACGAGGGTCGAAATGGCGATGGCCTCCCACGGGCACAGGATGCCGTTGCCCAGGGCCAGGAGCCAACCGGTGATGTAGCTCAGCGTACGGCCAAAGCTACGGTCGACATACTCGACGATGCCGCCCGAGATGGGGATAGCAGCCGTGAGCTCACCGAAAACAGCTCCGACGGGCACGAGGAAGATTGCACCCAAGAGGAATGCGATCATAGCGGGAACGGGACCGCCGCCCACGACCATCCAGTCGCCGACCTGCAGGACCCAACCGGTACCGATGATGGCACCGAAACCGATGGTGAAGAAGTTCCAGAGCGAAAGCGTTTTCTTCATGCCGCCGTTACCTTCGACTGCAACTTCTGCGTTCTTGTCCGCCATTGTTCCCCTCCTTTCCTTATTGACGCCTCTTTGGCGTCACCCCTTGCGCGGTCTGTTTTGCCGCGCGCTTTTATTTCGTGGCTTTAAGATACGGCCTTGGCACAGCAGCGCCGCTTGTGGCTCGACCGAAGGCAGAACTGCAAAACGAGCGGCGCCGTTTTTGGGACGAACGGCGGGAGACGTCATTCGTCCTGGACGCTTTCATCTTGTCTGCTTTTGAATACCCGTTGCCGTGACGCTTGGCGCGCGGCGCGGCAACGTTCATACCATTTGTCAGGCTTTTGGCGCACATACCCATGTGTCGTGCATCTTTTTATGTAGGATAGACAAGTTACACACGAGGCAAGGTGATTCGAATGGCATACGGATACAATGACGGCGACCAACGGCCACAAAGCGTGCGCCTTGCCGGCCGCACCACGCCAACGCCCAGAAGCACCTCCGACAACGGCAACCAGCAGCGCCCCCAAGAGCAGCCCGGGGCTTCTTCTCGGCAACAAAGCCGTACCGCGCAGCAGTCAGACCGCGTGAGCACGAGCACACGCCAACGCCAGACCGACACATCGCAGCCGCGCCGCTACGATTGCCGTACGACCGACCACTACGTTAAGCGCTCCTTTTCGCCACCTCAACGCAATCGCGGCAATTCCGCCCCTCGCCCCACGTCGCATACCACAAGCCACGCGCTTCCGGCCCGCCGCCTACGCCTTGCGCTTTGCTCCATCGCCGCCTGCCTCGTCTTTGTGTTTTTGGGATCCTGTATCTCTCACGGATCAGCCGGTCTCGAGCCCACTGCCGAGGACAAGCTGCTTAAAGCTCCCGTCGCACCCGGTTACTCCTTTGCGTTCTCGACCCCACGCTCGCAGTGGCAGGCCGGCACCATGCCCCGCATCTACCAAATTGACCCCGCATGGTCGGAGCTGCCCTATGCCGGTGGCACTATTCGCGAAAACGCTTGCGGTCCCACTTGCCTCACCATGGTCTATATCTTTAAGACAGGCCATACCGATAAGACGCCGGTCGATATATGCGCACTGGCCGAAGCCGGCAACTACGCCCCCACTGGTGCCACCGAGTGGTCGTTTATGACAGGCGGTGCGTGGCAGCTGGGGCTCAACGGAACACAGCTCTATAACAATCGCGAATCGATTACCCAAGCACTTCGCTCGGGTGCGCCCGTTATCGCCGCAGTGCGCCCCGGTACGTTTACCAACGTAGGCCACTACATCGTGCTCTACGGCATCGACGATGCCAGCCAGATTGGCGTCTACGACCCCAACTCGGCCAGCCGCAGCGCCCGTCGCTGGGGCGTCGTAGAGGTCCTCAACGAAGTCGAAGCCATGTGGGCCTACTACTAGTCATTGGGTGCACTCATTGGGGACAGACTTAAATGAGTAGTCCCAGATTGCCAGGAACCGCCGGTACGGAAAGCGCATCCCGCTTTGGAACTCAATGGTGAGATGCGCTTTCCGCTAGCGGTCCGTTTGGGAAACAACATCCCGCTTTTCGGCCAAATTCCGGGATGCATTTTCCCGTTGAGGACCTCAAGGGAAACTAGATCCCGTTTTGGACGTTCATTATGGGATGCACTTTCCGCAGTTGATCGACAGTGGCCTTTAAGGACTGTCCCAAGCTGCCGGCAGGAAAGGAACGTCCCCAAGTGCCGGGTTTCCGCAGTCATTGGGGACAGACTTAAATGAATAGTCGTTGAGGACGTTCTTGTTTGACTAGTCGTTTAAGAACGTCCCCAATGACTAGGTGAATAGCAAAAGCCCCGCAGTCGGAGCGGACTGCGGGGCTCATGAAGAGAGGCTAGTTTGTGGGCGCTTTGCCTGGCGCCCACGAGAGATGCAACAGAGTAGAGACTACTCGTGGATGCGGGTACCGGAGAGACCGGCCATGGTCTCGGCGGCCTTGTCCAGAGCGCCGATGATGCAGGTGCGGCCCTTGCGGGAACGGGCAAACTTGATGGCAGCGCGGACCTTGGGCTCCATGGAACCCTTGCCGAACTGGCCCTCGTCGGCCAGGCGCTCGGCCTCGTCGGCGGTGAGGTCCTCGAGCTCCTCCTGGTTGGGCTTGCCAAAGTTGATGGCGACATGCTCAACGGCGGTCAGCAGGAACAGGACGTCGGCGTCGCAGTCCTCGGCCAGCAGCTCGCCGCCCAGGTCCTTGTCGATAACGGCGGGAACGCCCTTGTAGCAACCCTTGTTCTCGTAGTCGCGGACGACGGGGATGCCGCCGCCACCGCAGGCGATGACGATGAACTCGTTGTCGAGCAGGTTGAGGATGGAGTCAGCCTCGACGATCTTCTTGGGATCGGGGGAGGCGACGACGCGACGCCAGCCGCGGCCGGAGTCCTCGACGAAGACCTTGGAGGGATCCTCGGCCATGAACTCCTTGGCCTGCTCCTCGGTGTAGAAGGGGCCGATCGGCTTGGTCGGGTTCTTGAACGCGGGATCATCCGGATCGCACTCGATCTGGGTGACGACGGTGGCGGCGTGCCAACGCTTATAGCGCTTGTGCATCTCGCGGCCGATGCCCTGCTGCAGGTGATAACCAATGTAGCCCTGGGACATGGCGCCGCACTCGGGCAGCGGCATCTCGGGGGTACCGATGGCATCGTGGGCAGCGGCGAAGGCGTTCTGGATCATGCCGACCTGCGGGCCGTTGCCGTGGGTGATGATGATCTCGTTGCCCTGCTCGATGAGACCGAGGAGAGCGTGGGCGGTGTTGCTCACGGCCTCGATCTGCTCGACGGGGTTGTTGCCGAGGGCGTTGCCGCCAAGGGCGACGACAATACGATCGGGCTTGCCAAGAGGCTTAGACATTGCTGGAATCCTTTCTGTAAAAGGCCTACAACCCATTAATAACCCGCGTCCGTGCGATACGCGAGTTTATTAAGGTTTATATTCTCTTTATCGCTCATTTTATTCATTTTGAAAATAGCGGAACGGTGAACGGTCGTTTTTATCCGCTCAGCGTACAGAACCCCAGCTCAGATATATCTACGCCATTTACGTGCAACTTTATTTAAATGCAGCGAGGATTATGTCGGATTATGCAAACTACATCTCTGCTAAACACAAAACGGACAGCGCAATATCTTACTCGCACTATACGAGATTCTATGCACTTATAAGACGAGTATGCACCCCTGCAAAAACATGGGGCTTTTCATCCAGCATAAGGAATAAAGAAGAGCTCCGAAAAGGCGACCAACCCCAAAGCACGGGGATAGAAGGCGGCAACAGCCAAAACCCCCATCCATCCCCAAAGTGGCGCGAGGTTTCGCGGCAAAGCCGCGAAACAGCGACCGGGACAAAAGGCCCCGCCAACCACGTCCTTCATTCAGCCCCACAATCCGAGGACGTAGTCGTAGCAGGATCTGAGGGCTGACCTTCGCGGACACTCCGCACTGATATTGTCTGTATTGAAGACGTCGATGATGCGCCCGTATACCATTG
>UQHK01000019.1 GCA_900540855.1 uncultured Collinsella sp.
TGCCTTCCTCTGAGAAGTTCGCGAAGCCCACTTCTCAGAGGAAGGCACCCGCCCGGAGGCGGCCCCAGCGCGAGACCGTCCCGGATGCTACTCGTTGTCGCCTGCGGTCATCTGCGTTGCGGAGAGCGCGCCGTCGGCAGCGGTTGCGGCTGCGGCGTCGGGCCAGACCCAGTCGGTAAAGGCCGGGTGATCGTAGCCCTCATCGCACGCGAACTCGAAGGCCTCGGTGCGGAATGCCTCCCACTTATCAATCTGCTCGGCAAACTTATCGGCGTCGACCATGCGCAGCACGTCGGCGGCCAGTGTCCAGCGGTCCATGTTGTTCAGGCGCAGCATGTCGAACGGCGTTGTCGTGGAGCCTTTCTCCTCGTAGCCGTGGACGCGGAAGGCATCGTGGCCGGGGCGGTTCCAGATCAGGCGGCGAATCGTGCCGGCATAGGCGTGGAACGCGAAGAGGACGGGCTTCTCGCCGCAGCCGAACAGCTCAGCCCAGCGCTCGTCGCTGAGAGCCTGGTCGTTCTCGCAGACGTTCTGGATCTTGAGCAGATCGACCACGTTGACGAACCGCACCTTGATGCCCAGCTCGCGCAGCATGTCGGTTGCAGCCAGAGCCTCAAGCGTCGGCACGTCGCCGCAGGTGGCGACCACGACATCGGCCTCGGCGAGCGAATCGGCGGTCGATGCCCACTCCCAGGTCGCAACGCCCTCGGCGAGCTCCGCCTTGGCCTCGTCGACCGTCTGGAAGGTCGGAGCAGGCTGCTTGCCGCAGAAGATGGCGTTGACGCAGTCAGTGGACTGGTAGACGCGCTCGGCCACGGCGAGAGCCATGTTGGCGTCGGCCGGATAGTAGGCGTTTACGATGTGCGTGTCGTTGGCCTTGTTGAGCAGCAGGTCGATAAAGCCGGGGTCCTGATGCGAGAAGCCGTTGTGGTCCTGACGCCAGACGTGGCTCGACAGCAAAATGTTAAGGCCGCTGATGGGGGCACGCCACGGAATCTCGCGCTTGGTAGCCTCGAGCCACTTGCAGTGCTGGTTGACCATGGAGTCGACCACATGGACAAAGCTCTCGTAGGAGCTCCACACGCCGGAACGGCCAGTGAGCACGTAGGCCTCGAGGAAGCCCTCGCATTGGTGCTCGGACAGCTGCTCGACGACCTTACCGGAGCCTGCCAGCAGCTCGTCGTTGGCCTCGTCCTCGTAGAAGCCGGCGTCCCACTGCTTCTTGGTCACCTTGTAGGCAGCCTGCAGACGGTTGGACGCGGTCTCGTCGGGACCAAAGATGCGGAAGTCATCCATGTTCTTGGCCAGAACGTCGGCAGTGTACTCACCAAAGACGCGGGCGGCCTCGGTGGAGCCCCAGCCATGACCCTTAGTTGCGACGGGGACCTCGTGGGCATGAATATCGGGCAGCTCGAGCTCGCGACGCACCTTACCGCCGTTCGCGTTGGGGTTGGCGCCGATGCGCAACTCGCCGGTCGGCATAAAGGCCGTCACCTCGGGGCGCACCTGGCCCTCGGGCGTAAAGAGCTCCTCGGGCTTGTAGGAACGCAGCCACTCGCGCAGCACGCGGAAGTGCTCGTGGGTGTCCTTGGCACTCGCCAGCGGCACCTGATGCGCGCGCCAGGAGTCCTCGGTCTTCTTGCCGTCGATGTGCTTGGGGCAAGTCCAGCCCTTGGGCGTACGGAACACAATCATGGGGTAGGCCGGGCGGACCACGGTCTCGCCTGCGGCGGTCTGGGCCTGCGCGGTGACCTTGATGTCACAGATCTCGTCAAAGACCTGCTCAAACAGGGCAGCGAAACGCGCATGAATGCTTGCGTGGCTCTCGTCGTCAAAGCCGGCGACAAAGAAGTGCGGCTTATAGCCCATGCCCTCAAAGAACTTGGTGAGCTCCTCATCGGACACGCGGGCAAGGATGGTGGGATTGGCGATCTTGTAGCCGTTGAGGTGCAGGATCGGCAGGACGATGCCGTCGGTTGCCGGGTTCACGAGCTTGTTGGACTGCCAAGAGGTCGCGAGCGGACCGGTCTCGGACTCGCCATCGCCCACCACGGCCACGGCCAGCAGGCTCGGGTTGTCCATGACGGCACCGTAAGCGTGGCTGAGCGTGTAGCCGAGCTCGCCGCCCTCGTGGATGGAACCGGGCGTCTCGGGCGCAAAGTGGCTCGGGATGCCGCCGGGATAGGAGAACTGGCGGAAGAACTTCTGCAGGCCTGCCTCGTCATTGGTGATGTCGGGGCGAATCTCGCGGTAGGTGCCGTCGAGCAGCGACTGAGCAGTACCGGCGGGGCCACCGTGACCAGGGCCCATCAAGAAGATAGCATTCTGGTTGTGGTCGGCGATCAGTCGATTGACGTGACCGAACAGGAAGTTGATGCCGGGCGTGGTGCCCCAGTGGCCAACCAGGCGGTGCTTAACGTCCGGACGACCGAAGTCGCGCACCTCACCGGTTTTCTCGTCGACAAAGTCGGGGCGCATTAGCGGGTTAGAGCGAAGGTAGATCTGACCGACGGACAGATAGTTCGATGCGCGCCAATACAGGTCGACGCCCTCGAGCTCGGAAGCCGGCACCTCGTGGCCCAGCTTTTGCCACGGCGTCCCCAGTGTTTTAGCCATTGTTTATGTCCCTTCGCTGTGCGGTCACCCTCCAATACGGCAACCTTTCGTTGGGACCAGTATATTTGCTAAAACGTTTTATCATGGTGAAAAAACGTTTTACCACCCTTATCAATCCCATCGATTAGCAAAACGCGACATTCACCTGCGGCGTTGATTGTCACAGGTGCTCCACATTCGGTCTCTGCAAATTGGTAAACGTGTTTAGTTGTGTTTAGTAAGCTCGAGCACGCTGTCCTTAACGATAAGCTCCGGCTCCAGAACGACCTCTTCGGCACGCCTGCCGCCCCTACCGGCAAGACGCTTGGACATGCAGCCAAAAGCATGCTCCGCAAGGACACCAGGGTCCTGCTCAATCGCGGTCAGCGCCGGCTCAAAAAGAACGTCGGCCGCCGAGTTGTCATAGCTCACCACCGAGATATCGCCCGGGATGCTCTTCCCCATCTCGTGTAAGCGCTTGAGCAAACCGAGGGCAATGTTATCTGAGCTTGCGAACACGGCAGTGGCGTCAGTTGCGAGCACTGCCTCCGAGGCCTCGTATGCGCTCGGAATGTAGTACTCGCTCTCAAACTCCAAACGCGCGTCGATCGGCAGGCCAACCTCGCGCAGCGCGCGCTCATAGCCGGCAAGTCGCTTGCGACCCGTATTGGAACGGCGGGCATTAACCAGGCAGGCAATACGGCGGTGGCCTTGCTCGATCAGATAGCGGGTGGCCATATAGCCGCCCATCTCGTGGTCGAACATCACCTTGTCGCACTCGAGCCCCTCAATGGCACGGTCGACCATTACGGCCGGGATGGGCAGGTGGCTGACTTCTTCGCGCAGGGCGCGGTCATCGGAGAACTCGTCACCCACCACCAGGAAGACGCCATCAACGCCGCGCGTCACCAGCTGGCGCAGCAGCTCCAGATCGTCATCGGCGCTTCCGCCCGAACTGGTAATGAAGAGCGCATAGCCGTCCTCGCGGCAGCGCTTTTCCAGGCTACCGGCGAGCGAGGCAAAAAAGCGGCTCTCGATGTTAGGGACGATAAGGCCCAGCGTGCGCGACTCGCGCATGACCAGGCTGCGCGCAATCTGGTTGGGAACATAGTGGTTGCGCGCCGCGACCTCTTTGATGAGCTTGCGGTTTTCTTCCGAGATGCGACAGGGCCGATTATTGAGAACAAGCGAGACCGACGAGGGGGAAAGCCCCACCTCCTGGGCGATCTGCTTGAGGGTGACTTTGTTGGCCATCTCGCTCCTTCCGGGTTTACGCGCAATCTCTTGAAAGTATAGCGACTACCCCTCTACCTCGGTGATAAACACTTTACCAATCCGGTGGACGGCTGTTTTATCGCCGCCAGCGCACCAAATCCGTCCGGGTGGGGTATATTGCAATCGATTGATGACAACGACCACCAAAAGGCGGATATTCGTATGCACGAGAACGACTTTTTTAACGAGGACCTGTTGTGCGCGCTCGCTGGCGTTGCCGGCGAGGACAACGTGCTGATGAGCGAGCCTATGCGCGAGCACACCACGTTTAAGATCGGCGGCCCGGCCGACGTCTTTGTCACGCCCGATACCGAGCAGGGCCTCGTCGCCACGCTCGATACCTGTTATCGCTGCAATTTGCCCCTCACCATCGTGGGCAACGGCTCCGACTTGCTCGTCGGCGACAAGGGCATCCGCGGCGTCGTCGTAGCGCTGGGCGAGGGCCTCTCCGACATTACGGTCGACGGCACGCATGTCACGGCGGCCGCCGGTGCGCTGCTTTCCGATGTCGCAGCCGCGGCAGCCGAGGCCAACCTTACCGGCATGGAGCCCATCTCGGGCATTCCCGGATCGGTCGGCGGCGCCTGTTACATGAACGCCGGAGCTTACGGCGCCTGCATGGCCGATGTGCTGGAGTCCGTGCGCGTCTACAAGCCCGCCCGTATGCTCGACGACGGCACCCGCGGCAGCGGCAGCATCATCGAGTTCGATGTTGACGAGCTTAACCTGGGCTATCGCAAGAGCCGCATCGCCGACGACGGCTTCATCGTACTTTCGGCCACTTTCAATCTCGCCCCGGGCAACGCCGCGATGATCAAGGCCGACATGGACGACTACCGCCAGCGCCGCGAGGACAAGCAGCCGCTCGACATGCCGAGCGCCGGCTCCACTTTCAAGCGCCCCGAGGGTTACTTTGCCGGCAAACTCATCATGGATGCCGGCCTGCGAGGACACGCCGTTGGCGGCGCGCAGGTGAGCGAGAAGCACTGTGGCTTCATCGTCAACGCCGACCACGCCACCGCAGCCGATGTCGACGAACTCATCCGCCACATCCAAGCAACCGTCAAAGACCAATTCAACGTAGACCTCGAACCCGAAGTCCACCGAGTAGGCGAATTCCTATAAAAAGAAGGCCCCAAAGGGGCCTTCACTTCCTTTAATTCAGACACCACTCTGGATTGTGGCACTCTGAATCCGAGTGGGCCCCGCGCCCGCAATATATTTGATTGATCGCGAGTTCCGCACGCAAAGAAGGCCACTTAATGTGGCCTTCGTCTTGCGCAGGACTGCCCGAGCAGGCAATCAAATATATTGCGGGCGTGGGGCCCTACCAGTCGAGGACTGTCCGAGCAGGCAACCTTATGCCTCTCGGACTGTCCCGGCCCAACTTGCGTTACGACAGTGCAATACCGCCGAGCCAGCCCCAACGCACGCCAGAGCCAGTACCATAAAAGCTAATGAACGAATCGAGCGACTTCGATGTAATGGCACCCTCGTTGCTCATAACGATGCCGCCGCCAACGTAGATACCCACATGACCGTAGATAAGGCCCGGAGCACCCGTGCCGCTGTGCGAGGAATCGGCCACGATCATGCCCACCTGCAGCGCCGAGCGATCGGAGCTATAGCACCAGGCGTTGAACATGTCGCAGGCGTTGCCGCCAAAGTAGCCAACGCCGGCGTTACGGAAGACATTGGTAACCCACGCCGCGCACCAGTTCTGACCCGGCGAAGGCGTGGAGTAGCACGCGTTGACGACAGCCTGCTGCTTGCCCGAGCCGGCATTCTGCTGCGGAGTTCCGGGCGCATACGATCCACCGCCCGAGCTCGAACCACCCGAGTAGGAATTGTTCTTGTTCGCGGCGGCCGCGGCAGCGGCGGCCTTCCTGGCAGCCTCCTCGGCCTGGGCGGCAGCGAGAATCTCGGAATCACGCTGAGCCATGAGCTCCTTGACGTCGTCGGAAAGACCGTTCAGCACGGTCTGGACCTCTTGCTGCTTGGCCTGCATATCCTGCATCTGAGCCGTCTGCTGATCCTTGAGTTTCTCCAGGTCAGCCTTTTGTGCTTCGAGCTCGGTCTTCTGTGCGTCGAGCTCGGCCTGAATCGTCTGGATGTCCTCGATGGCATCGCGGTCGCTCTTGTTGATCTTCTCAACGTAATGCGCGTTGGCAACGAGCTCCTCAAACGAGCCAGAGGCCAGCAGCAGCGACAGGATGTTCGTGCCGCCGGACTTGTAGCTGGCGGCCACGCGATCGGAAAGGTCGTTACGCTTCTTCTTGAGCTCGGCCTTCTTTTCATCGATCTGGGCCTGTGTGTCGTCAATCTTGCCCTGGACATTCTCAATGTCGTTGAGGGTCTGGGCATTCTTGTTGGCCAGCGCCGCATACTCATTTGCGATGCCGTCGAGCTGGGCCTGGACCTCGTCGAGCTGGGCCTGGGCGGCATTCAATTTATCGGTGGTTTCTTTGGAAGCCTCCGCCGCATGGGCGCGAGCGGGCAGGCCAAAAAGAACTGCCGCAGAAGCGGCGCCGAACAGGACCTTGAGGGCAGTGCGGCGCGAAAGCTCCTGGGAAAGGATGGAATCGCTGTTTGGTGACATATGTACTCCGTTACATGCTTATTTATATGTCGCTCAACTCATACATACTAGCGTACATATGGCGCGTCCCAACGATTTCCACGAACGGCAGGAAACTGCAAGGTCGGCGGCTCGTAAGCAATTGTTAAATTTGAGGTAACAATTGAGCATGCTCTTATATGAGTACGTTAACATAATCCTCTGCTTTTCCTCAGCGCACGATTTGGGCGTCCCCGCCTGCGCTATACTCCCCTCTAGAAGTGTTCCTGATTCGATAGGAGACTACATGTCCAAAGCACTCGACCCCAAAGACACCTGCGTCCTCGTTACCGGTGGCGCCGGCTTTATCGGCTCGCACACCGTCGTTCAGCTGCTCGAGGGTGGCTACCAGGTCGTCATCGTCGATGATCTCTCCAACTCCAGCGCCGTCGCCGTCGACCGCGTCAAGACCATCGTGGGCGACGAGGCCGCCAAGAACCTCACCTTCTACGAGGCCAACGTGCTCGACCGCGATGCGATGAACAAGATCTTCGATACCCATCAGATCGACCGCGTCATCCACTTTGCCGGCTTTAAGGCCGTCGGCGAGTCGGTGAGCAAGCCCGTCGAGTACTACCACAACAACATCGAGAACACCTTGGTGCTCATCGACGTCATGCGCAACCATGGCTGCAAGTCCATCATCTTCTCGAGCTCCTCGACCGTCTACGGCGACCCGGACAACCCGCCCGTCACCGAGGAGGATCCCAAGAAGCCCGCGACCAACCCCTATGGTTGGACCAAGTGGATGATCGAGCAGATCCTTATGGACGTCCACACCGCCGACCCCGAGTGGGACGTCGTGCTGCTCCGTTACTTCAACCCCATCGGCGCTCATCCGTCGGGCCTGATCGGCGAGGACCCCAAGGGCATCCCCAACAACCTGGTGCCCTATGTCGCCCAGGTCGCCGTGGGCAAGCTCGAGGCCGTTCAGGTCTTTGGCAACGACTACCCCACCCCCGACGGCACCGGCGTGCGCGACTACATCCACGTGTGCGATCTGGCCTCTGGTCACGTTGCCGCCCTTAACTGGATGAACGGCAAAACCGGCGTCGAGATCTTTAACCTGGGCACCGGCACCGGCACCTCGGTACTCGAGGTCGTCGCCGCCTTCTCCAAGGCTTGTGGCAAGGAGCTGCCCTACGTGATCCGCGAGCGCCGCGCCGGCGACATCGCTGCCAACTGGTGCGATGCCTCCAAGGCCGAGCGCATGATGGGCTGGAAGGCCCAGTACGACATCGCGGACATGTGCCGCGATAGCTGGAACTGGCAGAGCCACAACCCCAACGGCTTCGCCGACGCCGAGTAGCAAAAACCTACATACCGCTCTTGCCCCGATCTCACGTTGTGAGGTCGGGGCTTTTTCATGGCATGTAACCATTCGCCGAAAATCGACCAACTTTTTTATCTTGCCTGTACATGTTTAAACAACATGTTTTACAATAGGCGTATCGAATCAGAACATCGGAGGCGGACTGCACACCCATCGGCAGGCCGACCCCACAACAAGAAGGTTGGTGAGCGCATTCATGGAGCGTGCAAGCGGCGTCCTCATGCCCGTCTCATCTCTGCCCGGACCATACGGAATCGGCGGCTTTGGCTGGAATGCCTACGACTTCGTCGATTTTCTCGCCTCGTGCAAACAACATTACTGGCAGATTCTGCCCCTTACGACGACCAGCTATGGCGATTCGCCCTATCAGTCGTTCTCGGCCCGCGCAGGCAACCCCAACTTTATCGACTTTGCCGAGCTTATCGAGGCAGGGTATCTGGAGCAGCGCGATATCGATGGCGTGTATCTGGGATCCGACCCCAGCAATGTCGACTACGGTGCCATCTTTGGTGGCCGCCGTCAGATTCTCGACCGCGCCGCCGAGCGCTTTGCTGCCGACAAGCCGGCCGATTTCGATGACTTTATCCAGGCCAACGAGGACTGGCTCATCCCCTACTGTGAGTTCATGACCGTCAAAGAGGAGTGCGGTCTCAAGGCGTTTTGGGAGTGGCCCGCGGAACTCCGCACCCGCGGCGAGGCTTCCGCCAAGGTCTGCGCCGACCATCCGGCGCGTATGCTCTACCACCAGATGACGCAGTACTTCTTCGATCGCCAGTGGAGCCGCCTCAAGGCCTATGCCAACGAGCGCGACATTCTCATCATCGGCGACCTGCCCATCTATGTCTCGCGTGACTCCGTCGAGATGTGGGCGACGCCTGAGCTCTTTAAGATCGACACCGCCGGCAATCCCGTGAGCGTCGCTGGCACGCCGCCCGACCAGTTCTCGGCCACCGGCCAGTACTGGGGCAACCCCATCTACGACTGGGACGCCATGGAGTCCGACGACTTCTCCTGGTGGGAGGGCCGCATTCGCGCCGCCCTCGACATGTACGACGTCATCCGCCTGGATCACTTCCGCGGCTTCGAGGCCTATTGGGAGGTGCCGTTCTCCTCGCCCGATTCGTCCTACGGTTCGTGGACGCAGGGTCCCGGCCTCAAGTTCTTCAAGACGCTCGAGGAAAAGCTCGGCACGCTGCCCATCATCGCCGAGGACCTGGGCTTCCTCACCCCCGGCGTCATCGACATGCGCGACAACTCGGGCTTCCCCGGCATGAAGATCCTGCAGTTTGCCTTTGAGGGCACCAACTCGTACTACCTGCCGCATAACTACATCGCCAACACCGTCGCCTATGTGGGCACCCACGATAACGAGACGGCGCGCGGTTGGTTTGAGGGAACGGCCACCCCGCGTCAGCGCGAGCAGGCAGCCCTGTACACCCATCAGCAGGCCGGCGAACCCATGGCAGATGCACTCAATCGCACCATCGCCGCCAGCGTGAGCGACACGTGCATCTACACCATGCAGGACCTGCTCAACTTGGGCAACGAGGCGCGCATCAACACCCCTGCCACGCTGGGCGGCAACTGGACCTGGCGCATGCTCGACGGCGCCATCACCCGCGAGCTCGAGCACAAACTCACCGACTGGACCGAGACCTACTTCCGCATCCCGTCGGAAGCCGAAATCGAGCTTCCTCAATAGGAGCTACCGCGCCCGACCCCTCCCCACCGTGCGGACGCGCTTGCTTTTCCCGCGCGAGGCCACCCCAATCCCCTCGCGCGGGCTTCTTATGAATTGCAGACATGAAACAACCCATCACAGGAGAAAACATGCCCCAAATTAACCTCATGGAACTCGCCGAGCAGTCTTTTGGCACCTCGCTCGAGCAGCTCGACGACCGTCGCATTTACAAGCTGCTGGTCAAACTCGTGCAGGAGCGCTCCGCCACCTGCCCGCTCAACAACGGCAAGAAAAAGCTCTATTACATTTCCGCCGAATTTTTGATCGGCAAGCTGCTCATCAACAACATGATCGACCTCGGCATCTACGACGAAGTTAAGGACCAGCTCACCGCCGCAGGCCACGACCTCAACAAGATCGAGGAATTCGAGGTCGAGCCGTCGCTCGGCAACGGCGGCCTGGGCCGCCTGGCCGCGTGCTTCCTGGATTCCATCGCCACGCTGGGCTTGACCGGCGATGGCGTGGGCCTCAACTATCACTACGGTCTGTTCCGTCAGCGCTTTGTCGACAACCAGCAGAAGGCCGTCCCCGACGAGTGGCTCGGTGAGCAGGACATCCTAGTCGACGATGACCGCTCCTACACCGTCGAGTTCGGCGATTTTGCCGTTACCTCCAAGCTCGTCAACATCGATGTGCCCGGTTACGACCAGCCCACCAAAAACCGCCTGCGCCTGTTCGACCTGGCGAGCGTCGACGACGGCCTGGTCCCCGGCAGCTCCATCGACTTCGACAAGACCGAGATCGCCAAGAACCTCACCTTGTTCCTCTACCCCGACGATTCCGACGAGCAGGGCCGCCTACTTCGCATCTATCAGGAGTACTTCATGGTGAGCAACGCCGCCCAGCTCCTGATCGACGAGGCCGTCGAGCGCGGCAGCAACCTGCACGATCTGGCCGACTACGCCGTGGTCCAAATTAACGACACGCACCCCACCATGGTCATCCCCGAGCTCATTCGCTTGCTCACCACCGAGCATGGCATCGAGTTTGACGAGGCCGTGACCATCGTACGCTCCATGGTCGCCTACACTAACCACACGATTCTTGCCGAGGCGCTCGAGAAGTGGCCGCTCGCCAGCCTGCAGAAGGTCTCCCCTGCCATCGCCGACATTATCGTCAAGCTCGATGAGATCGCGAAAGCCGAGCACGATGACCCGCGCGTCGCCATCATCGACGAGCACGACACCGTCCACATGGCCCACATGGACATCCACTTTGGCTTCTCCATCAACGGCGTAGCCGCACTCCACACCAAGATCCTGGAGGACACCGAGCTTCATCCGTTCTACGAGATCTATCCCGAGAAGTTCTCCAACAAGACCAACGGCATCACCTTCCGCCGCTGGATCCATGGGGCCAACCCTGCGCTCGCCAGCCTGCTCGACGATGTGATCGGCACCGACTGGCGCAGCACCGGCGATCTGAGCAAACTCGCCAACTTCGCCGACGATAAGGATGTTCTTGAGCGCCTGGCCGCCACCAAGGTCGAGGCCAAGGCCATCATGCGCCAGTTCATGGCGCTCGAGCAGGGCGTGACCATTCCCTCCAACGCCATCATCGATGTCCAAGTCAAGCGCATCCACGAGTACAAGCGCCAGCAGATGCTCGCGCTCTACATCATCTGGAAGTACTTCGATATCAAGAACGGCAACAGGCCTAAGCACCCCGTCACCATCATCTTTGGCGGCAAGGCGGCGCCTGCCTACACTATCGCGCAGGACATCATCCATCTGATCCTGACGCTGTCGCAGTGGATTGCAAACGACCCCGACGTGGCTCCTTACCTGCAGGTTGTCATGATCGAGAACTACAACGTCACCGCCGCCGAGCGCGTGATCCCCGCCGCTGACATCTCCGAGCAGATCAGCCTGGCCTCCAAGGAGGCGAGCGGCACCTCCAACATGAAGTTCATGCTCAACGGCGCCCTAACCCTGTGCACGCTCGACGGTGCCAACGTGGAGATTGCCGAGCTTGTGGGCGACGAGAACATCTATACCTTTGGTGCCTCGTCCAAACAGGTCGAACAGCTCTACGCCGACGGCACCTACAACGCCGGTGCGCTCTACCGCAAGCCCGGAATTAAACTGCTGGTGGACTTCATCACCAACCCGGCCTTTATGGCAACCGGCAACGCCGAGCGCCTGCAGCGCCTGCACGACGACATTAAGGGCAAGGACTGGTTTATGGCCCTGCTCGACATTGAGGAGTACATCCAGACCAAGGAGCGCGTGCTGGCCGACTACGAGGACCAGGACGCCTGGATGCGCAAGGCGCTCATCAATATCGCCAACGCCGGCACCTTCTCGTCCGACCGTACGATCTCCCAGTACAACGACGAGATCTGGCACCTGAGCTAATTCGGTTTCATCGCCCATCCTCTTGAAAACGGAGCCACGGCAACGCGGCTCCGTTTTTTTGTGCCCGCACGTTACCCTGTGATCCGACTCGGCCAAACAATCTCGATCCATAACAGCTACTCAACCAAAACGGTCCCAGCTGTTACAGATTGAGACATACCGGCCCCTCCCCTTGGGTTTATCTCAATCTGTAACATCTAGCAGGTGAAATTCGCCTTTGGTGTTACAGATTTAGATGAAATGGTTAGCTCAGCGGAACCGTCTCGATCTGTAACATCTAACGTCCGAAATCGGCCCTATCCGTTACAGATCGAGACAAACGACCGGTCAGACAGTCCCAACACAAAGAAAGGCTCCCCTCTCGCCCAGTGGACGGGAGGGGAGCCTTATATGTGACCGCGGCAAAAGGATGGCAATACCGCAGTCGCCCAAAGGGAGGGCCTGGATGAACCGGGCCTAGATAAGATTCTTGCCAGACACCTTATCGAAGAGGTGGGTCGCGTTCTTCTCAAACTTGAACCAGATGGGGTCGCCCGCCTTGAGCGCACCCTTGGCCTCGAGGTCGACAACGGGAATGATCAGGACGAACTGGCCATCGGGAGCGGTCACGTGGACATGCTCGGTCGAACCCATGAGCTCGGTCACCTCGACGGTACCCTGGAGCGCGCCCTCCTCGTCCTTGTCGGCAAGCAGAATCTGCTCGGGACGCACGCCGGCCGTGATCTCCTTCACGTCGCCGCCGTCCCAGTTGAGAGCAAGCTGAGCGCAGGTCTCGGGGGCGAGCGCCACGTTCATATCCTCGGTCTTGACGGTAAAGCCGTTGCCCGAGCGCACCAGCTGGGCATCGAAGAAGTTCATCTGCGGCACGCCGATGAAGCCGGCGACGAAGATGTTCGCGGGATGGTTGAAGACCTCCTGCGGCGTGGCGATCTGCTGGACGACGCCGTCCTTCATGACCACGATGCGGTCGCCGAGGGTCATAGCCTCGGTCTGGTCGTGGGTAACGTAGATGAAGGTGCCCTTGATCTCGTGACGCAGCTTAATGAGCTCGGCGCGCATCTGGTTACGAAGCTTGGCATCCAGGTTGGACAGGGGCTCGTCCATCAGGAAGACCTTGGGGTCACGTACGATGGCGCGGCCGATGGCGACACGCTGACGCTGGCCGCCGGAGAGTGCCTTGGGCTTACGGTCAAGGTACTCGGTAATACCCAGGATCTCGGCAGCGGAGCGAACCTTGCGGTCGATCTCGTCCTTGGGGACCTTCTTGAGCTCAAGCGTAAACGCCATGTTCTCGTACACCGTCATATTGGGGTACAGAGCATAACTCTGGAACACCATGGCGATGTCGCGGTCCTTGGGCGCCACGTCGTTGACGCGCTTGCCATCGATGAACACATCGCCGGAGGTGATGTCCTCCAGGCCGGCGACCATGCGCATCGTCGTGGACTTACCGCAGCCAGAAGGGCCAACGAGGACGATGAACTCCTGGTCGTGAACGGTGAGGTTGAAGTCCTCTACAGCGAGCACACCGTCCTCGGTAACCTTGAGGTTGTGCTTCTTCTCCTCGGTCTTCTTCTTTTTGCCAAAGAAGCCCTTCTTTTTTGACTCGTTGTTGGGATACACCTTCTGAACATGTTTGAGAACGATCTCGGCCATGTCTCTACCTTTCGATACGCGGCGCCGCGCTGAGGGGCGCCGCCAAAACTTGCAAAACAGTTACGGCATCAGCCCTTGACGGCACCTGCCACCACACCGTCGATGATGTACTTCTGGCAGAAGATGTACATGATGACGATGGGGACAACGACCATCATGATGCAGGCCATCATGGGGCCGAGCTCGACGTGGCCATAGCCGCCACGGAAGTACTGGATCAAGATAGGAATGGTCTTGTACTTGGTGGAGTCGAGCGTAAGGTAGGGCAGCAGATAGTCGTTCCAGACCCACATGGTCTCAAGGATGCCGACCGAAAGATAGGTGGGCTTCATGATGGGGAGGACGATCTTAAAGAACACCTGGACCGGGTTGCAGCCGTCGATCATGGCCGCTTCCTCAATCTCGAGCGGGATGTTCTTGACGAAGCCGGCGAACATAAAGACCGCGAGGCCCGCGCCAAAACCAAGGTAGATGAAGCAGATGTTAAACGGCGTGTTAAAGCCGATGCGGTCCGCGAGGTTGGACAGCGTGAACATGAGCATCTGGAACGGTACGACCATCGAGAAGACGAACAGGTAATAGAAGAAGTTCGAGATCTTGCTGTTGACGCGCACCACGTACCAAGCGCACATGGAGCAGCACACCAGAATCAGCACGACCGACGTGACCGTGATGATAAGAGAGTACATAAACGCCGAGGCAAAGCCCTGCTCGTTCAGAGCGTGCACGTAGTTTGCGAGGCCGTTGAACGTCTCGGGCGTGAGCAGATCGAACGCCGTGGTGGTGCTGATTGCGGTCGCTTTCTTAAAGGAATTGAGCGCAATCATGAACACGGGGTAGATCCATGCGAGCGACAGAATCGTAAAGAAGATCGAGAGCGCGCGGTTGATAGCCTTATCGCGTTTCATTACTGCTGCACCTCCTTGGACCTCGTGGCCTTAAGCTGGATCATAGAAATAGCGACAACCAGGATGCAGAAGATAACTGCCTTGGCCTGACCGATGCCCTGCCATGCGATGCCAGCACGCGAATAGAACGTGTTGTAGATGTTCAGGGCGAGCATCTCGGTGGAGTGCGCCGGGGCGCCACCGGTAAGGGCGAGGTTCTGGTCGAACAGCTTAAAGCCGTTGGTGATGGACAGGAACAGGCAGATAGTGATGGTCGGCATCAGGTTGGGGATCTTAACCTTCCAAAACGTCTGCCATGCCGTAGCGCCATCGACCTTGGCGGCCTCGATGTAGTCAGACGGGATGGACTGCAGACCGGCGATGTAGATGATCATCATGTAGCCGACCTGCTGCCACAGGGTCAGGATGATAAGGCCCCAGAAGCCAGCGGCGGAGTTGAGAGCGATGAGCTGGGCGCCCACGTTGGAGAGCAGGCAGTTGATCAGAATCTGCCAAATGTAGCCCAGCACGATGCCGCCGATCAGGTTAGGCATAAAGAAGATCGTACGGAAGATGTTGGTGCCCTTGAGCGCCTTGCGGGTGAGCGCCTGCGCGATGGCCAGCGCGATCACGTTGATAAGCACCGTCGACAGGAAGGCAAACGCCACGGTAAAGAAGAACGACGTGGAGAACTGCGGGTCGGTCAGTGCGCGCACGTAGTTCTCGATACCGACAAAGTGCGCGTTATTGATGGTAATAAACTGGCAGAACGAGAGATAGAAACCCTGGATAAAGGGAATCACGAACCCGATCATAAACGCCAGGCACGTGGGCAGCATAAAGAGCGGCCACCAGCGTTTGAGTGCTTTGCCCATAGAAGGGTCCTTTCAATATGCAGGGGGCGGGCAAACCTACGTCTGCCCGCCCCCTGTCGCTAATCAGATAGCTTGGGCAGCAACTGCTTACTCGGAAGCAGCCTTCTCGGTCTTCCAGCCATCGACGAAGGCGTTCTTGACGCCGTCCCACTTGGTGTTGTCGGCAGCATAAGCGATGAGAGCCTGCTTGAGGTTCTTCTTCCACTCCTCAGAGGGGATGTAAACGAAGTCCCAAGCGACGGTCTTCTTGCCGTCCTTGGCCATAGCAACGGCCTGCTGAGAGAAGACGTTGGTGGTCTCCTTAGCGCTCTTGAACGGGGCGGTCAGACCCATCTTGTCAGCGATGATGCTGGTGGCGGTGTCAGAAGTGACGCACCAATACATGAAGTCCTCGGTGGCCTTCTGGGCATCCTCGGAAGCCTGGGAGCTGACGCACCAGTAGTTCTCGCCGCCGGAGCACAGGCCCTGGTTCTCCTCGCCGTCGACGCCGATGTAGATCGGCAGCATGCCGAGCTGGTCGTCGGTCATACCGGCCTTGGTGAGGTCGGCGTAGGCCCAAGAGCCGTTCTGGTAGAAGACGGCCTTACCGGTTGCGAACTCGTTGGTGGCGTCGTCACCGGTCTTGGAGGCAAGCTGCGAAGGATCGCAGGTGGAGTCGGTGATATACAGGTCGAAGATCTGCTTAAAGTTGTCGAGATACTCGCCCTTGATCTCGTCGTCCTCCTGGTTGTGCTCCTTCTCGAACTCGTAGTAGAGCGGGAGGTTGGCGAGGTGGGTGGTGTAGCGCCAGCTGGAGGAGTCATCCATGCCGGCGGAAGTGAAGGCACCGTCAACGCCGAGCTCGTCCTTGCGGGCCTGGATGTCATCGGCGCAAGCCTTCAGCTTGTCGAAGGAGTTGATGTCCTCGGCCTTGTAGCCGGCCTTCTCGAGGAGCTCCTTGTTGTAGATGATGCCGTAGCTCTCCTGAACCCAGTCGATACCCAGATCCTTGCCGTCGGACTGCAGCGCCAGGGAGTCGTCGATGAGCTCGCCGCGGAGCTTGGTGTCGGAAAGATCGGCGCAGTAGTCCTTCCAGTTCTTAAGGCCGGTGGGGCCGTTGACCTGGAACAGCGTCGGAGCGGAGCTCTTGGACATCTCGGACTTGAGCTTCTCCTCGTAGGTGTTGGAGGCAGCGGTCACGATCTTGACCTCGACGCCCTTCTCCTTCTTGTACGCCTTGGCGATCTCCTTCCACTCCTTGTCGACCTCGGGCTTGAACTGGAGGAAGTAGACCTCGGCAGCGTCACCAGAAGCAGAGGAGCCAGAGCCGGCAGAACCACCGCAGCCCACGAGGCCCAGACCAAGAACCGCAGCCGCGGAACCAGCAAAGCCCAGGAACTGCCTTCTGCTCATTTCGTTCTTCATTACAATCCACCCTTTCACACCGTGGCGGCACCCTTTGCCGCCGCCTTCGGAGATTGGCTCGGGGACTTTGCCCCTTTTGCTGACTTGTACAATACGCTATTTGGCTAGTTGTTTGAACAAGTATTACTAGAGCGGTAGAAAAACTTCGGTGAACGGTAATTTCAACTTGATACTTGACAAGTTTTGTATAAACAATTATTTATTATCGAATGCAGAGAAAACGCCCGATCAAGCCGATGCATCGTCGGTTTGACCGGGCGTTTTCGCTTTGAGGGCATGAGTCTCGTCAGGCTGCGAGCTAGCCGGCTATCGCTTGGAGTTAACGCGGTAGTGGAAGATCTCGGGGTGTGTGCGAGCGTGCGTCACCTCAAATAAGATGCCGTCCGAGGTGTACGACTGGCTCTCCATAACGGCGACGCAGTTGTACTTGCCAAGGTCCAAGTAGCTGCAGTCCTCATCGTTGGCAAGCTCGACGCTCACCGTACGGCGGCTCGCCATCACTTTGACGCCACGCTTGTGCTCCAGATAGTCGTAGATAGAGCTTGCCGCAATCTCGGGGGTCAGGCCCTTGGCGATCGACTCCAAAAAGTAGCCGTGGTCCACCTGGCGCGCGCTGCCGTTGAGGCTTCGGACACGCACGACGCGAATCAGCTCCTCGCCCACCTTAAAGCCAAGGCGGCGCGACAGTTGCTCAGTGCAAATCAAATGTTCAAAAGACTTGACCTCGGTCGATGCGACGGCATTGTTGCGTTTTGCGAACTCGCCAAACGACTCAACCTCTTCGAGTGCGCCCAGCATGTCGGTTTCGCCCTTAAGCCAAATAACGCGCACGCCCTTGCCGTGTATAGGCTGCACAAACATCTGGTCGGTCAGCATGCTCAAGGCGCGTCGAACGGTATTGCGCGTGCAGCCAAACTCCGCGGTCAGCTCGGCTTCGGTTGGCAGCATCTCCTGAAACGCATAGGTCCCGTTAATGATGCGCGAACGGATCTCGCGGTAGATTCCTTCGTAAATCGCTTTTGGCATAACTTCACCTCTAATGAATATGTATGGCTAGGCACGATAGCATTTCTTAAAGTTGTTTAAACCGATTATCGGTAAAGTACGGATTATTTACCGTCGACGGTTCCCCCGAAACCCAAATCGGACCGAATCAAAACCGTCAATGCGGCAAGCAGCCAGTCCTCTACAATGAGTTCATTGTTTAAACGTTCTTGCTCGCACAGCATGTTGCATCCGGAAGGCATATTATGCTGCAGAAAATCCAACGCTTTGGCGGGGCAATGTTCGCGCCCGCCATGCTGTTTTCTATATCAGGCCTCATGGTCGGCATCTCCGCCCTCGCCACGACCGTAGACATCGTCGGTGACCTCGCCGTATACGGAACCCCTTGGTACGTTTTCTGGACCATCATCCAGCGCGGCTCGTGGACGGTCTTTAAACGTCTCCCGCTCCTTTTTGCCGTAGCGCTGCCTATCGGTCTTGCCCAAAAGCAACCGGCACGCTGCTGCCTCGAGGCACTCGTGGCCTATTTTGCCTATTGCTTCTTTTTGAGCGAGATCATTAAGCTGAGCGGAGACAACCTTGGGCTTAAGTACCCATCATCTTTGACCCCCGCCAGCGGTATCACCGTCATCGACGGCATCAAGACGCTCGACACCGGCATTATCGGCCCGCTGGCGGTATCGGCAACCGTCGTCGCCATCCACGACCGCTTCTACGATGCCAAGGTTCCCGATTGGCTCGGCACCTTCTCGGGTTCCTCGCTGGTCTACCTCATCAGCTTTTTTGCCGTGTTTGCCCTTGCCGCCATCTCGGCCGCCATCGTGCCCTTCGCATACGCCGTGACCGAAACGCTGCGCCACGCACTTGCGGGCGTCGGCCCCTTCGGCGTGGGCATCTTTGTGTTTTTGGAGCGAGCACTCGAGCCCATGGGGCTGCACCACCTGCTCTATATGCCCATCTATTACGACAATCTGGTCATTCACGACGGTATTTACGCCACGTGGACCAACCTGCTCCCCATTCTCTCCCATAGCACGCGCCCTTTAAATGAACTTGCGCCCTGGGCAGGTTTTACCGCCACCGGCTGGGGCAAGCTCTTTGGCCTTCCCGCCATCGCGGCAGCATTCTATTTCACCGCCAAACCCGAACGCCGCGCCGGCCTTAAGGTCATCCTTTTGCCCGCCATCGTCGCCTCGGTGGTCTGCGGTGTCACCGAGCCGCTCGAGTTTCTCTTTATGTTCACCTATCCTGGACTCTTTTTGCTCTACGCCGTCCTATCCTCCTGCCTTGCCATGACCATGAACTTCTTTGGCATCGTCGGCATCTTCTCGGGCGGTCTCATGGAAATGACGGCCTTCAACTTCATCCCGCTCATGCGAATGCATGCCGGCTCCTACCTTTTGGCGCTCGGTATCGGTCTTGCCTTTAGCCTCATCTTTTTTGTTAGTTTTCGAGCACTCATCTTGGTCTATGACCTTAAGACGCCGGGCCGCGAGGATCATGTCTCCAATCGCGCGGCAATCGATCGTTTAACGGGAAGCGGCTTTGCCAAAGAGCAATCTCCCAATGGCGAGGTCAGTATTCAATCCGATCAAGATCACGTCCTCGCTGAGCGGGTAATTCAGCTTTTAGGTGGCGTTGGCAATATCGTGGGCGCAACCAACTGCGCCACGCGCCTGCGCGTCGAGGTCGCAGACCCTTCCATCGTTGCAGATAATGCGTCGTTTGTCGCGGTGGGCGCCAAGGGCCTCATCATTACGGGCAAGACCGCCCAGGTGATTATTGGCATCTCCGTTCCCCGCGTTAAAGAGCATTTTGACCAGATCATGGGCCTCGAGCCGGGATTTGTGCCCACCACCTCGGCCTCCCCTTCCGCCAGCGCAGCCCATAAGCGCGGCGATATCTGCTTCTTCGATATCGACGGAACACTCGCCTGGCAAGACCCTCGAGTGGCACAAGAGCTTCCCGAGAGCGAGCGAGACCTCTCCCCCTATCCCAATGAAGCGGTCTCGCAAGCCATCCGTGATTTTGTCGCCAAGGGCAATATGGCGTTTATCTGCACAGGGCGCACGCTGAGCTGCATCCATCCAAAGCTGCTCGAGCTGCCCTGGACCGGCATCGTCTGCCTCGCGGGTGGCTATGTCGAACTTGAGGGACACGTGATTCGCGATTTGGCGATGACGCCCGGCATGCTGCAGCGCCTTGCTCCCATTCTTGAGCAATCGGACGAAGTGATTCGTTTTGAGGGACTCAATGGCGTCGTTCGCATGAGTGCCGATGCGCCCGACGCCCCCGGATATGCCCGCACCGTGGGCGATGCAATTACGCAGCTGCAACATTACAGCGCCTACAAGATCTTAATGTCCACGTCGCTTGCCAACCGCATCGCTCAGGATCAAGCGTTTGAGCCGCTGCTCTGCTTTAACGAGCTCGAGCTCGAAGTGACCGAGATTTCGCCTCGCGAATGCACCAAGCGCGAGGGTATCCAGTCCGTACTCGACGCCCTCGATCCCCACCACGGAACCGTATACGGCATCGGCGACGCCAGCAATGACGTCTCGCTGATGAACGCCGTCGACGTTGGCATCGCCATGGGCAACGCACCGGACTTCCTCAAGGAAAAGGCCGACTATGTCACCGACAGCATCGACCACGACGGCGTCGTCACCGCGCTCGAACACTTTGGGCTTATCTAGCCAAGCCCCTACCGCACTTGCGGCCGCATGGACCAATCGTCTTCAACCGCCGCGCTCGACGCCCTAATGTGGCAATATGTTGTCTGCATAATGCAACGATGCAACCTATCAAAGAATGCGAGAACCCGTGTCCAGTCCGTTTACCAGCTTTTTAGCCCAGCACTTTGACCAGATTAACGACTATCTGGCCACGTTCTTTGACGGACAGGCGACTTCCGCCGATATCGAGCGCTACCTGTATACCCCGCTCTCGGCATTTACGGCAAACGCTGGCAAGCGCCACCGCCCGCTCATCTGCATGCTCGCCGCCACTGCGGTAGGCGGCAGCTTTGAGAGCGCCCGCAGCGCAGCGGCGGCCATCGAGCACTTTCAGTCGGGCGCACTCATCCACGACGACATCGCCGACAACGGGCAGATTCGTCGCGGCAAGCCCTGCATGCACCTTACCGAGGGCACCGGTCTTGCCATCAACTGCGGTGACCTGGCGCTCACCATGGTCACCAAGACGGTTCTCGACGACCCCACACTCAACGCAGACGTGAAGCTTCGCGTGCTCCACGAGCTTACCGAAATGATCGTCCGTACCATCGAGGGCCAGGCGCTCGACCTGGGCTGGGTCCGCGACGGGCGCTTTGACATTTCGGTCGACGATTATCTGGACATGGCGACGCACAAGACCGCGTACTACAGCGGAGCGACGCCGCTTGCCGCCGGAGCCATTATCGGCGGCGGCAGCGAAGAGCAGATTGAGGCACTGCGCGCCTTTGGGCTGCACACGGGCCTTGCCTTCCAGATTCAAGACGACCTGCTCAACTTGATCGGCACCAAGGAGGCCGCCAACAAGGACTTCCGCACCGATATCACCGAGGGCAAGCGCACCCTCGTTGCCGTGCATGCCCTGTCAGACGAGCGCTATCACGACGAGATCGAGGCAATCCTTTCCTCGGGCACCGAGGACCCTGCGCAGCTCGCACGCGCCGTGGAGATCTTCCAGGAGACCGGCTCCATCGATTACGCCCACACCTATGCGCTCGACCTGACCGCTAAGGCCAAGGCCGCTATCGAAGGCGTCGAGCTCGACCCGCATGCGCGCGAGCTCTTCCTCTCAATGGCAGATTTCTTTGTGGAGCGTCTTAACTAGCGGGGGTCATAAAACCTGTGGGCAGCGAGTTTGGGTACAAGTTGCTACACTGTTGAGTGCATGTTTATGCATTGTCTCGCGTTGTCTATCCGACACGCGCTCAAAATAGTACGAATCGTACGCCGAAAGGGGTTCGTTCATGGAACCTATTACCACGGGCATGCAGGGAGCAGCCGTCGAGGATGTTCAGTCCCGCCTTCTGCAGCTCGGTTACACCATCGATGCCGACGAGGTCGCCGACAAGCGCTTTGGCACCACCACCGAGCAGGCCGTCAGCACCTTCAGGCTCGACAGTGGCCTTGCTGCCGGTCATGCCGTCGATATCCCCTGTTGGAGCGCCCTGGTCGACGCCTCGTATAAGCTGGGCGACCGCACCCTGTATCTGCGCATGCCCAATTTCCATGGCGCCGATGTGCAGGCCCTGCAGCGCGCTCTCAACGTTTTGGGCTTTGCCTGTGGCGAAGACGACGGCTACTTTGGTCCGCATACCGAGGCCGCCCTGCAGCAGTTCCAGGAAAATGTCGGCCTGTTTGCCGACGGCATGGCCTTCCAGGACACCTACGCCTACATCAACCGCCTGCATCATGTGTGGGAGGGCAAGCCCTCGGTCACCGAAGCCGAGTCCCGCATCGGTTTTGCTCGCGCCGCCAACGTGCTCGAGCGCTTCCAGATCGCCGTTATCGGTGAGGACCCCATCGCACGCAGCGTTGCTTCGCGCATGTGGAACATCGCCACGGCAACGACCGACAACAGCGGCATGATGCTCTGCGACTCCGAGGTCCCAACCGACGTTGACCTGGTGCTCGAGATCGCAAGCGACGAGCTGCCCGCCGACGCCGCGCCACGCGCCACGATTGCCCTCGCCGAGTGCCACAACCTGGCCCAGCGCATCCGCACCGCCAATGTCGCCGCGCAGCAGAAGCCGGCTCGCATTCGCATTGAGCTCACGGGCATGACGCGCTACAACGGCACCTTCACGGCCAGCGACGCGCAGACGCTCGCCGTACGCCTACTCGACGGCGTTTGCGATGCCCTCGCAGATTAGGTAAACTAGACGAGTTGCTTTTGGGCAACACCACACATTGGGACGTAGTTCAACGGTAGAACTCCGGTTTTTGGTGCCGGCTGTTGGGGGTTCGAATCCCTCCGTCCCAGCCATTAAAACTGAGCGCCCTAAGCCCATAACGGCCCAGGGCGCTTTCTTGTGGGCAAGCGGAGGAATTCGAACCCGCAAGGGTGCGGAGCTGAGGAAACGCGAAGCGTTTTCCAGCGCAGCACGCAAGGAGCGAAGCGACGCAGCGGGGCGCGGCCGCCGACCAGGCGGACGCGGAATCCCTCCGTCCCACACCAGCCAAGAGCCCCTCACGTCAAGCAAATCGAGCCAACGCCGCCAAGCGGAGGGATTCGAACCCGCAAGGGTGCGGAGCGACGCAGCGGGGCGCGGCCGCCGCAGGCAGACGCGGTGTCGGCACTTGGGGACGCTCCTAAGTGCCGGCATTATAGGAACGTCCCCAAGTGCCGGCTCGGGACTATTTTCGAGGACCCTCCGAAGGACTGTGGCCAAAAAACGGCAAATATGAGTACTGTTACCGTTGTAGCTACATTATTTTCGTTAATAAAAGAAGATCTTAATGAGATTTATTCGCATCAAGGTCTTCCTTTAATAAACACTTGAGGAGATACGGCAGCTTATCTGCTCGATCGACGGTAGCGCGCAGAGATGTGGTGTAAGAGGCGGGGCATGCCCCGCCTCCGCCCTTTCCTGAAAGGGAGGGGACACCGCCTAGAATTCGTCGTTGGAGTAATGAAGGTGACGAATGGAAGGAAAGGCGATGCCCCAAGAAGAGAGTGTACTGCGCCTCGGCCGCGACGAGGCCCTCGAGGCGGCGAGGCTTTGGCGGGAGTGCGGCGACGCGCGCGAGTTCGCGTGCAGGGTGCTGGGCAGCGTGATGAACGCGCTGATGGACTCCGAGGCCCAGCAGATGTGCGGCGCGAGCCGCAATGAGCGCAGCGACGGCAGGGAGAACAGCCGCAACGGCTACCGCCCCAGGTCGCTCAAGACCGCCGTGGGCGACGTGGAGCTCGAGATACCCAAGCTCAGGCACGGCACCTACTACCCCGAGGGCATGCTCGCGCGATGGTCGCGCGTCGACACCTCGGTGGCCGCCATCGTGCAGGAGATGTACGTATGCGGCGTGTCCACCCGCAAGGTCGAGCGCGTGGCGTCCAAGCTGGGCATATCCTCGCTGTCGAGCTCGGAGGTCTCGAGCCTCTGCTCCGACCTCGACGCCGAGGTGGCGGAGTTCCGCCGCCGCGACCTGTCGGGCACGCCGTGCTGCTACCTGTGGCTCGACGCTACCTATATGAGCTGCAGGGTCGGCTCGTCGGTCGTCTCGCAGGGCGTCGTGACCGCGATCGGGCTGGGCGCCGACGGGCGCAAGCACTTCCTGGGCTGCGACGTGGTCGACACCGAGAGCGAGGACTCCTGGGCGGCATTCCTCGGCGGGCTGCGCGAGCGCGGGCTGGCCGGCGTTCGCCTCGTGGTCTCCGACAGCCACGCCGGGCTCGTGGCCGCCGTCTCGCGCCTGTTCCAGGGCTGCGCCTGGCAGCGCTGCGTGACGCACCTGCAGCGCAACCTCCAGAGCGCCTGCTCGGGCAGGCCCGAGGACTCCAAGGCGGCCGTCAGGGACCTCGTGCACGCCGCGGTCTACCAGGACGACCCCGACCTCGCGCGCTGCGTGTGGGCCGAGGCGGCGCCCTGGGTGGCGTCGGTGTCCGCCAGGGCCGGCGAGGTCTTCGAGCAGGCCGAGGACTCCGCGCTGGCGTTCACGGCCTTCCCCAGGGCGCACTGGGCCAAGCTCCGCACCAACAACGTCCAGGAGCGCGCCAACCGCGAGATCAAGCGCCGCTACAGGGTCGTGCAGTCCTTCCCCTCGAGGGAGTCGATGCTGCGCCTGACGTGCGCGAGCCTCATGGAGACCGAGGGACAGTGGTCCCAGCAGCGCGTGTTCTCCGAGGCCTCGGCCGCCGAGGGCTTCGCCGAGCCCGCGGACAGGCCGGCCCCGACAGAGGGGAGGCGCCGCGCGCTCGGGCGGCGCGCCAGGGAGATAGTGGACGAGATAGTCGAGAGGCGCGGTCTCAAGAAGGAGTAACATCGGGACTTGCAGCGACGGACCTCGGGACGCTCTTACACCACGTCTGCGCGCGCCACCCGATCGACACGTCAAATCACCTTAAATTTGGTCAAAATTACTGCTACTAAAAGAGTATCAGTACTCATATTTGCCGTTTTTTGGCCACGGCTCTTTATAGACACCCTGTACAGCGACGGTGGTAGATTTCGGAACGTGTCCGTCAGCCCCGTTCCGAAAAGCGAGCCGCATGCAACGGCCAAGCCACGACAGGCCCCGGGAGAGCGGGGACACCGGCTTAGGTTTATCGCGAGTTCCGCACGAACAGGAGGCCACTTAATGTGGCCTCCGTCGTGAGCAGGACTGTAGAGCAGGAAACCTAAGCCGGTGTCCCCGCTCTCCCGGGGCCGGCGGAATTTAGTTGTTCAGCATGCGGTCGAAGCTTCCCGAGTCGCCATCCCGATAGTCGGCGGTCATCAGAATCTCCTGCGGAATGCGCCCGCCTTCACGTAGCACATTGCGGAACTGCACGCGCGTGACCATGGGCAGATCCTTGATCGTCGCCGCCAAGTTCTGCGGCACGCCCTGGTTGGCAGCCGCGCGCTCGCACTCGCCGCCGGCCTTCACGCGACGCTTATGCTCGGCGAGCATGGCGCGGTACATACCGGCATGCAGGCGAATCTCAACCACATTGGCATTGCGAGCCTGCTCGACGATGCGCGCGCCCTCGCGGTCGATATCGCCCACGTAGTAGACGTAGTTAAAGCGATAGCCGATCTCGGCCAGATAATCGTCCAGGGCATGCGAGACGCTCGCCTTGCATCCGCCGCCAAAAATCACGCCGCCCACCTTGATGCCAAAGAGCTTGGCGTGCTTGCGGCCACGCAGCAGCCTGACGATCTCGTCGTAGGTGTCCAGGTTCTCGACCATAATGAACGGCTTATCGGCGCCCAGCGTAAAGAAACCCGTAAAGTGCACGGGGCGGTTGGGGGCGACCTTGATCGCCTGCATGCTGATGCCCTTTTCGGTCATGCGCCTTATCAGGCGCTCACCGTGCTTGCCGTCAAAAGCCTTCTCGTCGTTAAAAATCTGGTAGGCACGCTGGCGGCGCGAGGCAACCGGCGTATCGGCACCTCGGTTTTGCTCGATCCAAGCCTGGATGATTGCGATTTCCTCGGCAATCTTGCGGTTGGACATCTCGTTGTGCTGAGTGCGCTGCGGCGCCTTTTTGCCGTCCTTGCCCTCGACCTTAACAATTTGAGTCTGCTGTTCCTTGATCTTAGAGAGCGCCGTAGGCGTAGGGACAACTTTGAGCAGCTGCCTGCCCAAAACGCGGGCAAGGGCAAACGCCGATACCTCGCCGTGGACGGCCGACTCGGGCTGCTGGGTAGCACTATCAGCCGCGGCAGGCTCAGCCTGTGCATGAGGCTTACGCTTGGAATCTGCCTGGGTATTACGTTCCTGCTTGGGCGCAGACGAGCGCTTTTGCGGACGATCGGACTTGGCCTCCTTCGCCGGCTGGCGCTTGACCTGATCCACCGGAGTCTCGGCCTTCTCATCTCCGTTTTGTGTCGCTGTCTTCTCGGCCGCGGCCTCGGCATTTGAGCCACGACCGCCGCGGTGACGACGACGGCGGGGCTTGCCTGAGGCGCTCTCCCCCGCCTGCTTATCAGCGGTCTGTTGAGCTTTGACCTCAGTGTCAGCCGCAGGCTGCGACTCGGAAGGTTGCTGCTCGCGAGCCGCCGGCTCAACGGTTTTCTCGGTTTGTTCGGCCTTCTCGGCCTGAGCGGTCGGAGCCGGCTCGCCCTTCTCCTGACGCCTTACGGGATACGCGCGCCTCGCAAAACCACGTCCGGGACGACATGAGCCCGGGGCCTTCTTGGCAGACTCCTCAACATCGTCTGCGGCCTCGGAAAGCTCTTCAACCTCATGCGCGACATCCTGCTGCGCAGCCTTAAAGTGGGCACCACGGCGACGCTGGGGCTCCTGGGCCTCCACGGGCTTTTGCTCCTTCGCGGGCCTCTGCGACTCGGCAGCAACCTCGTTCTCAACAGCCTCGGCATCCGTCTCACCCTTTCGAGCAACGGCGCGACGGAAGCGCTCCTGCTGGGCGCGACGCTGCGCATCGCGCTTGCCACCCCCGCCAAAACCGCCGCGCCCTGCCTTGGCCGTAAAGGCACGCACGACGTTCTCATCGAGCAACTCATCGGTATCAACATGCTCACGCGGAGCAACTTCTTCCACAGCAGGCACGTCAGCGGAATCCTCGACGACAAAATCTTCGACGGACTCGGCAGGCTGCTCCTGGGCATCGCGGATCTCGACATTGATGGTATAGAACGCCGGGCGCCCGTTAATGCCGCTGCCCTCGATCTTGGTCACGATATTTGCCGCGATAAGCTCATCGCGCATCGCCTTGGTATCGCATTCCTTATCGACGGAGCGGAAAATCTGCGCCAGCGCGCTCGACTTAATCTTGAGCGCCTTGCGGCAGAGCAGGTCGTAGGCAACCAGCTTGGCGCGCTCGGCAGAAAGCGACGTCTGGCTGCTCAGACGCTCAGCCAGAGCATCGACATTGTTTTGATTATCGGAATATACCGTCTTGGCCACGGGGCCCCTTTCATATGCACACATATACGTCCATATGGTACAACGCACGAGCCTATCCACGCAAAACATCTGCGAGAACGCCCTTGCACCACCTGTTATCACAAGAAAAAAGACCGGGTCCGCTTGATTGCGGACCCGGTCTTTCCGAGTCAAATAGATGGGAGATTCAACCCGTCCGACCGACTAGGCCTTAGCGGCCTCGGCGTCGGCAGGAGCCTCAGCGGCAGCGGCGCGACCGTACTCGGCCTTGCCCATCTCGGACCACTCGGGCTCCTCGTCGGGCATGGAGCCGGCCTCCTTGCCGAAGAACTCCTTGAGACAGTTGACGGCAACGATGAGGCCCAGGACCATCAGCAGGACGGCGAAAACGAGCTGCAGGCCCTTGGTGGCGGCGACGGAGACGGCGGCCGTGGTGGCGGTAGCCGGGATGGTGCCGAAGAAGCCGTAAGCCTGGACAGCGGTCATGCAGCCCATGGCGCTCTGGACCAGCGAGGTGAAGGTGCAGCAGAGCAGGAAGGCGACGGGCACGTAGAGCATCCAGCCCTTGCGGCCGGTGCACTTGCAGAACACGGCGAGGGTGATCATGGTCATGCCGCCGAGCAGCTGGTTGGAAGCACCAAAGAGCGGCCAGATGTTGGCATAGCCGCCAAAGGCGAGGGCGAGACCGGGAAGCAGGGTGACGACCGTGGCGAACCAGGGGTTGCCGAGAACCTTCATGTAGCCGGCCTTGGACTCGATGGCCAGGGCGTCGTTGGTCTGGGCAAAGAACTCGGAGAACGAGGTGCGGGCGATGCGGGCGACGGCATCGAGCGAGGTCAGGGCCAGAGCGGAGACGTTCATGGTCATGAAGACGGTAGCGAGCGTGCCGTCAACACCGAAGGCCTGCATACCGCGGGAGATACCAGCGGCGAAGATCTGGAACGGGGTGGAAGCGACGCCGGCGTTGAGGGCACCAGTGCCGGCGGTGTTCATATCGGAGAACATGATGCCGGCGACGATGATGGCAAGGATGCCGACGAAGGACTCGACGATCATGGCGCCATAACCGACCTTGACGGCGTCCTGCTCCTTCTCGACCTGCTTGGAGGAGGTACCAGAAGAAACGAGGCTGTGGAAGCCGGAGAGGGCACCGCAGGCAACGGAAACAAACAGGACCGGGAACATCATGCCAGAAGCGCTGGAGAAGCCGGTAAAGGCCGGAGCGGTGATGGTGGCCTGGCCGTTAACACCCAGGACGACGATACCGAGGACAGCGCAGGCGATCATGACGATCATCATGATGGAAGTGAGGTAGTCGCGAGGGGTCTTGAGCATCTGGATGGGCATGGCGCCAGCAAAGACCAGGTAGACCATGACAACGGCGAACCACTGGAACTTGTCCAGGTAGACCGGGAACTGCATGCCGACGGCAAACATGAGAACCATGAGCACCACGCCAGTGACAAACTCGGCAGCGCCGGTGAGGTTGAACTTCTTCTGGGCCCAACCAAAGGCGATAGCGACGAAGGTGAACAGGATGGAGATGGTACCAGCGCAGCCGGCGGCATAGGACTTGGTGAAGTCGATAGCACCGGTGGCAGCGCCAGAAGCGTCAACGACCGAGGTGAACATGAACGTCTTGCAGACCATGTCGGTGAAAGCGGCGATGACGATGATGCAGAACAGCCAGCAGAACAGCAGGAACAGGCGACGGCCGGTCTTGCCGATGTATTTCTCGATGAGCTGGGCCAGGGACTTGCCGTTGTTCTTCATCGAAGCGTACAGAGCACCAAAGTCGTGGACGGCGCCAAAGAAGATGCCGCCGACGAGGACCCAGAGCACGACGGGCAGCCAGCCAAAGGCCATGGCGACGATCGTACCCGTGACAGGGCCAGCACCGCAGATCGAGCTGAACTGGTGCGAGAACGCGGTAAAGGCGGAGACGGGCGAGAAGCTCTTGCCGTCCTTCATGCGCTTGGCCGGCGTGAGGGCCTCTTTGTCAACGCCCCACTTGTTGGCCAGCCAGCGGCCGTAGCCCAGATAGCCACAGGCGAGCACCGCCGCGGCCACAACCATGAGCAAAACTCCGTTCATTACATTTCCTCCTCTAAAAAGAACTTCCTAGACATAAAAAATGAGGGCCGTCGGTTGCGCTCGACGGCCCTCATCTTCATCAGCCGCCCGTTATCGTACGGGCTAGCTGTATGTGCTAACCCGCATCAGATAATTACTACGCTGATAATGTTTAGCTGATGCGTGAACATGTCTAAGAAATCCTCTTCAATCATGATGTGAACGATCCGTGCGTGTTCACATCCCCCAGTGGTTGAAAAGGAGTATGAAACTTTAGTTACCTAAAGTCAACGCAAATTTGTAATGGATTTTCAACTTTTTTGAATTTCTCGTTATAAAACGCCACTGACCTCGGACTTTACCCAACAAAAGTTTTTGCATGGGAGATACCCCTCGGGAGCCGCGGGAGCCGGGCGGCGCATATGAACTTTCCTGCTCTACAGTCCTGCGCAAGACGGAAAGCACATTAAGTGCTTTCCTTTGCGTGCGGAACTCGCGATAAAGTTCATATGCGCCGCCCGGCTCCCGCGGCTCTCAGGGGCTCCCATCCCAAATGCGGAGCAAAGCTCCGCACACCATCTTTTTCTTTCAGCTAAAGCACGCCGGAAATTCGACGCAGCTGGCTAACCTTGCCGGACGTTGTCGACGCCAAACCAGCTCAGAAGCTATATCGATACAGAAAGGTCCCCGGACGGAGGGGCCGGATATAAGGTTTATCGCGAGTTCCGCACGCAAAGAAGGCCACTTAATGTGGCCTTCGTCTTGCGCAGGACTGTAGAGCAGGAAACCTTATATCCGGCCCCTCCGTCCGGGGACCGCGCCGTACCAGCTACAGCGTCATGTTTGGATCGGCGTCGACGTCGAACGGCGAGATTTCTCCTCGGTCGAATTTACGGCGGGCAACCTCTGCGATCATGGCGGCGTTGTCGGTGCACGCCGAAAGCGGTGGCACCGTTACGCGGATCCCCTGACGCCCAAGCTTCTTGATCATCATCTCGCGCAGATGCGGATTAGCCGAGACGCCGCCGCCGATGCAGTATTCCTTGCATCCGGTGGCATGCAGGGCGTTTTTGGCCTTCTTGTACTGAACGTCAAAGACGGCTGCCTCAAACGAAGCCGCCAGATCGGGCAGGTGAATCGTGCGCCCGGCCTTGGTCTCCTGCTCGATGTAGAGCGTCACGGCCGTTTTAAGACCCGAAAGCGAGAAACGATAGTCTCCCCTGCTGTTAAGCGCGCGAGGAAAATCGATCGCGCGGGGGTTGCCCGTCTCGGCCAGCTTGGAGATGATGGGGCCACCGGGATAGCCCAGACCCAACGCCTTGGCTACCTTGTCGAAGGCCTCGCCCACAGCATCGTCGAGTGTCTCACCAAGTACCTCGTAGTCGCCCCATGCCTTCACGTGCACGAGCATGGTATGACCGCCCGAGACGAGCGTGAAGATAAACGGCGGCCTGAGATCGGGCTGCGCCAGCAGGTTGGCGAACAGATGGCCCTCCAGATGGTTGACGCACACGAGCGGCTTGCCGGCGGCATAGGCAAAGCCCTTGGCGAAGGCGACGCCCACTACCAGAGCACCCACCAGGCCCGGACCCTGCGTCACGCCAACAGCGGCGAGTTCGCTCGGCGCGATGGCTCCACCCTCAAGACCAAGCGATGCTGCGGCATCCTCGAGCGCCGCATCCACGACACTCACAATCACCTCAACGTGTTTGCGCGAGGCGATCTCGGGCACCACGCCGCCAAAGCGGGCGTGAAAATCAATCTGTGTCGACACCTGGTTGGCCAGCATATTGCCATCCGCATCGATAATCGCCACGGCCGTCTCGTCGCAGGAGCTCTCGATAGCGAGCACTAGGCGGCGGCGCTCAATTTCGGCACGCTCCCCCTCGGAGCGCCCAGGCGCAGGCAGCGGCCATACGCGCTGCTCTGCCGCCGTCGGCTCGGGCGAAGCATTATCGACCGGAAGCACCAGGGGCAGCGGAGCCGTCATGACGATGGCGTCCTTGCCGGCACCATAGTAGCCGCGGCGACGGCCAGCCTCGGTAAAGCCCAGAGCGTTATAAAGCGCGGTCGCTCCCTCGTTACCGTCCTCGACCTCGAGCGAAGCCGTAGTGCAGCCGAGCATCTGGGCATCATAGCTCACATGCGACAGCAGCTTGCGGGCAATGCCCTCACGGCGATGTGCCGGGTCGACGGCGACATCCAGAATCTGCACATCACCGTCCACGACCATACCGCCGGCAAGGCCCAGCAGCTTGCCGTCGTCGTGTGCCACCCACCAACTACGCGGCGCAGCGACGTCCTCGCCCAGTTCGGACAGGAACATGCCCGGCGTCCATGCCTCGTGTCCGGCACCTTCAAAGCAGGCAGCCTCCAGCGCGCTTGCGCCCTCGGCATCCGCCGCGCCCATGGGACGGAACTGCAGATGACGACCGGCGAGCTCATCGGCAACACCCGTAATTTCGCTCTGTGCACTCTCGGCAAGACCAAGACGCTTGCGCTCGTTTTCCTCGGCATCCGAAAGGCGCGTGTAAATCGGCAGGACGCGGGCCGGATCGCCGTCACCCGCAGCGTGCGCGAGCAGCAAGCCCTCGCCCGAAGGCCACCACAGGTCACGCTCCACGCAGCGGGCGGCCTCGTCCTCACCCAGCAGCTTGCCATAGCGCACTAGACCGTCACCGGTCAGCTGAACCTGGCCCCAGTCCGCTGCTTGGCGCCACTCATCGAGCGCCACGGCGGCCTTGACCACGTGTTCGCGCTCAAATTGACGCTCGGGACCCTCATCGACCAGCATATACAGCGCCGGATATACCTCACCGCGCATAGCATCGGCCAAGATACCAAGCTTGCCGCGCACGCCAGCCTTCCACGCCGTCCAAGCGCAAGCGTCGAGCGTCGACACGCCCAGCAGCGGAACATTGGCACCACGCGCGAGGCCCTTGGCAGTGGAGATGCCGATGCGCACACCCGTAAAGGACCCCGGGCCGCGGCCGACCACATAGCAACCAACATCGCTGCGATCCAGACCGGCTTGAGCCAGCACGCCATCAACGGTATTCACGAGCTCAACGTTGGCGTGACGGCGACACATGTGGTCGCCACTCACGAGCTTCGTCTCACCCGTCTGCCCATCAATCCAGCTTGCCGCGCAGGCAAGCATGTCAGTCGAGGTATCGAGCGCCACCACCAGCGCGTTGTCGTTATGCAAGCTCATCTTGTACAGCCTTATCAATCAAATGGGAAAGCTCCATTGCGCGGTCACCGTGCGCCTCAAGCGTTATCGTTCGCACGTCGCTGTCGCCCTCATCACGCCTGAGCGTCACCGAAAGATACTCATCCGTCAGCTCGTCCTGGAATTGTTCGCCCCATTCCAGCAGGCAAGCACCCTCATAGCCCAGCACATCGAAAATGCCCGTATCCTCGAGCTCGTAGGCATGCTCCAGGCGGTATAGATCAAAGTGAAACAGCGGAATACGACCTTGATCGTGAACGGCCATGAGGGCGAACGTAGGGCTCGTAACCATATGCCCATCGCCCAGCCCGCGCGAGACGCCCTTGGTAAAGTGAGTTTTGCCCACTCCCAGGCCACCGGTCAGGATGAGCACATCGCCGTCCTCAAGGCACGGTGCAATTAGCTCGCCAAAGTACTCCGTATCGGCAGCGCAAGTCGTTTTGTAAGTACCTACCCCCAGGCGCTCCAGGGACATATATGCTCCTTATTATTCCGAGGCGTCCTCTGGCGCGGGATGTCGCTCCAGATAGTCGCCCAGCATCTTAAAGTCTTCCTCCAGCAGCTCCTGCCACGCCGGATTGCGCAGCGCTGCTGCCGGATGGAACGTGGGCATTACCACAAAATGCCCCATCTGGTGGAACCTGCCGCGCAGCTTAGTAATGCCAATCTCGGTCTTTAGCACAAAGTGCGTCGCGGGGTTGCCGAGCGTCACAATAATATCGGGCCAGATGCTTCGAATCTGCTCACGCAAAAATGGCGAGCAAGCCAGCACTTCCTCGGGACGCGGATTGCGGTTTCCCGGCGGGCGGCACTTAAGCACGTTGGCAATGTAGACGTCTTCGCGTTTGAGCCCCGCCAGCGACAAAATGCCGTTGAGGTCCTCGCCTGCCGCCCCCACAAAGGGCTCGCCCTGCAAATCCTCATTGCGGCCCGGCGCCTCGCCAATAAACATCACGCGAGCGTGGGGGTTTCCCACGCCAAACACGATGTTATGGCGCGACTGGTAAAGCTGGCAAAGGTGACAATCGCCCAGAACGGCCTCGATCTCCTCGAGTGCGACCTCACGCGGCGCCTGATGGCTATGGCCGGGGATGTGCATGACGCCCATAGCGACTCCTACACGTAGACCTTGTCGAGACGCATACCAAAGCCGCAAGCGACCTCGTAGTTAATCGTGCCGCGTAGGCGCGCCATCTCGTCCATGGTAATCTCGGCATCTCCATCGCGGCCGACAATGATCATCTCGTCACCATACTCGGCCTCGGGAATCTCATGCGCCGGGTTGGACTGAATGGCGACCATAAACTGGTCCATGCAGATATTGCCCACCTGACGCACACGCTCGCCGCGATACAGCACGTCCATACGATTGGAAAGCGTACGCGAAAGGCCATCGGCATAACCGATCGGAAGGGTGCAGATCTGAACGCGCGTGCGCGGTACGCGGTAGGTAAAGCCGTAGCCCACGCCCTCGCCCATCGCAGGATGCGCCACGCGCGTCACACGCGCGTGGACGCTCATGACGGGATCAAGCTGCATCACGCGACCACTCAGCTCACATGGCTGCAGACCATACAAACCGATGCCGGCACGAATCATGTCAAAGTGCATTGAAGAATCGAGCATCGAGGACGGCGTATTGGCACAATGCACGATACCGCATTCAAAACCTGCGTCCTTAATGGCCTGAACGGCCTCGGTAAAACGCTGGCACTGCAGCTTGTAGTCCCAACCCGAAGGTTCATCGGCCGTGGCAAAGTGCGTAAATACGCCGTCGCACTGGATGCCGCGATGGAAACTGATGCCGCGTACAAAGTCGAGCACCTGTGTGTAGTGAACACCGATACGATTCATGCCCGTCTCGATGGCAAGATGGTACTTGCCCACCTTGCCCGCCGCGACGGCGCATTCGCCATACGCAAGAGCAAAATCGGACGTATAGACCGAGGGCATGATATCGAATTCGAGCAATGCAGGAATAGCCTCGATAGGCGGCTCACTTAGAATCAGGACGGGCTTAGTAATCCCGCCCTGACGGAGCCCAACGCCCTCGTTAACCGTCGCCACGGCAAACATGTCGGCACCGGCCGAATACATGATCTTGGCACACTCAACAGCTCCATGACCATAAGCATCGGCCTTGACCACGCAGCACAGGCGCTGACGCGGATTCAACAAGTTCTTATAGGCCCTCGTGTTGCGACGGAGCGCCCCGCGGTCGATCTCGACCCAGGACCAGCGCGTCAAATCGGCTTTATTCATGATTAGTCATCCGACCCTTCGTCCATGATTCCCAGATCTTCGAGCGCATCCTTTGCCGCCAGCTCCATGGCAGGACCGATCAAGTCGATAAGATCGGTCGCGATGACGCTCTTCTCACCATACTCCGTCGCCGCGGCAAAACCGGCGTAGCTGTGAAGTGCGACGGCGTACGAATACAGCAACTCCCAACGATCCATCTCGTCGCGCATGGTGGCAAGCGTGCCGGCCAAAATACCCGCGAGAACATCACCCGAACCGGCAGTTGCCAGAGAAGCCGGACCCGAGAGCGGCAGCAGCACACGCTCAACGCCACAGATAGCCGTCGTCGGCCCCTTGGCAATGACCACCAGATTGTCGGAGCCTGCAGCCCAGACAACCTTCTGCGCGGCCGCAATCGCGGTACCAAGGTCGTTCACCTCGTCACCGGCAACCAGGCGCGAAAGCTCACGATAGTGCGGCGTCATAACCAACGGCTGCTCGCGGCGATACATCTCGGGGTTACTATCAATACCGTCAATGGCAATCTTAGCAAGGCAGTTGAGTGCATCGGCGTCCAAAATTAGCGGTACATCAAGCTCGAGCAAGCCCGAAACCACCTGCATAGCGCCGGCAGACGTCGTCATACCGGGACCGCACAGCACGCAGCTGTACTTCTTTGCGATCTCGCACACCGTCATGCGCGCAGCGGCGCCAAAGGAGCCGCGGGAATCAGACGGAATAGCAAAGACCGGAATCGAAGGAAGTGCCATGCGAATGAGATTGGCGCAGGCGTCAGGAGCCGCGACTGCCACGTAACCAGCACCCGCGCGAGCTGCAGACTTGGCCGCCATAATGGCAGCACCAGGATATTGCGCAGATCCGGCGACAATAAGCACGGAGCCACGGGAATACTTATCGATATTCGATGGTAGCGGAGCAAAGTAATCAACTAAGTCACCGGGCTCGACAATCTCGGCGGCGTGGTCGACATCATCGATGACCTCGTCAAGACGGTCGTAAAGATTGCCGCAGATCAAATCGCCAGCATACTCAGGACCATCAGCGCTATACAGACCAATCTTGGGCGCAATCATCGTCACCGTGCGCTCGGCACGAATGCAGTCGTCATCAACAACGCCCGTCTCTGCATTCAGGCCCGAGGGGACATCAATGGATACGACACAATCGGCGCAATCATTGACCGTAGGAATCCAAATGGAGAACGGCGCACGCAGATTCCCGTGGAAACCGGTACCAAAAATGGCATCGACAACAACATCGGCCTTATCGATCAAAACCTCGAGTTCATCACGCGAGGGGCCGACGCAAACGTGCACATCGCGGCCGGCAGTACGACGAGCAACATGACGTGCCAGAGCAGCAGGAATCTCATCCGGTTCAACCGGAGAAACGATATCCACGTCCACACCCTTATGGCTCAGGATATCGGCGGCAACCCAACCGTCGCCGCCATTATTACCAAAACCGACCAAAACGAGAACCCGATCGGGATTGAGCTTCAAGACCTCGTTAGCGGCAAACTCACCCGCTAGCTCCATAAGCTCGGCCTTCGAAGTCCCTTCGCGTTCGATGATATCCTCGAGACGAACGACTTCTTCGGTACTCAAAACCGGTTTCATCTATGCTCCTAGCGTATCTTGCGAAGCATCGCCCAGGTGCTCCGTCAATGCTGAATTCTGCAGCTGCTCGAGCTCATCTAATACAGAGCGAGCCTCTTTAAATGTCTGCGCAACGCGTTTCTTGGTGCTCACCTTTTCATCTTTTGGCTTAGGCCGAGCATCTTCGGTAATCGCGATGGCATTCGCAACGGCCAAGTCTCCCGTAAGCGTAATGGAAAGAGCGACCTCAACAACGCCCAGTTCTTGAGCGATCTCGAGAGCACGGCCCGAAAGCAGCGCCTTCGGTTTGCCGAGTTTATCACGCGTTACCGAAACATCCTTGCGACCCACGCCTTGACTAAAACCCGTGCCGAGAGCTTTAAGCACCGCCTCGCGCGAAGCAAAGCGGCTCGCATAGTGAGCAGCGGGACGCGATGATGCATCGCAATACGCACGCTCTTCTTCGGTAAACACACGCCGAGCAAACGACGGCGTCTTTTCAAGAATTGATTTCATGCGGGAAATCTCGACGATATCAACGCCGATACCAGCTTCAGCCATGTTCACCTCCATATCGCACAGACTAAGTTATTGTAGCCCGTTCGCAGAAGATGCGACAAACGAGGGTTATAAAACACAGCTACTATGTGAGACAAATTGCCCGAGATACAAAAAAGGGGGAGGCCGCGAGGCCTCCCCCTTCTTCAAGTCATCCGACGGCTCG
>UQHK01000020.1 GCA_900540855.1 uncultured Collinsella sp.
GACGCGCTCGACGATGCGGCGCTGCTCGGCGAGAGGCGGGAGGGGGAGAAATAGCTCTTTTAGCACTGCTGCTTTGATTCCTTTTGCGGTCGTCCCCGTGGCATGATCCTTAACTTGAATTTGGAACAGTGGAGATAGAATTATTTGGCAGAACAGGGCATTGTCTGGACCAACTGTGCCGTAATTCTGAAGGGTAATGACACGCTGTCCACAGCTGCAACGTTTCATTTCGCATATCGCGCAACACCCCATCGGGGCTTCGGTTGTAAACAGCAAATCGCCACGGTGGGTCTCCCCGCGAGACAAGCGTGTTGCATATTCGTCTTCTGAAATATACTCCTCGCGCGTGTAATCAATATAGCCTTGGCGAATGTTGCTCGCAGTCATTAGCCGAACACCTGAAGGTGATTTATGAGGTGTTTTACCCCTGTAATCAATGAAGTTATATACGGTTTCCAGCCTTGTCCAAGCCCACCCCTCGGGCAGCTCCTCAAACGGCACTTCGTTCGCGATGCACTTATCGCTAGTCACGCGACCCTTGGCATCCACCTTCTTCTCATAGGGGGAGCCATCGGAACCGCTCAGACGTTCAATTGTGTTCGCAACAAGCGTTGTAAAATCTAGCGATATGAGCGTCCCGGTTGCTTCTGCACTTTGATGCTCCTGCATTTAACGTCCTTCGTTCGGTGGAGGGCCGACCGTAAGTGACGCAAACAAGACAAGGGGGATTGCGTAAATGAAAGCAACCGAGGCAAATCTGCTCGACCTTATGGGCGTGGCGAAGATGCAGTTCGTCATTCCCGTGTACCAGCGAGTTTACTCGTGGAGTGTAAAAGAGTGCGAGGTGCTTTGGGATGACGTTATGCGAGCGGGTCGTGATGACGTATCGCACTTCGTGGGGTCGATGCTCTATATCCCCGAGTCCGAGAGCTCTGCCACGAGCATTTCGCGTGTGCTTCTGATTGACGGGCAGCAGCGCATGACGACGTTTTCGTTGATGATTGCTGCTTTGGCTGACTATCTGGAGGGTAATCCCGACAAGGCCGGTTTCCTTGGCGATCTCAAGATCTCAGCGCTGAGGAAAAATTACCTCTTTAACGATGATGACTACAACGGTCTGGCGCGCTACAAGCTGGTGCTTTCGCAGGACGATAAAGAGACGCTGTTTTCCATCGTATCTAGGTCTCCCGTGCCAGATGAAAAATCGGATCGGATCGTCGAGAACTATGCGTTCTTCCGTGAAAAGATGCACGGGAAATCATTCGACCCTGCAAGGCTTTGGGCGGGGCTAAACCGCGTGCAGATCATCGACACCAAGCTCACCGCGGGCGTTGATAATGCTCAGCTCATATTTGAGTCCATGAACTCCAAGGGCAAGCCGCTCACGCCTATTGACCTCATTCGTAACTTCGTTCTTATGTCTCTTCCCAATGACGAGCAGGCCAAGCTTTACGAGGGTTACTGGCACCCGCTCGAGCGCTTGTTCGGAAAAGGCGGCGAAGAAGAGTTCAATGCATTTATCTGGTACTGGCTGTGGCTCAAGGTTCCCAATAGGATGCCAAAGGAAAACGAGGCCTACTACGAGTTCAAACGCTATTTCGCTGATGACTACGATGGGGATACCGAGGGCCTGCTGAAGGAGCTCCGCGAATATGCGCAAAGATATGCCAGGTTGTTCCTTGGCGAGGAGAAAGACGATGGCCTGCACCAAGTATTCGGCAGAATCGTAAGCCTTGATGTGAAGCAGATCAGGCCTCTTTTGATGCTGCTTTACTCGGTTTACGAGGGAAATATGTTAAACCGCAATGCGTTTTTACGTATCTGCGAGACTATCGAGTCGTTCCTGTTTAGGCGGGCGGTTTGCGGCAGGCTTACCACGGGCCTAAATAATTTCTTTGCCGGCATGTACCGCAATCTCGAGCAGCAGGACGATATAGAGGGGTACGTTACGGCGATGCTCCTTATCCACAGCAGCGGTATGACTGCGTACTTCCCGACGGACGAGCATTTTGTCGAGGAGTTTAAGACGCGCGACTGCTACAACCGCTTCTCCAAAAAGCGCTATTACCTGGAACGCATGGAGAACTGGCACCACCCGAAGGAGTCTATCTCGGCTGACGATTACCAGATCGAGCACGTCATGCCCCAGACGATTGATGATGAGCACGGCTGGAAGGAATCGCTTGGCGAGAACTGGGAAGACATCCACGACAGGCTGTGCAACAACTTAGGAAATCTTACGCTGACGGGCTACAACCAGGAGTACTCAAACCGGTCGTTCTCGGACAAGCTCAATCTTCCGAACGTGGGACTTAAATGCAGCCCGCTCTACCTGAACAAGTCGATCGCCTCGCATGAAAAATGGGGCGAGGAGGAGATTAGGCAGCGTGCGGACGAGCTGGCGAAAGAGGCGTGCGAGATATGGAAATATCCCGACCTTCCGGCAGATGTCGTCGACAAGTATCGCCCCTCTCGCGGGGAGTCTGACGAGGCGCCTATCTGGACCTTGCAAGAGAACCATCCAACCTTTGCCGAGGGCGGGCTTAATCAAAAATTGTTCGAGGAGATACGCGAGTCTATCCTCAACGCCAATCCTTCGTGGGAATCCTATATGGCCAAGTACTACGTAGGATTCAGGTCGGGCAAACGGAAGTTGCATGCCGTGCTGGAAGGCAGGACTAGCAACGGCGGCTGGATTGCCGTTGGCTTGGCAAAGAGTGTGGATGATCTAATGGATCCAGAGGACATGTGCCAGGACAAACGCACGCAGGGTGGATTTGGCCCGGGCCTACCGACCTATGTTGCCCTTCGGAATGCCGATGACATTTCCGCGGTGCTCGATCTCATAAAGCAGTGCTAGGTTGAAGGCCGGGAATCTAATTCTCGGCCTTCGCCAGCTCGGAATTGCCGATGGCTTATCTGCCCGCCTACGCCATCGCGATCCCGCGGGCTGCACTCAGCAGCTCATACTCCCTCTGGCTCCACTGGTGCAGCTCGGCAGCCTCGACGGCATCTCGGCACAAGTCCAAAAACACCTCGGCTCCCTCGCAGAAGCACTCGCGGGCAAAGGTGCCGGATCCGTCCGCAACGCACTTGCCGTCGGCAAAGAGCTTCCAACTCGATGGCTCGCGCGAGTCGTCTCCGAGCAGCTTGATCTGCAGCACATGTGGATTGCCAGCAGCACAGAGCTCTTCCTCGAGCTTCTGTACCGTAAAGCGCATCTGGTGGGAGAGGCTGCTCTTGACCATGGCCGAGGCATAGCCGCTCGGCTCGTCCAGAAGATGCATTCGTTTTGGCTTGGCTGCCAGGTTGTGGAAGTTGCGCTTGCTGCGCACGGAGAAATTGTCCATACGGACTCCTTTCATCGATGTTGGCAGGGCCACCGTGCCTCTTGGTCGGTTGGCGTCGGGATCGTGGAGCCAACTCTCTACCCCGACTCTGGATAAAACGCGCCCGCTTCTTGCGGGCACGATGGAGTCTATCAGCGCGCGCGGACAGAAATCAAGCGTCGCTCGCGAAATGACGCGCGGGCGGCGCTTGATTTCGCCGGCTGCTGTTAGGCTTAAATCCGAAAAAGTGTCGAAATCACCCGTGTAAAAGTACGGAAAAGTGTCGTAATACACACTTTAAAAACTCGGAAGAGTGTCGAAATAAGCACCTAACAACCATGGAAAAGTGTATCCTAGTCCTAGAACAGCACGTAATAAGGGGTACGCTTATGCTGCAGAGAAAAGCAAAAGCACAGTTTGAATCTTGGCTTGCCTCGTCGCCTAACAAGGCTCTTTTGGTCAAGGGCGCTCGACAGGTAGGAAAGTCATATTTGGTCAACGTCTTTGCAAACGAATCGTTCGAAAATGTCGTGACGTTCGACCTTATCGCCGACGCGTCCGTGCGCGATTCGTTTTTGGCGGCGAAAAGTGCGGACGACCTGCTTATGCGCATGTCTATCGCTGCGACGCAGCCGATGGTTGCGAACAAGACCGTCGTGGTTATCGACGAGGTACAGCGATGCCCCAACGTGGTGACGTTTATCAAATACCTGGTCCAGCGCGGCGACTTTCGATACATCCTTACCGGATCGCTCCTTGGCGTTGAGCTCGAGGGCATCGATTCCCTGCCGGTGGGGTATGTCGAGCAGGTCCAGATGTACCCGCTCGACTTTGAGGAGTTTTGCTGGGCAAGCGGCGTTGCTGCCGGAGCGTTTGACATGCTCAGGGGTTGTCTAAAGGACGAAAAGGAGCTCCCCGGCTATCTGTATGACCGCTTGCTCAATCTGTTCCATCAGTATGTGGTGGTGGGGGGCATGCCCGACGCGGTCAATTCCTTCTTGGCGACGCGCAATGTCGACGAGGTTCGAAACATCCATCGCGATCTTCACGCCCTGTATCGCGATGACATCGCAAAGTACGCTCCGCCTGAGCTACGCTTGGTTATTCGCGATATCTATGATCTGATTCCCAGCGAGGCCGGCTCCAAAAACAAGCGATTCAAACTGTCATCGATTAACGGTGTCAAACGTTTTTCGCAGGTGACAGATCATTTTCTCTGGTTATCGGAGGCGGGTGTCGCGCTTCCCGTATATAACGTAACGGCGCCCGTGGCACCCCTTTTATTGGGGGAGCAGCGAAATCTGTTCAAGCTGTTTTACTTGGATACCGGAATGCTCATGTCGTCGTATTCCAAGAAGGTCGCCCAAGGCGTTTTTGATGGGGAGGCGGAAGACCCCTTTGGCATGAATATGGGGGCGGCGTTTGAGGGCTTCGTTGCCCAAGAGCTCAAAGCTCATGGATTTAGATTGCGCTACTTTACGTCCAAAAAGGTCGGTGAGCTCGATTTTGTGGAAGAGACGCTCGATGGGGAAGTGCTCGCCATCGAGGTCAAGTCGGGCAAGAGCTTTAAGTCTCACGCGGCGCTCGATAACGCACTGGCAACGAAGGGCTACGGAATCGATCGCGCCCTGGTACTTGCGGAATGTAATCTTCACCGCGATGGTGACGTACTGTATCTGCCCATCTTTATGGCAGGGCTTTTGGAACCGTAACGTGCCGCCGGCTCTTCCGGCCTTCCCTTAACCCTCGCTACTCGTCGTCTCCGTCGTTGGGGTCGCCCTTGAGGGTGTTGATGTCCAGGTACTGGTTGTCATCCTCTTTTTGCTGCGTTGCCGATTCGGACGCGGTGGGGCCGCGGAAAAGCTGGAATCCCTCAAATGCGATCACGCCGAGCAGGGCAATGATAATGGCGATAAAGGCAACCTTGACTGCCTGCGGAAATTCCGAGAAACGCAGCGCCTTTTCCTCGGCGTAATAATCGGCGAAGCGCTCTTCGCCCGTGCTTTTGGTATACGCCGGCGCGGACGCGGCCTCCGGGTCATATTCCGGTGCAGGCGTGGCAGCGTACGGATCGTTGAGATAATCGCTCGATGCGGTGCCATAGTCCTCGGTCTCGATGCGACCGGTGCCAGCATAGTCATCGGAATAATCGGAATATGCCGCACCGCCCTCATAGTCCGCGGCGCTCGTGTTGGCGGCAAAAAGCGGGTTAACTGGAACGTCGAGCGCCGGCATGCCGGTAGAGGTCTCATCAAGATCGGTTGCAGCCCAGGAATCGTAGGCAACTTGATGGGCAACGGGCTCATCGAGCCTTGTGACCGGAGGCTTGCGTGCCGCAGGAACAGGCAACTGCTGGGCGCTGTACATAACGGTGCTGTCGGCCGATTTGCCCTGCGTCGCTGCAGCGAGAAATGCCGCCGTCTCGGACGGGTCGCTTGCGGGGCGGGGAGTGGGTGTGGGCGCAGACGCGGGCGTCGAAACAGGCGACTGCGCAGGAACCGGCGCAGATGCGGGCTTAGGCGCAAGTGCGGGATTGGGGCTTGACGGGCGAGCCCCGCCGCCCATGAGTTCGTCGGCGGTCCACGGGCGATCATCCATCACGTCGTCAAGGCTCAGCGAAAACAGGTCGTCTTCACCCTCATCGAACATGCGGTGCACATGTCCACCAATTGCCGGAATCAATCCGCGACCGGTGCATGATGCCTTGCTCAACGCCATTCTGTTCCACCCTTTCGAAATACTAATGACATCGATTATATGGAACTTCCCAAGTGGCTCGGTCTTGGATTCGTGCTTTCCAGAACTCGCGCCCAAAAGGGGAGGGGCAATCCAGGCGAGTGCCTACTTGTCGCCGGCCGCCGCCTTGGCCTCATTGAGGTAGCTATAGAAGCTGTACTTAGAGATGCCAAAGAACTCGCAGGCGCGCTCGCTCGACTTGGAAATGAGGAAGGCGCCGCGACGGTCGAGGTAGCCGATGGCGCGAATGCGCTCATCTTTGGTCATAAGTGCCGCGGGCTTGCCCACAAACTGCTCGCACTCGTGCAGCAGGTCCTCGAGCAGGTCGCCGATGTTCTTGGTAATGGGCTCGGGCTCGGTGTAGCCCGTGCCGCCGGTGCCGGTAAAGGCGTCGAGCGAACGCTCAAAAGCCTTCATAAGCGTAATGTCAAAGTTGATGCCCAAAATGCCGACGGGCTTGCCCTCGTCGTTGCGGATAAAGATGGTCGAGGACTTGAGCAGCTTGCCATCGGTGGTTTTGGTGAGGTATGGCTCGCGGTCGTGCACGTCGGTGGTGCCCTCATGCATAGACTCAAACACAATATGGCTGGGGCCGTCACCCAGTTTGCGCTCGCTGACGTGGCCGTTTTCGATCACTACGATGGAGTGGTCCACATCCTCGGTCTCCAGATCGTGGACGACGACTTCGCAGTTGGGACCAAATTGGAGCGCCAGACCGTGTGCGAGGCGCTTGTAAAACTCAATCTGTGCGGGGGTCATGGGTGCCTTCCTAAAAATTAGTTTGGGCACACTTTGCCATAAACCACACCTGTTCGCAAACAAATACATAGACAGGCTAATTGGTGACCGTTCGGCGGCGAAAAGGTACCGATTACGGCAACAAACAATTTGTTAGGTTTTCCAATCAAAAAGTGTGATAGAACAGTGCTAACAAACTTTTTGTTTGGCATCCACATAAAAGTTCAGCCGTGTGAATGGGATCGGGCTGAAACGCGTATGCGGGGGCCGGCAAGAGAGGACTTAAGGAGTTCACCGTATGGCCGATAAGATCCAGTGGGCGGGCAACACGATGCCCAAGAGTGATGACAAGCACTTGGGAATCATGAGCCTCGACCACGTGAAGAAGGCCCGCGCCTTCCACCAGTCGTTCCCCCAGTACACCGTCACTCCGCTTGCCCGCCTGGATGGCCAGGCCGCGCGCCTGGGCCTGTCCAACCTGTGCGTTAAGGACGAGAGCTATCGCTTTGGCCTCAACGCCTTTAAGGTCCTGGGCGGTTCGTTTGCCATGGCCAACTACATTGCCGACGAGACCGGCAAGGACGTTGCCGAGTGCACCTTCGATTACCTGACCTCCGATCAGCTTGCCAAGGACTTTGGCCAGGCTACCTTCTTTACCGCTACCGACGGCAACCATGGCCGCGGCGTGGCATGGGCTGCCAACAAGCTGGGCCAGAAGGCCGTCGTGCACATGCCCAAGGGTTCCACCAAGCCCCGCTTCGATAACATCGCCGCCGAGGGCGCCACGGTGACCATCGAAGAGGTCAACTACGACGAGTGCGTGCGCATGGCCGCCGCCGAGGCCGACGCCTGCGAGCGCGGCGTCATCGTTCAGGACACCGCCTGGGAGGGCTACGAGAAGATCCCTTCCTGGATCATGGAGGGCTACGGCACCATGGCTTCCGAGGCTGCCGAGCAGCTGCGCGAGATGGCCATCAACCGCCCGACGCACGTCTTTGTTCAGGCCGGTGTAGGCTCGCTGGCCGGCGCCGTGGTGGGCTACTTCACCAACCTGTATCCCGATAACCCGCCCACCTTCGTCGTGGTCGAGTGCGCTCCCGCCGCCTGCCTGTACAAGGGCGCTGCCGCCGGCGACGGCGATCCGCGCATCGTGGACGGCGACATGCCCTCCATCATGGCCGGCCTGTGCTGCGGCGAGCCCAACATCTTGGGCTGGGATATCCTGCGCAACCACACCACCGCCTTTGTGTCTTGCCCCGACTGGGTCACCGCTCGCGGCATGCGCACTCTGGGCGCTCCCGAGAAGGGCGACCCGCGCGTCATCTCCGGCGAGTCCGGCGCAGTGACCACCGGCCTGGTCGAGACCCTCATGCTCGATCCCGAGTACGCCGAGCTCAAGGAGCTCATCGGCCTGGACAAGACGAGCTCCGTGCTCTGCTTCTCCACCGAGGGCGACACCGATCCGGATCAGTACCGTCGCATCGTCTGGGAGGGCGAGTACCCGACTTGCTAGCGGGTCTGACCTGTCCGGAGGCAGCCGGAGGACTTTACTCCCTGCTCGGACAGTCCTGCTCGCACGGAGAGCACATTAAGTGCTCTCCGGCTCGTGCGGAACTCGCGACGGAGCAAAGTCCTCCGTCCGCCTCCTATGGCTACTTGCTTGTGGGGTGCTCAACCTCACGCCGCTTGGCACAAGTGATCTATCTGAAATATCTACCTGTAGGTAAACCCTTGTAGAAAGGTTGACTGTTATGACTAAAGAACTCGATTTTGATGCCATTAAGGCTGCTGCTGAGTCCCATCGTGCTGATATGACTCGCTTCCTGCGCGCTATGATCTCCCACCCCTCTGAGTCTTGCGAGGAGGGCGAGGTTGTCGCTTGCATCAAGGCCGAGATGGAGAGCCTTGGCTATGACGAGGTCAAGGTCGACGGCCTGGGCAACGTCATGGGCTTTATGGGCGAGGGCGACAAGATCATCGCCATCGACTCTCACATCGACACCGTCGGCATCGGCAACATCGAGAACTGGGATGCCGATCCCTATGAGGGCTACGAGACCGACGAGATCATCTACGGCCGCGGTGGCTCCGACCAGGAGGGTGGCATGGCTTCTGCTACCTACGCTGCCAAGATGATGAAGGACATGGGCCTCATCCCCGAGGGCTACAAGATCATGGTCGTCGGCACCGTCCAGGAAGAGGACTGCGACGGCATGTGCTGGCAGTACATCTACAACAAGGACGGCATTAAGCCCGAGTTCGTCATTTCCACCGAGCCCACCGACGGTGGCATCTATCGCGGTCACCGCGGCCGCATGGAGATCCGTGTCGACGTTCACGGCACCTCCTGCCACGGCTCCGCTCCCGACCGCGGTGACAACGCCATCTACAAGATGGCCGACATCATCGCCGACGTCCGCGCCCTCAACAACAACGGCTGCGACGAGTCGACCGACATCAAGGGCCTCGTCAAGATGCTCGACCCCAAGTACAACCCCGAGCACTACGAGGATGCCCGCTTCCTGGGCCGCGGCACCTGCACCGTCAGCCAGATCTTCTACACCAGCCCCAGCCGCTGCGCTGTCGCTGACTCCTGCGCCATCTCCATCGACCGTCGTATGACCGCTGGTGAGACCTGGGAGTCCTGCCTGGACGAGATCCGCAACCTGCCGGCCGCCAAGAAGTACGGCGACGACGTGAAGGTCTCCATGTACATGTACGACCGTCCGTCCTGGACCGGCGAGGTCTACGAGACCGAGGCTTACTTCCCCACGTGGATCAACAAGGAGACCGCTCCGCACGTCAAGGCCCTCGTCGACGCCCACAAGGCCATGTTCGGTGACGAGCGCATCGGCTGCGAGCCCAGCATGGACAAGCGCACCGGTCGCCCGCTGTGCGACAAGTGGACCTTCTCCACGAACTGCGTTTCCATCCAGGGCCGCTATGGCATCCCCTGCGTCGGCTTCGGCCCGGGTGCCGAGTCTCAGGCTCACGCTCCCAACGAGGTCACCTACAAGGACGACCTGGTCACCGCTGCCGCCATGTATGTGGCTGCCCTGAACCTCTACGATCCGAGCCAGGCCGATGGCGACGCCACCGTGTTCCGCGCCGGTCTGACCAACAACAAGATCGATTAGTCCCATTCCTCGATCTTGTTGAGCCGGGGACAGCTCGTGTCCCCGGCACCCCCTGTTGACTTGGGGCCCGCGGTCGTTATCTCCCATGCTTCCTCGACGGTAGCGGGTCCTCGTCATAGTGCTCTGCATGTTCTAGCCACACGCGCATGCCGGAGCACATCTACTCATTGCGATCGTTTCATCTTTGGAAAGGATATTTACATGGACGCTAAGTTTACCGAGCTCGTCGAGCAGCTGAACGGCCTCGATTTTAAGGGTATGTACGGCAGCGACTTCCTGCACACCTGGGATAAGACCACCGATGAGCTCAAGGCGCTCTACATCGTCGCCGACGCCCTGCGCGAGCTGCGCGAGAACAACGTTTCGTCCAAGATCTTCGATTCGGGTCTGGCCGTCTCGCTGTTCCGTGACAACTCCACCCGTACGCGCTTCTCCTTCTCTAAGGCAGCCAACCTGCTCGGACTTGAGCTGCAGGACCTGGACGAGAAGAAGTCCCAGATCGCTCACGGCGAGACCGTTCGCGAGACCGCTACCATGATTTCCTTCATGGCCGACGTCATCGGCATCCGCGACGACATGTACATCGGCAAGGGCGACGCCTACATGGCCGAGGTCTCCGAGTCCGTGCAGCAGGCCTACGAGGACGGCGTTCTGGATCACCGTCCCACGCTCATCTCCCTGCAGTCCGACTCCGATCACCCCACGCAGTCCTCTGCCGACATGCTCTACCTCATCAACGAGTTTGGCGGCCTCGAGAACCTCAAGGGCAAGAAGGTTGCTGTCACCTGGGCCTATTCGCCCTCTTACGGCAAGCCGCTGTCCTGCCCGCAGTCGCTGATCAGCCTGCTGCCCCGTTTTGGCATGGACGTCACTCTGGCTCACCCCGAGGGCTACGACCTCATGCCCGAGGTCGTCGAGCGCGCTAAGGGCTACGCCGCCGAGTCCGGCACCACCTTTAAGCAGGTCAACACCATGGCCGAGGCCTTCGAGGGCGCCGACATCGTGATCCCCAAGAGCTGGGCTCCGTTTGCCGCCATGGAGAAGCGCACCAACCTGTACGCCGAGGGCGACGACGCCGGCATCGCTGCGCTCGAGAAGGAGCTGCTCGCCCAGAACGCTACGCATCAGGATTGGTGCTCCACGACCGAACTCATGGAGAAGACCGCCAACGGCCAGGACACCATTTTTATGCACCCGCTGCCCGCCGACATCTCCGGTGTCTCCTGCGAGCACGGCGAGGTCAACGCCGACGTCTTCGACATGCACCGTGTGGGCATGTACAAGGAGGCCAGCTACAAGCCGTACGCCATCGCAGCCATGATGTTCCTGCAGAAGGTTGCCGATCCCGCCGCTACCCTCAAGGCCCTCGACGAGCGCAACACCGCCCGTTGGTTCCAGGCCTAAAGCCGCGCTGAGGTAAGCCATGTAAAGGGGGCGCTCTGCCAACCGGCGGGGTGCCCCCTTTTTGCATCGTGGGCGTGCGGGATAAGCGCTTTCGATGCAGATGCCCCGCGGCGCGAGTTATGGGTACGATGGTTTCAGGGGAGGTATCGCCATGAAACTTGGTTGCGTCATTATGGCTTCGGGCGAGGGTAAGCGGTTTGGCTCCAACAAGATGCTTGCCGATATCTATGGCGAGCCGCTGATTGCCCGGACTATCGATTCGGTTCCCCGGGGCTTTGACGTCGTGGTTTCGACGCGTTGGCCCGAGGTCGCCCAGATTTGCGAGGACAAGCATTGCCCGTATGTGCTGCACGATGGCAAGCTTAGGAGCGAAAGCGTCCGTGCGGGCCTTTCGTGGGGGGTCGATCGCAACTGGAAAGGCTGCCTCTTTTTGCCGGGCGACCAGCCGCTCGTGAGTTCGGATTCTTTTGAGGGTATGGTTCGTGCGTTTGACGAGCGTGGCCGCAATCATCCGGTGCGTCTTGCGTGCAACGGCGAGCCTTCGAGCCCGGTGCTCTTTCCGGCGGAATTGTTCGATGCACTTATGTGTCTTGAGGGCAAGGACGGCGGCGGTTCGACCCTCAAGGACCGTACCGACGTGGTGCTGGTCGAGGCGCGTGCCTACGAGCTGTGGGACGTCGATACCGTCAAGGGACAGCGACGCATAACGGAGCATATCGCCGCCTGCTCGTATTTTGATCGCGTGGCCAACTGCATCAATCAATAAGGAGCAATTATGATCATCATCAAAAACGGCGCGCTCGTGACGCCACAGGGGCTTCGCCGCGCCGACCTTGCCATGGAGGGCGACAAGATTGTGCGGATTGCCGCGGCAATCGAGCCGGGCGAGGGCGATACTGTCCAGGACGCCACCGACTGTTGGGTGTTCCCCGGCTTTATCGACGGCCACACGCATATGCAGTGCTGGACTGGCATGGATTGGACGGCCGATAGCTTTGAGACCGGTACGCGTGCGGCTGCCTGCGGCGGTACGACGACCATCGTGGACTACGCGACGGCCGATCGCGGCGTGACCATGCCCGATGCCTTGGCCGAGTGGCACCGGCGTGCCGATGGAACCTGCACGGCTAACTATGCTTTTCATATGGCACTCGCCGAGTGGAACGAGCGCAACCACGCCGATCTCTCGGCCATGCGCGAGGCGGGCGTATCGTCGTTTAAGACCTACTTTGCCTACGACCATCTGCGCCTGGACGATGCCGAGACGCTCGAGGTGCTGGAGGAGCTCAAGCGTATTGGCGGCATACTGTGCGTGCATTGCGAGAACGGCACGCTGGTGAATGAGCTGCAGAAGCGCGTGTACGAGCAGGGGATTCATGGACCCGAGGGCCATGCACTCAGCCGTCCGGATGTGTGCGAGGCCGAGGCCGTGAGCCGTCTGCTATATCTGGCGCACCTGGCCGGCGACGCACCGGTCAACGTGGTGCACCTTTCGACCAAGCTGGGGCTTGAGGCTATCCGTGCCGCCAAGGCGCGCGGGCAGAAGAACATCTATGTCGAGACCTGCCCTCAGTATCTGATGCTCGACGACACCTGCTATCTGGAGCAGGGAGAGGACGGCTTTGCGGGTGCCAAGTATGTGATGAGTCCGCCGCTGCGCCATGCTGGCGACCGTGCGGCTCTGCGCGAGGCGCTTGTGTCCGGCGAGATCGATACGATTGCGACCGACCACTGCAGCTTTAACCTGCACGGGCAAAAGGACCGCGGACGCGACGACTTCCGCGCGATTCCCAACGGCGGGCCCGGTGTGGAGCATCGCCCCGTTGCGATCGCTACGAGCTTTGAGGGACAGCTGGGTCCTGAGGATCTGTGCCGCTTGATGAGCGAGAACCCGGCGCGCGTCTTTGGCATGTATCCGCGCAAGGGCTGTCTTGCCGAGGGCTCCGATGCCGACGTGTGCGTGTGGGATCCCAAGGCGCGTTGGACAATTAGTGCCGCGACACAGCATCAGGCTGTGGACTACACGCCGCTCGAGGGTTTTGAGGCACATGGCCGCGCCAAGGCTGTGTTTGTGAACGGCGTGCTGGCTGCACGCGACGGCGAGCCCACCGGAGCCCAACCCGGCCGCTACGTCCCCCGCTAACAGAAAGGGCGCCGGGGTAGCTAATTTGGGACGGGGCTCTTTTAGCTACCCCTGGAGGCTGGTGGCGATGAGGGGGCGGCCGAGGGCTGCCTCGAAGCGATCTGCCATTGTTGGGTCGGCAAGCGTGTCGACTTGGTTGAGCATGATGTGGGCATTGTTGAGGTTCAGCATCTGCAGCTCGGCATTGAGCACCTGGGCGACGCGCTCTGGGGTGGCAGCGTCGGTGGGCTCGCAGCCGCAGCGCTCGCAGAAGAGCTCGGGGCGGTGGACAACCTCGGCGACGGGCTTGCCCAGCCCCGAGGCGCCGACGACCCAGACAACGTTTGCCGTGGCGGCGGGAATTACCGGCTCCCAGGCGGCATGCGCCTTGAGCGGGAGTCGCTTGCTGCCATCTGCCTCGGCCAACACATAGTCAAAGCGCTGCGCCAGCTGGTCGAGCGGCTCAGCGGGGGCGGAGAGCTTGCCTGTCTCCGGGTCCAAAACACCCGCCTGGCAGATGCTTCCGCGGACAAGTCCCGCGCATGCCTCGCAGGTGCAGCCGGGAACATGCGGGGTCCCCGGCTTCCAAGGCGCGGCATCCAGGCGACGGTTTGACCCGTCCCACGGCACGCCGGCGACGGGAAACATGTGCGTGGTGGTGCAGAGGAGCACGCGGCCGCCAGCGCGCATGAGCTCGAGACCCAGCGTCTTTAGCAAGGTCGACTTGCCACCGCTGCCGATAATTGCGGTAATGCCCGGCTCGATCTTGAGCGCGGAGGCAAGGTTTCCGCTCGTCGTTTCCATCTGTTCACCGCCGTATAATACTGTGATAATAAATAATCATCAGAGTAGCGGCCGAACCGCTTTTGCTCTGCTCAAACCGTAGCACAGGGAGGTGCCCCGGGAATGCTCGTTTATGTTCGCGGCGCCGGCGATATCGCCACGGGCGTCGCCGCTCGCTTGGTGCGCGCCGGCGTTTCGGTCGTTATGGCCGATATCGCGGTTCCCACGTGCATCCGCCGCACAATCTGTTTTTGCGAGGCCATTCGCCTGGGCGAGGTCGAGGTCGAAGGCATTCGCGCTCGCTTGGCACAGACGCCGGCTGAGGCGCTTGAGATTACCGAGGCTGGAGACGTCGCCGTTGTGGTGGACCCTCAGGCCAAGATGCTCGATGAGCTTAAACCCGCTGCTGTGGTCGACGCGATTTTGGCTAAGCGCAACTTGGGCACCACGCGCGACATGGCGCCTGCCGTCATCGCCGTGGGGCCGGGCTTTACCGCGCCGGTTGACTGCGACGCCGTGGTCGAGACCATGCGTGGGCATTTCCTGGGCCGTGTCATTACCCAAGGTTCGCCCCAGCCCAACACGGGCGTGCCGGGCATTATCGCCGGCTATGGCAAGGAACGTGTTATCCACAGCCCCGCCGCCGGCGTGTTTCGGTCCGACCGCGCAATCGGCGACATCGTGAGCGCCGGAGACGTGATTGGCTACGCGGGCGATACGCCCATGTGCACGCAGATCGATGGCTGTCTGCGCGGGCTTTTGGCGAACGGCGTGCAGGTGACTGAGGGCTTTAAATGCGCCGATGTCGATCCACGCGGCGATGCCAGCTATATCAACTACATTTCGGACAAAGCGACGTCGGTCGGCGGCGGCGTGCTCGAGGCACTCGCTATGCTCACCGATGTCTTTAGAGGATAGAAGGCGGCAATGGAAAAGCTCGATGTTGTGAATGCGGCGCTTGCCGCCCTGCGTGCTGGCGAGACGTGCGAGCTGGTGGTAGTGGCCGGTACGGCGGGGTCGTCCCCGCGCGGTGTGGGCGCATGGATGACTGTCTTTGCCGATGGCAGCCAAGCGGGCACTATCGGCGGCGGCAAGATTGAGCTCTTTGCGCTGGACGAGGCGCGCGAGCTGCTGGCCGGGGGTAAATCGCGTCTGGTCCGCTACACCATGGGCGGCGAGAACTCCGATACCGGCATGATTTGCGGCGGAGCCATCTGCCTGTGCTACCTGCATCTGGATGCGACCCAGGCACCGTTGTTCCAGTCGGTTGCCGACGTCTTGGCCTATCGGCGCATCGGCGACTTCGTCATCGACTTTGAGCCGTTTATCGCGAGCGCGCTCGAGGGCGATGTGGTTGAGTACCATGGCGAGACATCGCGCCATACCATTGCCGGCTGCCCCGAGCTTTCGCTGGTGGAGGAGGGGAGTAAGGTCACCTACGCCAACGCCGCCTCCGAGATTCCCCCGGCGCACATCGAGACGCTCTGCCCCGAGGGCCTGACCTATATCTTTGGCTGCGGCCACGTGGGCGCTGCGACGGCGCGGGTGCTCACGGCGGCGGGCTTTGCCGTCGTGGCTTGCGACGACCGCCCCGGCACGTTGACCCCCGAATGGGTGCCCGGCGTCTACGACCGTCGTCTGGTCGATTATAAGAACCTGAGCGAGCTGTGTCCCATCGGCCCGCGCGACTTGGTGGTCGTGGCCACAGCAGGCCACAAGTCCGATATCGACGTGGTGATTCAGGCCATGCGCGCTAAACCCGCCTATCTGGGCTGCTTGGGCTCGCGCCGCAAGACGGCCTTTGTGCGCGCCCGTTTGGAGCAGGAGGGCTTTACGCAGGACCAGATCGACGAGCTGCACCTGCCGATCGGCGTTGCCATCGAGGCCGAGGATCCCGAGGAGATCGCCATCTCCATCGCTGCCGAGATGATTCACCTGCGCCGCACCAAGCTCGTCCCCCGCAAGCGCTAATCGCATCCCCATACATGAGTTGCGGTGAAATACGGACTGTTAAAGCCTGTTAAGCCGTCAAACGGTCCCTATTTCACCGCAACTGCCATTTTCCTCCGTCCCCTAGGGATCAATATGTGCGGGGGAGTTGTGGAGTTGTGCAGGCAGACGAGGTTTTTCTGGAAATACGCTCCCGATGCGCGTATAGTACCGATTGTTTTGTCGGCTCCTGCTGCGTCGAGTCCAAACCGCGTAAATGCCATGAGCGGCGCGGATGCAGCCAGGAGGCACGAGGACAACCCATCGTGGCCACGCCCCGTGCTTAAAACCCCAAGAAGGAGTGAACAATGGCAGAAGAGAAGTATGTGCCGCGTCTGAAGACCAAGTACAACAACGAGGTCAAGCAGCAGCTTCAGGACAAGTTCCAGTACGAGAACGTCATGATGATCCCCAAGTTTGAGAAGATCGTTGTGAACATGGGTGTCGGCGAGGCCGCTACCGATTCCAAGGCCATCGACGGTGCCGTGCGCGACCTGCGCGCCATCACCGGCCAGCAGCCGATGATCACCCGTGCCCGCAAGTCCATCGCTACCTTCCGCCTGCGCGCTGGTATGCCGATCGGCTGCAAGGTTACCCTGCGTGGCGACCGTATGTGGGAGTTCTTCGATCGTCTGACCTCCGTCGCGATCCCCCGTATCCGCGACTTCCGCGGCATCTCCGCCAAGAGCTTCGACGGCCGTGGTAACTTCTCCATGGGCGTCACCGAGCAGCTCATCTTCCCCGAGATTGACTTCGACTCCGTCGATCACCAGCGTGGTATGGACATCACTTTCGTGACCACCGCCAACACCGATGAGGAGGCCAAGGCCCTTCTGGACGCCTTCGGTTTCCCGTTCAAGAAATAGGTTCACCTGCCCTATAAGCGCCGTTCCCACAAGGGGGCGGCGCTTGGGGGCGAACAATACTCTATGTGAGGAGGATATAAGTGGCTAAGACATCGATGATCGTCAAGTGCAATCGCAAGCAGAAGTTCTCTACTCGTGAGTACACGCGCTGCCAGCGCTGCGGCCGTCCGCACTCTGTGTACCGCAAGTTCGGCCTGTGCCGTGTCTGCTTCCGCGAGCTTGCACTCAAGGGCGAGCTTCCCGGCGTTAAGAAGGCCAGCTGGTAAGTCACTACCGGCGTTTCAAGCATCAGTTTGGAACAGGGAAAACGCGCTAAAAAGGCTTTGCCGTTAAGGGCGGCGAAGAACCAAGAGCACGTGTTCATCAAGAACGAAGGAGAATCTGTATGAACCTTACAGACCCGATCGCAGATATGCTTACGCGCATCCGTAACGCTAACTCTGTGAACAAGGCCACGGTCTCCATGCCGAGCAGCAAGAAGCTCGTCGAGATCGCTCGTGTTCTGCACGAGGAGGGCTACATCGAGGGCTACGATGTCGAGGACACCGTTCCCCAGAAGACTCTGCACATCACGCTTAAGTATGGTCCCAAGAAGGCTAAGGTCATCAACGGCATCCGCCGCATTTCCAAGCCGGGCCTGCGTAAATACACCGGCGTTGCCGACATGCCCCGCGTCCGCGGTGGCCTTGGTACCGCCATTATTTCCACCAGCCATGGCGTTATGACCGACCGCGATGCTCGCAAGCACAACGTCGGCGGCGAGATCATCGCTTACGTCTGGTAATTCGCTCGGTAGGTAGAAGGAAAGGAGATCACCGTGTCTCGTATCGGTAATAAGCCTGTCCAGATTCCCGCCGGAGTCGAAGTGGCAGTCAACGGCAACAACGTTGTCGTCAAGGGCCCCAAGGGCCAGCTCGAGCTCGATGTCTTTGAGAAGCTCGCTATCAACATCGAGGACAACGTCCTCACCGTTTCCCGTCCCGACGACGAGCGTGAGACCCGTGCCCGCCACGGCCTCACCCGTGCCCTCATCCACAACATGGTTGTTGGCGTTTCCGAGGGCTTCGAGAAGAAGCTCGAGCTCGCCGGCGTCGGTTACCGCGTGCAGCAGAAGGGCAAGAACCTCGAGTTCTCCCTGGGCTTCTCGCACCCCGTGATCGTCGAGGCTCCCGAGGGCATCACCTTCGAGGTTCCCGACAACACCCACGTGAACGTCAAGGGTATCAACAAGCAGCAGGTCGGTCAGATCGCCGCTGAGATCCGCGGCCATCGTCCTCCCGAGCCTTACAAGGGCAAGGGTATCCACTACGTTGGCGAGCACATCCGCCGCAAGCTGGGTAAGGCCGCCAAGTAGTCGTAACCGACTCACTCGCATAAGACCAGCACCCCGTCAGGTGCTGGCAAGATCAACCTTTTTAGGAGTTTACGTATGAACAAGCATAAGGCGAAGCTGGAAGGCCTCAAGCGTCGTCAGCGTCGTGTTCGCGGCAAGGTCTCGGGTACCTCCGAGCGTCCGCGTCTTCGCGTGACCCGTACTAACGCCAACATCTATGCCCAGATCATCGACGACAGCAAGGGCTCCAGCCTGACGCTCGTCTCTGCCTCGACCCTCGAGGCCGAGTTCAAGGGCACCCACACCTCGAACAAGGAGGCTGCGGAGAAGGTCGGTCAGCTCGTTGGCAAGCGTGCCATCGAGGCCGGCATCACCAAGGTCGCCTTCGATCGCGGTGGCCGTATCTACCATGGCCGCGTCAAGGCCCTCGCCGACGGTGCTCGTGCCGCCGGTCTCGAGTTCTAGGAGGTATGTAGCACATGGCTCGTAATCAGAAGCAGCAGCGCGAGGCCTCCGAGTTCGAGGAGCGCGTCGTTTACATCAACCGCGTGTCGAAGACCGTCAAGGGTGGTCGTCGCATGAGCCTCGTCGCTCTCGTCGTCGTTGGCGACGGCAAGGGCAACGTCGGCGTTGGCATGGGCAAGTCCGCTGAGGTGCCCCTGGCCATCTCCAAGGCGTCTCTCGATGCCAAGAAGAACATGTTCCACGTGCCGGTGACCGAGCAGGGCACCATCCCGCACGAGGTTCTCGGCCACTTTGGTGCCGGCCGCATCATCATCAAGCCCGCTGTCGAGGGTACCGGCGTTATCGCCGGCGGCGCTGTGCGTCCCCTCTTTGAGCTTGCTGGCATCAAGAACGTCCTGTCCAAGTCCCTCGGTACCGACAACGGCCTCAACATCATCAAGGCTGCCGTCGAGGGCCTCAAGGAGCTCTCCAGCCCTGAGGACGTCGCGGCTCGCCGTGGCCTGACGGTCTCCGAGATGTTCGTCGGTAAGGAGAACTAAGCATGGCTGACACCATCAAGATCAAGCAGGTCCGCAGCACCAACGGTTGCAAGCAGGACCAGGTCCGTACTGTCCGTGCCCTCGGTCTCCACAGGATCCGCGAGGTTCGCGAGATTGCTGACAACGAGTCCGTCCGCGGCATGATCTTCAAGGTCAAGCACCTTGTCGAGATTGTAGAGGAGTAGCAAATGCAGCTTCACGATCTTACTCCCGCGCCCGGTTCCACCAAGAACCGTAAGCGCGTCGGCCGTGGCAATTCTTCGGGTCACGGCACCACTTCTGGCCGCGGCCAGAAGGGCCAGGGTTCCCGCTCTGGTGGCACCAAGGGTGCCGGCTTCGAGGGTGGCCAGACTCCGCTGGCTATGCGCCTGCCCAAGCTTCCGGGCTTCCGCAACCCCCGTCGTATCGAGTACACCGCTGTTAACGTTGAGCGTCTCGAGCGTAAGTTCGAGGACGGCGCTGTAATCGACGGTGCCGCTCTTAAGGCCGCTCGCATCACCAAGAGCGAGTTCGAGCCCGTCAAGGTGCTCGGCAATGGTGAGCTCACCAAGAAGTTCACGGTCAAGGTCGACAAGGTCAGCGCTTCTGCGCAGGCCAAGATCGAGGCCGCTGGCGGAAAGGTCGAGCTGCCGTGCTAAATGGTCTTAAGAATGCTTTCCGCATCAAAGAATTGCGCGAAAAGATTCTTTTTACCATAGCTATGCTCGTCGTGTACCGCATTGGTGCGCACGTTCCTGTGCCCGGCATTCCCTTCCAGGGGATGCTGGGCCTTTTCTCGACCGATAACAATTCGGTCGCCGCAGGTGCTATGGCCCTCCTGAATCTTTTCTCTGGCGGCGCGTTGAGCTATGTGTCGGTGTTTTCGCTGGGCATCATGCCTTACATCACCAGCTCGATCATCCTCCAGATGCTCCAGGCCGTCGTGCCTTCCCTGCATGAGCTTGCCCGCGAGGGCGAGGTCGGTCAGACCAAGATTACGCAGTATTCGCGTTACCTCACCCTGGCTCTGGCAATCCTCAACTCCGTGGGTTACCTCTTCCTCTTTAAGAGCTTCGGCATCAGCTTCAATGGCGCCGGCGCTCCCGAGATCATCTTCGACCTCATGATCGTCGGTACGCTCACCGCAGGCGCTATGCTGATCATGTGGATTGGTGAACTCATCACCCAGCGCGGTATCGGCAATGGCATGTCGCTGATCATCTTTGCGAACATCATGGCCGGCCTTCCGCAGGCTATCTTCTCCAGCACCGAGGGTAATGCCGGTGGCATCATCACCATGGTGATCATCTGCGCCATCATCCTGCTGGTTATCCCGCTGATTGTTTTCCTTGAGCGCGGCCAGCGCCGCATCCCGGTCTCCTATGCCAAGCGCGTCGTGGGCCGTCGCATGATGGGTGGCCAGACCACCTACCTGCCCATCAAGGTCAACACCGCGGGCGTCGTGCCGATCATCTTTGCCTCGGCGCTGCTGTACTTCCCGGCTCAGATTGCCGTGTTCTTCCCCGGCATCGGCTGGATTCAGGCAGTTGCCTCTGCGCTTTCGACCGGTTGGCTCAACTGGGTGCTTAACGTTGTCCTCATCGTGTTCTTCGCGTACTTCTACACCTCCATGGTGTTCAACCCCGATGACACGGCCGACAACCTTAAGAAGCAGGGTGGCTTTATTCCGGGCGTCCGTCCGGGTAGGGCTACCGCGGCCTACATCAAGAACGCGCTCAACAAGATCACGCTTCCCAGCGCTGTCTTTTTGGCGCTCATCGCCATCGTGCCTTCGATCATCTTCTCCTTTACTGGTAACCATCTGATCCAGGCATTTGGCGGCACGTCCATCCTCATCATGGTCGGCGTCGTGCTCGACACGGTCGACAAGCTCGAAGGCCAGATCAAGATGTATGATTACGATGGATTCTTTAAATAGGCTAGAGGAGGATTGCTCATGAACCTCGTATTGCTCGGAGCTCCGGGTGCCGGCAAGGGCACCGTCGCGCAGGAGCTCGTCGCCGAGTTTGGCGTCGCTCACATTTCCACGGGCGACCTGCTGCGTGCTGCCGTCAAGGGTGGCACCGAGCTTGGTATTCAGGCTAAGAAGTACATGGACGCTGGCGATCTCGTTCCCGACCAGCTCGTGATCGACCTTGTCAAGGAGCGCCTTGCTGCCGATGACGCCCAGCAGGGCTTCATCCTCGACGGCTTCCCGCGCAACACCGCCCAGGCTGTGACGCTCGATTCCGAGCTCTCCGCCATGGGTCGCGAGATCGACTGCGCCCTTCTGGTCGACGTGGCCCCCGAGGTCATCATCGATCGTCTGTCTTCGCGTCGCACCTGCCGCGCCTGCGGTTACACCGGCACCGCTGCCGATGCTACCTGCCCCAAGTGCGCCGGCGAGATGTATCAGCGCGACGACGACAAGCCCGAGACCATCAAGAACCGTCTCGACGTCTACGAGAAGTCCACGAGCCCGCTCGTCGACTACTATCGTGGCCAGGGTCTGCTCAAGTCGGTCAACGGTGGCCAGGCTCGCGAGACCGTGTACGGGGATGTCAAAGAGGCTCTCGGTCTATGATCAAGATTAAGTCTGCAACGCAAATCGAGCAGATGAAGAAGGCAGGAGCGCTATCTAAGATGGCGCTCCGCCACGTTGGAGCCATGGTGCGTCCTGGTGTTTCGACCTTTGAGCTCGATCAGCTCGCGGAGCAGATTATCCGTATGCATGGCGGCACCCCGGCCTTTAAGGGTTACGGCGGGTTCCCCGGTACCATTTGCGCATCGATTAACGATGCCGTGGTCCACGGTATTCCCAACCCCGACATGATCCTGCGCGATGGCGATATCATCTCCATCGATACGGGAGCCGTTGTCGACGGTTGGGTTGGCGATAACGCTTGGACGTTTTTCGTCGGCACCCCTACGCCCGAGGCCAAGGCCCTGTGCGAGGTCACGCGCGATTGCCTTAAGGCTGCCATCGAGCAGGCTATTCCCGGTAACCATATCGGGGACGTCGGTTATGCCGTTCAGTCTCTCGCCGAGTCTCACGGTTACGGCGTGCTTCGCGACTATGTGGGCCATGGCATTGGCCGTGTGATGCACGAGGACCCCAACGTTCCTAACTATGGAAAGAAGGGGAGAGGCGTTCGCCTCCAGGCTGGCATGGTCATTGCCATCGAGCCGATGGTTACGATGGGCTCCAACCATGTGAGCACTGGCTCCGACGGTTGGATCGTCACGACCAACGACCACCTGCCCGCCGCGCACTACGAGAACACCGTCGCCATTACCAATGACGGCCCGGTGATTCTCACCACGGATGCCCAAGGTGCTTGGTGTTCCTTGCAGGGCGGTGAAATGTAGGGGTCCCGTTCAAATACGTCGGCATCTACATTTCTGTAAAGTAACAAGTTCCGCTTAGTTGTGGAGCCATTACGAAGATATTACGATACGTGCATGCGTATTGTAGAATACTCAATCGCTGTCGTTTTCTAGAGAAAGATGATTGCTTGTGAAGAAGGAAGACGCAATTGAGCTCGAGGGTACGGTAAAGGAACCGTTGCCCAACACCATGTTTAAGGTCGAGCTCGAGAACGGTCATTCGGTTCTGTGCAACATTTCTGGCAAGATCCGAATGAATTACATCCGTATTCTCCCCGGTGACAGGGTTGTCGTGGAGCTTTCCCCGTACGACCTGACCCGCGGCCGCATCACCTATCGCTACAAATAGCGGCACGCATACACGCACTCCATTTCCGGCTGCAGGCTTAGCTCAACCTACGGTCGGATTGTGTGTGAAGACCAGCCATAGTTTTAAACGCCTGCGGCTGGGCGAGTAGATAGTAGGGAAGTAGTTTGAGCGCTACCGAAAGGAAGAACGATGAAGGTACGTCCTTCGGTCAAGAAGATGTGCGATAAGTGCAAAATCATTAGGCGCCATGGCAAGGTCCTCGTCATTTGCGAGAACCCCCGTCATAAGCAGCGTCAGGGTTAAGAGAGGAGACTACGTTGGCCCGTATTAATGGTGTCGACCTCCCGCGTGAGAAGCGCGTTGAGATCGGTCTGACCTACATTTACGGCATCGGCCGCACCACTGCGACGAAGATCTGCGTCGAGTGCAACGTTAACGTGGATACGCGTGTTAAGGACCTCACCGAGGATGAGGTTAACGCCATCCGTGATTATATCGATAAGAACCAGATCATGGTTGAGGGCGACCTCCGCCGTGAGCGCAACCAGAACGTCAAGCGCCTTATGGACATCGGCTGCAACCGCGGCCTTCGTCACCGCAAGGGCCTCCCGGTCCGCGGCCAGCGCACCCACACTAACGCTCGTACCCGCAAGGGCCCGAAGCGTCAGATCGGTGCTAAGAAGAAGAAATAAGGAGCGCTAGATAGATGGCTACTGCTAAGAAGAACGTTCGCGCTGCCCGTCTGAAGCGCGCGGACCGTAAGAACATTTCCGTGGGCCAGGCTCACATCCGTTCTACGTTCAACAACACGATCGTTTCGATCACCGATCCCCAGGGCAACGTCATTTCCTGGAAGTCGGCTGGCCAGGTGGGCTTCAAGGGCTCCCGTAAGTCCACGCCGTTCGCTGCCCAGATGGCTGCCGAGGCTGCTGCCAAGCAGGCCATGGAGCACGGTATGAAGAAGGTTTCCGTCTTCGTCAAGGGCCCCGGCTCCGGTCGTGAGACCGCCATCCGCTCCCTCCAGGCTGCTGGCCTCGAGGTCTCGAGCATCCAGGACAAGACCCCCATTCCGCACAACGGCTGCCGCCCCAAGAAGCGTCGCCGCGTGTAACTGAAAGGATCGTATCAATATGGCAATCGACAGGACTCCTGTTCTTAAGCGCTGCCGTCAGCTCGGGATCGATCCCGCTGAGCTCGGTTACAGCAGCAAGAAGGAATCTATCCGTCAGCCCAAGCGCCGTCGCAAGGAATCTGAGTACGGCATGCAGCTGCGCGAGAAGCAGAAGGTCAAGTTCATCTATGGCGTTCTGGAGAAGCAGTTCCACGGCTACTTCAACAAGGCCCGTAAGATGAACGGCGTCACCGGTGAGAACCTCATGATCATCCTTGAGTCTCGCCTTGACAACGTCGTCTTCCGTCTTGGCTTCGCCCGCACCCGCAAAGAGGCTCGTCAGTCCGTCCGTCACGGTCACTTCACCGTGAACGGCAAGCGCGTGGATATTCCGTCCTACCGCGTCAAGGCCGGCGACGTCGTCGCAGTCGGCGAGAAGTTCCGTGACCTCCTCCCCATCAAGGAGGCTCTGATTTCCTCCGAGCGCTTTGAGGTCCCTGGCTGGCTCGAGGTCGATATCGAGAAGCTGTCTGGTAACGTGCTCGCTCTGCCGACGCGTGAGCAGATCAGCGGTGATATCAACGAGCAGCTCATCGTCGAGCTCTACTCTAAGTAGTCCATCCGGGCTGCTGAGGCTGGAGGTAATACATGTCAGAATTCATTAGGCCTCAGGTTCAGGTCGAAGAGATCAACGAGACGTCTGCTCGTGTCTCCGTTGAGCCGCTCGAGCGTGGCTACGGCGATACGCTGGGTAACTCCCTTCGTCGCGTTCTTCTGTCCTCGCTCGAGGGTGCCGCCGTCGAGGCTATTCAGATCGATGGTGCGCAGCACGAGTTCATGACCATCCCTAACATGGTCGAGGATGTCACCGACATCGTCCTGAATGTCAAGGGTCTTGTCTTCAGGGCTCTCGGCACGACCGACGAGGCGACCGCCACCATCTCGGTTGACGGCCCCTGCGAGGTCACCGGTGCGGACTTCTTTATTCCGTCCGAGTTTGAGCTGGTCAACCCCGAGCAGCACATCGCTACGCTCACCGAGGGTGGCCATCTCACCATGAGCATGCGCATCGGCTATGGCCGCGGCTATGTTTCTGGCGAGGCCAACAAGCGCGACAACGATCCCATCGGTGTGATCCATGTCGACTCGCTGTACTCGCCGGTTTCCCGTTGCGCCAAGCTCGTTGAGGCTTGCCGTGTCGGTCAGCATACCGACTACGACCGCCTTGTCCTCGAGATCGAGACCAACGGCTCCATCGCCCCGCGCGACGCCGTGGTCCAGGCTGCCAATATCATCAACCAGCATATGGCCGCCTTTATGAACCTTGCCGAGACCCCCGAGGTCGAGGAGGAGGCTTCGATCTTCGCTCCCGAGGTCACCAACGACAACGCCGAGCTGGACAAGCAGATCGAGGATCTGGACCTTTCCGTCCGTTCCTACAACTGCCTTAAGCGCGCCAGCATTCACTCGGTCCGTCAGCTCGTTGAGTTCTCGGAGAACGATCTGCTCAACATCCGTAATTTCGGTGTTAAGTCGATCGAGGAAGTGAAGGACAAGCTTGAGTCCATGGGCCTGAGCCTGAAGGCTTAATGCTTCGCATATTTGAGGAGAAACTAGACCATGCGTCACAACGTTAAGAAGGGCCTTAAGCTCGGCACCGATGCGAGCCACACCAAGGCCATGAAGAAGAGCCTTGCTAAGGCCCTCTTCGAGAACGACCGCATCAAGACCACCGAGACCCGCGCTAAGGCGCTGCGTTCGGTCGTCGATCCGATCATCACTTGGGCCAAGAAGGGCGACCTGCACTCTCGTCGTCTGGCTATCGCCAAGCTCGGCGATAAGCAGCTCGTTGCCGAGATCTTCGACAAGGCTGCTCAGGGCATGTGGCAGGACCGCAACGGCGGTTACACCCGCATCATGAAGCTCGGTAACCGTAAGGGCGACAACGCTCCCATCGTTATCATGGAGCTCGTCACCGAGCCTTGCACGCCTAAGGCCAAGAAGGCTGCTCCGGCCCCCAAGAAGGCCGCTGCTCCCAAGAAGGTCGAGGCTGTCGAGGAGACCGCTGCCGAGGAGGCTCCTGCTGAGGAGACCGCTGAGTAGACATTCCGTCTGCATAGGCTATATTCGAGGGGTACGTTCGCGTACCCCTCTTTTTTGTCGCGATACCGTTGCTTGTTTGTTGGGAGCGCCCATGACTGCGCCGTCTGATTTCAATTCGATTTCCGAGCTTGACGCCACGCTCGTATTTCGCGTGGCCTATGATGGCTCGTCGTATAGCGGATTTGCCGAGCAGCCGGGACAGACGACGGTTGCGGGTGAGCTACGTCGAGCCATCGAGACGCTGCTTCGCCGCCCGATCGATCTGACGTGTGCGGGGCGTACCGATGCCGGCGTGCATGCCGTGGCTCAGTACATCAGCGTGCCCGTAACGGACGCTGAGCTCGCTTGTACGCGCCGTAGGTGGCTGCGGGCTATGGATGCCCTGCTGCCCAAAGATATCGCCATAAACGAGGTCTACAAGGCCCGTAAAGGCTTTTCTGCGCGTTTTGACGCGCGTTCCCGTACGTATACGTACCGTATTGCCGATCGAGATGCGCGCCCCGTGCTGTCCCGCGGTGCCGTGTGGTGGCATCGCTATCCCTTGGATGTTGAGGCTATGTCTGCTGCCTGCCCCGCTCTGCTGGGCGAGCAGGACTTTAAAAGCTTTTGCAAGGTTGCTTCGGCCGTTGGCAAGCCCACGCATCGCTGCGTGATGCGTGCCGAATTTGGTCATGAGGTTGCGTTTGGCGAGGACATCCTGACGTTCACCATCGAGGGCAATGCGTTTCTGCATTCGATGGTCCGTACGATCGTGGGCACGCTTGTCGAGATTGGCATGCATCGCCGTGAACCCGAGTGGATGCGCGAGGTCATCGATGCTTGCGACCGTACCGCTGCGGGCCCCACGGCTCCTGCCTGCGGCCTTACGTTTATGGGCGTGGATTACGATCCCGCCGAGCTTGCCGTGCTCGACTAGGGGAGGGCTCGACGTGTCGTGCGTCGACACCTGTCATCTGTGGGCTGCGCGTGTGCAACATCTGTTCTTGGCGTGCAATGCAACCGGTGTCTCATTGCTTTTATTGCCGGGGTGTACCATGAACCACGGTTTGATTCATTGCTGTCGAGAGGACGGATAATTTGGTTCGACGTGGCTCGCATCCGCGACTTTCGGTGATCCTTGTGGTAGAAGGTTCGCCCAGCTATGCGATGCGTGCGCTCGAGAGTATCCAGAACCAAGACCTCTACGATTTGCAGATTGTCGTTGTCTGTCGCGATACTGCGCCCGGTGTGCGCCATTCGCTTCAAGTTGCTGCCGACAGGGACATCCATATTGATTTGATTGACGTCGAGGACGCGACGCGCGGCGCGTGTCTTCGTGCCGGTTTTGCTGCCTCGCGCGGCTCTCAAATCATCGCCATGAACGCCGATGAGTGGTTTGCTCCGCAATCCCTTTCCAAGATGGTCGATATCGCGTGCGATACTGCGGCAGACATAGTGTTCCCCACGGTGTCGCTCGACCGCTATGATGCACATCGAGAGCGCCATTCGCGTGTCTTGGATGCTGCCTCTATTGTCATCGAAGACAAGTCTTCAATGGTGGCCGGGCTGCCTCAGTTGATTTTAGGCGGCTTGGTTGCTCAAGTCTCTGGCGTGATGTATAGCCGTCCGCTGTTTGAGGCATGCCTTTTGTGCGACAAGGCGTTTCGCACAGTTGGGTTTATGGCATGCGCGCTCTCGCAGGCGCAGCGCGTCTCCGGATGCGGCGATGCTTGTTTCCACGCGGTGGCGCCTAAGCTTACAGATGCCTTTGATCCCACCATGTATGCCAAGGTATCCGATGACACCCGGGCGCTCGACGAGCTTGCGGACTCACTCTCGGAAGCAGATAGCGGTGGTCGGCTCAAGCTGGCAAGCCAAAAGTTCTACTTTGCCGGACTGGTCGCCTGCATCGAGAATTTGTGTCTGAGCCCGCATGGAGTGTCGTCAATCGAGCGTTCCGCCCGCATGCGTGATATGCTCGAGGCGCCTCGAACCCGTCAGATGGTCGCCGCGCTCAAGGATAACCATCGGGGACTCGGTCTGTTGTTTGGGCCGATCGCCAGCGCCAAGCCCGCGCGCTGCGTGATGTGTACGCATCTGGCAGCTTTTCTTAACCGGACGGGCGCAAAAACCGCCTAAACGGCTCATTACGAAACAAACTTGCATAGAATTGTTTCGAAATGCGTTCTTATACACAAAAGCCTTCAAATAGCGTTAAACTATTCAATCACTGATTGATTGTCTCCGCCATCTTTTGGAGAGAGGGTTTGTATGGCTAAAAAACGCAATGGGCGCCAGGATGCCATTAGAGATATTGTGCGCAATAAGGATGTCCGCACGCAGCGCGTGCTGGTCGATGAGCTCCGTGCTATGGGTTTTGATTGCACGCAGGCGACTGTCTCTCGCGATATTGCCGATATGGGGCTGCGTAAGCTCCCTGAGGGCATCTATGTTCTGGCAGAGGACCTGCACCTGCAGCGTATGGTTTCCGAGCTCGTAACGGGCGTTCTGCGTACCGATAATCTGGTCATGATCAAGGCTCAGCCTGGCACGGCTTCCGGCATCGCCGCCGCCGTTGATGCGGCAGAGTTACCCGATGTGCTTGGCTCGCTTGCCGGCAACGATACGATTTTGGTTATTGCCCAGACGGCCGAGGACGGCGAGCGTCTTGAGGCGCTGATCAATAAGCTGAGCAATTCTCGCAAGTAGGCGTGCGGTTCGTACGCTCGGCACTGCGTGCGCTGACATAGTGGCTTGTAAGGGGTATCGACGTTGGTCGGTACCCCTTTTTTGTTTGCCGGTGTAAAGACCGCCCTCCAGGTCGCTTCAAACTAAAAGGCCCCGAGCAGTTCAATAAGCTGCTCGGGGCCTTGTTGACTTTAGTCGCGTACTTCTTAGCCGACCGTATCGTCAGGCGTGGGCGAGGGGTCGGGAGTGGGCGTAGGCGTAGGCGTGCCGCCATCGCCGCCGGTCGAGCCACCAGTGGAGCCACCAGTGGAGCCACCCGTCGAGCCACCGGTCGTACCGGTGCCGCCGGTGGTGTCGCCGCCCGTGGTCTCGGTGGTCGTGGTCGTCGTGGTAGTCGTTGTGGTGGTTTCCTCTTCCTCTTCGTCCTTGTCCTTGTCGTCGTTCTCCGACTTCTTGGTGTTGTTGGTGCCGTAGAACTTCCAGACGCTGTTGTTCTTGTAGGTGGGCGCCGTTCCGGTCGCAAACTCCTCGCGCTCGGTACCGGTCAGAACGGTGTTCATAAACCGCTTAAAGACAGGCAGGTTGGTGCTGTCGCCCAGCAGGTCCGTGCCGTACTTTTGGATGGGGATCTCGCCCGCGGAATAGCCGGTCCACAGGGCGCACGCCAGCTGCGGGGTATAGCCGCAGAACCACAGGTTGGTGGTGTTGTCGGTGGTGCCCGTCTTGCCGGCATAGGGCTGGTTGACACTCAGAGCGCCGGCAGCACCCGTACCGCTGCCCTTCATGACGCCGGACAGAACATCGGTGACCGCGGCGGCCTCGCCCTCGGTAAGCACCTGTGAGGGATTGTCGGTGTGCTGGTACAGCACCGAACCGGTACGAGAGTCAATCTCGGTGATGGCGATCGGCTGGCGATAGTAGCCGCCGTTGGCAAACGTCGCGTAGGCGGCGGCCATCTCGAGCGGCGAGATCGAGCCGGTGCCGAGGGTCATGACGGGAACGTCCTCGATGTTGTCCTTGGCGGGGTCGATGCCGAGCTTTTTGACGAGCGAGATGATCTTGCTGTTGCCGACGGCTTCCGCCACCTGGATGTAGCCGGTGTTGGAGGAGTATGCCGTCGCCTGCTTAAGCGTGATGGTGCCGTAGCTTTGATTGGCGTAGTTTTGTACCTCGGTTGTGGTGCCCTTGGCCTTGAGCGGCGAGTTGCAGTTGAGGGTGACGTTGGGGTTCATGCCGTTTTGGATGGCAGTTGCCAGCGTAAAGGCCTTAAAGGTGGAGCCGACGGGACGCTTGGCCGTGGCATGGTTTACGTGGTTCTCGTCGGCGTTGTAGTCGTAGCCGCCCACCATGCACTTGATGTAGCCGGTCTTGGGGTCGACGACGACCATGCCCATGTCCAGGCCGTCAAGCGAGAGCGTGTCGAGCTGCTCGCGGACGGCATTCTCTGCCACCTGCTGCATCGTGGGGTCGATGGTGGTCTTGACGGTCAGGCCGCCCTTAAAGAGCACGTCGGTCGAGAACTCCTGCTCCAGCAGCTGCTTGACGTAGGAGACAAAGTAGGGCTGCGAGTATACGTCGACGCCGCTGCCCGAGATTTCGGTCACGTTGAGGGTGATGGGCTCGGCCTGTGCGGCATCGTGCTCCTCCTGGGTGATGTGGCCCAGGCGCAGCATGTTGTCGAGAACCTTGTTGCGGCGGGACAGCGCCAGGTCGGGGTTGACCGTGGGGTCGTACTGCGAGGGCGAGTTGGGAAGGCCGATGAGTAGCGCGGCCTCGCTCAGGGTGAGGTCGGCGGCGCTCTTGGACAGATAGGTCTCGGCTGCGGCCTCGATGCCGTAGGCGCCGTGGCCGTAATAGATGGTGTTGAGGTACATCATGAGGATCTCGTCTTTGGAGTACATGTCCTCCATCTTGATGGCGATGTAGGCCTCGCGCACCTTACGCTCAATGGTCGAGTCGAACTGCTCCTCCTGCAGGATGGTGTTGCGCACCAGCTGCTGGGTGATAGTCGAGGCGCCTTCGTGCCCGCCGCCGAGGGTTGCCACCGCAGCACGCGCGATACCCCACAGGTCGATACCGCCGTGCTCGTAGAAGCGCTCGTCCTCGACGTCAACGGTGCCCTGCAGCACGTAGGGGGAGACCTCGTCCTTGGTGATGGATTTGCGGTTTTGCGTGTAGAAGCTCGCGATCTTGTTGCCGTTGCAGTCGACGATCTCGGTGGGCTCGCTCACCAGATACGCGTTGGCGTCGGTGTAGTCGGGCAGATCGGACAGCCAGCGGTTGACGTTGCCGACCATGCCGATGCCAAACGCCACGCCCGCAATCAGCAGAAAGCCCAAAAACGAGAGCAGGATTATGGGCAGGGCGTGCGTCTTTGAACGGCTGTGTCCCTGTCGTTGGCGAGGACCCATATATTGACCTCCAGGTATGTCGTGCCGGACGGTGGATGTGCCGTCGGGGCAGGATGGACATAAGTTATTACACGATAAACCAAACGGGGCGCGCGAGGCCTCGTGTATGCTGGAAGACGGCATTTTTCAGAGTGAATGCATACCTTGGTAAGGAGTTTGTCGATGGCGATTCGGGCGATGGGGCCGAGCGGACAATGCGAGACTGGATTGGATGTCGTCAGTGCGGCGCTGCCCGAGCTGCTGGCGCCGGCGGGCGGACTCGACCAGATGCTTGCGGCCATCGCCGCGGGTACCGATGCCATCTATGCGGGGTTGGGCGGCTTTAACGCCCGTGTGAGCGCCCACGGCTTTACGGATGACGAGTTTGCGCGCGGCTGCGCCGTGGCGCATGCCCATGGCGTGCGTGTGTACGTAACGCTCAACGTGTTCGTGTTTGACGATGAGTTGTCCGACGCGGTGGCGTTGGGAGCTCATGCACTGGAGCTGGACGCCGATGCTCTGATTGTCGCCGATGCCGGGTTGGCCTGCGCGCTGCGCGCGGCGATTCCCGGGGTCGAGATTCACCTGTCCACGCAGGCGGGCGCTCATAGCGAGGGTGCCGTGCGGCTTGCCGCCGATGAGCTGGGGGTCGAGCGCGTGACGACGGCACGCGAGCTGACGGTCGACGAGATTGCGGCGCTCTGTGCCACGGGCGTGCCCATCGAGGTATTCTGCCACGGTGCGATTTGCATCGGCTATTCGGGGGCGTGCGAGTTCTCGGCCCTGCGGCGTGGACGATCGGCGATGCGCGGCGACTGCACACAGCCGTGCCGTCTGGCGTACGACCTAGTGGACGAGGCGGGGCAGAGCGTTGTCGCCGTCGAGGGGGATCGTCTGCTGTGTCCGCATGACTATCTGGGTATTGCGCATCTGCCCGAGCTTGTAGATGCTGGCGTTGCGTCGCTCAAGATCGAGGGACGCATGAAGAACCCCGATTACGTATTCAACGTGGTGCGGGTTTGGCGCCGGGCGCTCGATATGCTGCGCGACGGCGCGTGGGACCCCGGTGCCGTGGAAGAGCTTGAGCGCGAGCTGGGAAGGTCGTTTAACCGTGGGTTTACCGATGCGTACCTGCGAGGGCGTTCGGGTGCCGAGCTGATGAGCTTTGAGCGTGCAATTAACCAGGGCGTGCGCGTGGGGCGCTTGGTCGCTGTGGGCCACGAAGAGGTGACGGTTGAGCTTGATGCCGCCGTGGCGGCGGGCGATACACTCGAAATCCGATTTTACCCGGGTGCCGACGCGCGTCCCGATGTGCCCAAGCGCTGGCCACAGGTGCCTTGCCCCGTGGATGCCGCTGCGGGAGAGCGCATCGTTGTGCATTGCAAACGTAAGGTGGACGCGGGCTGCGAGGTCTATCTGATTCGCAGCGCCGGCGTGTTGGATCAGACGGCGGCGGTGTTGGAGCGCATGCGGGCCGAGGCGGATGCGATTGCGCCCGTTGCGCGTGCCGTTGAGGTGCTGCCCTTTGAGGACGCTGCGGTGGATGGCGGTGCGTCGACGGAGTTGGCGGGGTCGGCGGGGCCGGCAAAGCGCGAGGATTTTGCTCGTATGGTCTTTGCTTGGGAGCTGATGGATGTGGGTCCGCGCGATGAGCGAGATCTGTCCGATACAACGGTGGTGCTCGACGAAGTGTGCCGCGCGGGCGACGCCGAGCGGACTCGGGCGCTTATGCAGCGTGCCGGGCGCGTCGTCTGCCGCAATCTGGGACAGGTGGCGATGGCGCGTGAGCTGGGCGTGGCGTTTGACATTGCGGCACCGGTGTTTTGCGCAAATCGGGTTACGCTTGCCTGGCTACGCGGGCTCGGGGCGGGGTGGGTGTACTTGTCGGCCGAGTTGCTCGGCAATGATGCCGAGCGTGTTGCCGAGCTTGCCGCTTGCCCCGGTGTCTTGGGGCCCGTCGATGCCGACCGTCCCGAGCTCATGGTGTGCGAGCACTGCTTGCTGACTGCCGAGGGCGCCTGCGCCACGGATGCAACGGGGCAGGTCCGTTGCCGTGACTGCTCGCGCCGTCAGCAGGCGCGCTTTTTGGTCGAACGTGACGGCACGCGTTTGCCGGTCGTTATCGACGCGTGCGGCAGGACGAGGATTTTCCTGTCGTAGGTGCCGCGTCGCGCTGTTTTGGTTATTATTAGTGGGTTTATGAACTTCCAGCACCGCCGTATCCGGTGAGGGTGCTATAGCAAAAGGAGGATACCCAATGCTGTCTGTTGACGAGCAAATGCGTATCATCACCTCGGGTGCAGCGCAGATCGTCCCCGAGGCCGACCTTCGCAAGAAGCTTGAGAAGGGCGAGCCCCTCAACATCAAGCTCGGCGTCGATCCCACCAGCCCCGACCTGCACCTGGGCCATGCCGTGCCCCTGCGCAAGATGCGTCAGTTCCAGGACCTGGGCCACAACGTCACCCTCATCATCGGCAACGGCACCGCGCTGATCGGCGACCCCTCGGGCAAGAACTCCACGCGTCCGCAGCTTTCGCAGGAGCAGATCGAGGCCAACGCCGAGACCTACGTGAGCCAGGCCATGAAGATTCTGGACCCCGAGAAGACCACCATCGTGCACAACGGCGACTGGATCCTGTCGATGGATCTGGCCGGCCTGCTGCAGGTGTGCTCCAAGTTCACCGTCGCCCGCATCCTCGAGCGCGATGACTTTACCAAGCGCTACCAGTCCCAGACGCCGATCGCCCTGCACGAGTTCCTGTACCCCGTGATGCAGGCCTTCGACTCCGTTCAGATCAAGGCCGACGTGGAGATGGGCGGCACCGACCAGCTCTTCAACCTGCTCGCCGGCCGCGAGCTCATGGAGAAGATGGGCATGGAGCCGCAGATCGCGCTTACCATGCCGCTGCTCGAGGGCACCGATGGCGTGCGCAAGATGTCCAAGTCCTACGGCAACTACATCGGCCTGACCGATGCTCCCAAGGATATGTTCGGCAAGACCATGTCTATCCCCGACGAGATGATCGGCAAGTACTATCGTCTGGCTAGCTCGCTCGCCCCGGCCGAGGTCGACAAGATCGACGCTGCCCTGGCCGACGGTTCCGCCGATCCCTATGAGCTCAAGCGCGCGCTGGGCCGCGACCTGTGCGACACCTATCACGGCGCCGGTGCCGGTGACGAGGCTCAGGCCGAGTTCGACCGCGTGTTCAAGGAGGGCCAGCTTGCCGACTTCCCCGAGAAGCATGTCGAGCTGACCGTCAACGACGAGGGCCAGATTTACCTCGCCGGCCTGCTTAAGGACCTGGGCCTTTCGGCGAGCGCCGGCCAGGCCCGTCGCGACATCGACGGCGGCGGCGTCAAGATCAACGGCGAGGCCGTGGCTCCCAAGAGCTACAACATCGACCCGAGCGCCCTCAAGCTGGGCGACACCCTCTCCGTGGGCAAGCGCAAGGGCTTCAAGTTGGTCTAACGAGCGAGTTGACCTCACAAGTGCAATAAGGCCGCAGCCGGGAATCCCGACTGCGGCCTTTTTGGTTACGACGATCCCTTGGGGACGGAGGGATCATTTGGCGGTGCCGTTAAGCGGAAGGGGTGTTAGCGGGACTTTCTTTTGGGCATACAATGGCTATTGTCTTGCTGCGGTGAAGGCCTGTCCGCTCCGCAGCTGTTTTCTACGGTTAAAGGAGAATGTATGTCCGTTGAGGTCATGAGGTCTGTGATCGAGGCCGCCGAGGGCCGCGTGCCCGTCGACACGCTGTTTACCAATGCGCAGATCGTCGACGTGTATGGCCAGCGTGTGGCGCCCGGTAGCGTTGCCGTCAAGGACGGTGTGATCGTCGGCGTGCTCTACGATGGTCGCGACGATGCCGCTGGCACCTACGAGGCAGCTGAGGTCGTCGACTGCCAGGGTCGCTATCTCGCTCCCGGTTTTATTGACGGGCATCTGCACATTGAGTCCTCGAACATCCGTCCCGCCGAGTATGCTCGCATGGCCGCGACGCGCGGTACTACCACCGCCATTGCCGACAGCCACGAGATTGCCAATGTTGCCGGTCTCGACGGCCTGCGCTTTATGATCGAGGATGGTCGTCGTGCGCCCATCTCCATCAAGTACATGATGCCTTCGTGCGTGCCCGCACTGCCCGACGAGCAAGCGGGCGCTGTGATTACCGCCGCTGACATGCAGGCGTTTTTTGCCGAGCATCCGGGCGATGTCTTTGGTCTGGGCGAAATGATGAACCTGCCGGGCGTCTTTATGGCCGACCCCGAGACCTGTGCCCGCATCGATGCTGCCAACCAGACGCCGTCCAAGCAGGTTGACGGCCACGCGCCGCTCGTTGCCGGTAAGGACCTCAACGCCTATGCCGCAGCGGGCATTATCGCCGACCACGAGTCGACGATTCCCGAGGAGGCGCTCGACAAGCTGTCCCGCGGCATGTATGTGATGCTGCGTGAGGGTACGTGCAGCCACGACCTGGCCAATTTGTCTCCGATGCTGCTGGAGAACCCTGCCCGCGCCCGCCGCTGCTGCTTTGCGACCGACGACCGCGCTCCCTCCGATGCTCTTTCGACCGGCATGATCGACAATGCCTGCCGCGTGGCCATCGAGGCCGGCATCGACCCGGTGGTCGCCATCTCCATGGCGTCCCTTTCCACGGCTGCGGCATTTGGCCTGGACCACGGCTGTCGCGACCCGCATGAGCTCCGTGGCGCGATCGCCCCGGGCAAACGCGCCGACCTGCTGTTGCTCGATGACCTGACGTTTGCCAAGGCTCCGCATCGCGTATATGCCGCCGGTGCTCTGGTGGCGCAGGACGGCACCTTTGTGGGCGAGATCGCACCCGAGATGGCCGAGGTTGCGGCCCTTGCCGATGAGCTGCGTGCTTCCGTTAAGCTGCCGAAGCTATCGCTCGACGTGTTCGACTATGCCTTTAAGCCGGGCGAGGCCGTGATTGACGTGGTGCCGGGTAAGGCCATCACGGGTATGGCTCGCCCCGAGAGCGCCGAGGGCCTGCGCCGCATTATGCTGATTGAGCGCCATGGCCGCGGCGTGTCGCTGCAGGCCGAGGGCGCCGACGGCGACGGCCCCGCTGGCCTGGGCCTGGTCGGCAAGCATATCGGTCGCGGCTGGGTGCGCGGCTTTACCATCACCGGTGGCGCCATTGCCTCCACGATCGGCCACGACTCGCACAACGTGTGCGTGGTGGGCGACAATGCGGCGGATATGATGGCTGCCGTTGAGGCCGTGGGCCAGGGCGGCCACGTGCTGGTGCGCAACGGCGAGGTCGTGGCGCGCATTCCGCTGGCGCTCGGCGGCCTGATGAGCGAGGGCGCTGCCGAAGACGTTGCGGCGCAGCACGACGACTTTATGGTCAAGGCGCGCGCCATGGGTATTGAGCCGCCGCTCGACCCCATCATGGGCATCATTTTCCTGCCCCTGCCGGTGATCCCGACGCTCCGCATCCGCCCCGAGGGCATGTTCGACGTTACAACCTTCACCTACGCCGACTAGTCATTGGGTGTTCCTATAGTTTTGTCAACCGTCGAGGCTACTCCCGGTAGGG
>UQHK01000021.1 GCA_900540855.1 uncultured Collinsella sp.
CCGAGACGGTCCCGGGCTGACAATTTCGACTGTAATGGACGTTCTTAAACGACTAGTCATTCAAGAGCGTCCCTAACGACTACTTTGCTAGAGCATATTTCTTACCATTAGTCAAGCACCATCTGTTTAAACGAAATAGCCTCAACCCGAGCACATTTGTGTCTGTTTAAAACCGGCAATAATGAACAGCGTGCTCAATTCGGTCATGTAAATAGATCAGCTATCAATCCTCAGCAGCAAATCAGCCAAAATACTGGAATGTAATCAGCTTGTAACAAAACTAGACGTTTAAACAAATAATGCTACCTTTTGCAGTTTTTCAAACAATTCTGCTGTATTTGCAGCTATACTCCATAACTGTCGTGTAGGAATTACGTAGACAAAAAGGAGGTTATGTGATGGTAAGTATTGTTCTTGCTAGCCATGGTGACTTGGCGGCTGGAATCAAGCAGACGGGCTCGATGGTCTTTGGCGATCAGCCGTCTGTAGCCGTGGTCTCGCTCGAGCCGAGCATGGGCCCCGACGACTTCCGAGCCAAGGTCGAGGAGGCAATCGCTTCCTTCGAGGACCAGGAGCAGGTGCTCTTCCTCGTTGATCTGTGGGGCGGCACGCCCTTCAACCAGATCAGCGGTCTCATCGAGGGCCATGATTCCTGGGCTATCGTCACCGGTGTCAACCTGCCTATGCTCATCGAGGCATATTCGCAGCGCTTTGACGCAAAGAACACTGCACATGCGATCGCAAAACATCTCGTGACTGAGGCTAAGGCCGGCGTGCGCGTCAAGCCCGAGTCTCTGGAGCCCGAGGAGAAGAAGCCGGCTGCGGCCGCCGCTGCTCCTGCGGGTGCCATTCCTCCGGGAACGGTGATCGGCGACGGGCACATCAAGATCGCCCACGTCCGTATCGACACGCGTCTGCTGCATGGTCAGGTGGCCACCACGTGGACCAAGCAGATCAACCCCAACCGCATCATCGTGGTCTCCGACGGCGTTGCTCACGACGAGCTCCGCAAGACCATGATCGAGCAGGCTGCCCCTCCGGGAGTCCACGCCAATGTCGTGCCCATCAAGAAGATGGCCGAGGTCGTCAAGGACACGCGCTTTGGCGACACCAAGGCGATGCTGCTGTTCGAGAACCCGCAGGATCTGCTCAGGGCCATCGAGGCCGGCGTCGACATCAAGGAAGCCAACATCGGTTCCATGGCCCACTCCAAGGGCAAGGTCGTCGTCACTAACGCTGTCGCTATGGGCGATGACGACGTCAAGACCATCGAGGCTCTCAAGGCCAAGGGCGTCAAGTTCGAGGTCCGAAAGGTTCCTTCGGATTCCTCCGAGGATCTCGACGCCATGTTGAAGAAAGCTAAGGCCGAACTGGCCGCTCAAGCATAGTAAAGGAGGGTCCGATACATGTCTGCAATCACTATTCTGCTTGTTGCGATTGTCGCGTTGCTTGCCGGTATGGAAGGCATTCTGGATGAGTTCCAGTTCCATCAGCCGCTCGTGGCATGCACGCTTATCGGTCTCGTAACCGGTCACCTTCAGGAGGGCATCCTCCTGGGCGGTTCGCTCCAGATGATGGCCCTTGGCTGGGCTAACGTCGGCGCCGCCGTCGCGCCTGACGCCGCTCTGGCCTCGGTCGCTTCTTCGATCATCATGGTGCTCGCCCTCAACGGTGGCGCCACCGATTCAGCCAAGGCCGTTACCGCCGCCATCGCCGTCGCCGTCCCGCTGTCGGTCGCTGGTCTGTTCCTGACCATGATCTGCCGTACCCTGGCTACCGCTATGGTTCACGGCATGGACGCCTGCGCCGAGAAGGGCGACTTCGCCGGCATCGAGCGTTGGCAGTACGCCGGCATCCTCATGCAGGGTGTTCGTATCGCCATCCCGGCAGTACTTCTGTGCATCATCCCGGCCGAGGCTGTTACCAACGCGCTTAACGCTATGCCCGATTGGCTGTCCGGCGGCATGGCTGTCGGCGGCGGCATGGTCGCTTCCGTCGGTTACGCCATGGTCATCAACATGATGGCCACCAAGGAGACCTGGCCGTTCTTCATCCTCGGCTTTGTCCTTGCTGCCATCCCTCAGCTCACGCTGATCGCCCTTGGCCTCATCGGCATCTCCCTTGCCCTCATCTACCTTGGCCTTAAGGATCTGGCCAAGCAGGGTGGCGGCATGGGCGGTGGCTCCGGCGACCCGCTCGGCGACATTCTGAACGATTACGAGTAGGAGGGGAGTGATACATATGGCAGAGAACAAGATTCAGCTCACCAAGGCTGACCGTAAGAAGGTTTGCTTCCGTCATCAGTTCCTTCAGGGCTCGTGGAACTACGAGCGTATGCAGAACGGCGGCTGGTGCTTCGCAATGATCCCTGCGATCAAGAAGCTCTACACCAGCAAGGATGACCAGATTGCCGCTCTTAAGCGCCACCTGGAGTTCTATAACACCCACCCCTATGTTTCCGCCCCCGTCATTGGCGTTACCCTCGCCCTCGAGGAGGAGCGCGCCAACGGTGCTCCGATTGACGACGTCGCCATTCAGGGCGTCAAGGTCGGTATGATGGGCCCGCTCGCCGGCGTCGGCGACCCCGCCTTCTGGTTCACCCTTCGCCCGATTCTGGGCGCACTGGGCGCTTCCCTGGCCCTGTCCGGCAGCATCGCCGGTCCGCTGCTGTTCTTCTTCGCGTGGAACATCATCCGTTACGCCTTCCTGTGGTACACGCAGGAGTTTGGCTACAAGGTCGGCTCCTCCATCGCCAAGGACCTCTCCGGCGGTCTGATGGGCAAGGTCACCGAGGGTGCTTCCATCCTGGGTATGTTCATCATCGGCGCCCTGGTCGAGCGCTGGGTGTCCATCTCCTTCACCCCGGTCGTCTCCAAGGTCACGCAGTCTGCTGGCGCCTATATCGACTGGGCCAACCTGCCCGCCGGTTCTGAGGGCATCAAGCAGGCGCTGTCGATGTACAGCTCTGTCGGTGCCACCGCACTCGACCCGGTGAAGGTCACCACGCTTCAGGCCAACCTCGATCAGCTCATCCCCGGCCTTGCCGCCGTGTGCCTGACCCTTCTGGTCTGCAAGCTCCTCAAGAAGAAGGTCAGCCCGATCGTCATCATCCTGGCTCTCTTCGCCATCGGCATCATCGGTCGCGTCTGCGGCTTCATGTAAGCACGCTTCGGCTTAAGACCGAGAGTTGCTAGGCAAGGGCTTTTGAGCCATTGAAACGGACCGCACCCGGTGGGTACACTGGATGCGGTCCGATTGTTTTTATTGGAGGGCGAGGCGCGTATGGCGCAATCTCAGAACAGCACGGTCGATCTGGCAACGCCGGCAACCTGCCTGATGGGGCTTACCAGTCACGGTAACGTGATGGTGGGCAATAAGGCGTTTGAGTACTATAACGAGCGTAATCCCGAGGATTATATCCAAATCCCGTGGGACGAGGTCGACTATATTGCCGCCGAGGTTTTGCGCGGCACCAAGAAGATTACGCGTTTTGCCATCTTTACCAAAGAGAATGGCCACTTTACGTTTTCGACGCGCAATGACAAGGAAACGCTTCGCGCGGTGCGTAAGTACATTGACGAGGACAAGCTCGTTCGTTCGCCCGACTTTATCGATGTGACGGCCAAGGGCGCCAAGAGCATCCCCTCCGTCATCAAGAACCTTTTCCACAAAGGCAACTAGTCGTTGGGTAGTCGTCTGCGACACTCTTAAACGACCAGTCATTAAAGGACGTCGCAGACGACTATCTCGAAGAGCGGCTATGCGCTGCATGGTAGTGGCGCAAATCTGCTACACTAGTACAACATGCCTCCGTAGCTCAGGGGATAGAGCACCGCTCTCCTAAAGCGGGTGTCGACGGTTCGAATCCGCCCGGGGGCACCAGAAGATTATGACGGCGTCGCGAGAGCGGCGCCGTTTCTGGTTTGTGGGAGCTGACGGCGGATTCGGACCGCCGACACCTGCGTCACCAATTTTCCCGCGGGGGGAGTTTTCGAATCCGCCCGGGGGCACCAGAGATTTGCCGAGCCCGGTACCACCACGGTGCCGGGCTCTTCTGGTTTAAAGGTATGCCGTGGTTTTCGCTACTTCAGATGAAGAAAGCGCCCATTTGCAGGGGGAGCAAACGGGCGCAATTGAGCGAATGTATTTGCGTCAGCAGCCGCTGTGGGCAACGTCTTGATGACTAGTTGGTCGTACCGGAATCGTCGCCTGAATCAGTACCAGAGCCAGAAATCGAAACCGTCAACGTGATCGTGTTGTCGGTGGACTGCTTACCGGTGGGGGAGACGCCCGTAACGGTGGCGTTTTCGTTGCCGCTCACGGGGTTGCCGTTCTGGTCGCAGAACGCGATGTTGTAGAAACCGGCGTTGTTGAGCGCGGTAACGGCGGCGGAAATGCTCTTGCCGTATAGGTTGCCCGGGACGGAGGCCTTGCCGGACTTCTTGGCAATGACGACGGTAATCGTGGCGCCGGGCTTCTGCTTGCCGCTGGGGTTCCAGCTGATCACGGTGCCCTCGGTAACCGAGTCGTTCTCCTGGTAGCTCACGTCGACGCCAAAACCTGCCATATCGAGGGCGTTGCGCGCCTGGGCCTCGGTCATGTCGGTCAGGTCGGGGACGGACGTGGTATCCGGGCCGCTCGAGACCTTATACGAGATGGTCGTGCCCTTCTCGACTTCCTTACCGGCTTCGGTGCCCTGCTCAAAGACCTGGCCCTCATCGGCCTCGTTGGCCTCCTCGGAGGCGTTGCCCTTCAGGCCAACGCTTGCCAGCGCGGCTTCTGCCTGGTCCTTGGTCAGGCCGACAAGCTTGGGAACCTCAACCTTCTCGGAGGGCTTGGGGCCCTTGGAGATCACCAGGTTCACCTTGGTGCCCTTGGCCTTCTTGGTGTGGCCGTTGGGCGTTTGCTCGGCGACCTTGCCTTCGTCGACATCGTCGTTGTAGCTTTGGTCGATGGTGCCGACCTCGAGGCCGGCTTCCTTGATCTGCTCGACGGCAGTCTGCTGGTCCTTGCCCAGTACATCGGGAACGGTGACCTGCTCGCCGCCAAAGAGTCCTGTGGCAAATGCCACCACGATGCCGATGACGGCAACGGCTGCCACCACGGCGGCGATGATCTTGTTCTTGTTGGATTTGGGCTTTTCGACCTCGTAGGAGCCGGTGGAGCCCGAAACCGAGCTACGGGCGGTATTCTGGCCGCTCACGCCCGAGACGGGACGCACCATGGCGCGCGTCTGATCGGAAAGCTCGCGAGTCTTGGTGGCGCCCAGCTCGCCGGGGGCACCGATGATGCGCGTGGGCTCCGAGATGTTGACGGCACGGCCCGACAGGTAGCTGTTGAGCACCTGACGAAGCTCTTCGGCGGTCTGGAAGCGGTTTGCCGGGTCCTTCTCCATGCACTTGAGGATGATGCGCTCAAGGTCGGCGTCGACACCGGAGTTGATCTGGCTCGGTGGAATAGGCAGCTCGTTGACCTGCTTGAGTGCGACCGAGATAGCGTCGTCACCGTCAAAGGGAACGCGGCCGGTGGCGCACTCATACATCACGACGCCCAGCGAGTAGATATCCGAGGTGGGGCCGAGGTCCTGACCACGGGTCTGCTCGGGGCTGACGTAGTGGGCGGTTCCCAGCACGTTGTTGTCTTGCGTGAGGTGGCTGTTCTTGGCGCGCGCGATGCCAAAGTCCATCACCTTGATGTTGCCGTCGGGCAGCACCATGATGTTCTGCGGCTTAATGTCGCGGTGGATGATCTCATGCTTGTGAGCGACCGAAAGCGCGGAGCTGATCTGCGAGCCGATCTGGGCGACCTTCTTGGGGTCGAGGGCGCCGTGGCTCTTGATGCCGCTCTTAAGGTCGGTACCGCGCAGGTACTCCATGACGATGTAATAGGTGTCGCCGTCCTTGCCCCAATCGTAGACGCCCACGATATAGGGGGAGGAGAGACCGGCTGCTGCCTGGGCCTCCTGCTTAAAGCGTGCGGCGAAGGTTGCGTCGCCAGCATACTGCGGCAGCATGATCTTGACGGCAACCGTGCGGTCGAGGACCTGGTCCTGTGCACGGTAGACGGTCGCCATGCCGCCTGTCCCCACCTTATCCTTGAGGAGGTATCTTCCCCCGAGGACCCTCTGTTCCATTCCTGCTCCTAACATAACTATTCGCTCAACGATGTGTGTAGTACCTACGATGTGGCCGCTGGGGCCGTGTGGCGCGTTGCCGCTAACTCTTCGGTCGCGGCGCGCCTCGGGTGTCCGATTCGATCATGGGCATCACGCTCCCTGTGCGGCGAGCGCTGCGGTCAGGACGATGCCGGCAATCTTGGCCGCCTTGACGTCGTGTTTGTCGTAATCCTCCAAGGCCACCGAGATGGCGACCGTGGGTGAATCGTAAGGTGCAAAGCCAACGAACATCGAGTTGACGTTGGTGCCGCCGGTCTCGGCCGAGCCGGTCTTGCCGGCGACCTTGACGCCGGGGACCTGGGCATCGGTGCCGGTACCGGACTGGACGACGGCGAGCATGGCCTGCTTGACCTGGTCGGCCGTGGCGGAGCTGACGGCCTGACCCAGCGAGCGGGACTGCGTGGTCTTGACCACAGTTCCGTCCGGGGCGAGTACCTGGGCTACAAAGTACGGGTCCATGACCACGCCACTGTTAGCGATGGCGGCGGCAATCACGGCGTTTTGCATGACGGTGGTCTGCGGGCCGGGCGTGTGGTCCATGCCGACAGGCTGGCCGGCGCCGGCCCAAGCGGTCTCCCACTCGGTCATGAGCGACGGGTCTGCCATGATGGAGGCCGCGGAGGTCAGGTCCTGGCCGAGCTTTTGGCCGTAGCCAAAGGCGTTGGCAAACTGCACGAGCGTGTTTGCGCCAACTTCGTTTGCCACCTGGCCAAAGACGACGTTGGAGGACACGGCAAAGGCCTGCTGCAGGCTGATGGTGCCGTAGCTCTCGTTGGCATAGTTGGTGACCGGTGCGTTGCCGATGTCCATGGAGCCGGGCGCCTGGTAGGTGCTGGTAAGGCTGGCGGTGCCGGTCTCGAGTGCCGCGGAAAGCGTAACGACCTTAAACGTGGAGCCCGGCGTGTACAGCGCGTCCATGGCGCGATTGTACATAGAGCCGTCCTCGCCGCCGCCAGCCTGCAGTAGGGCGTCGATGTTGGTGTTGTCGTAGGTGGGCGAGCTGGCACATGCGAGCACCGCGCCGGTACGCGGGTCGATGACCACTACAGCGCCCTTAAAGCCCTTGAGCGCCTGCTCGGCCGCCGTCTGGATACGCGAGTCGATGGTGAGCTTGGCGGTGTTGCCCGGCTGGGTCTGGCCCGCGAGCGACGCGATGGCGTTGTTCCAGCTGGAGTAATCCTTGGAGCCGGTGAGCGTGTCGTTCATGACGCTCTCGATGGCGGTGGTGCCATACTGCTGGCTCACGTAGCCAACCACGTGCGCTGCCAGGTTACCGTTGGGATAGGAGCGCACGTAGGTGCCGTCCTCCTGCTGCAGCGACTCGGCCAGCGTCACGCCGTCGGACGTGATGATGGAGCCGCGCTGGATGTACTTGGAGCGGGCGATGGTGTGGTTGTTGGTCGGCATGTCCTGATAGTCCTTGGCCTTGATGACCTGGACATAGGTGAGGTTGCCGATAAGGATGGCGAACAGCGCCGTAAAGGCGAGCACCGCACGGGTTAGACGGTTGGCGAGCGCAACGCGGCCGAGCACACCGGATTCAGGCGTGTCGAGCAGGCGACGGCGCATGCGCGAGCCGACGGAATGGCTGCCGCTGCCGTAGGAAGACGAGGTGGCAAAGCGCGTGCCCGTCGGGGCGGCGGCAGATGCGACCTGATCATCGGTGATGGCGGCCATGGTGCCGGTGCCGGTAAGCTCGGCCTCGCGTCCGGTCGCCTCGTCACCGGCGCGCAGCAGGAGCGCGACGATGATAAAGCTCGCCAGCAGAGAGGAGCCGCCCTGGCTCATAAAGGGCAGGGTGACGCCGGTCAGCGGGATCAGGCGGGTTACGCCGCCAACGATCAAAAAGGCCTGGAAGCTGATGGCGGCCGTAAGGCCCGTGGCGCTAAAGGCAGCGAGGTCGGATTTAGCGCGGGCAGCCGTGGTGAGGCCACGCACGGCAAAGAGCATAAACAGGATGAGCACGGCGCCGCCGCCCAAAAGGCCCATCTCCTCGCCGATAGCCGAGAAGATAAAGTCGGACTCGACGACAGGGATGTTGTTGGCCATGCCGTTGCCGATGCCAACACCGACCAGGCCGCCATCGGCAAGCGAGAAGAGCGACTGGACGATCTGGTAGCCCTGGCCCTGGGCGTCCTTAAACGGATCGACCCAAACCTGGAAACGCACCTGAACGTGCGATAGGAACTTGTAGGCGCCCACGGCTCCGACGGCTAAGAGCGCAAGGCCGATAACGACATACGAAAAGCGCCCCGTGGCAACGTAGAGCATCAGCAAGAAGATGGTGTAGAACAGCACGGCCGAACCCAGATCGCGTTCGAAGACGACGACGAGCAGGCACACACCCCACACGGCAAACAGCGGCAGCAGCAGTCGCAGGCGAGGGATCTTAAAGCCCAGGATCTTGCGGTTGGAGATGGAGAGCAACTCGCGGTTCTCGGCCAGGTACCCGGCCAGGAACAGCACGATAAAGACCTTGGCGAACTCGCCGGGCTGGATGGTAAAGCCCGCGATGCGAATCCACAGCTTGGAGCCCGAGATCGTGGTGCCGATAAAGATAGGCAGCATCAGCAGGATGATGCCGATGATGCCAAAGGTGTACTTGTAGCGCATGACCACGTCGAGGTTTTTGACCAGTGCAAGCGTTCCCACCATGAGCGCCACCGAGACAAACAGGATGATGAGCTGTGAGATGGCGAGAGCGGGGGCGAGGCGTGTCACGAACGTGATGCCGATGCCCGAAAGTATAAATACGATGGGTAGGATGGCGGGGTCGGCGCCGGGCGCCAAGATGCGCACGGCGATATGTGCCGCGGCAAAGGCGGCAAAGAGGCCGATCGGTACGGCGAGCGTCTCAAAGGAGATGGCAGCGCCCGCGGTGAGCACGTACATCGCATACAGCAGGATGACGGGGAACGCCGAGGCGATGAGCAAGAGCAGCTCGGTGTTGCGGCGACTCATAAGCGGCACTCCCTTTCTAATTCTTATCGGAGGCTTCGGCCTCGGCGGACTGTTCGGCGGTTTTCTCGGAATCTGATTCGGAGGTCGATCCCTGATTGGTGTTGTCGCGAATCGTCTGCGCGTCAATCACCTGGCGGGTCTGCTCCTCGTCGATCTGGTGGCGGTACTTGGATATCGTGTCCTGCGCATCGTCAACACTTGTTTGCGGAATGCCCGCCTTGAGGCGGTTTTGCGTGTCTTCGGGCAGGTCGGATAGCTTGATGCTGGTTTCGCTTTCGAGCCAGTGGAGCTTGAGTCCGAGCGGCTTGCCGGGCAGGCCGCGCCAGACGGCGACATTGCCCTGGTAGGTACCCAGGTAGTACGAGCCGGTGACACCCGTGTAGGCCCAGATGCCAGCTGCCAGCACAAAGACGAGGGCCAGAATGGCGGCGATAGTAATGTTGCGGCGACGCACGCGCTGCGCCTCGCGCATAACGCCATCGTCAACCAGGTCAACGACTACTACGGTCACGTTGTCGTGGCCGCCGGCGGCAAGCGCCGCGTCCACTAGGTTGTCGACGCAGATTTGCGCGGTTGAGGACTGCGTGGCGATGTTCTCGATATCGCTATCGGGGATCATGCTCGAAAGGCCGTCGGAGCACAGGATCAGGCGGTCGCCTTCCTCGATATGCAGAGTGAAGTGGTCGGCATACATGGCGGGGTCCGAGCCCAGCGCGCGGGTGATGACCGAACGGTTGGGGTGGACGCGAGCCTCGTCTGCCGTGATCTCGCCGGCGTCCACGAGCTCCTCCACGTAGGAGTGGTCGCGGGTCACGCGGATGAGCGTGCCCTCGTGGAGCAGGTAGGCGCGAGAGTCACCCACGTGGGCGATGGCGAGCGTGTCGTTTTCGATATAGGCGCAAGTGGCTGTGCAGCCCATGCCGGGCTTGCCTAGGCCGTTCAGGGCCGCCTCGATTACGGCGGCGTTGGCTGCCTCGACGGCTGCGGCCAGGCGTGCTGCGTCGGCGGATTGCGGGGCCGTCTTGGCAATAGTCTCGACGGCGATGGAAGAGGCTACCTCGCCGGCGGCGTGACCGCCCATGCCGTCGCATACGCAAAAGAGCGGCGACTGCACCAGGTAGGAATCCTCATTGTGCGGGCGCACGCAGCCAACGTCGGAGCGGGCGCCCCACATGAGTTGCGTGGTGGTGCCGGCATCATAGGTCGAGTCGGTCTCGATGCGCTCCTCGGCCAGGGGCTCAAAGCTCATGGTCGAGCCGGGGTCTTTGAGCTTGGCTTCAACGGCGGCTACGTCGATCTCGGCTGTGTCACCGGGAGAGACGGTGTCGGTCTCGGCGTTTGATTCGGAATCGCCGTTGTCCGGGGAGTCGGGCTCCTCGGACACGCGGGCGGTCGACTCGTCGTCTTGCGGGCTGACGTCTATAGGCTCGGGCGCCGGCGTAGACGTGGGCGCAACCTCGGATGACGGGGCTATGGGAAACGCCGGCGCGGCGGGCTCGGGTGCCGCAAACACCGCAGCGCTCTCGTTGATTGCCGCGGCGACGGGCTCTGCAAAGTGAGCTGGCGTCGGGGTTGCTTCGGGCGCTGTGGGCTGATCCGCAGCATGTGCGCCGATGGGCGCCGCTACGGCATTCTCTTCGTCCTCGTTATCGGCGAGATCCGAAATATCATGCGTTACATGCGAAAGAGGCAGGGAGAACACGGTGTCCTCGGGTTCCACGGGTGCGGAGCCCGCCGGAGCGGCGTGGGCCGGCGCAGCTGTGGCGGCAGCCGGCGCCTCGGTCATAGTTGCGGACTTGTTCTCCTCGTCGATCATCGACGGTTCACCTTCATGACCACATCGCCAATCTGGACTTCGTCACCCTCGCGCAGCGTTGCAGGCTCCACCAGCTGGCGGCCGTTGACGAGCGTGCCGTTAAGCGAGTTGAGGTCCTCGATGATGAGCGCCGGGCCCTGCAGCGAAAAGCGCGCATGCGAGGCCGAGACGAACGGTTCGTTGATGCAGATGTCCGAAGATGGCGAGCGACCGACGATGACGGGGCCGAGCATGTCTACGTGGATGCCACGGATGCCGCGCGGGCCCTTGTCCACATCGATCGTCCAGATAGCCGAGTCGCGGCGCTGTCCGCGCACAAGCCCCACGCCGGTCTTCATGACGGCGAACAGGAAGATATAGAGCAGGGCGACCAGGACGATGCGGCCTGCAAAAAGGACGATATCGATGTTCATAAGCGACTATCCCCTAAATTCAAAGGTGCTCAGGCCAAACGTCAGCAGATCGCCGTTGCGCAGCGGGCAGCGCGTAATGCGGCGGTTGTTGACGAGTGTGCCGTTGGTGGAATTGAGGTCCTCGATCGACCAATCCGAGCCCGTAAAGGTGAGCTGGGCGTGGCGGCGCGACACGTTGGGGTCGCGCAGGGCAATGTCGGAAACTGAGCGCTCGCGACCGATGGTTACCTGTGCGGAGGTGATGCTATGGCTCTCGCCGCTCACGACGTCGACGAGCTGGGCAAGCGGGCGCTGCGGGGCGCGAGTGCTCGCCATGTTGGAGGCGATGCCGGCTGCGGCGCCTAGGCCCACGGCGGCACCGGTCGCGGCGGCTCCGCCCATGCCGGCAAGCGCGTCGCGCGAGACGGTCTGCGGCACCGGGATGGGTGCGGCGGCGGGGTCGGGGACGCTAGGCGCGAAGGGATCTGCCACGGCAAGCGGGTCGGGAGCGGCGGCGCGAGGCGTCGGCTGCTGCTGGGGCATGGCAGCGGGGCGCTGCTGCTGCGGGGCAGCAAACTGCTGCTGGCCGGCGCGCGGGGCGCTGGCGGCACGGCTTGCCGCGGAGTTGTTCTGGCCCAGGCCGTTTTGATAGGCGCGCTCTTCTTCGTACAGGCGGCCGAGCGTGGGGGCATCGACGTTCTCGGCAAAGACCGAGAACTTGCCGGCGCGCAGCTGCGGATCGATCATAAAGCGCACGAGGGGCTCGCCGACAAAGACATAGCGGCGCTTTTCGGCCTGCGCTTTCACAAACTCGCGGACCTCGCGCGAAAGCTCGGGGTAGAACGGGGCGAGCATGGGATCGTCGTCGGCGGCGATCAGGATGGTATAGAGTGCCGGCGCCGTGTTGACGCCGTTGATCACCAGAGTCTGATCCTCCATGTCGCGAGCGGCCTGCTTGGCAAGCTTCTTAAAGGAGAACGGGGCACGGGTGGCACCGAAGATGCCGGCCACGTGGTCCTCGAAGATGTTCAGGAAGTTCACGAAAGATCACTCTCCGTATAGGTTCTTTGGTATCCGAGCAAATATAGGCATATCCCAACGATTATAGAGGATAGGGTTCCCGCAACCGCCGCCTTGGCGGCGACCGCGGCTGCAAGGCTGGCAATTTCCATATGGTGTGCAAGACAGGATGCCGCTGCGCAGCCGATGCCGGTGACGGCGATAGCGGCGATTGCGGCAAGGTTTGAGCCCTGGTCGGCACGCTTGGCATGGGCATTGAGCAGCGCAGATGACGCTGCGGCAGTTGTCGCGACCAGCACAAAGGCAGCCCAAAGGAGCGGGTCTTCCAGCGCTGCGGCAACGTTACCGAGCCCCAGCACGCCTCCGGCTGAAAGCGCGACCGTCGCCAGACGGGCAAAAAGCACGCCCATGCCCGTTGCCGCGGCGGCGCTTGCCGGGCCGAGCCAAAATGACGCGACGCCGGCGGCGACCCCAGCTGCCAGGAAGGTATTGCCAGTCAGACAGCCAAGCGCGAGTGCACAGGTGAGCGCGGCGCTCGCGGCAGCCTCGGTGCGACCCCAGGCGATCCACCAACCGGACATGGCGGCGGCAAAGATCACCGCGACGGGCAACATCGACAGGATGCCCTGCGCCTGCATGGTGGCGTTGGCCATGAGCACCAAAAAGCCCACAGCCGAGATGGCCGAGCCGATCTGGGGGGCCAGGCCAGCCGCCGCTCCGATCGCGATAGCCGCAATGACCAGGCCGGGAAGCGCCGCGACCCCGGCCGTTTGCATCAGCAAAAAGCTAAAGGCGCCGCACGTTAGCGCCGAGATAGCGTGCATGGTGTAGTCGCGCGCATGGCTCCAGCGCGTGCCCGCCCAGCCGAGCGCGGGGTCGACCTCGATGGCGTCGTCCTCGTAGTACGACGGCTCGATATCGTCGAGCTCCTGCTCGTCATCCGAAAGCTCGCCAACCATTTGCTCCAGACTGCGACGGCCCTCGCGCACGCTGCCCAGACCGGCAAGGAGTTGGTCGCAAAATGCCTCGATGCTGTTGGGGCGGTCCTGCGGCATGGGGGAGAGCGCGCTCATGAGCGCGGCCTCGGCTCCCGGGGGAAAGTGTGGTATCAGCTCGCTGGGATAGGTGGCGCCGCCGATGATACGGTCGAGCGAGTCGGCGGGCGTGGCCGCCATAAAGGGAGCGCTGCCGCACAAGCCCTCATAGATAACGCAGGCAAGGGCAAAGACATCGGCGCGTTCGTCGACCGTGCCGGTCTCGATATCGAGCTGCTCGGGCGGCATGTAGCCGATGGTGCCGCCGCGCGAGCCGCCAAAGCCACCGGCGGACGACAGTCGCGCCATGCCAAAGTCGGTGAGCTTTACATTGCCCGAGTGGTCGATGAGCACGTTGGCGGGCTTAATGTCCAGGTGGAGTACGCCATTGCTATGGGCGAAGGTGAGCGCCTGGCCCAGGGCATCGGCAATGGCCGCGGCCTCGTCAAAGGTGAGCGAGTGGCCATCCACGCGATGCAAAAACTCGGCCAGCGACATACCGTCGACATACTCCATGACCAGGTAGGCATAGGCGGTGTCATGCGTAAAGTCGATGACCTGCACGATATTGGGATGTTGAAGCATGGCGGCAGTGTGCGCCTCGCGCAGGACATCCATGATGTCGCTGGCGGGCATGCCGGCGCCGTTGATAAGGGGGATGCGCTTAATGGCGACGCGGCGGCGCAGGTGCGTGTCGCGGCAAATCTCGATGGAGCCAAAACCGCCGGTCGCAAGTGTCTCGAGCGGCTGGTACCGCTTGAGCAGCTCGCGAGAGCTGGTGCCCTCCAAAGGAACGTCCGGCGAGAACCGGGCGGTATGTTGCGAGAAAAGCGGCATGGCCAACCCTCGTGCGTTTAAAGTTCGTTTGCGAGTGGCGGGCGCGGAGCCGAGCCGTTCGCGGTGGCATAGATGCTGCTAGTGTAGCACGCTCGGGCGGATGGCGAGGAAACGGGGATGAGGTGGTCCGATCGATTCGGGCCGTTTCGGCTCGTTCGGAAAGCGCACCCCAGTTTTCAGCCAAATAATGGGATGCGCCTTCCAAATGGGGTGGGCTGCGGAAACTGCATCCCAGAATATTGCCCTGGAACGGGATGCGCTTTCCGAACCGGCGTCCAAAAGGAAACCGCATCCCGCTTTGATGTGGGGACTGCGAACAAAAGCCGGACCGTGATCTGGCGCGGATTGGAGTTCGCCTGAATCATTGATGCTGGCTGGTGTGAGAACAGAGATAAACGAGCGGCTCGAGCGATATAATGACACGCTATGGAGGCCATATGCTTTTTTCCCGCCGTTCTGCTACATCTGCCTGCACCATTGCGCTTGTCGTAATGGCGGTTACCCCTTATCACCGGTTTTCATCTTCGATCGGCTTGGCATCAGGTGCAATGACCTGGCTCGTTATCCTTGGCGCATGCCTCGCGGCGTTTGGTCATGGTGTTGCGCTCCGCAAGGGGAGAGAAATAAGACGGCCGGGTCGCCTTGGCGTCTTCGGTGCTTTTCTTGCTGCTATTGCGGTGGTTCCCGAATGGGTCGACTTGGCCTTCTATGCTCGCGGAGATTCTATTCCAATCGCGTTTGCACCAATCTGGCTGTTGCATGGCGTTTCGTGTACCTTGTGCTTCACTGGGTCGCTGCTCCTCTCATATGTAATTTGGAATACGGCGGGCTCTCCTTTGATACGGGGGGCAGCGCGGGACGGCGAAAGGGGGACCCGCCGACCGCAGAGCGCGCTTTTTGCAGAAACAATAGTTGTCCTGTCTTGCCTGCTGTTTTGCTGTCGAGTTTCATGGAGAGTCGTTCCCGAGCCATGGGGGATGCCCTCTGTAATGGCCGCATCAATTGGCCTTATGCTTTTAATTCCTCTGGTCTATCTCGTATTGGCTGCGGTCCCGCTGCTTTGCTCTCCCCGCGTCTTTGGTCGGGGAGAGAGCGACGTGTTCGCCCGTTCTGTGCTCGTAGCAGTTCCCATTGGCCTTGTTCCCGCTGTTGAGGTGGCATACTTCGCAAACGATGCCGCAATCATTGCGTCGCTGACGATAGGGTCCGCTATTGCCGCCTTCGTATGTACGTTGCTCAGGAAGAAGCGGAACAACGATTCGGATATCCCCCGCACGTCCGACCCATTCGATGCGGGAGCGTTTTCTCCCTCTCTGTCGCCTCGAGAAGAGCAGTTTGTTCGATTGTTGCTCAAAGGGAAAACGCCGGCGGAAATTGCCAGGGAGACGGATACGAAGCCATCGACGGTGCGGACCACGCTTCACCGAGCATACGGGAAGGCGTCGGTTGCGGGCTCGCGTGAGCTGGTGGCGCTGTTTGCGGGTGGGGGCGAAGCTGTAGAGTCTGAGCTGTCGCAGCGGCATGCCGGCGATATGTTGGCATTAGCTCGGACGCACCGGCTGCTTCGATATCTGCCCACATCTTTTTTTATTTTCCTTGCGGCAGGTCCCTTGGTAATGGCGAATAGTGATTGGGAATCCAGCGTTACGCGGGCAGTCGCCTTTTCTCTTGCAAGCTATACATTGGGCCTCGGACTGTTTCTTTCGCCGTATTGCGCGGTTGTAAAGACAAATCATGACGCTGATCTGGATAGGGCAGGCGAAGCGATTGGGCTCGGAAGCCCGTGCGTGTGGGCGATACTGTCTGCCGTGGAATGGGCTTTTGTCTATATCGCGGCATGGAGGTGCATACGCGATCCGTTGATGGCTGCACCGGTCCTGGTTTGCGGCATAGCGTCTATGGCTTCGCTCGCTGTTAAGCTGCGCCCGTTTAAGGTTCATGCCCATACTCGGGCTATCGTGCCGTTGGTCTCAATGGGCATGGTTGCCTTAATCTATGCGGTCGCTAGGGGGCGAATCCACGGGTTTGCGGTGCTGACGGGGATGCTGCTCACGTATATAGTGCTGCGAAGCTGTCCGCAGCGCAAAATGCTTGGGGTATGGATGCTCTGCTTTGGGGCGATGGCTCCTGTCTGGGTCGTCTTGCTCAACATGGTGCAGGATCTGACGGTTTTCAAGCCGTTGTTCCTCGCGTCGTTGTTGGGGCATAGTTCGGCTGTCAATGTCGTCGTGGCAACGGTGATCGTCTGCTGGTCTGTGCCCATGTTCGTCACGCACATCGCGCTCGCCCGCTCGGTTGAGGACGAGAAAGCCGTCTTGGAGTACCGCGCGAACGGGTCCACCGAAACAGCTCGCGTGCGCCAGCTGGCCCTGCTTATGTCTCGCTCCCTTTCTGATGTTCAGTCGCAAATCTTGCTGATGACGGCAGAGGGCGCAACGACAAAGGCTATTGCGGAGGATGTCGGTTACGCTGCATCTACGGTGCAAGCACTGCGGTCTGCATCTTACCGCCAGTTGAAGATCAAGAATAAAGCGCAGCTTATTTCATTGTTATCGCAGGTAGATAACGTGTAAACGCCTGAGCGATTAACTCAATAGCGGGTGTTTACAGACATCATTCTCTATTCATGCAAAGGTTGCCGTGCGCCGACGCATCATTAACCGCTTGTGATTAGGGCCGGGTCGAGCGTTGCTGCTCGGCCTGGCCAATAGGAGGGTGATGTCGCTTGAATGGAAATCTATTACGGCACGAGTTGTCCAAGATATTTGGCAATCCTATATTTGCGTTGGCTCTTATTTTGGCGATTGCCATTTCGATGGCAGCTGCCATCGAGGCGTGGTGGACGCTCGAAATTGAGCGCAAGCAGCTGTTATCTTTTGGCTACGGCATTGGTCTGCAGTCTCAGACATACCTCGGCCAAACGCGTGAAAGTAGCTTTGGCAACTGGATTGTTGTGAGCGCGAACGCGCCGTTGCTAGCGTCGGTGTTTTTCTATGCGCTGCCGTTGCTTGCCATGTTGGCCGGGTCGTGGTCATGCCTGTCCGAGCGTTTGAGCGGTTACGAGGCACAGATCTGCACGCGTGTTTCTAGAAATGCATACGTGAACGTGAAGATGCTGTCTGCTTTCCTCTCTGCGTTTGCGGTCACGGCTATTCCGCTACTCGTGAACTTTCTGATTGTCTCCATACTGTTTCCCGCGTATCTCCCCCGAGTCGACGAATCGACTTACGTCGGGCTCTATCTGCATAGCTATTTTTCTGGCCTGTTTTATTCCCGGCCTCTGTTATACGTGCTGGTTTATACGCTGTTCGATGCGGTGGCGCTGGGGGTTCTATCCATGGCCGTGACCGGTCTGTCGGTTGTGTTCCGCAGCAGAATCAAGGCGATGGTCGTTCCATATCTGATTATGGTTGCATGGCACTTTGTTAACGACTGGATTTTTAGCGTCCTTTCATGCGTCGGCTTTAACTGCAACATTCTTAACAGCATCAGGTCGGAATCACTAAATAACTGGCCCGACATCCGAGCGGGGGTTGCGGAAATCATCTTGCTGTTCGTCTTTTCTTTGGTTTCCGCGAGATTCTTAAAAAGACGCGAGGTGGTCTGATGCTGTTGAGGCTGGTCGCCGCGGACCTGAGGACCGTTTTGAAGAAGAACATCATCACTTTTATTGCGATCGCGGCAGTGACCGTTGCAAACTTGGTGTACGCCTACGGATTGTCTTCTGTGTATGGGGTCAGGACGGATACCTTGGGGTTTGCGGATAATCTTGCGCTCGTGTTTGCCGGATCTGCTCCGTTTGAGCCTAGGCCCGGGGTCATGTTTGTGCCTCCGTTAGGGTGGCTATTCCTCATTCTGCTTATTCTCTATACAACACTCGATTATCCGACCGAATCGTTGCACGGGCTTGGTTTGCAAGCACTTGTTCGATGCCGGGCAAGAACCCTTTGGTGGGCCTCGCGTTTTATCTCAGTGGCGGCGGTAACGGCATTTTCACTGCTCGTGGTGGTTTGCTCTGTTGTGATTTGGAGCTTGGTGGTGAGCTCCTCGTTCAGCGCGGTCATTCATGGCGAGTCGCTTCAGCTGGCTAATTTGGCGCCGTGGTTTCTCAAAGCTGCCGAGGCGGATGCGCTGCCGTTTTTCACAGGTCTCTTTCTTGCTTTCGAGGCGCTTGCGTTTGCGCAGGCAGCGGTCGGGTTTGTGCTTGGGCCGTCAGTCTCGTTTGTGGTTTTAATGAGCTACCTGATCTGCTCGGCATATGCACGACATTGGGCGCTATTGGGTAACGCCTTGATGCTGTTGCGCTGGGGCGGAATTGTCAAAGAGGGAATCGCGGCGGGCTCGAGCGTCTTGTTTTCAATTGTGATTATGTCGTTATGCCTATCGCTGGGCGGACTGTGGTTTCGAAGGGCAGACCTTATAGAAAAGGGGGACAAGATATGAGCGTAATCGTTAGGGACATATCGAAGCGTATGGGTAAAAACGTTGTCCTGCGCAATGTGTCCATCGAGGTTGCCCCTGGGACCGTGGTCGGGCTTCAGGGGATAAACGGTTCGGGCAAGACCATGCTCATGCGAGCGGTCTGCGGATTGATCAAGCCTACCGAAGGCGAAATCTCTATCGATGGCCAAAGGCTTGGGGCGGACATCTCGTTCCCGCCGAGTCTGGGGATGTTGATCGAGGCGCCTGCCTTTTTGGGATATCTGTCTGGCTACGACAATCTGGAGCTCATCGCTCAGATCAAGGGCGTTGCCACTCCCGAGGACATTCGCTCTGCCCTGCGGCTCGTGGGGCTCGATGCAGACGAAAAAAAGAAGTTCCGAGCATATTCGCTTGGGATGAAGCAACGTCTGGGAATAGCTGCGGCAATTATGGAAAAGCCGAAGCTACTTGTTCTCGATGAGCCAACGAATGCCCTCGACGAAGCGGGCGTTGAAATGCTCAAGCGCGTTGTGGCGATGGCGGCCTCAACGGGTCGCGAGGTTATTCTGTCCAGCCATGACGGAGAGGTGCTCGAGGAACTGGCCGATCGGGTTTACTGCATGCGCGACGGTGCCGTTGTGAAAGTTCGGGAAAGGTCGTGAGCGCGATGAAGAAGACCCTGTGGACGAGAAGATCGGCGCTCGCGCTTTTTTGCTGTGCTGCTGCCGGCCTTGCGGGCATGAGGGTGAGCGTCGTTAACGGGAACCGGACGGTCATTCCTGAGAAATATTACGCGGAGGGCGAATGGCTCTCGATGGATGGAGCGTTTCTGGGGTCGAAGGATGTGGTGACTGATGGGTATTCGTTTTGCATAGACGGGGCAGAGTTGCTCACGCCGCGCGAGTATCTCAAACGAGCACATGACGATTATTCAAAATATGGCACCGTGGATACGAAAACGAGACTGAAGGATGCCGACATCACGTGCGTTATCGCCGTAAAGATGCGTGTCAGAAATAGGGATAATATCGACGGTGGAATCAAAGCGTATGTTTGGCATCTGGTTCCGGAGTCTGCGCCAAACTATGATTTTGTAGTCAATACCGATCTGATAACGCAAGCCATGCCGGTCCTTGGCGGCTCTGCTGCGTTTGCCGTGGAGGTTGGGGCAGAAAACGAGTTGCTCGTCCCATTTATGATGCAGAACACCAACGACTATTTCGAAGGTTACGAGACCGTCCGTTTTGAGAAAGCATTTCCCGGGACTTACACGATGAAGATGACCGATCTGCCGGAGCGGAGGCTCTTAAGGTTTGAAGTGAAATAGCTCGAGAGCAAGGCAAAACGGGTCCATTGGCGGTACGCGCGCCCGATTCCAGGCGCCCCGGCCCGGAATCGGGCGCGGGACGAGGCGCCTTCGGTGTCGGCCGGCCTACCGCTTCTTCTTGCTCTTCTTCTGCTTGCGCTGCTTGCCCTTGGTCTCCTGGGGCTTGTCGCCCTGTTTTGCTTCGGCAGCGGCCTTTTCTGCCTTCATCTTCTTGCGTTTGGTCTCGATGCGGAGTTTTTTGTTGATGCGCGCCTTAAGGAAGGGACCGAACTGCTCGGCATCGCCGCGGACAAAGGTGTCCTTAGGGATCGTCACGCCCTGGTCGGCGAACATGGCCACAAAGATGCGCTCGCCGTCGAGCACGTGGTCGAGCTTTTCAAACGGGAAGAACTGCGACTTGCCGCTCGTGCCCCAAACCATCAGGCCGTCCTCGTTGGCGGCGACGCGGCGATAGCGGCCACCCATGGACTCGTCGGCCTCAACGGCGTCGATAAAGTCGCGGGCGAGGGTGTGGTGCAGGTTTTTGCTCCACCAGGCCAAAAAGGCGCCGAATACGATCAAGACGACGCCAAACTTGATCCAGTTGCCGCCGGCCACCAGCATGCCGATGCCGATGAGCGCGGCAATTGCCGCGGCGACATACAGGGAGCCGCGGCGTCTGGGCGAGGCGACCAGGCGGGCGAAATCGGTGACCAGGTCGTTTTCGTACTGATACTCGTTGAGGTACAGGATGCCGTCATCGGCTGCTGCCTGCGCCTCAAGCGCGACCTCGACCTGGTCGGCTGCTTCGGAGGGAACGAGGTTGCTCTCTGCGTCTGCCATGCTCTTTGGACTCCTATCGCGGCGGGCTCGCCGTACGGGTTATTATGAATGCAGTATGCCGTGCGACCGCATGGCCGTCGCGGCAACAAGACTCAGTATACCCGGGGGAGCACCCATGGAATCGTTGTATCGAAAGTATCGCCCGCTCACCTTCGACTCCGTGGTGGGCCAGCAACATATCGTCTCGACGCTCGAGCACGCCATCACCGAGGGGCGCCTGTCCCACGCCTACCTGTTCTGCGGACCGCGCGGCACGGGCAAGACCACTATGGCGCGCATTCTGGCCAAGGCGCTGCTGTGCCGCAATGCCGAGGCGGCGCGCGCCGAGGGTGCAAGCGGCTGCATGCCCGACGGTACTTGCGAGGAGTGCGAGCTCATTGCCGAGGGTAACCACCCCGATGTCTACGAGCTCGACGCCGCCTCCCGCACGGGTGTGGACAATGTGCGCGAGGAAATCATCAACTCCGTCAACTTTGCCCCGGTGCGTGGCAAGTACAAGATCTATATCATCGACGAGGTCCACATGCTCACGACGGCGGCGTTCAACGCGCTGCTCAAGACGCTCGAGGAGCCGCCGGCGCACGTGATCTTTGTGCTGTGCACCACCGACCCGCAAAAGATTCTGGAGACCATCCTCTCGCGCTGCCAGCGTTTCGATTTCCATCGCATCGGCAACGAGGATATTGAGCATCGCCTGGCATACGTGTGCGAGCAGGAGGGTTTCGATTACGACGACGAGGCGCTGGCTATCGTGGCGCGTCATGCCAAGGGCGGCATGCGCGACGCGTTGTCCACGCTGGAGCAGCTGAGCGTCTTTGGCAACGGTTCTGTGCATGCGGACGACGCCCGCTCGCTTTTAGGCGAGGTTTCGGACCAGATTCTGGGCGAGTTTTCCCGCGCCATTGCCGATCGCGATGTTGCCGAGCTCTATGGACTGATTCGTGCGCAGGTCGAGGAAGGAAACGACCTGCTGGAACTGACGCGCGACCTGGTGGCGCATGTGCGTGACGTGTACGTTGCCTGCGTTGCCGGTGCCCGTGCCGAGCTGTTTGAGGGCGGCTCCGAGCAGGCCGAGGCGCTTGCTGCCGAGGCCGCTGCCTTTGGCGAGCATCCTGCCGACCGCCTGGCCCGTGTGCTGACGGTGCTCGACGATGCCGCACTGGAGATGAGGGGCGCGAGCGACGTGCGCCTGGTGCTCGAGATTGCCTGCACGCGTCTGGCACGTCCCGAGGCCGATTTGACGATTGAAGCTTTGGCTGAGCGCGTAGCTCGCTTGGAGGCCATGGTTGCCAACGCCGCCGTTCCGGCGAGCGTGGCTGCTGCTCAGGCCGCCGCGCCTGCAGCATCGGTACCCGCTGCTGCCCAGCAGCCGACGCTAATTTCGGGCGTCCGTGCTGCTGCTCCGGCGGCATCCGCTGCCCCTGCTGCTACGTCCGCGCGCCAGGGCGGTATGCCTTGGGACCGTGGTGCTGCCGCTCCGGCTGCCCAGCCTGCGCCCAAGTCCGCGGCTCCTGCGCCGGCGCCCAAACCTGTAACGCCTGCACCTCAACCCGTTGCGGCTCCGGCCCCCGCGCCTGCCACCGTTCCGGCACCTAAGCCCCAGTCCAACAATGCCGCCCAGGTTGCCGCCGCCGGTGCTGCCGAGACGCCCGCGGTCGAGGATGCCGGAGAGCTGCAGCGCAAATGGGCCGAGGTTGTCGAGCGTGTCAAGGCGCGTCAGGCTTCCTACGCAGGGCTTTTGCTCAACGCCCGCGCCACGGCCGACGACGGCTCCAAGCTCACGGTCTCGTTCCCCGCGGGTTCGACTTTTGCCATTAAGATGCTCGGACGCGCCGACACGCAGTCGGTGGTCCTGCCGACAGTCAGTGCGGTCTTCGGTCGTCGCACCGTCGACTACGTCCTGGATGGAGGTGGCACGCTGGCTCCTCAACATGAGGAGCATTCTCCATCTGCACGGGCTGCGGCATCTGCGGACCCGCAACCCGTGTCCTCGGCGGCCCCTGCATCCTCGAACGTCAGCGCGACGCAGCCAAAAGCGGCACCGGTAGCGGCACCGACCCCGTCGGCGCCTGAACCCGCTGCGCCCAAACCGGCTGCTTCGGTCCCCGGGCCTAAGCCCGCCGCCGCGCCTGCGCCCAAGTCATCCGACCTGGCTAAGGCCCCCTGGCTGCGCTCCGACAACCCCGCCGGCGCTCCTGCCACGGGCAAGCTCCCGACCGAGCCCGCACCCCGAGCGCCCGAGCGCGCGTCCGCTCCCAAGGCTCAGCCCGCCGCGCCGTCTGCGCCGTGGGAATCCGAGCAGGTTCCCTACGACGATGTCATGGTCGGCGGTTTTGCTGCCGATGCCGGCGGGGACGATCTGCCCCCGTTCGACGTGCCGGGTGCGGCGTCCGCGCCCAAGCCCGCTGCAACTGCCCCCAAAGAGGAGGACGCTCCTGCGGCTCCCTGGGAGTCCAACCCCGGCGCGGGCAGCCCCTTCGGCCATCAAGGCGCAGCCCCAAGCATCCCGCAGACCGAGGACGCAGCCAAAGCCCTCATCCGTAGCGTCTTCGGCCAGTCCACCATCTTCAAACCGGTGGAGTAGCTGTACGGGCGGGTATACTGCTCAGGAAGAGACTTCTTTGAACGGAGCGAGCTTATGATGTGGGAATATGTCCGCCTCGAGGACGATACGCAAGTTTCGTATTCCGAAGTCCGTGAGGACAACACGGTGAAGGTCGTTGTGGAGCGCCCGCGCGATTGGGGTTTTGACGCGGCGGAGTGTATCTTGCCGGCATTCAATTGGGTGTCACATGAGGGCTTTAGCGAAGCGGACCTCAAAGAACTCGATGATTTCGTGCGTAACAATGCCCCGCTCATCCTGCGTTTTGCCTACGAAGGCGGACGAGTCTATGCCTAGTCTGTTTCGACTCGGCCATATATCACTTTCTTTTGTCCGGGCGCATCTGTATTTCGTACATGTGTAGCGTGGTGCCACGTATCTCGCATTCGAGCAGGCAGGTACGTGACGGCCGGCCTAGGGTGCTGAGGTCGACACGATACGTCGCGCGGCTGTCCGTGTACTCGACTTGCTCGGCGTCGAGGGTTGCTCCGATTGTCAAGAAAGCGCCTGGTTCGGCACCGACAATCTTGGAGTCCTTTATCTTGACCTTGAACTCTTGGTAGAGGGACGGGCTGTTGTAGTAAATGGTTCGGGTTCCGTCGGTGCATTCATCGGTCGTCTCCCATTTGACGACGGGCTGGTCCGAGCTGGCTATCAGCAGTTCTGCTCCAAAAGCTATGGCATGGGTGATGACAACCAGCAATGCCCAGCCGACAAAGAGATAGAGAACCACATATGCAACGGGGTGTTTTGAGCGGATGTTTTGGAGCGCGTCGGGGGCATTCATGGGGCACCTCCAAATTGCAATCTATGACAATCAAATTATACCCTGCCGCCATGTGCTCCGCCTCGAGCAGCGGTTTGGCATTTAGCTATTTAGTGGCACACATGAAATGCCGGATTCGGCTCTACTAGATTGAGTATGCGATATTATGCAACCTTGCATAATTCGGCTTTGCATAATCTTTGCGCGTGGTTTGTATTGGAGGACATGTATATCGACTGAGGTAGCGTGTCCGCCCCGCTTGCTTGCCCCGCGCCGTGGTACGATTTTTGAGTTTGAAAGTCCCGTCGCGCTCCGGCTGCCCTTGCAGCTTGTCGCGCGGCCGCACGTAAAGGAGCCATCATGGCCGGTATGAACATGCAGCAAATGATGAAGCAGGCTCGCAAGATGCAGGAGCAGCTTGCCGCCGCGCAGGAAAACCTCAAGTCCCAGACCGTCGACGCCTCTGCCGGCGGCGGCATGGTCAAGGTGACCGTTAACGGCGAGATGGAGCTCGTCAACCTCACCATCGACCCCGATGCCCTCGATCCCGAGGACGTCGATATGCTGCAGGACATGATCATGGCTGCCGTCAACGAGGCCGTCCGCGGTGTCAACGAGCTCGCCAACAAGCAGATGGGCGCCATCACCGGCGGCCTCAACATCCCGGGCATGCCGTTCTAAGACACGCATATATATGAGTGCCAACCATAGTCTGCAAAAATTGCTCGATGAGCTGGGCCGTCTGCCGGGCATTGGTCCCAAGTCGGCCCAGCGCATCGCCTATTACCTGCTCGAGGCCGATGCCGAGGAGGCGCGCCGCCTGGCCGAGGCTATCCTGGAGGTTAAGCAGGAGGTTCACTTTTGCAGCCGCTGCTTTAACTACGCCACGGCCGACGAGTGCTCCATCTGCCAGGATTCGATGCGCGATACCACTCGCATTTGCGTGGTGGGCGAGCCGCGCGATGTCCAGGCGATTGAGCGCACGGGCAGCTACCACGGTCTCTACCACGTATTGGGCGGCGTGATCAGTCCCATGGACAAGATTGGTCCCGAGCAGTTGCACATTCGTGAGCTGCTGGCACGCTTGGGCCACGAGGACATCCACGAGGTCATCATCGCCACCAACCCCAATATCGAGGGCGAGACCACGGCGAGCTACCTGGCCCGCACTATCAAGCCGCTGGGCGTTGAGGTATCGCGTCTGGCGAGCGGCCTTCCCGTGGGCGGCGACCTGGAGTATGCCGACGAGCTTACGCTTGGGCGCGCCATCGAGGCCCGTCGCACGATTTAGGTGGCGAGCCTGCTCCTGCCGTATGTCTTCATCGCGACGCACGGGGTAGCCATAATTTCCCCGTGCGACTGTAAGTTTGTTGTGCAACAAAGATGCTTTGTATCCGCTTATCGCATGGATGCTTCCACTCGCATCCTTAATTTGCCCATTCGTTGCGCAACCTTTTGGGTTCGCTGATACACTCAAATATGGATTCGAATGAATGCGCCGCTCCCGAGCGGCGTGTTTTTGTTGGAGGAGAACGCATGCGGCCCGGTGGCACTCAGACAAAGCGCGGCGCCGCGGTGCGCATGCGACGCCGACTGGGCTTGGCGCCGCGGGCGTACGCACTGCTGTCTTGCTCGCTGGTGCTGGTCATAGCTGGCGTTTCTGCCTATGGCATGACCGTGCCGTCCATGATGCAGGCACATGCCGCACGCGAACCGCGCGTGGGGCATGAGGTCAAAAGCGATCTGGGCACCACGACTGGATATGCTTGGGCAAGTGTGGTCGCGCATATTGTGTTTGGCGCCGACGACGCGGACGGCGCCGAGGCCCCGGACAACGAAGTCACGCTTGCCAATGGCAAAACCATCGTGCTCACCAACACCAAGATCATCGATCGGTTGTCCAACAATAGCGTGGCGGCAACGGTGAATAAGGTCGAGCGGCAGAAGGAGCAGGACGCCCAGCAGTCCGGAAAGCCCGGTAGCTCGGATACTTCTGGCTCCGGCTCGGATTCGTCGAGTTCGGGCGGCGGCTCTGGGTCGGGTTCCTCTGCCGGAGGGTCTGGAAACGGCGGCTCGACGGGCGGCAACGCTGACAACGATGCAAACTCCGGTGGCCTTTCCGCTGCTGAGGAAGAGAGCATTCACAGTTGGCTTGTGACCAAGTACAACATGCTCGACGGCTATGTTTCTCGTGCCAATGACGTGGTCTCGACCTATAACTCTACGGGAGATCCCAGGCCGTGCGACAGCCTGGTCGGGGAGATGTTTGTCATTCGAGCCGAGTTTGGTCGTCAGACATTCTCGCCCCGGTCAAAGTGGTATCAGCAGTATGCCAATCTGTGGGGCTGTTACACCAACCTATGTCAATGGGTCGGCCATTACGGCGATGATGACGTCGCGCTCGGTAACTTCAACAATAACGTGGCGGCGCTTGCCCTATGATGACCGATCTTGCATCCACCACGCCACAATCGCTCGGTCGCGATCCCATGGTCGGCCTGCGCCTGGCGCGTGTCGACGGGTTTGAGCCGGCCATTGCGCTCGGTCAGGGCGAACTGCCTGCCTATCTGCGTCGTTTTACGATGCTGTTTGCCGACGATGCCACCATGCGCCGTGGCGGTATCGGCCGCGTGACGCGTGCCGTCAACGCCCAAGGCGAGGCCGTGGCACTCAAACAGCTCATCTTGCCGACGCGCGATGAGTTTGACGACGATGCCGCTCACGAGGCGCTGGTCGCCAAGTTCAAGGCGGCGTTTCGCGAGGAATACGAATGCCATCGCGCCCTTTCGGGCCTTAAGGGCTTTCCCCGCCTCTATGGCTGGGGCGAGGTCGACGGTGTGCCTGCAATTGTCATGGAATGGGTCGAGGGCGAGACGCTTGCCCGCTTGCGTTCGCGACTTGCCGTGGACGATGCCGGACGCCTGTCGCCGCTTGTGGCGGCGCGTCTGGGTCGCGACCTGTTCGATCTGCTCTGCCGTATGAGCCTGGTGGGCGAGGGCTTTGTCCATCGCGATATCTCGCCCGCTAATATTATGGTGCGTACGGCGCGTCTACCGCTTGACCGGCAGCTTGCCGAGGGCACCTTTGACCTGTGCCTGATCGACTTTGGCTCGTCGCTGGCGCTTGAGCCTGCGTCGGCCGTGGCCGGTACCGGCGGCAAGGCGTCATTTACGGAGCGTTATGCCACGCTGCGTCGCGCGACGGTTGCCTATGCCCCGCCCGAGATGCTCACCGACGATATTCCCGACCTGCGCGCTTTGCGTATGTCGCCGGCGATTGACGTCTATGCCGCGGCAAGCACGGTTTACGAGCTCATTGCCGGCGTCGCGCCATACGAAGCCGCGCCGAGCACTTCGGGCACCTCGGGTTCGCGCAAAAAGACGCGCGACATCGCGAGCCCCTACCGTCTCAAGATGGACACGCGGCCCGACTATCCCATTGGTGCCCATGCGCCCGGTTGTGATTTGACTCAGCTGCTTCGTCGTGAGCCCGATGTGGCGCTCGCCGCGGCCGAGCAGGCCCAGCAGCTGGGGCTTGAGCCGGATTCCGAAGAGCTACGCGATGCGCTGGCGTTTGTCGATGCCCAGCTGTTCGACGTGGTGATGGCCTGTCTGTCCAGCCATCAAAAAGATCGTCCCGAGCCGGCGGCGGTCGAGGCGGCGCTCTCGGCGTTTTGTGACCACTATACGCAAAATGTCGGTCGTTCGCTCCGCGGCGAGCCGCTCACGCCGTGCCCCATGGATGCGTCTGGCCGCGCGGTTCGTCGCGCGCTGATGGTCGGCGCGGCGGTCGTCTGTGGCGTGGTTTGGGCTGCGGTCGTGGTTTCGGCCGCGCTGCTGGCGTCGGGCGCTCGCGTGACGGCGACTTTGGGATCGCTCGTGTGGTCTGGGTCGCTACCGGGTGTTATTGCCGCACTGGCGCTGGCGCTGCCAGGCATGGCCGGCGTTGCCGCGGGGGCACTTGCGCGCGATCGACGCTCGGGGTTCCTGCAGGGCGTGCTTGCGCTTTCTGCCTGCGAGGTTCCGGTGCTGGTTGTGACTGCATGTAGCGTATTTTCCCAACGCGCCGTGATGGGCGGCCTTGTTGCCGCTTTGGTTGCAACCTATACGCTTACGTGGTTTTTGCTTGCGATGGGCTTTGCCTTTGAACTTCCCGTTTCGGCACCGCGACGCACAAAAGCCCAGATGGCGACTCCGCTTGCCGGTGGAGCCGCAGCTGCCCGTACTTTTGGCGGACCTGTCGAAGTATCGTCCGATTCTATTTCTACGACCAAGGAGGCCTAGGTCATGGCATCTCAAGTTGAGCTCACCCCATGCGGGGCCATGTTTGACATCTTTAAGCGCGCGGCGCATCTGAGCCATATCGAGCTGTGCGGCTTGGTGCTTTCGTCCCGTCCGCTCGCCGACGGCCGCAGCCCGCAGAGCCGAGCCGCCGATCGCTCTTGGGTTTCCCGCTTTATCGTTCGCGCGCCGGTCGGCACGCTTCAGCAGCGCTACTTTGCCGAATACGGTACCTCGGCTGCGCGTATTATGTCGCAACTGGCCCTGCGTCAGCGCAATCCCATGGACTCCACGGCTGTGATCAATATGGTGTGCGGTCCTGCAGGTGAACCGATGGTACGTGCGCTCGAAGAGTGCCACCAGGACACGAATCTCTATCGCAACGCGCTCGATCGCCTGTCCCAGGCGGCGGAACTCATGCCCGCCGAGCGCGCCGAGGCCGTGCTGGTGCTGTTTGTCGCCGTCGGTTGTTCGGCGGATGTGCGGTCCTCGGTGAACTATGCCATCGACTACGCGCACGCGACCTGTGGCGGAGGCACCTCCACGCCGCGTTCGCTTGGCATGTCGATGACCGCAGGCGAGCGCGAACCCGCCCCGGTGCACCCCTTGGGCTTGCTGCGCGTGCAAAACAGTTTTGTCGTGAGCGCCCCGCGCTGGATTCAGCCGAGTGAGCAGGGTGTTGAGATTGGCGCGCTGGCCACTGGTGAGGGCGATATTACCGACGTCGGCGACGATGTCTCGGCCCGCCATGCCCATATCTGGTGCGATGCTCAAAATATCTGGCACGTCGAGGACTTGTCGTCCACCAACGGAACCGTGGTGGTAAACGGGGCCACGCGTGTCTGCATTCAGGTCGAGCCCGGCCGTTCCGCCCAACTCAATCCCGGCGACGAGCTCAAGCTCGGCGAATCCACTACCTACGCCATCCTCTTCGGTGCCCTCTAACCAGCAGATGGGGACGTTCCTTTCCTGCCGGCACTTTGGGACACTCCTTGGCGCGCCAGAGCCAGTCGCCCGGGGATGGAGGGACCATTTTGGCCCTTGGCAGTCACCCAAGGTAAACCTTTACCGCCCGCCTATATTTGCCGAAATTACACTTGACGGCGGGGTACAATAAACCCGCATGCGGATTTCCGTTGCGGGCGCTTCCCATCGCCGGGGCGTGCCCGGGAGCATCCGGCATGCGGCCTTTGCGGCGCTCGGTCATGTGCAAGACGGGCGGTCGGGTCTGTGGGGCGCATCAGTTGCCCCTCGCCTCGGCATGTCTTCTCTCCACGCCACGTACCTGCTGCTGAGCCTGCCTGCCAGATGATTGGAAGCAACAGCGTAAATCCCATCACGCCAACATCCCGGCGATCGCCGGGGCCTGTATACCTATATGAGAGGAGAGGGGTATATGGCGCGTAAGTTTAAGTCTATGGACGGCAACGAGGCGGCCGCATATGTTTCGTATGCGTACACCGAGGTAGCGGGAATCTATCCCATTACGCCGTCCAGCCCGATGGCCGACCATGTCGACCAGTGGGCGGCCCAGGGTCGCAAGAACATCTTCGGCACCCCGGTCAAGGTCGTCGAGATGGAGTCCGAGGCAGGTGCAGCCGGTACCGTTCACGGTTCGCTGGGTGCCGGTGCTCTGACCACCACCTACACGGCTTCTCAGGGTCTGCTCCTGATGATCCCGAACATGTACAAGATCGCGGGTGAGCAGCTCCCGGGCGTCTTCCACGTCTCCGCGCGTTGCGTCGCTTCCCACGCCCTGAACATTTTTGGCGATCACTCCGACGTCATGGCCTGTCGTCAGACCGGCTTCGCCATGCTCGCCGAGGGTAACGTCCAGGAGGTCATGGACCTCTCGCCGGTGGCTCACCTTGCCGCCATCGAGGGCAAGACCCCGTTCCTTAACTTCTTCGACGGCTTCCGCACCAGCCACGAGATCCAGAAGGTCGCCATGTGGGACTACAAGGATCTTGCCGAGATGTGCGACATGGACGCCGTCCAGGCTTTCCGCGACCATGCGCTCAACCCTGAGCACCCGCACACCCGCGGCAGCCATGAGAACGGCGATATCTTCTTCCAGAACCGTGAGGCCTGCAACAAGGTCTACGACGAGCTTCCCGCCGTCGTCGAGGGCTACATGAAGAAGATCAACGAGAAGCTCGGCACCGATTACGGCCTGTTCAACTACTACGGCGCTCCCGATGCCGATCGCGTCGTCGTGTGCATGGGCTCCTTCTGCGACGTGCTCGAGGAAGTCATCGACTACCTCAACGCTCACGGTGAGAAGGTCGGCCTGGTCAAGGTTCGTCTGTTCCGTCCGTTCTCCATCAAGCACTTCGTCGACGTTCTCCCCGAGACCGTCAAAAAGATCGCCGTCATGGACCGTACCAAGGAGCCGGGTTCCATCGGCGAGCCGCTCTACCAGGACGTCGTCTCCGCTCTCTACGAGGCCGGCAAGACGGGCATCAAGGTCGTCGGCGGCCGTTATGGCCTGGGCAGCAAGGACACGCCTCCCGCGTCCGCGTTCGCTGTCTTCGAGGAGCTCAAGAAGGACGAGCCCAAGCGCGAGTTCACCATTGGCATTGTCGATGACGTGACCAACCTGAGCCTGCCCGAGGCCGAGGATGCGCCCAACACCGCAGCCCCCGGCACCATTGAGTGCAAGTTCTGGGGTCTGGGTGGCGACGGTACCGTCGGCGCCAACAAGAACTCGATCAAGATCATCGGCGACCACACCGACAAGTACGTCCAGGCCTACTTCCAGTACGACTCCAAGAAGACCGGCGGCGTCACCGTCTCGCACCTGCGCTTTGGTGATTCTCCGATCCGTTCGCCGTACTACGTGACCAAGGCCGACTTTGTCGCTTGCCACAACCCCAGCTACATCGTTAAGGGCTTCAAGATGGTCCGCGACGTCAAGCCGGGCGGCACCTTCCTGGTCAACTGCCAGTGGAGCGACGAGGAGTTCGCCGAGCACATGCCCGCCGTGGCCAAGCGCTACATCGCGAACAACAACGTCAACGTCTACCTGATCGACGCTATCGACCTGGCTGCCAAGGTCGGCATGGGCAAGCGCACCAACACGGTGCTCCAGTCCGCCTTCTTCGCGCTGGCCAAGGTCCTGCCCGCCGAGGACGCCCTGCAGTACATGAAGGACGCGGCTACCAAGTCCTACATGAAGAAGGGCCAGGCCATCGTCGACGCCAACCACAAGGCCATCGATGCCGGCGCTACCGCCTTCCATAAGTTCGAGGTTCCGGCCGACTGGGCTACCGCCGAGGATGCCGCCTCCGTCGAGCTCTCCGAGGAGACCAAGTCCGCTATCGCCCAACAGGTCAAGAATCTGCTCGAGCCCATCGATCGCATGGATGGCGACAGCCTGCCTGTTTCCGCCTTCGTCGGTTGCGCCGACGGCCAGTTTGAGCTGGGCGCCTCCGCATACGAGAAGCGCGGCGTCGCCGTGGTCGTTCCCCACTGGGACGAGACCAAGTGCATCCAGTGCAACCAGTGCGCCTATGTGTGCCCGCATGCCACCATCCGTCCGTTCGCGATGACCGAGGACGAGGCTGCCGCCGCGCCCGAGGCTACCCGCACGCTCGACGCCATGGGCCCCAAGGCCAAGGGCATGAAGTTCACCATGGCCGTGTCCCCGCTCGACTGCATGGGTTGCACCAACTGCGTCAAGGTTTGCCCCAAGGGCGCCCTCGAGATGGTTCCCACCGAGCAGGAGATGGACCAGCAGCCCGTTTGGGACTACATGGTCGAGAACGTCTCCGAGAAGAAGGAACTCATCGCGGCCAACGTCAAGGGCAGCCAGTTTAAGCAGCCCTACCTGGAGTTCTCCGGCTCCTGCGCCGGCTGCGCCGAGACCGCCTATGCACGTCTGGTGACCCAGGTCGCCGGCGACCGCATGTTCATCTCCAACGCCACCGGCTGCTCCTCCATTTGGGGCAACCCCGCTGCCACCGCTCCTTACTGCAAGGACAAGGACGGTCACGGCCCGGCGTGGAACAACTCCCTGTTCGAGGACAATGCCGAGCACGGCCTGGGCATGGCCGTTGGCTATGAGGCCGTTCAGCACAAGCTGATCGCCGCTACCCAGGACATCATCGCTGCCGATGGTCCGTCCGATGAGCTCAAGGCCGCCGGCCAGGCTTGGATCGACTCCGTCAACGACGCCGAGGCCTCCAAGACCGCTGCCGCTGCCTACGTTGCCGAGCTCGAGAAGTGCGGCTGCGACGCTTCCAAGGCGATCCTCGCCGACAAGGCTTACCTCACCAAGAAGTCCTTCTGGATCTTCGGCGGCGACGGCTGGGCCTACGACATCGGCTTCGGTGGCCTGGATCACGTCCTGGCTTCCGGCCACAACGTCAACGTCTTCGTCTTCGACACCGAGGTCTACTCCAACACTGGCGGTCAGGCCTCCAAGGCTTCGAACCTGGGCCAGGTCGCTCAGTTCGCCGCTGCCGGTAAGGTGACCAAGAAGAAGTCTCTGGCTGAGATTGCCATGAGCTACGGCTACGTCTACGTGGCACAGGTTGCCATGGGCGCCAACCCGGCTCAGACCCTCAAGGCCATCCACGAGGCCGAGGCCTACGACGGCCCGTCCCTCATCATCGGCTACAGCCCCTGCGAGATGCACTCCATCAAGAAGGGCGGCATGCAGAACTGCCAGGCCGAGATGAAGAAGGCTGTCGAGTGCGGTTACTGGAACCTCTTCCGCTTCAACCCCGAGGCTGCTGCCGGCAAGAAGTTCTCGCTCGATTCCAAGGAGCCCGCGGGCGGTTACCAGGAGTTCCTGATGAATGAGGCCCGTTACGCTTCGTTGACGCGTTCCTTCCCCGAGCGCGCTGAGGAGCTCTTCAAGGAGAACGAGCAGGCCGCCATGGACCGCTATCAGCACCTGCTGAAGCTCAAGACGGTGTACAACGAGGCCTAAGTCTCCCACCGCAGGATCTGAGGGCTGACCTTCGCGGACGTCCTCGGACATGAAGGAACCCCCGCTGCGCACTACGTGCGGCGGGGGTTCCTTCGTCCTGACGCTCCTATTTGGCAAGGTGTTTTTTAGAATCCATTTTGCGCTCGGC
>UQHK01000022.1 GCA_900540855.1 uncultured Collinsella sp.
GCCCGTGGGTTATACCCTAAGAGCAAACCACCCTTTTTAAGGGTGGTTCTGATTGTGGGTACATACATCCATAAGGTACCAACCCGGGTTAGGGGAGTGATCGTTATGGACAAAACTGCGTTCTTTACCATGCCGAGTGGTCTGTACGTGGTGAGCGCTGCGGCAGACGGGCTGCGCGCCGGCTGCGTCATCAATACGGCGGTGCAGGTGACGTCCATGCCGCCGCGCATTTCGGTTGCCGTGAACAAGGACAACGTCACCTCGGGCGTCATCGCATCGGCCAAAGCGTTCGCGCTGACCGTGATCGATCAGACTGCCGACATGCTCTACATCGGTAACTTTGGGTTCCGCACCAGCAGCGATTATGACAAGTTTGCCAAATACGAGACCCGCGAGACGGCTCTGGGCATGCCTTATGTGTCCGAGCACGCGGCGGCTCTGTTTGGCTGCCGTTTGATCGACACTGTGGATGTGGGTACGCATCTACTGTTTATCGGCGAGGTCGAGGACGCCGAGCGTCTGAGCGACGAGACGCCGTTGACCTACGACTACTACCATAAGGTCCTGAAGGGCAAGACGCCTCCGAAGGCGTCCTCGTATCAAGGCTAGAAATGTTTTAAAAACACTTGCATTATATTATTGAGAACATATACTAATAAGCGAAGTACATCACCAGTCACGTTCGAGAGGAGAACATCATGGCTGAGGAGAAGAAGACGTATAAGTTCGTGTGCGTCGTTTGCGGTTACGAGGTTGAGGTCGATACGCCCGAGCTGCCCGAGGATTATGTGTGCCCGGTGTGCGGCGTCGGTCCCGATCAGTTTGAGCTCGTCGAGGAGTAGCTCACAGACACACGGCAAACAGCCGAACATAGCTCTGTCCAAGGGCTCCGGTCGGTCATCCCGGCCGGGGCCCTTTTCCTCCGTCCCCAAGGGATCACGGCTGCTGTTAGCCGATCCTGTCTGTTGTGAGTCGGCCGACCGTTTGTCTCAATCTGTAACATGCGGCGGCTCAAAACGGGTCTACTTGTTACAGATCGAGACAAAAGGTTTGGGCTGAAGAAATATCTCGATTTGTAACATCTAGAAGTGGAAATTGGGTCCACTTGTTACAGATCAAGACAAACCAAAACCGTCCGGCAGAAGATCTCAATCTGTAACATCTAGCAGTGAAAACGGGGTCTACGTGTTACAGATTGAGACAAACGGAGCTGTCCCTCGGAATGATCTCAATCTGTAACATCTAGATATCAAAAGCGGGTCTAGATGTTACAGATTGAGACGTTTGCCTGGGTAGGTACCCCGTCCCATTACATCCCTGTCAACAACACGACATCGAGAATCGTCACGACGGCACCGATCCCTACGAGCAACGCGTTAAGTGGGTGCGAGTTGGCGTATTTGCCCATGACGCGGGACGAACTGGTGAGTCGTATGAGCACAAAGACCGTAATCGGCAGCTGAAGCGACAGCAGTGCCTGACTCCAGATGAGACCCTCAAAAGGATTCGGGACGACCAAGCACGCCGCCACTGCGCCGACGAAACAGGCCGCCACCCCGATCGAGGAATGTCGGTCGTGGATGTCGTATTCCTCGTCGAACATGCCCGCAGTGATGGTGCCTGCCGCCATGCCCGCCGTCACGCTACTCGAGAGGCCCGCGAACAGCAGCGCTACCGCAAAGATGGTCGAGCTCGCCGGGCCCAAGATGGGGGAGAGCGTGGCCGCTGCGACGGCGAGGTCGTCTACGACCATGCCGTGCGCAAAGAAGGTCGTTGCGGCAAGGATGACCATGGCCGAGTTGATTGCCCAGCCCACGCCCATCGAAAAGAGCGTGTCGAAGAGCTCGTAGTGCAGACGTTCTTCGATAACTTGCTCGCCTTGGCCTTCGAAGTGCATGGATTGGATGACCTCGGAGTGCAGAAAAAGGTTGTGTGGCATAACGACCGCCCCCAGGACACTCACGATAATCGTTGCCGAGTCGGCAGGCATGCTGGGGATGATCCAGCTTGCGGTTGCTTGCGGCCAGTCGACTTTGACCAGCGCGAGCTCTGCTAAAAACGAGAGTCCCACCACACCCACGAAGGCGATGATCCAGCGTTCGGCGCGCTTGTAGGAGCTCGTCATGAGCATCGCCATCGATACTGCCGCCACGATGACGCAGCCCGCGCGCACGGGCAGCCCAAAGAGCATTTGAAGGGCAATCGCGCCGCCCAGGACTTCGGCCATGGCGGTGGCGATGGTCGCGAGATAGGCGCTGGCGAGCACCGTACGCCCGACGAAGCGGGGGAGGTAACGTGTCGTGGCCTCGGCAAGGCAGGCGCCCGTGGCGATACCCAGGTGAGCCGCGTTGTGCTGCAGCACGATGAGCATAATCGTGGACAGCGTGACGATCCACAGCAGCGCGTAGCCAAACTGCGAGCCCGCGGCCATATTGGAGGCCCAGTTGCCCGGGTCGATAAAGCCGACGGTCACGAGCAGCCCGGGGCCGATATGCCGCGCAATGTCTAGGCCTCCGTGACCACCGGTGCGTCGGGAGCCAAAGTGTTGTTTGAGATGGTTGAGCATGGTGCGCTCCTGTGTATGGGCGGCGTGACGTCGCATCTGGGCCGTGCGGCGCCACGCGTCGGTTTTGGGTTGGGGCTACTTGTGTGCTTTGCCCTGATTGGCCACGGCGTCGATCTTGGCGGCGATGGTCGCCGGGTCGCCGATGTAGCGCTTGTCGAGGACGTTGAAATCGGTGTCGAAGGTGTAGACGAGCGGCACGCCGGTGGGGATGTTGACCTTGAGGATCTCCTCGGGCATGAGGTGCTCGAGCTTCATGACGAGTGAGCGCAGGGAGTTGCCGTGCGCGGCGATGAGTACGCGCTTGCCGGCGAGCATCTGGGGGCGAATCTCGTCTTCGAAATAGGGCCAGGCGCGGGCGATCGTGTCCTTGAGGCACTCGGTATAGGGTAGCTGATCGGGCGCGATGTCGCGGTATTGCTCCTGGGTGTGGGGGTCGCGCGCGTCGTCCGGCTCGAGTGCCGGCGGGCAGATATCGAAGGAGCGGCGCCAGATGAGCACCTGTTCGTCGCCGTGCTCCGCGGCGGCATCGGCCTTGTTGAGACCCTGCAACGCACCGTAGTGGCGCTCGTTGAGCTTCCAGGATTTGATGACGGGCAGCCACTCGCGACCCATTTGGCCGAGCACGATATCGAGGGTGTGAATTGCGCGCTTGAGACGCGAGGTGTAGCAGACGTCAAAGTCGAAACCGGCTTCTTTGAGGGCGCGACCGCCTGCTGCGGCTTCTTCGCGGCCCGTGTCGGTGAGCTCGACATCGGTCCAGCCGGTGAACAGGTTGAGTTTGTTCCACTCGGATTCTCCGTGACGGATAAGGACAAGTTGCATTGTCTGTCGGTCTGCTCGGTGCGCCATAGGGGCCTCCTTGATCTGGCACGGTGTGCGTGCCGTTTGCTTGACGCCGCAAAGGATACCCGTTTTAAGCTTAAAAGTTAACCAAGCCTAACAAAATTGTTCTATTTGAATGGGATGGTGAAGGGGGGCTGCCGAAATGTCTCGATCTGTAACAACTAGGGATGGAAATTGGGCCTAGGTGTTACAGATCGAGACAGGAAGAAATGGTCCTATGGAAAATCTCGATTTGTAACAGCTGGCCGCCAAAACCGGCCCTTCGTGTTACAGATCGAGACAAACCAAAACCGCTCCGCAGAAAATCTCAATCTGTAACATCTAGGCGCCAAAATCCGCTCTTCCTGTTACAGATTGAGATGTTTGAAGCGGTGAGCTTACAGGCCGAACTTGGGCGTCTTGTTGCCGCCCTTGAGGTCTGCGGTGTCGAGCCCCATCATGCAAAAGTCCGCATGGCCCTTGTTTCCAGAATGACCCGAAGGGGCCAGATGCACGTACACCGACTGTCCCTACGCCAAACGTGTACGTCAGCCTCCAAAGATGTCAAATTTCGACATGTTTGGGGGCTGACGTACACGTTTGATGGCAAGACGTTGATGGCCGGCGTGCGTTACGCGATTGTTTCGAAACGGGCGGGAAACACAACGGGCCGGCGATGCTCCTAGTATGCCTAGTCAACTGACTGTCTAAATATCTAGGGGAGGATCGCGATGCAGGCAGATTCCGTTCGGCAGCAGGGCCTTTATCGCCCCGAATTCGACCACGATGCATGTGGCATCGGCGCGCTTGCCGATATCAACGGTGAGCGCCATCACCAGATTCTGGACGACGCGCTGTCCATTCTGGTCAACTTGGAGCACCGCGGCGGTACGGGACTCGAGAAGAACACCGGCGACGGCGCCGGCATCCTGTTCCAGGTTCCGCATCACTTTTTCCGCAAAGAGGCCCAAAAGTGCGGCCAGATTCTGCCGGCAGAGGGCGACTATGGCGTGGCCATGCTGTTCTTCCCGCAGGACGACAAGGGCGTAGAGGATGCCCGCCGCGTGTTTGAGGAGGGCTGCGCTGAGGCCGGCGTGCCGCTGCTGTTTTGGCGCGAGGTGCCGGTCGACCCGCACGACCTGGGCGAGACGGCCCGCGCCTGCATGCCTACTATCCTGCAGGCCTTCCTGGGCCGTCCGGACGACACGCCGGCAGGTGACGCCTTTGAGCGCCGCCTGTACGTGTGCCGCCGCACCATCGAGAAGAAGGCCGACGCCGAGTTTGCCCTGCGCGACAAGATCTTCTATGTGTGCTCCATGAGCTCGCGCACTATCGTGTACAAGGGTATGCTGGTCGCCACGCAGATGCGCCGCTTCTTCATCGATCTTAACGATGCCGCCGTCAAGACGGCCGTGGCGCTCGTCCACTCGCGTTACTCCACCAACACCACGCCCAGCTGGGAGCGCGCGCACCCCAACCGCTTTATCATCCACAACGGCGAGATCAACACCCTCAAGGGTAACGTCAACTGGATCCGCGCCCGCGAGCCCAATCTGTATAGCCCCGTGCTGCAGCACGATCTTGAGCGCGTGATGCCCATCATCAACCGCGAGGGCTCCGATTCCGCGATTCTGGACAATGTGCTTGAGTTCCTGGTCATGAACGGCCGTCCGCTCACGCGTGCCGCGTCCATGCTGCTGCCCGAGCCGTGGGACCACAACGACAGCCTGAGTGAGGAGCGTCGCGCCTACGACGCTTACCAGTCCATGCTCATGGAGCCGTGGGATGGCCCGGCGGCCATCGCCTTTACCGACGGTCGCACGCTGGGCGCCGCCCTCGACCGTAACGGCCTGCGTCCCGCCCGCTACTATGTGACGCGCGACGGTCGCTTTATGCTGGCAAGCGAGGTAGGCACCATCGAGGTGAGCCCCGAGAACATCCTGACGAGCGGCTGTCTGGGGCCGGGCCAGATGCTCGAGGTCGATTTTGCCCGCGGCCGCGTGATCTACAACGACGAGCTGCGCGCCCGTTACGCCAAGGAAAAGCCCTACCGTGATTGGATTGCCGAGGAGACGCTGACCGTCGACGCGCTCGATAGGCCTGCCACGGCAACGCCCGCCGAGGACGCCGAGGTGCCCGCCGCCGTGCGCATGGCTAAGCTTGGGTATCACTGGGATGATGTTGACGAGGTTGTGCGTCCCATGGCCCAGCAGGGCAAGGCGCCGCTCGCCTCGATGGGCATCGATGCGCCGCTGGCCTGCCTGTCCAAGAAGACGCGTTCGTTCTTTGACTACTTCTATCAGCTGTTCGCTCAGGTCACGAACCCGCCCATCGATGCCCTTCGCGAGCATATGGTGACTTCGACCACGCTCTACCTGGGCAACCACGGCAACCTGCTCGAGGATTCCCGCACGGCCTGCCAGCTGGTGCGCTTGGAGCGCCCGCTGCTGAGCGAGGAGGAGTTTGACCGCATTTGCGCGATTGACCGTGTTGGCTTTAAGACCCGCCGGTTCCGTGCCGTGTACCGCCGCGACGCGGGTGAGGGCGCGCTGCAGGCTGCGCTCAAGCAGCTTGCCGAAGACGTCGAGGCCGCGGTTCGCGATGGCGTGAACATCGTAGTGCTGAGCGATCGTGCCGCGGCGGGCGAGGTGCCCGTGCCCTCGCTGCTCGCCGTGGGCTGCGTGCACAACCACCTGATCCGCGCCGGCGTGCGCACCTTTGCCGATATCGTGGTGGAGTGCGGCGATGCCGTGTCTCCGCACGACTTTGCGGCGCTGGTGGGCTACTCCGCAAGCGGCATCTATCCGTACAACGCACATGCGTGCATCCGCGATCTGGCGGCACACGGCGACCTGGACGTGACGGCTGAGCAGGGCATCGCCAACTACAACAAGGCCGCGACCGCTGGCATCGTCTCCATCATGTCCAAGATGGGCATCTCCACGGTGCAGAGCTACCATTCGGCGCAAATCTTCGAGGCCGTGGGCTTTACCCCGGAGTTTGTCAACGCGTACTTTGCCGGCACGGTGAGCCGTGTGGGCGGTATGGGTGTCGAGGACGTCGAGCGCGAGCAGAATGAGCGCTACGACGCCGCACTCGCCATCCTTAAGAGCCCGGCTCCCGATCAGCTGCCCACACTGGGCCTGACCAAGTGGCGCCCGCTCGGCGGCGAGGATCACCTCATCGATCCGCAGACTGTCTACCTGCTGCAGACCGCCTGTCGCGAGGACAGCTACGACACCTTTAAGGAGTACAGCGCCCGCCTGCATCGCACTGGTCGCGCCGTGCGCCTGCGCGACCTGCTGGAATTTAATGCCAGCGGCCGCACGCCGGTGCCGCTCGACGAGGTGGAGCCGGCGCTCGACATCGTCCGCCGCTTTAACACCGGTGCCATGTCGTACGGCTCCATTAGCAAGGAAGCCCACGAGTGTATGGCCATCGCCATGAACCGCCTGCACGGCCGTTCCAACTCCGGCGAGGGCGGCGAGGATCCGCGTCGCGAGACCCCGCTGACTAACGGCGACTCCAAGAACTCCGCCATCAAGCAGGTGGCAAGCGCACGCTTTGGCGTGACGAGCCGCTACCTGTGCAGCGCCTTCGAGATTCAGATCAAGATGGCCCAGGGCGCCAAGCCCGGCGAGGGTGGCCACCTGCCCGGCAAGAAGGTCTACCCCTGGATCGCCGAGGTCCGTCAGTCCACGCCCGGTATCGGCCTGATCTCGCCTCCGCCGCACCACGACATCTATTCCATCGAGGACCTGGCGGAGCTGATCTTCGATCTTAAGAACGCCAACCCCGGTGCGCGCGTGTCGGTCAAGCTGGTCAGCGAGGCCGGCGTCGGCACCATCGCCACCGGTGTGGCCAAGGGCGCTGCCGACAAGATCTTGATCAGCGGCCACAATGGCGGCTCGGGTGCCGCGGCGCGCGATTCCATTTGGCACGCCGGCCTGCCGCTGGAGCTCGGCCTTGCCGAGGCTCAGCAGACGTTGCTGCAAAACGGCCTGCGCTCCCGCGTGGTGCTCGAGGCCGACGGCAAGCTCATGGATGGCACCGACGTCGCCGTCGCCTGCCTGCTGGGTGCCGAGGAGTTTGGCTTTGCGACCATGCCGCTCATCTCCATGGGTTGCCTCATGCAGCGCGACTGCCAGCAGGACACCTGCCCGGCCGGCATCGCGACGCAAAACTGCCGCCTGCGTCACGGCTTCCGCGGTAAGCCCGAGCACGTCGAGCACTTTATGCTCTTTGTGGCCGAGCAGCTGCGCGAGATCATGGCGAGCCTGGGCTTCCGCACCGTCGACGAGATGGTCGGCCATCCCGAGTGCCTGCGCCAGATCGAGGTCCCGGGCAACCGCAAGGCAAACCTGCTCGATCTATCGCCCGTGCTGGCGAGCGCGACCTGCGAGTTCGGTGCCCATATCCCGGGTGCCGACGGTCGTCACTTCCTGCCGCAGATGGCCGCGGACAGCGAGCTCGACAAGACGCTCGACTCCACGCTGTTTGTGCCCTATACGGCCGATGCCCGTGCGCACCTGCGTCCGATTCGCTTCCGCGCCGATATCGCCAACGTCAACCGCTGCGTGGGCACCATCTTGGGCAACGCGGTGACCAAGGCGCATCCCGAGGGCCTGCCCGCCGGCTCCATCACCGTTGATTGCGATGGTTCGGCCGGTCAGAGCTTTGGTGCCTTCCTGCCGCGCGGCATTACGCTCAACGTGTGCGGCGACGCCAACGATTACTTTGGCAAGGGCCTTTCGGGCGGCGAGGTGTCGGTTCGCCCCAATCCGCATGCGACCTACAAGTTCGACGAGAACATCATCGTGGGCAACGTTGCGTTCTTTGGTGCTACGAGCGGCCGCGGCTTCATTAACGGTCTTGCCGGCCAGCGTTTTGCCGTGCGTAACTCCGGTGCCACCGTGGTGGTCGAGGGCTGCGGCAATCATGGCTGCGAGTACATGACGGGCGGTCTGGCGCTCATCCTGGGCGAGGTCGGGCAGAACTTCGCTGCCGGCATGACGGGTGGCGTGGCTTATGTCTTTGACCAGTACGGCACGCTCGATGCCCGCGTGAACCACGAGAGCGTTGAGCTCAAGGCCCCGACGGCCGATGAACTGGCGCAGATCCGCGCGCTCATCCAGGAGCACGTGGACGTGACGCAGAGTCCGCGCGGCATTAAGCTGCTCTACAGCTTCGACTCGATGAGCAAGCACTTTGTGAAGGTCATTCCGACCGAGTACGAGCGCGTGCTCGCGATTGTCGCCGCGGCCGAGGCCGTGGGCAAGACGCATGCGCAGGCCGAGGAGTTGGCGTTTGACATCGTGACCGGTCGCGCGAGCGCCGCGGATGTCGCTCGCTTTGATATCGCGGGCGGCGCGGGTGTTGCGCCCGTGGCCGCTACCGGTTCTGTTGCTCCGACCAAGAAGGAGGCGTAAGTGCCATGGGTAAGCCCGGTGCTTTTCTTGATATCGATCGTGTGACCCACGAGCTTCGCCCCGTGGAGGAGCGCAGCCATGATTTTGATCCGCTGTACGTGGAGCTCGATGACGACGCACGTCGCGCCCAGGCGAGCCGCTGCATGATGTGCGGCGTGGCGTTTTGCCAGATGGGCGCGAGCTTTGGCAAGGCACGCCCGAGCGGCTGCCCGCTGCACAACCTGATTCCCGAGTGGAATGAGCTGGTGTACCGTGGCCGCTGGGACGAGGCGGCCGAGCGCCTGTCGCTCACCTCGCCCATGCCCGAGTTCACGAGTCGCGTGTGCCCGGCGCTGTGCGAGGCCGCGTGCAACCTGGGTTCGGTCGATGGCCGGCCCACGACGATTCACGACAACGAGCGCGCGATCAGCGACCACAAATGGGCCAACGGCGGTCCGCGCCGCTTTGAGCCGGCGGGGGAGGGCGCACCCACGGTTGCCGTGGTGGGCTCCGGCCCTGCTGGTCTGGTGGCGGCATGGGAGCTTGCGCGTCGTGGCGCCCGCGTGACGGTGTTTGAGCGCGACGACCGCCCGGGCGGCCTGCTCATGTACGGCATTCCCAACATGAAGCTCGAGAAGTCTGTGGTCGAGCGTCGCGTGGCGCTCATGCGCGAGCTAGGCATTGTGTTTGAGCTGGGTGTCGACGTTACGAACCCTGCGGTGGCGGCCGAGCTCAATGACTTTGACGCCGTCGTGGTGGCTGCCGGCGCTCGTGCGCCCCGCGGTCTTTCGGCTGCGAACGTGGATGCTCCGGGTGTGGTGTACGCGGTGGACTACCTGACGGCTTCGACCGTCTCGGTGCTCGATGGTAGCGAGCCCGCGGTGAACGCGCGCGGCCTGGACGTTGTGGTCATTGGCGGTGGCGATACTGGAAACGACTGCGTGGGTACCGCGGTGCGCCAGGGTGCGCGCAGCGTGCGCCAGTTTGAGTTCTTGCCGGCTGCGCCCGATAAGCGCGCGGCGAGCAACCCCTGGCCGCAGTGGCCCAACGTTAAGAAGACCGACTACGGCCAGCAGGAGGCTATCGTTGCGATGGGCGGCGAGATGCGCGCTTGGGGCGTGGACACGCTCGAGGTGCTGCTGGACAAGAAGGGTGCGGCTGCGGGTTTGCGCGTAGTCGATCTGGACTGGTCGGCGGGAAAGCCCGAGCGCATCGCGGGCTCCGAGCACGAGGTGCCGGCGCAGCTGGTGCTCATCGCCTGCGGCTTTACGGGTCCCGAGCACGGCGTGTTCGATGCGGTGGGCGTGCCTGTTGCCACCGCTGGTCGTCCGCTGCCGGTAATGGCTGCCGAGGGTTCGCACCTTGCGGCCCGTGTCGACGGCGTCGCCGCGGATGCCGCACCGGTGTACGTGGCCGGCGACGCCCGCAACGGCAGCTCGCTCGTGGTGAGTGCCATGGCCGATGCCCTGGCCTGCGCTGCTGAAGTCGCCGAGGCGCTGGCGCTGTAAAGTAGTCATTTAAGAACGTCCTCAATGACTAGTCATTTTTTGTCTAGTCGTTGGGGACACTCTTTGCGAGCGATTTGCTCGTTTGTCGACGTACGGGTGTTCATTTGTCGACTTCTTGGGCTGTGGTCACCTGTTGTTTCTGTGGTGGCTGCGGGCATCTGGCTCAAAAGGGCGGGCTGGCTGTCTATGCCTACCTGCGGTTTTGTTGCGGTGGACTCATTCGGTCAAGTGTCCCGTCAAGTGTTTGGTTAGCATCTGGTTTGCAGTCGAAGGCCTATTTTGCCTGCGCTTGCCTCGGTTGCTCGCCCTCCTCGTAAGCTCAAATTGAGGTCCATCAGTTTGAGGAGGATGCCATGACTGACCAAGTTTTTGACCGAGCAGAGCTGGCCGAAGTCGTCGGCAACGATATTGCCGACATGGCTCACTTTTGGATGCTGCGGAAGTTTCAATTTCTGGAGCCGGCGCGCGAGCAGTTCGAGATTATCGTCGATCCGTGGCTGAGCTATTGCGAGGAACCTTCTCAAAACGAAATCATGGCCTACAACATGGCGTTTACCGATTGGCTGCTGTTTGAGCGCCCCTATTACCACGGCAAGACGCTGTTGGAGCTGTATGTTGACGAGCCGCCAGCGTCAATTTCTCCTGCTTCGCTCGGGCGACTTAAGCAGGTGCGTGACACGCAGTATTTCTCGCGCTTTGGCATTTTGGACAAGGATCCCGCGACTGGCATGGTCGTGCTGAAGGACACGCGCACCGACCGTCGCTTTGACGTCTACGACCCACATATCGTGCAAAAGGAGCATTGGAACGATGGTGCGATTGCGGTGCGACTCGCGTGCGTCGACGATGTCTGGCTGACGGCGGGGCAGCTCTACCTGTATGACATCGCGCGCCTGAGCGACACGGCAGTCGACGGGCCGGGCGCGGTGCATCCCGAGGACCTAGAGGACGGTTTCGACACCTCGTGCATCAGCTTCTTTTTACGCCTGGTCCGCGACGTCATGGGCGCCCAGGGGCGGTACGTGAAGTCGCTCAACATCTACGAGCAAGAATGGGAGTAGAGGATGGGCAGCTGTCGCCTGCCTGGAGAATATCTCGATCTGTAACGTTTAGGGACAAAAAACCGGTCTACCTGTTACAGATCGAGACATTTGTCGGCGGCGGCAGCGGCGGCGATGGCCCATTTCTCCGATGTGGTGGTGATGGAAGTGTCTAATACCGTTCTCAAACACAAGCATACGGCTCGCAACACGTTGGCGCGGAATAGGATGCTTGCCAGGCTCACGGAGGCAGCTGAACTAGGCGTGCTGCTTGTGACGCACGACAATGCCGAGCTCATGTGGCTGCGGCGTCATGTGGGAACCGATGATATTGCGGAGCCCGAGCCGTATTTGTTCTGTTTTCAACATGATTGGGATGCGTTGACACCGGCGGAGCGAGCGCTGCGGACCGTCAAAGGGCTTGCGGAGTTTCATCCCGATTGGGCGTTTTGGGGTTATGACGCGGCGCTTTTGTGGGGTCTGGAGGTGCCAAATGATCTGCTCGGGCCGCGGTTTCTTGTTAAGACGGGTTGTTCGGTGACGTTGAGTGCAGGATGTCGGCTGTTGCGTCCGCAGGCGGCGGGCGCACTTGAACAGGTCGACGGCGTGCAGGTGACGTCGTTTTGGCGCACGGCGGAGGATTGCTTGTTGCGTGCGCCGTTCTCCTATGGGTTGGCGATTGCCGATTCCGCACTGCGGGCGAAAGGCGAATCACGTGGGGATTTGTGCGAGCGCCTCCGCGCCGATTGTGAGGGCAGGCGAGGACATCGCAGGGCACAGGTGATTGCGTCGTATGAGGACGGCTTGTCCGAAAACGGCGGCGAGTCTCGCTTGCGGGCGTTCTTTATTGCATACGGTTTTCCGGTGCCAGAGTTGCAGGTGGAGTTTCGCGACCCGCTTGATCCGAGCCAAGTGTTTCGCGTTGATTATTTCTGGAGGCTCGAGGACGGGACGTGCGTCATCGGCGAGCTCGACGGAAAGGGAAAGTATACCCTTCAGGATGGTGGGGATCGGGAGTCGGTCGACCCATTCGTGGCAGAACGTCAGCGAGAGTCTCATCTGACGATGCTCGGGCATAAGGTGCTTCGGTTTACGTTTGATGAACTCAAGAATCCGGGGAAGCTGGCTGAAAAGATGAGACTGGCGGGCATTCCGCAGCGGGCCGATTTGGCTGAGGAATGGAGACGGCAGTGGTATGGGCGCTGAGGGGTGCAGCTGACGCGGATGTGGTTGTTCCTGTCGAGTTTGTCTCGATCTGTAACAACAAGGGGCCGTTTGGCCTCGTAACTGTTACAGATCAAGACAAAAGGTCGGCTGCCGCTAAAAGATCTCAATCTGTAACATATAGAGGCCGAAAACCTGTCTACTTGTTACAGATCTAGACGTTTGACGACGGGGCTGGAGAATATCTCGATCTGTAACGTTTGGCGGCTTTTTGGGCCCGTAACTGTTACAGATTGAGACGGAAGGTTGGCGGCTGCCGAAAGATCTCGATCTGTAACGGGAAGGGGCCCAATAACCCTGTACCTGTTACAGATCGAGACATTCCCCTGATGTTGCTGGGGTGGGGCTGCAACGTATTCCGTCCCCCCACATCCCCTCTTCCCTCCGTTAACCGATATGTCCGCAGCAATTCCGCCACGCTAGGTAATAATGGACAGATGTTCAAGTTTTCTGAGGGGGGAGGAGCTCGATATGGCGACTGCCGATCGTCCCACGTTGTTTATCAATGCGACCGTTTTGGATGGCTCGGAGCATATGGAGCCGCAGTCCGATATGGCCGTGGCCGTTGAGCGCGGCGTCATCACCTGGATTGGTCCGAGCGCCGTGGCGCAGGCACCTGCAGGTGCCGAGGTCATCGACCTGGGCGGTGCGTATCTCATGCCGGGTCTCATCAATATGCACGTGCATCTGTGCGGTTCGGGCAAACCGGTCTCAGCGGGCGATGCGGGCGCGCTCATGAAAAAGCTCGACAATCCCGTGGGCCGCGCCATCGTCCGCCACATCCTCAAAGGCAGCGCCCAGCAGCAGCTGGCAAGCGGTGTGACCACGGTGCGCGGTGCGGGTGACCCGCTGTTTGCCGATATCGCCGTGCGCAACGCTATCGACGCCGGCAAGTATCAGGGTCCGCGTCTGGTAGCGCCGGGAACGGGTGTCACGGTGCCGGGCGGTCACGGTGCGGGCTTGTTCGCCCAGGTGGCCAACAGTCCCGCCGAGGCGGCCGAACAGGTGCACGACTTGTACGCGCGTGGTGCCGACGTCATTAAGCTGTTCGTGACGGGCGGCGTGTTCGACGCGACCGAAGTAGGCGAGCCGGGCGTGCTGCGCATGCCGCTCGATGTCGCCGCGGCGGCGTGCAAGGCGGCGCACGAGGTTGGCCTTCCGGTCATGGCCCATGTCGAGAGTACCGAGGGCGTGAAGGCCGCGCTTGAGGCCGGCGTCGATACGATCGAGCACGGTGCCCCGATGACCCCCGAGATCCTGGAGCTGTATCACGGTGCCGCGGGTACGCAGCTTGAGGGGCGTGCGCCCAGCGTGACCTGTACGATCAGCCCGGCGCTGCCGTTTGTGTTGCTCGACCCGGAAAAGACCCATTCGACCGATACGCAAAAGAAGAACGGCGACATCGTGTGCTCGGGCATCATCGAGAGTGCTCGTGCCGCGCTGGAAGCTGGCGTTAAGGTGGGCCTGGGCACGGACTCGAGCTGCCCGTTCGTGACGCAGTACGACATGTGGCGTGAGGTGACCTATTTTGCCAAGTATGTCGGCGTGAGCAACGCCTTCGCGCTGCATACGACCACGCAAGTCAATGCCGAGCTGCTGGGGCTGGGCGACGAGACCGGCACGATCGAGTGCGGTAAGGCCGCCGATATCCTGGTGACGCGCGAGAACCCGCTCGATGACCTGTGCGCCCTGCGTGAGCCGATGCACGTGATGTGTCGCGGTGATCTGGTACGCAAACTCAAGGTGAAGCGTATTCCCGAGGTGGATGCCGAGCTCGACGCGATTATGGCCATGCCGGCAGAAGCCCTGGCAGAGGAGCTCGCTCGCGACGGCGTAGCTTAGGCGCTGGCGCGACGGGGCGACAGCTTTATCGAATGATGTCGCCCCATGCAAAAAGCCGAGGTCTCAGCGCAAGGCCTCGGCTTTTATTTTGTCCTATGGTGTAGCGGCTAGGAGCGCGTTTCCATCTTGGCGTGGCACTTGGGGCAGGTGACGCGGATCTTGCCCTTGCCCTTGGGGACGGACAGCATCTGGCCGCAGTTGGGGCACTTGAGGTATGCCGTGGTCTTGCGGCCCTTCCACATCTTCTTGGCCGTTCGCTTGGCGCGCTCAAAGTCTTCCTTGCTGGTGCCGGCCGCGCGTGAGGTGCTGGCCGCCGCAGCGCCGCCGCCCAAGCTGGCGACGAATTTGCCCAGGCAGGGGACGTTGGCAGTCGCGGCAACGAAGGAATCATTTTCCTTGCGGCGGGCGTCGATGTTTTTGGACAGGCCACGCAGCACGCCGAGTACGATTACGGCGATGGCGATCCAGCTGAGCCACTGGTGGCGGGCCATCGATCCGACCATCGCGAAAATAATTCCTATGAAGCCCAGCACGATGGTGAGCTCGTCGGCGCCGTTACGACCTTTCATAAAGTCATTCATGCGAATTGCCTTTCGTTCGATATGCTGCACGCCTTTATACCCGATTTAGAGCAAGGGGGACAGGTTAATCTGCGCCAATGTGGCGCAAACGTACCTGTCCCCAATGCTCCAATTACTTGGAGAGCTTGTCGACGACGCGTTCGATCTCGGCGAGCTTAGCGGCTTTGAGGTCTTCGTCGCCCGATTCGATTGCCGAAGTCACGCAGCCCTCGATATGCGCCTTGAGCACGTCGGCGTTAATGCGCGCGAGGAGCGCCTGTGTGGCCATGAGCTGCGTGGAGATATCGACGCAATAGCGGTCCTCATCGACCATCCGCAAGATGCCGTCGATCTGGCCGCGTGCCGTCTTGAGCATGCGGGTCACCGATTTGTGGTCTGCCATCATAGCGGGTCCTCGTTTCTGGTCGGGGGGTACGTGCGGGTCGTTACGCGGTGGCCACGGACAGGGCGTGGAACTTCTCGCCGGCGCCCTCGACGGCGGCAGCGAGCTGCTCGGCGGTCACGGTGTCGGCACACTCCACCTGTACGGTCTGAGTCTCGTGATCGGCATCGGCGTCGGTCACGCCGGCAACGTTGAGCAGTGCCGTCTCGACAGTAGCGTCACAGTGGCCACACATAAGGCCGGAAGTCTTGATTGTGTAACGCATGGGTGTACTCCTTATCAATTGAGATTGTCTAACAGTTTAGTCGTGAACAGAGTCATCTTAAAGGCGCGCTGAGGTGCCCGAGATTGCCCCGAAAGAGGAGCGAAGCGTACTTGGGTACGCGAGCGACGGTTTGAGGGGCAAGGTCGGGTGCCTCAGCGTGCCGTCTTGGGCTTAAAGGTTCGTAGGCGCAGCGCATTGCTTACGACGCACACGCTCGACAGGCTCATGGCCGCGGCGCCAAACATCGGCGAGAGTTGCCAACCGGTGAGCGGGAAGAACGCGCCCGCGGCGAGCGGAATGCCGATGCCGTTGTAGAACAGCGCCCAGAACAGGTCCTGCTTGATGTTGCGAATCGTGGCGCGCGAAAGTTCGATGGCTCGCGCAACATCCATGAGGTCGCTGCGCATGAGCACCACGTCGGCGCCCTCCTTGGCGATGTCGGCGCCGGTGCCAATGGCAAGGCCCACGTCGGCGCGCGCCAGGGCGGGGGAGTCGTTGATGCCGTCGCCCGCCATGGCGACCTTGCCGCCCGCATCCTGCAGTTCGCGCACGTGGCGTTCCTTGTCGGCGGGGAGGACGTCGGCGATAACCTGTTCGCTGGTGAGTCCCACGCGGCGGGCGATGGCCTCGGCCGTCACGCGGTTGTCGCCGGTGAGCATGCGCACGTCGACGCCGAGCTTGCGGAGCGCGGCGATGGCCTCGGCACTCGTTTCTTTGACCTCGTCAGCCACGGCGATGGTACCAACGAGCTCGCCGTTCTTGGCAAAGAACAGCGGCGTTTTGCCCTCGGCGGCGAACTGTTCGGCAAGGCCGGCGGGCACCTTCGCGCCCAGCTCGTCCATCAGGCGTGCGTTGCCGGCTGCAATGGCGTTTTGCCCCTCGCGTGCCGTAACGCCACGACCGGGCACGGCAGCAAAGTCCTCGACCATGCGCGCGACGATTCCGCGCGACTCGCACTCGGCCATAATCGCCTCGGCCAGCGGGTGCTCACTCGAGCACTCCAACGCGGCGGCCAGCTTGAGCAGCGCCTTTTCGCTTATGGCGGGCGAGCCGTCGGCGCGTGCGGCAACCACGATATCGGTCACGGCCGGCTTGCCGCGGGTGACGGTGCCCGTCTTGTCGAGCACGACGGTGCCCACGCTGCGCAGGTTCTCTAGCGCCTCGGCGCTCTTAAACAGAATGCCCATTTCGGCGCCCTTGCCGGTGCCCACCATAATGGCGACGGGCGTGGCCAGACCCAGTGCGCACGGACAGCTGATCACCAGCACGGCCACGGCGGAGGTGAGCGCCTCGTTTATGCTGCCGCTCAGTGCCATCCACACCGCAAAGGTCACGGCCGAAATCACGAACACCACGGGCACGAACACACCGGCGACCTTGTCGGCCACGCGGGCGATAGGCGCCTTGGTGGCATTGGCGTCCTCGACGAGCTGGATGATCTTGGCAAGCGACGTGTCGGCGCCCACGCGTGTGGCACGGAAGGTAAACGATCCGGTGCGGTTGACCGTGGCGGCGTTGACGGTGTCGCCGGCGGCCTTTTCCACGGGGATGGACTCGCCGGTGAGCGCGCTCTCGTCCACGGCCGACGCGCCCTCGAGTACCACGCCGTCGACAGGGATAGACTCGCCGGGGCGCACGCGCAGCACCTGGCCGGAAAGGATGGCGTCGACGTCGACGGTGGTTTCGGTGCCGTCGTCGGCAACGACGGTCGCGGTCTTGGGTGCCAGGTCGATCAGCGCCTCGATAGCGCCGCCGGTCTTGGACTTGCTGCGCGTCTCGAGGTATTTGCCCACGGTGACGAGCGACAGGATGGTGCCGGCGCTCTCAAAATAGAGGTTGTCCATGCTCGTCATCATGGCCTCGTGCACCTGACCTGTGGCCAGCTGGTCGGCCATGATAAACATGGCGTAGAGCGACCAGGCAATGGAAGCGGTGGCACCGACGGCGATGAGGGCGTCCATGGTGGGCGCGCCGTGCGCGAGCGATTTAAACCCGTTGATAAAGTACGCGTCGTTGACGTAGACGATGGGGATGAGCAGGACGAGCTCGGTGAGCGCGAGCGTCATGCTGTGGGTGTGGTCGGTGAAGACGCCGGGCAGCGGCCAGCCGAGCATGTGTCCCATGCCTATGTAGAACAGCGGAATGAGAAAGATGATTGAGATGATGAGACGGGTGCGCATGGCGGAGGCAGTGGCCTCTAGCTTTTTGGTGGGCGATTCCATATGGGTGGCGCCGGATCTGGCTTGCGCATTGCCGCTTGAGTTGGCGGCACCGGTGCCCGCGTCGACGGGTGAGGCCGAATAGCCCGCGCGATCGACGGCGGTGCAGATATCGTCGGGGGAGACCTGCGCGGGGTCATAGTCGACCATCATGGAACCGGCGAGCAGGTTGACCGCGACGCTTTGGACGCCGTCGAGCTTGCTCACGGCGCGGTCTACATGCGCCTGGCAGGCGGCGCACGTCATGCCGCCCACGTCGAACTTATCTTGAGCCATGGCTTCTCCTTTCTGTAGTTCGGTGTTGGAATTGTTAACCCGCTGATACTATACACCCATACCCCCTGGGGGTGTCCAGTATAGAAAGAAATGTATGACATTTCGTTACAGATGAGGGTGGCTGCTCAATCGTTGGCAGCTCATGTCAAACATCTCGATCTGTAACATCTAGCGGGGAAAATGACCTCTAACTGTTACAGATCGAGATTATGTTTTGCGATGTTTGAGTTCGTCTCAATCTGTAACGTGTAGACCCGGTTTTGTCTCGTAACTGTTACAGATTGAGACAATCGGCCCCGACCGCCCCGTCATCTGTGGTTTACGTGGGGGCATGCGAAGCGCGGGTATACTAACCGGCGGCGAATCTGCTCCATCGCTTAGAGCTGCTGCGTCTGGACGGCGCGTGATAGGGCTGCCAAAGCGATCGCCAGCGTGCTGAGCAACGTCCTCTCTGTGCGCACCTGTTTTTGTATGTATTAGCGCACTACCAAGCACGCCCGCGCGGCCGCATGCCGTGCCCATTGCGCGTGCAGATAAGGAACAACAACATATGCGTAATTCTGTATCCGACGTCACGGACGCCGAGATTCTGGACGAGACCCGCGAGGCCATGACCCAGGCTGCCTTCGATGCGGCCGATGAAGCCAATGCTGCCCAGGCCGTCGAGTCCGCTACCGAGAACCTGCCCGCCTTTGACGAGCTGGGACTTTCGGACGAGATGCTTCGCGCTATCGAGAACCTGGGCTACACGGCGCCCACGCCCGTGCAGGCCGGCTCGATCCCCGTGGTGCTCGAGGGCCGCGACCTGCTTGCCGCCGCTCAGACCGGCACCGGCAAGACGGCCGCCTTCTTGCTGCCGACCATGAATAACCTGGAGCACATCGCTCCGCCCAAGCCCGTGCGCGAGCGTGGCGGCCGCAACCGCCGTCGCGGCGCCAAGAAGCCCGAGGGCAACGGTCGCGGCCCCGTGATGCTCGTCATTACCCCCACGCGCGAGCTTGCCCAGCAGATCGACGAGGTCGCAGGCAAGATTGCCGACGTCACCGGCCATGTTGCCGTGACCGTCGTGGGCGGCGTGAGCTACAAGCCGCAGACCGCGGCGCTCAAGTACGGCTGCGACATCCTGGTCGCCACGCCGGGCCGTCTGGTCGATCTGATCGAGCAGGGCGCTTGCCACCTGAACGAGGTCAAGGTGCTGGTACTCGACGAAGCCGACCGCATGCTCGACATGGGCTTTTTGCCCGCCGTCCGTCGCATTGTGCGCGAGACGCCGGCCGAGCGCCAGACGCTGCTGTTCTCGGCGACGCTCGACGAGGAGGCCGTGGGCGAGATCACCGACCTGGTGAGCGACCCGGCCCGCGTGGAGATCGCGCCCGCCACGTCGACTGCCGATACCGTCGACCAGTTTGTGTTCCCGGTGTCCATCGAGGCCAAGAACAACCTGCTGCCCGAGTTCCTCAAAAAGGAGGGCCCGGAGCGCACCATCGTCTTTATGCGCACCAAGCACCGCGCCGACAGCTGCTGCCGTCGCCTGGAGCGCAAGGGCATCAAGGCCGCCGCGATCCACGGCAACCGCAGCCAGGCCCAGCGCGAGCGCGCGCTTTCGGCCTTCCGCGACGGCACCGTCGACGTGCTGGTGGCGACCGACGTGCTCGCCCGCGGCATCGACATCAGCGACGTGCGCTACGTCGTGAACTTTGACGTGCCGGCAGAGCCGACCGACTACATCCACCGCATTGGCCGCACGGGCCGTGCCGGCGAGCTGGGCTGGGCCATCACGTTTGTGACCGAGCAGGACGTCGATGAGTTCTACGAGATCGAGAAGCTCATGGACAAGACCGCCGACATCTACGAGGCCGGCGACCTGCATGTGGGCCCCAACCCGCCCACCGTTGATCCCGAGCGCGATCCTGCGGCCTTTAAGGTGAAGAAGAAGACCAAGCGCGGCAAGTCCAAGAGCAAGAAGAAACTTGAGCAGGCGCGTCGCGACGGCAAGCGCAACGGCGACGATTACGGCGATGTGGCCGGTCGTTCCAACCGCGGTCGCGGCGAGCGTCGCGGCGACGGCGAGCGTCCGAGCCGTCCCAAGCGTGGCGGCAAGACCCGCGTGCGCGAGGGCGTTCAGGCTCGCGTGGACGAGGCTGTTGAGAGCGTGGCTCGCGAGGTGGCTGCCGAGGAGCGTGTTGGCACTGCCGAGCAGACCCCGCGCGGCAACCGTGCCGAGCGTCGTGCCAAGCAGTTCCAGGGCGAGGCGCACCGCCGTCGTCGTGAGGACGAGGACCGTGGCGGCCCTCGTCGTGTTGAGCGCGAGGACGAGGGCCGCGGTTCGCGCGGTGGCAAGCGCGGTTCGGGTGACCGTCGTCGCTCCGGTCGCGATGGCGAGCGCGGCGGGCGCGATGAGCGCCGTGGCGGCGAAGGCCGTGGTTCGCGTGACGAGCGTGGTACCCGCGGCGGCGAGTCCCGCGGCGGCAAGCGCTTTGACGAGCGCGGGGGTCGCGAGGGTGGCCGTGGCGGCGAGCGTCGCGAGGGTGCTCGTGGTAACGGTGGCCGCAGCGGCGCCGGCCGTTCTGGCGAGTCGCGCGATCGTCGCGACCCGCGTGCCAGCCGCGATCGTCGCGATGACTGGCGCAACTACGACGACACCCGCGAGGAGCGCCGTGGCGGCTATCGCGGCGGGCGTGGCGGCAACCAGGCCGGCTCCCGCGGCGGTCGTGCCATCGGTCGCGATAACCGAGGCAGCTATGGTAATAATCGTGGCGGCAGGCGCGGCGGTAGCTCCCGCCGCCCCGGTGACGGCGGCGGCAAGCGCAAGTAACACACGTGTCGCGCGGTAAGGCGAGATGAATTTGGGCCCCGAGCAGACTATGCTCGGGGCCCTTTTTAGTGGGCGCAGTTTGAGGTGGGCCGGCTCCCTAACGAAAATGCACGGAGACGGTCGCGGCGAGAGATGTGGGCTATCGGCTTAGTTGGAGATTCGCGTATGCGGGGTTCTGGCATCGACGGAGAACGTGAAACTCCCCACTGACACGCGGCGGCTGCGGTGCCTGGGCGGACACGCCAGGGATTCCGCTCGCCGTCTGGCGCCCCTGCTGCCATCTGGCTTTCACGCTCGCATTCTTTTGGATGTGAGCGTGTCTTTTCACGGCATGCACGGGTCCCCTCGGGTGCACCGTGCATTTTTGGGAGTATTCAGCAGGCCGGGGCGGCTGCATACGCACCGGAAGCGTCTTTTTGGGCCAGCGAGATTCTTCGACAGACTATTTGGGTTGGCGGACGGGGTCCGGCGCGGCGATATCACACGTTTCGCGTCGCGCCGGGCCCCAAAATGACGCCGATTGCGCGGCTTCCCCGATTCGCGGCGTCGCCGACGGGAATCGCGATGCTGAATACTCCGGTTTTTGCACGGTCCAAGCGGGGGTACGTTGGGACGGGAAGGGGTGCCCCCGTCTTTTTATGCATGACGCAAGCGAAATTATGCAAGACAATAGGGCACCATGCACCGGATACCCAGATTGGGGGCGACATGCGCCGCGATACGGGGTCGGGTGCCTCACCGGGAATAGCCACGAGGGTTACAAAACTATAGAGACATCCAAATATCGCCTAAAAACCGTTTATCGGAGAATAAATACCGTTCACCGGTCATAATGATTGTTCTGGCTTTGGGCTTGTCTACAATAGCTCCCGTAAAAAGAAATGCGGAAGGTTACCGAGTCCCTCGGACGTGGGCCTAACCAAAGTCTTTGAACGGGTGTGTCTCTATGGATGCATTCGCTTGATTTTGGTTGGGCTATATTTATGAAGGGACATACCACCATGGGTTTCTTTTCTCGCCTGATGGGCGGTTCGGATGAGCAGAAGACTGCAGCTTCCGAGTTCGAAATCCTCGCTCCCGTTTCCGGCGAGCTTGTTCATCTGGAAAAAACCAATGACCCCGCTTTTAGCAGCCGTGCCGTGGGCGATGGCGTTGCCGTGGTTCCCCAAGAGGGAACGGTGTGCGCTCCTGTTTCCGGCACCGTCGCGGCGCTGTTTCCGACTGAGCACGCGCTGGGCATCATGTCCGACGACAGCTCTGCTCAGGTGATGCTGCATATCGGAATCGACACTGTTAAACTTGAGGGCAAGGGCTTCCATGCGCTTGTTGCTCAGGGTGACCATGTCGACGCGGGCCAGCCCCTCGTCGAGGTCGATTTCGACGCGGTTCGCGCCGCTGGCTTCGACCCCACGGTCTTTGTTATCGTGTGCGAGCGTTCGGAGAACTCGACTCTTCGTGAGCATGCTTCCGGCCCTGTTGCTGTTAAAGAGCCTGTCGTCTGGCTTTCCGAGTAAATTCTTGTGGTGGGTACCGTGGTTATCAAGCGAGTTTTCAACAATAACGTCGCAATGGTCACTTCGGACGATGGCTCCGAGCTCATTGTCATCGGTCGAGGCCTCTGCTTTGGCCGTCATGCCGGCGACGCTATCGATGAAGCATCGGTCGAAAAGACCTATGCGCTGCAGGAGGGCACTTCTCAGGATTCGCGTACGATTGACCGCTTGGCACATCTTTTGGAGTCCATTCCCACCGTCAACCTCGTGATTGCCGAGGACATTGTTCAGATGCTCCGTCGAGAGCTCAATGTTGATGTCAACGACAAGATTCTCATTGCTCTTGCAGACCATATCAGCCTTGCTTTGGAGCGCGAGCGCAAGGGCGTCTCCTGCGAGAATCCGTTGCTGCTCGAGATCCAGCAGTTCTATCGCAAGGAGTATGCGCTTGCGGGCCGTGCGCTGCAGATTGTCAAGGAGTATATGGGCATCCAGATGAGCGAAGAAGAGCAGGGTTTTATTACGCTGCATATCGTCAACGCCACCATGCCGCAACGCTCCGACCGTCTCATCATCTCGGTCCAGCTTGTTCGCGACGTGCTCGCGATTGTTTCCGAGCGCTATGCTACGACCCTCGATGACACCTCGCTGCCCTATGAGCGTTTCGTCCGCCACCTGCAGTTTTTCGCGCAGCGAGCGCTCGATCCTGCGGCCGGGCAAATCAATGGCGACGCGCTGTTCCGAATCGATGAAACGGCGTATCCGTGCGCATTCTCGTGCGCGGACGCCATAGCCGCCCACTTGTCGTCTACCTATAACGTTGTCGTTACCAATGCCGAGAAGAGTTATCTCGCGTACCACATTGTTAACCTGCTTGGAGAACCTGGTCTCTAGGCATAACGTGCCCACACATCGATTGATATAAGGCAAGGCTCACGGTCTTGTCCAGGGCACATCTGTCTTAATTTGCGGAAAAGGAAGGGGAGTACCGCTATGACCGCAAAAAAGAAGTTCAATTTCAAAGCGCCGTTGGAGGTGTTCGCGAAGTCAATCGTTCAGCCGATGATGTATCTCTCGGTTGCCGGCATTCTGCTCATCGTGGGCATTATTCTGACCAACAAGACCATCTGCGCCGTGATCCCTGTGCTGGGCTCCGGTCCGTTCCAGCTTGTGGGCGCCGTTGTCTATCAGTCGCTGATGTTTATCATCAACAACCTCTCGATTCTGTTCTGCGTGGGCATCGCCGGCGCCATGGCAAAGAAGAACAAGGGCCATGCTTCGCTGATTGCCCTGATGTCGTTCTTCCTGTTCCTGCAGGCTAACAACATCGTGCTCAACGCCACCGGCTCTCTTGCCGAAGCGAGCGGCATGCTCGGTCTTACCGGAACCGGCCAGAGCACCGTTATGGGCATTCAGGTGCTCGATACCGGCGTGTTTGGCGGCATCATTCTTGGTTGCATCACCGGTGCCGTGTTCAACAAGTACTCGAACAAGCAGTTCCCCATTGCCCTTTCGATGTTCTCGGGCGTTCGCTTCCCGTTCCTGATCATGATCATCATCTCCTGGACCATGGGCGCTGGCTTCTGCATCGTTTGGCCTCCGGTTCAGGGCGCCATCTCCTCCGTTGCCGGCATCATTAAGGAGTCGGGCAACATCGGTCTGTTTATCTACGGCATGCTCAACAAGCTGCTCGTTCCCACCGGCCTGCACCACCTCATCTACACCCCGTTCCAGTTCTCCGATGTGGGCGGCACCCTTACGCTGGGTGATCAGGTTATCGCCGGCGCCTATCCCATCCGTGTTGCCGAGATGGCGATGACGGGCCAGCCCTTCTCCGATAGCACCTACTTCAACAGCTACACCTTCAACAACCTGTGGCCCTACATCGGTATCGGTCTCGCCTTTATCTTCACCGCTTACAAGGGGAACAAGGATAAGACCAAGGCCGTTATCATCCCGCTGATCATCACCGCCGTGCTCTCCTGCGTGACCGAGCCCATGGACTTCCTCTTTGTCTTTGCCGCTCCCGTGCTCTTTGTCGTTCACTCGATTCTTTCCGGCATCTTCCTGGTTCTGCTCAAGGTCCTCTCCGTGCCCGCTTCGACTGCAGGCGGCATCATCAACATCGTGGTTTCCAACCTGGTCCTCGGTGTCGATAAGACCAACTGGCCGATGATGCTCGTGCTCGGAGTCGTCAACGCCGCTCTGTACTTCTTCCTCTTCACCTTCCTTATTAAGAAGCTCAACCTCCACACGCCTGGTCGCGAGGAAGAGTCCGAGCTTGCTGAGTCCGTTGCCGAGGGCGAGGCCGCCGCGTCTGTCGCGGTGAAGCAGGGCGCTGTTGCCGCGGCCCCCGCAGAGGGCGTCGATGCAGGTATTGCCGACCTGGTCGCAGGTCTTGGTGGCAAGGACAACATCGAGGAGCTCGAGAACTGCTTTACGCGTCTCCGCGTGAACGTTAAGAACCCGGACCTCATCAATGAGGACCTCATCAACCACGTGCCCAACAGCGGCATCAACCGCAACGGCAATAATATCCAGATCATCTTTGGCATGAAGGTCGCCGAGATGCGCGACAAGGTCGAAAACGCAATTGAGAAGGAGCAGTAAACAATGATCATTACTCTGTGTGGTGGCGGATCCACCTTTACCCCCGGCATCGTCAAGTCCATCGCTCTGCGCAAGGACGAGCTCGACGTTGACGAGATTCGTCTGTACGACATCAACGAGGAGCGCCAGCGCAAGATCGGCGTGCTCGTGGACTGGATTCTGCACGAGGACCTTGGCCTGGACATCAAGCTCACGGTGACCACCGACAAGGAGACGGCTTTTACCGACGCGAGCTTCGTGTTTGCCCAGATGCGCGTGGGCGGCTACGCCATGCGCGAGCAGGACGAGAAGATTCCGCTGCGCCATGGCTGCGTGGGCCAGGAGACCTGCGGTTGCGGCGGCCTTGCCTACGGCATGCGCACCATCTTCCCCATGGTCGAGCTGATCGATGACGTTGAGAAGTACGCCAAGAAGGACTACTGGATTCTTAACTACTCCAACCCTGCCGCCATCGTCTCCGAGGGCTGCCGCGTCCTGCGCCCCAACGCTCGCATCATCAACATCTGCGACATGCCGATCGCGATCATCGATGTGGTTTGCGCCGCGCTCGATATCGACAAGAAGGATGTCGAGTACGATTACTTTGGCCTCAACCACTTTGGTTGGTTCACCTCGATCCGCCACAAGGGCGAGGAGGTGCTCCCGCAGTTGCGCGAGTACATCAAGGAGCATGAGATTCTGCTGCCCGACTCCTACCTCAAGGGCATGGGCTCGCTCATGGCAAAGAAGCCCGAGGAGGCCACTGACGAGCACCCCGAGCAGAACCGCCACACCAAGGGCAGCTGGTACTACGTCTGGAAGGGCGAGTACGAGATCATGGAGTGCTTCCCGGAGTACCTGCCCAACACCTATCTGAACTACTACCTGCAGCAGAAGGAGTTCGTCGAGCATTCCAACCCCGAGCGCACCCGTGCAAACGAGGTCGAGGAGACGCGCGAGAAGAACCTCTTCGACGGCATCGACCATTACGAGAAGACGGGCGAGATCGACGAGAGCACGTTCTATGCGGGCAGCCACGGCGACTGGATTGCCGACCTGGCTATCGCTCTGAAGAACGATACCAAGCAGCGCTTCCTGGTCATTTGCGAGAACAAGGGCGCTATCCCCAACATGCCTTACGACGCCATGGTCGAGCTGCCTGCCTACATTGGCAAGAACGGCCCCGAGGTCATCAGCCGCGACAACATCCCGCTGTTCCAGCAGGGCCTCATGATGCAGCAGCTGAACTCCGAGAAGCTTGTGGTCGAGGCCACGATCGAGGGTTCGTACGAGAAGGCGCTCAAGGCCTTTACGCTCAACAAGACCGTGCCTTCGATGAAGGTCGCCAAGGAAGTTCTCGACGACATGATCGAGGCCAACAAGGACTTCTGGCCCGAGCTTAAGTAAAAGCAACAGGGTCGCTGACCGCATACCTGGAGCAATGCCCCGTCCACGTGATTGCGTGGGCGGGGCATTGTCATTTGGTAACGCGTTTTATCAAATATGGCATTTATCTGCGGTAAAGGTGTTTAGCACCGCTGAGGGCCGCGTTTTATACCGCCTGCCGAACCGCGTGGAGACCTAACAACTTTTTAGGTCAGTGTGTTGCATGTAGCAACTTCGCCCGGCCTCGCCTCCGGGCTGCCATGTGAGAGGGGATCTTATGGCTCGACTGCATGTAATGGAACGCAGCCACGCCCAGGCCGTCATGGACGACCTACACGATGCGCTCGGACGTCGCCTGGCGGTGAGCTCGCTCGCCCCGTGTCCCGTTGAGTTTACGGCAGCGCTCGTCAACCTGTGTTCCACCCAGAGCTGTGGTAAGTGCACGCCCTGCCGCGTGGGCCTGAGTGCGCTGAGCGATTTGCTCGCCGATGTGCTCGAGGGCCGCGCCGACGAGTCCACGCTCAACTTGATTGAGCGCACCGCCCGCACCATCTACCTTTCGAGCGACTGCGCCATCGGCTACGAGGCCGGCGCCATGGCGCTTTCCGCCATTCGCGGCTTTCGCGACGACTTTGAGCACCACATTCGCGAGCATTCCTGCGGCTTTGATCGCGAGGCGCGCGTTCCGTGCGTCTCGGGCTGCCCGGCGCACGTCGACATCCCCGGGTACATTTCGCTCGTCGAGGCCGGCCGCTATGCCGATGCCGTCAAGGTCATCCGCAAGAACAACCCGCTGCCGCTCGTCTGCGGCCTGGTGTGCGAGCATCCCTGCGAGATGCACTGCCGCCGCGGCATGGTCGACGACCCCATGAACATCCTCGCCCTCAAGCGTTTTGCCGTCGAGCATAGTGACCTCAACGATTACAAGCCCAGCGTGGCCGACAACACCGGCAAGCGCATCGCCGTGATTGGCGGCGGCCCGGCCGGTCTTTCCTGCGCCTACTACCTGGCCGTGATGGGCCATAAGGTGACCATCTTTGAGCAGCGCCACCACCTGGGCGGGATGCTGCGCTACGGCATTCCCAGCTACCGTCTGCCGCGCGAGCGCCTGCAGGCCGAGATCGACTGGATCTTGAGCGCCGGCATCGATGTGGAGCTCGACCACTCCGTCAACGGCGAGGAGCTTGCCCGTCTGCGCGACGAGTTCGATGCCGTCTACCTGGCCATTGGCGCCCACAGCGATAAGAAGCTCGGCCTTCCGGGCGAAGAGGCGCTCGGCGTGGAGTCGGCCGTCAAGATGCTGCGCGCCATTGGCGATGATGAGCTGCCCGACCTGAGCGGCCAGCGCGTGTGCGTCATCGGTGGCGGCAATGTGGCCATGGACGTGGCACGCTCTGCCGTGCGCTGCGGTGCCGAAAAAGTGAGCATCGTCTACCGCCGTCGCATCTGCGATATGACGGCCCAGGACGCCGAGATCGCCGGCGCCCAGGCCGAGGGCTGCGAGGTACTGGAGCTGACGGCACCGCTCGCTATCGAGACGGGTGAGGAGGGTCGCGTGAGTGGCCTGCGCGTGCAGCCGCAGATCATCGGCGAGCCCCGTCGTGGGCGTCCGGCCCCGCGTGCCGCCGCCACACCCGAGCGCGTCATTCCCTGCGAGCGCGTGTTCGTGGCCATTGGCCAGGACATCGATTACAAGCCGTTTGAGGAGATGGGCATTGCCTGCAAGTGGGGTCGCGTCGTCACCGATTCGGACGGCGCCGTGCCCAACTTTGATGGTCTCTTTAGCGGCGGCGACTGCCAGACCGGCCCCGCCACCGTCATCCGCGCCATCAACGCTGGCCGTGTGGCCTCGGCAAACATCGACCGCTACCTGGGCTTTGATCACAAGATTAAACTCGAGGTCGAGCTGCCGACCGTCCAGTTTAAGAGCAAGCATGAGTGCGGCCGCTGCGAGCTGGGCGAGCGCGAGGCCGGCGAGCGCATTCACGATTGGAATCTGGTCGAGCAAGGTCTTACTGAGCAGGAGGCGCGCCAGGAGGCGAGCCGCTGCCTGCGCTGCGACCACTTTGGCTTTGGTGCGTTCCGCGGAGGGAGGAACCTGGAATGGTAGAGCTCAACAACCCCACCGTCAGCGACAACACCGAAAACGGAGCGCACAACATGGTCAGGCTCATTATCGATAACTGCGAAGTCGTGGTGCCCGAGCGCACCACGATCCTGGACGCAGCCAAGTCCGTCGGCATCCAGATTCCCACCCTGTGCTATCTGCGGGATCTGAACGAGATCGGCGGCTGCCGCGTGTGCGTGGTCGAGGTTGCAGGCTGCGACCAGCTGGTTGCCGCCTGCAACAACTATGTGCTCGACGGCATGGTGGTCCACACCAACAGTCCCAAGGCCCGCGAGGCCCGTCGCACCAACGTGCAGCTGCTGCTGTCCCAGCACGATTCGCAGTGCACGAGCTGCGTGCGCAGTGGCAACTGCAACTTGCAGACCATCGCCAACGACCTGGGCATTTTCTATCTGCCCTACCAGAAGCATCTGGCGGGTGAGGGATGGGACTTCGACTTTCCCATCATCCGCGACAACGACAAGTGCATTAAATGCATGCGCTGCATCAAGGTGTGCGAGAGCGTCCAGGGCTTGGGGATTTGGGACCTGACCAACCGCGCCACGCACACCGCCGTGGGCACCCGCGGGCGTGCGCCGATCGGCAAGACCGACTGCGTCGCATGCGGCCAGTGCATCACGCATTGCCCCACGGGCGCGCTGCGCGAGCGAGACGATACCGAGACCGTGTTCGATGCCCTCGCCGATCCCGATAAGATCGTGCTGGTGCAGATTGCGCCGGCCGTGCGTAGCGCCTGGGGCGAGGAGCTCGGCATTCCGCGCGAGGAGGCCACCGTCGAGCGCCTGGCCTGCGCACTGCGCCGTGTGGGCTTTGAGTACGTGTTCGACACCGATTTCTCAGCCGATCTCACCATTATGGAGGAGGGCTCCGAGCTGATCGAGCGCCTGGGTAAGGCCGCCAAGGGCGAGGGCGATAGCCGCGGCTGGCCCATGTTCACGAGCTGCTGCCCGGGCTGGGTGCGCTTTGTGAAGGCACGTTACCCCGAGTTTGTCGACAGCCTGTCCACGTCAAAGTCGCCGCAGCAGATGTTCGGCGCCATCGCCAAGACCTACTACGCCAAGGTGCTGGGCGTGGAGCCCGAGCGCCTGTTTGTGGTGTCCGTGATGCCGTGCACGGCCAAAAAGGCCGAGTGCGCGCTGCCGAGCATGGTGGGCGAGGACGGTGCGCCCGACGTGGACGTTGCACTGACGGTGCGCGAGATGGTACGCATGATCCGCGCGAGCCACGTGAGCGTCGACACACTGGTCGAGGAGCCGCTCGATACGCCGCTGGGCTTTGGCACGGGCGCGGGCGTGATTTTTGGCGCCACGGGCGGCGTGATGGAGGCCGCCGTGCGCTCGGCGTATTACCTGGTGACGGGTAAGAACCCCAATGCAGATTTCTTTACCGACGTGCGCGGGCTCGATGGCTGGAAGGAGGCCGTTGCCGATATCGATGGCACCAAAGTGCGTGTCGCCGTGGCACACGGATTGGGCAACGCGGCACGTCTGCTTGACGCGATTCGCGACGGCCGTGTGAGCTACGACTTCGTCGAGGTCATGGCGTGTCCGGGCGGTTGCGTCGGTGGCGGTGGTCAGCCCATCCATGACGGCTGCGAGCTGGCGGAAGAGCGCGGCCAGGTGCTCTGGGGCCTCGATGCGGCGGCCGACATTCGCTTCTCGCACGAGAACCCCGATGTTCGGGCGTGCTACCGCGAGTTTTTGGGTGCGCCGCTCTCGCCGCTGGCCGAGGAGCTGTTGCACGCTGACCACCACGCCTGGACGATGCCTAACGAAGGGATGTGCTAACGATGCGCGCGTTTGAATTTGAGATGTCGCGCCGGGGGTTTGCCTCGGCGCTCGCCGCGGGCGCCCTGTCGCTTGCGCTCGCGGGCTGTGGCGGCGGGGCTGCCGGTGCCGGGTCCGCCGCGGGTTCGGCTGCCGGGTCTGCCGCTGACGGTGCCGCCGCGGAGCCGGTTGAGGTGCACGTCGCCTCGCTCAAGGGGCCGACCTCGATTGGCCTGGCGCAGTTTATGGACCAGGCTGCCGATGGCGAGACGGACAATGAGTTCGACTTTGCGATCAACACTGCCGCCGACGAGATTGTGCCCAAGGTCATTCAGGGCGATATCGACATTGCCCTGGTGCCCGCCAACGTGGCGAGCGTGCTCTACAACAAGACCGAGGGCGCGGTCCAGGTCATCGACATCAACACGCTGGGCGTGCTGAACGTAGTGACGGGCGACGCGAATGTGGCCTCGTTTGGCGATCTAGCGGGTCGCACCGTCTACATGACGGGCAAGGGCACCACGCCAGAGTACGTCATGAACTACCTGCTGGAGCGCGCGGGCCTGACCGGCCAGGTGACGCTCGAGTTTAAGAGCGAGCCCACCGAGGTGCTGTCGGCCCTGCTTGCCGATCCGTCTGCCGTGGGCGTGCTGCCGGAGCCGTTCAAGACCGCTGCCATCGCCAAGAGCGAAGGCAAGCTGTCAGCGCCGGTAAGTCTGACCGATGTGTGGGACGAGCTGGCAGGTGACACGGGTTCGCGCCTGCTGACGGGCGTGACCGTGGTGCGCCGCGCGTTTGCCGAGGAACATCCCGAGGCCGTGGCGGAGTTCTTGAGCTGCCATGCGGCGAGCGTTAAGGCCGTCAATGCGGCGCCGGCAGACTGGGCGCAGGCCGTGGTCGATGCCGGCATCGTGGACAACGCCAAGATCGCCGAGAAGGCGATTCCCGGGTGCATGCTTGTGTGCCAGACGGGCAAGGATATGAAGGCGGCACTTAGTGGGTATCTGCAGGTGCTGGCCGACGCGGACGCGAGCGCCGTGGGCGGCAAGCTCCCGGCTGATGATTTCTACTACATGGAGTAGCCCGTGCGTGCGTTTGCTCGACAAATGACAGAGCGCATGAAGGCGGTGGCGGCAGCAGGTGCCGTCGCCGCCTTTTGGCTTGCCGTGTGGATGCTGGTGGCGGCGCTGGTGGCGCAGCCGCTGATCTTGCCGGGGCCGGGTGCTGTTGCCTTGGCGCTGCTGCGCTTGGTGTGCGATGGCGGTACCTGGGCGATTTTGGCGGGCTCGGGCGCGCGGATACTGGGTGGGCTGGCGCTTGCCGCGGTGTGCGGCGGCGTGCTTGCCGGGGTTTCGTCACGTTCGCGGGCGTTTGCGCACCTGGTGGCTCCGGCGCTGTCGTTTGTAAAGGCGACGCCGGTTGCCTGCGTGGTGGTCCTGCTGCTCATTTGGTTGGGGTCGGCGCGCGTGAGCATCGCGGCAGTCTTTTTGATGGCGCTGCCGGGCGTGTATTTTTCGCTGGCCGAGGGCTTGGCACAGGTGAATAAACCGCTGGAGCAGATGTTCCGTCTGCATGGCGTGCGCGGCTGGCGCCTGTTTTGCGCCCATACCTGGCGCGAAGTCCTGCCGTTTGTGCTTTCGTGCGCCCGCGCCGTGATCGGCATGAGCTGGAAGGCCGGCGTGGCGGCGGAGCTTATCGGCATGGCGACGGGCACCGTGGGTGAGCGCATCTATCAGGCAAAGCTTTTGATTGAGACGGCTGATTTGCTGGCGTGGACCGTGCTGGTCGTTGCCGCCTCGTGGGCGTGTGAGCGCGTGCTGGTGTGGCTGCTGCGGGTTTCGGGACCCGTGGCGTGGCGCGCGGCCGTGCGGGCGCATGGGCGCGGCGCTCGCGGGCGTGCGGGGGCCGCGAGCGATGGCGCCGCAGCGGAGCTTGCGCTTGCCGTGGGCGATCGTGCGCCCTGGGCGCCGGCGCTGGATGGTCTAGTGCTCAACGTGCCTGCGGGTGGGCGTATCTGTGTGATGGGCGCTTCGGGCATGGGCAAGTCGACGCTGCTTTCGTTGGCAGCGGGGGAGTGCGCGCCGTGCTCGATGGTGTTTCAGGATGCACGTCTGGTAGAGGGCGTCTCGGCTTTGGATAACGTGCTGGTGTGCGCTGATGCGCGTGTGGATGCTTCGAGCGCCGCGGCATTGCTGCGCCTGCTGGTGCCGGGAATCGATGTGCATGCTCGCGTGGCCGAGCTTTCGGGCGGGCAGCGCCGTCGCGTCGAGATCGCCCGCGCCCTGCTGTGTGGCGGCTGCGTCGTTATTCTGGACGAGCCCTTTACCGGTTTAGATACCGCTGCGCGCGATGCGACGACTAAGGTCGTGCTCGATCTGCTCGACGGCCGTATGCTGTTGCTTGCTACGCACGATGTCGCCGACGCTCAGGCCCTCGATATCTCGGGCATCATCACGCTCTAAAAACTAACTCAGCAACAAAATGATCCGTTTTCCTCCGTCCCCATGTGGTCGGGTGTGGTATTCTATCTGCGGGGTAATACTTAGGAATACCAAGTAATACCAACGCCGCAGAAACAAACTCCGGATGCGGGCCAATCGGGTTGCCTTCACAGCCCGTCGCCCAGCCGCGTGGCCCGCATCTTTCCGCACTACCGTCGTTTCAAAAAGGAAGCGCCATGGCAGAACACATGACCCCCGTAGTCGCGAAGGTCTTGCCCGAGGAAAAGGCGGCCTTCGCGGCGGCAACCCAGCTCGTAGGTACCACGCCGTCCAACGCCATCCGCATGTTTATCGCCGCGTTTAATCGCTGCGGCACCTTCCCGTTCGACATTTCGCCCAACGGGGCTTTTGGCACTGCGCCCGATTCTCATCAACAATGACTGTCCCAAACTGCCGGCATTTGGGGACGTTCCTTTTAATATGAGCAGGACATTGTCAAGAGGCAAAATCGGGCCTGGCCCCAACGATATG
>UQHK01000023.1 GCA_900540855.1 uncultured Collinsella sp.
GTAGCGGGTGGTTTAAAGCTGGCCGCTGCGCGGCCAGCAGACTAAAGTCTTGAAAAAAAGGCGGCGCCCATAACGGACGCCGCCTTTGAGACATATGTGTCAGAACAGTAAGCAAGATGAGACGCCCGCAGTTGCGGTGAAATAGGGACTGAATAGCCCCTCAAACAGGCAAAACAGTCCGTATTCCACCGCAACTTGTACAGAGCGCCTAGCGGTTGCGCTCCTTAAGCGCGCGGTCAATCTCGCGCTGAACGTCGCGCTTGGCCATATCCTCGCGCTTGTCGTAAAGCTTCTTGCCGCGGCCTAGGCCCAGCAGCAGCTTTACGCGGCCGTCGGTATTAAAGTAGAGCTCCAGCGGCACCAGGGCATAGCCGCGATTACGTAGCTTACCGTCGAGAAAGTCAATCTCCTTGCGGTGCAGCAGCAGACGACGACGGCGATCAGGGTCGCGGTTCCACACGCCACCATGGCTATAAGGGTGAATATGCAGGCCCACGAGCCAGCACTCGCCGCCACGAATCAGTGCAAAGGTGTCGGTGATCTGGCACGCGCGCTCGCGAATCGACTTGACCTCGGTGCCACTCAGCTCAATGCCGCACTCAAAGGTCTCATCGATAAAGTACTCGTGGTGTGCCGAGCGATTCTTGGAGATGAGCTTGCGCTCGCGCTTACTGGGCATCGCTGGCCTCCTCGGTCCCATCGACGTTTGAGCCCGCGGCGTCGCGCTTTGCCTTGCGCTCAGCATTGAGCTCGGCGTCGCTCTCGCGCACCAGTTTGATAATCGCCGCGCAGGCCTCCTCGCCCACAAGGTCGCGAGCACGCACTGTCAGGCGCGTCGCCTCCTGCTTGTCGCCGTCGCTTGCAGCATCGGTCGCGCACATAATCAGGCAGATGGCAATCTCGGCCGAAGGCGAGGTCGGCACGCCTTGCAGGGCCAGTTCACCCATCACGTGCTCGTCGCTCTCCTCGGCGGCATCCGGATAGGTGGTATGAATCTTGTTGAGCAGGCGCGTCGTGTGTGCATCGTTGGGCGCTAAGCGCAGTGCTAGACGCGCGCAACCCACGGCGGCCGAGACATTCTCGGTCTCGGGCTCCAAGAAGTACTGGCCCAGGTTGGAATAGGCGCGGGCGGCGCACTTGCCGTCGCTCGCACGCTCCAGCACCGAAAACGAGAGCGATGCCCATTCCTGCTTGTCATCGAGTGCGCGGAACAGCTCGGCCAGGTCCAAGCGATAGTTGCAGTTCATGGGGTCCCAACGCACAGCCTGCATCAGGGCATTACGAGCGCTCACATAATCCTGCAGGCGAATATAGGCAAACGCCATGTCAGAGTACAGGCGGTCAAACGGCACCTCGACCTGCACGAGCTCGCGCGGATCCTTCTCCACGCGGCGATAGGCCAGACGCTCAAACTTGCTATCGAAGCTAAAGTATTGGCGCTTCTCCTCCGTCTTGCACTCGGCGTCGATATACTCCTCGGCGAGCTCCACCAGGCGCTCCAACAGCGGCGTCGCCGTAGCCAGGTCGCCCTGCGCCAGATAGTTCTCGGCATACGTGATGTCTTGCAAGCTGATGGGCAGATCCATGGCTACTCCTCGATCTGAGCGAAACACGGCAGGCGCCGTATATACGGTCAATACACAAAACCCGGGTCTCTTACGAGGCCCGGGCGTTCAATTTTGGTAGCCCGTACCAGATTCGAACTGGTGATCTCCGCCTTGAGAGGGCGGCGTCCTAAACCGCTAGACGAACGGGCCATATGTAGCAAATGCAATGGCTGGGATGGAGGGAGTCGAACCCCCATTGACGGAACCAGAATCCGCTGTCCTGCCATTAGACGACATCCCAATGACTGCATCGCTGCGCTCGGCTGTGCCTTTGCGCAAGAAAGAAATATACGGGAAGTTCGGCCGTGACGCAAGCCCCAATTTTGACTTTTTTGAAATTCAGTCAAATACGGCCAACACGTGAAGGACCTGTGAAGTCGACCGCTGCACACGAAGGACAAAACGCCGCGAGCGGTAGCCGTCAACCGTTGGCAGATTCTACCGCGAAAACGATAGCACCAGGCAACACAATCGAAGTATCAATGATCACGTAGATATCGAGGCGCCATGGACGAAGAGCTTGATTACCTATGGGAGACCCTGGGCCTCGAGATCACTGCTGACCTTTGGCCCGAACGGGACAAAATCCATCCCACTCTGCGCCCCGCCATCACGGTGATGCAGGCAAAATACCGCCGTGCATCCTTTTTGATCATGCGGATGTCATGGCACGCGGGACTCCCCGACCTTAAGCGAATCCAGTCAAGCCTCGTCGAGCTGTCCGGTATGCCGACTGTCATATCCGAGGCGCACCTGGAGCAGCGACAGCGCGAGCGACTGCAACAGCAGCGGATTCCCTTTATCTGCCCCGGTGTTCAGGCATATCTGCCCTTTATGGACGAGGAGTACTGGAGCGGCAAGCCCAACAAGCACGTAAAGGTCTACGATCCGCACGAATGGGCACAGCTCGAGGATTGAGCCGAGCGAGCCCGCCGATGGAAAACACGTCCCACCCTGAGCACTCAAAACGGGTCGCACTTTCCGCAGCCGCTACAGCAGCGCCTCGGTCCAAGCTGCTTCCCTAAAGCCGGGAATCGCAAAGTCGTCGCCCACCAACAGCGGACGCTTGACCAGCATGCCGTCGGTCGCCAGCAGCTCGTAGCACTCCCGATCCGTCATGCCCGCATCTAGACGCGCCTTCAGGCCCAGCTCTCGATATTTCATGCCCGACGAATTAAAGAAGCGCCGCACCGGCAGTCCCGAACGAGCAATCCAGGTCGCAAGCTCATCAGCCGTGGGATTGTCCAAAACGATATCGCGGTCGATATACTCTACCCCGTGTTCGTCCAGCCATGCCTTGGCCTTCTTACAGGTCGAGCACTTGGGATATTCAACAAACAGTACGGTCATGGGAATCCTCCGAATATAGATCGGCCAACGCAGGCACACGCCACACGAGGCGCCTTCGTATGATGGGCCAATTGTAGCCCACGGGTCACACGCTAAACGAACCGTACCCCGAATCCGCGTTTGATGAACGGCAGCAGCTCCATTGCCTCGGGCGTGATATGGCCCGCAACGTTCATGCGCTCGTCACCGGGAAGATCGACCCGCGCAATCTCAAGCTCGCCTTCGTAGCGCCCATATCCGCTATTGCTCACAGCGATCGACCCCGCCTTTCGCGGCAGGCCGGCTCCGGCATCCGTCGGCACGGAATCCGGCTTATGCGTCGTACGTGACTCCTGAGACCTAAAGATGAGGACACTCGAGTCGGGCCGGTCGTGATGAATCTGCCCACGTACATAGGCATAACCAGACTCAAGCTCGCATTGCAGGTCCACGTATCCGGCGGAAACTTGAGCAAACTGCGCCCAGCCCGCATCGGAAAGATCGGGGTCGCCGACCAACACAATGTCGCAATCGGCGCCATGTGCGAGCTCAAGCATGTTGAGGGCAACCTTTGACGCGCGACCGCGCTGTGCCTCGACCGTCGGCAGTCCCTCGAATACCGGCCCGCGAACGTTGGCATCACCCGGCACAAAAGCCATGATTTCGAATCCAAGCGCCGCAAGACGAAGATTCACCCGAGCAATGTCCTCCAGAGCTAAACCGGTATAAGGCTTGGGGTAAAAATTGTGACAGGCGGCAAAACGAGTCACATCGGCACCGGCCTCACGCCACGATGCGATTTCATCAGAACTCACCGTCGATGCATTGACCACAATGCGAAATACACCGGACAGCTCCGCGACCCGCCGGGCGCTAAAGCCATAGTCCAAACGAAGGTATTCCAACCCCAGATCGCGCAGGTCCTCGATGCGCTCAAGCCCGAGCAAATCGCACGTGCGCGGCCCCACATCGGCAATGAGCGCAATGCCGCGGGCGGAAAGCAGCGACAGCACATGACGGACCTTATCGGTATACGCCGCTCCCCCATCCTCGGGAATATGCAGTGAGGTGAACGCGCAGCGCGCACCCGCCGCGGCACCACGCTCAATCGTCCGCTCAATATCCTGCAGAGGGCTGGAAAGATAAATCGAAATACCCGTTTTCACGCTACAACGCTCCTTTAAAAAAGGCCGGCGGAGCAGTTAGCCCCGCCGGCACAACCATAGCATCAAGAAATCTGCCGCGCGCCGCGAACCCCGAGCAACACGGCTCGCGATATCAAACTACTCGCCAAAGAACTCATTGATCTTCTGCTCGTCGACGCCAAAGAACCACGTCAGGACAAAGCCGGCGGCATAGGCAAGCAGCATAGCGGCAACGTAGCCGAGCTGCTGGCCAGGAACGACGATCAGCAGGCCAAACAGACCGGAAACGCCCTGAGAAACCGTGCCGATGTGAAGCAGCGCCGCGAGCGCGCCGCCAAATCCGGCACCCAGGCAGGCCGTTACAAACGGACGAACGAGCGGCAGCGTAACGGCATACATCAGAGGCTCGCCCACACCCAGGATGCCAACGGGAATGGACTCTGCGACGTACTTCTTGAGCTTGGCGTTCTTGGTCTTAAAGTACAGCGCCAAACCGGCACCGACCTGGCCGCCGCCAGCCATCATAAGGATGGGGAGCAAGTAATTGATGCCCTTGGTAGCGCCGTCGGGATCGTTGAGCATAGCGTGGATCGGCGTGAGCGCCTGATGCAGGCCGACGGAAACCAGCGGCAAGAAGCCTGCCGACAGGATATAGCCGCCCAGGACGCCCAGCTTCTCGAAGATAAAGGTCAAAACGCTAAAGATGGCAGTCGTCAGCCATGCGCCAACCGGCTGGATGACGAGCATCAGAGCAAAGGCGCCGATGATGAGCACCAGCAGCGGGGACAAGAACGTGTCGAGTGCGTTGGGCATAACCTTGCGAATCTGACGCTCCATCCAGGCAAAAAATGCGCCAGCGATAAGAGCCGCGATCATGCCGCCCGCTGCGGGGTTGTACTGCGCATTGGTGAGCGGCAGCAGAATGGCAGTGGCAGGATCAGCCGCACCAGGCGCAAGCAGGGGCATAGCACTGTTGGCGATACACATCATGCCGGCGATGCCGCCCAGCGCAGCGGAGCCACCAAACTCACGTGCCGCGTTATAGCCCACCAAGATGGGCAGATAGGCAAACAAGGCCCAGCCCATGGAACGAATGCCCTGGTACCACCACTCGCCTGCAAGCGCGCCTGCCGTCGAGACGTTAATGACGTTGCAGATACCGTTGATGAGACCAGCCGCAATGATGCCGGGAAGCAGGGCGACGAAGACATTGGAAATCTTCTTGAGGAAGGCCTGAACCGGCTTGGACTCGTATTTGGCCTTCTGCGCGGCCTTGTTTGTGGCCGCAGCGTCAACCACGCTCTCGTCGGCAACGCCTTTCGCAAGGCCGGTGAGCTTGGAGCACTCCTCGAGCACCTTATTCACCTTGCCCGGACCCAGCACGATCTGCATCGTGTCGTCCTCGACCAGGCCCATCACGCCGTCGAGTGCCTTAATGCCCTCCGTGTCGACGTTGCCCGTGTCTTTGACGGTCACGCGCAGGCGCGTCATGCACGCCGCGTTTGCGAGCACGTTGTCTTTACCGCCCAAAAGGTCCAGCAGCTTTTGAGCCAGCTCTTTGTTCGTCATAACTCCTCCTTGTATTGGGTATCTCGTCTGGATGTCATATCAGCTCACGCCGCACACCTATTGGGCATCGGCATTGCTCTTCTCATGGCCACTCACCGCAGCACGGACATGGCCTCGCGCTCGCTCAAGAGCTACCGCAGCCTGCTCGGCATCGCAGTCCAGCAGTACCGAGACAATAGCGGTTTTTACGTGGCCGCCGGCATCTGCAAGCGCCTGAATAGCGCGCTCGCGCGTGCAGCCGGTCGCCTCCATCACGATGTTCTGGCCGCGCACCACCAACTTCTCGTTCGTCTGCTGCACATCGACCATCAGGTTTTGGTATACCTTGCCGATCTTGACCATGGCACCGGTCGAAATCATGTTGAGAATGAGCTTTTGAACCGTTCCCGCCTTGAGCCTCGTTGAGCCGGTCAGCACCTCGGGACCTGGCACGGGCTCAATGGCAAGATCTGCGCTCTCCCCGATCTTCGACCCTTGGTTGCAGGCAATTGCAATGGTCTTGCACCCAGTTGCCTTGGCGTACATAAGGCCGCCCACCACATAGGGAGTACGACCGCTTGCCGCCAGGCCAACGACAAGATCCTTCTCCGAGAGTCCACGCTCCCGCAGGTCGCTCGCGCCAAGCTCCTCGCTGTCTTCGGCACCTTCGACAGCCTTGATAAACGCCGTCTCGCCTCCGGCAATGAGCCCGACAATCAGATCGGGTGACACGCCAAACGTGGGCGGACACTCCGAAGCGTCGAGTACACCCAGACGACCGCTGGTGCCTGCGCCCATGTAAAAGACGCGCCCGCCGCGCTCGAGTGCCTCAGCAGCCCAGTCGATTGCTGTGGCAACCTGGGGCAACACCTTCGTGACCGACTGGACGGCACGAAGATCCTCATCATTCATCGTCGTGACGATTTGCAGCGATGTCATCGTATCGAGGTCCATTGAACTTTGATTACGCTGTTCGGTCGTGAATTTTGTTAAATCGAGCATTTCATTCACCTCATCTTTCCTGTTTCTCGATGTAGTTTTGCTTAATGACATGCGTCGCCCGTTCGTAGTCGCTGGCAACGTAAGCAGCGTACAGGGCATCGACAACCATAAGCTGGGCCATACGCGAAGCCATGGCACCGCTGCGGACCAAGGGTTCACTCGCAGCGACGCCGAGCACGGCATCGGCCACGGTGGCAAGCTTGGATGATCCATCTACTTTGGTAACGGCCACAACGGGACAGTTGTGACGTTGGGCCTCGGCGGTGCAGTCCAGCACCTCTTGCGTCAAGCCCGAGTAGCTAAAGGCGATTGCCATATCGCCCTCATGCATGTTCTTGGCACACAAGAGCTGATCATGCCAGTCGTCGTACAGATGGCACTCTTTGTCGACACGCATGAGCTTTTGTGCCAGATCGTGCGCGACCAAACGAGAGGCACCGATACCGAACAGATTGACTGCGCGTGCCCGCTTAAGATAGGCCGCGCATCGCTCCAAGACGGTGTAATCGAGCGTTCGCGCCGTCGCTTCGATCGTGCGCACGTTGCTTTTCATCACCTTCCCCACGATACGTTCGACGCTGTCATCCATGGAGATGCCCTCGAGGGCAACGTCTTTCTTGTCACCCAAGAGCGCCAGCTCGGCAATCAGTTCGCGCTGGAACTCCTTGTAGCCCGCAAAACCCAAGCGCTTGCAAAAGCGCAAAATGCTCGAGGGCGAGGAGAACGTGGCATCGGCAAGACCGCGGACGGACAGCCCGACCACCTCGTGCGGATGAGCGCTTACATATGCGATGACATTGCGTTCCGCCGGGCTCGCGCTGAGCTCACGCTCGCGAAGCCGCAAAAGCAATCCGTTTGCCATCTCAAACACCTCCCTTGAGAAGAATTAAAGACCAACGAACGATTCGTACCGGATATAAACAGCTTTTACGGTACATTGTGCCGCATCGTGGCGCACAAAGGGCGAGCGTTCTACCGCTCGCCCCTCAAATCCGACCGCTCGGAAATACGCGCGACACAAAATAGTTCAACAAGGTCGCATGATCAGAAACGGGTTTGTTACCGGCTAGCGCCTCGCATGGGCGCCGATGGGGCGCGTCTCGTGGTGCACCCATGCGGAGACCAGCAATACCAACAGCATCGCGGTGACATAGCCCGCAGCATCGAATCCTAAATCGATAACGTCGAAATGCCTGCCGGGAACAAAGATCTTATGTACCTGATCGCCAACGGAGCAGACGGCGCAAAAGAGCAACACGGGCACGCAACGGGAGCAAACGCTCCACGGACGCCTGGAAAAGCAAACCACGGCCACCGAGGCGAACAATCCGACGAAGAAAAACTCTACGGTATGGGCAACGCGACGGACGTTCGTGCCCACCCACATGCGAATGGAAGCAAGTCGGCCAGACCGGACATTCGAGGCAGCCGAATCGATGCCCCCGGTCATCCCGTTCTCGGTCTGAGCTTCACCCGTGGCATCGGCAGCCTGAACGCCCGTAGCCTGACCCTCCACCACGCGCGCGGTGGACTCGCTCAGCAACGACGTCTCCACCGCATTTTGCTCCGTCAGCACCCAGATGCCCGCCAGCGTTGCAGCGAACAGAATGATCGCGGTCCATCCGATTATTTGTTTTACGCGCGCCAAGGGCCTACCTCCTTTTTTGAATATCAGCGAGTGTAGCCCCAAATGACATCGTCAGCGTATCAAAATTTGAATCGCAACAGGAAGCGCCAAAGCGGCGCAAACCCCTACCCCGCCTCGCGCATCCAGCGATCGAACGTCCCCACGCACACGCCCAGGCACTTTGCTGCCTGGCTGCGGGTAATATCGCCTGCCTCATAGCTATCGCGTACCAGCTCAAACTGAGGAGGGCACGGCTTGCGAGGTCGACCGAAACGGACCCCTCGCGCCCGCGCCGCTGCAATCCCCTCCGCTTGGCGCCGATGAATATTCTCGCGCTCCACCTGCGCCACGTAGCTCAGCAGTTGTAGCACAATATCGGCAATCAGGGTATTGGTCACATCCGGCGCGCCGCTGGCCCTGGCGCGCGTGTCAAGCAATGGCATGTCCAACACCACAATGGCAACCCCGAGCTCCTTGGTAATGCGTCGCCATTCCTCAAGAATCTCGGAGTAATTACGGCCAAGTCGGTCGATAGAAAGCACCACCAGCACGTCCCCGTCTCCCAGGATGTGCAGCAGCTCGCGATACCGCGGGCGATCGAAGTCCTTGCCGCTCGCATGGTCGGCATAAATATTCGCCGAGCCCACGCCATAGGCGCCCAGCGCATCCAGCTGCCGATTTAGATTCTGATCGCGCGAACTCACCCGCGCATAACCATACACCGTCGCCATCTCATCCCCGCTTTCTTGTAAACCTGCCAAAAAGGGACAGGTTTATTTTGGTAGGTTTTACCTCTCGAATAGCAGGTAAGCGGGCGGCCGAGCAGACGGCAAGGTAGCCATGATCCAAATGCGGAGGGCGGCCCCGAAAGACCGCCCTCCGCTCTCCCGCCATGAGTCGAGATTTGGCTAATGGATAAGCTTAAAGTCCAAGTGCCCACGCGTGGTATTGACGCGCGAGACCTCGATAATCACGCGCTGGCCCAGTTCATAGCGAGTCCCCGTGTCGGCGCCCGTCAGCGTAAGCGCATCCTCGTCGAACTCGAACCACTCGTTGCCCAGACTCTTGATCGAAACCAAGCCTTCGACCTGCGTCAGGTCCAAGCGCACAAAGAGGCCCATGCTGCTGACCCATGAGACCGTTCCGGCATAGCGCTCGCCCAGGCGATCCTCATAGTACTGGGCAATCTTGATCTTTTGCGTCGCATGGCTGGCGGCATCGGCCGCACGCTCCGCATCGCTGCACGCACGGCAAATCTGCGGCAGAATGCGCGGCAGCGACTCGCGCCCCTTGCCGATCAGCCGCGGCGTACGGACCAAGGCGTCCTTGCCGCCGAGCTGCTCATAGGCCAACTGCAGTTTGAGCACGCGGTGCACCACCAGATCGGGGTAGCGACGGATGGGACTCGTAAAGTGACAGTAGCACGGTGCGGCGAGCGCAAAGTGGCCCTCGTTGCGCGGCTTGTACAGCGCGCGCTGCATGCTGCGCAGAAGCAGCGTGTTGACGAGCGGTGCGTTGGCCGTACCGGCGGCAGCATCAACTGCAGCCTGCAGCTCATCGGGACTCCCCAGGGCAATACCGGCAGCACGGCGATCGTCGATGATGCCCAGCTGCGCCAGCGCAACGGCGGCACCGTGCAGGCTATCGGGGCTCGGATCCTCATGCACGCGATAGCAAGCCTCGATATCACGGTCTGCCAGCCACTCTGCAACGCACTCGTTGGCGAGCAGCATGGCTTCCTCGATAAGCGACGTGGCACACGAACGCTCACGCGCCACAATCTGCACGGGCACTCCGTCCTCGTCCAATAGAGCGCGAATCTCGGCCGTGTCAAAATCGACTGAGCCGCGGACGCGACGAATACGACGGCGAAGTTCGGCGAGTTCGTTGGCGGCGACAAGGAAATTGCCGAGGTCGACGTTGCAGCCGCGGGCGGCCTTCTCGCACGCAAGACCGCGCTCAAGCGCCTCCTCGCGCGAGGCCTCAGCAGCCGCAACATCCTCGGCCGCACCCTCCAGCACCCCATACTCCACCGCGCCGGCGCGCACCAGCAGCGCCTCGGCGCCGTCATAGTCCATACGCACACGCGAGCGAATCACGCTGGGGTACGGATCGTAATGCCGCACGCGACCCTGCGCATCGAGCTCAATGTCAACGGTAAACGCAAGACGGTCCTCGTCAGGGCGAAGCGAGCACAGGTCACAGGACAGGCGTTCGGGCAGCATGGGAAGCACGCGATCGGCCAGATACACCGATGTCGTACGATGGCGAGCCTCAAGATCGATATGCCCGTCCCAAGCCACATAGTGAGAAACGTCAGCGATATGCACACCCAGCTTGTAGCCACCCTCGGGCGTGCGCTCAAGCGAAATGGCATCGTCAAAGTCGCGCGCGTCGACCGGGTCGATCGTGATGACAAAGCGGTCGCGCAGATCGCGGCGGAGCGGGTCCTTAAGCGCCGCGGACACATCGAGCGAAAGCCCCTCGGCCTCGTCCAGCGCGGCCTCGGGATAGCTATCGGTATAGCCGTAACGCGCCATCACGTATTGAACGCCCAAATCGGGCGCGTCATCTCCGCCAATGCGGCGTTCGATCGTCACGGTGCCCGATTCCAGGCGCGTCGGGTAGGTCAAAATGCGCGCGACAACGGCATCACCCGGGTGGACGCCCAGACGATCCGCCGAGGTATCCTCGGGCAGAATGAAGAAGTCGGCCTTCAGGCGCGAATCGAGCGGCTCGATCACACCGAGCGGACCAGCGGTCTGGTACGTACCCACCACGCTTATGGCTGCGCGCTCAACCACGCCTTCGATCACGGCGCGCCGCTCACCGTGCGGGCTGTTCTTAATGCTCACGGCAACGGTATCGCCATCCATGATCTCGCGCTTACCGCGGCCCATAACCTTGTAGTCGCCGCTCTCGGTTATGACATAGGCGCCATGCTCATGGAGCTGCACGCGCCCGGTCAGGCTCGGACGGCGTTCGCTGCGCACCGGCCCACGCTTATTGCGAGCACCGCGCTTATGCTTGTTATTGCGCCCCATGGCGCCTCCTTGCTATCGATGACGAACTCCAAAGAGTCTACCCAAATGATTCGCTTTCCTGCCGTCCCCTAGAGATCAAAAAACGGGCCGCCCCATAAGAGACGACCCGTTGGAAGGGATGAATTCCAGGCATGCCTACACGCGCAGGTAGCGGCGCATGGCTATGGCAGAACCAAAGAGACCGATAATCACACCGACCAGAATCAGCGCAGCATAGGTCACCAGGTAGTACTGCATCGGCAGGGCAAACGACATCCAGCCGATGCTCTCCTGCAAACGCGGAATCATCAGATTGCGCAGCAGCTCCAGAACGCCGATGGAAAGCAGCGAGCCCAAAATGGCCTGCAGTACGCCCTCGGTGATAAACGGGCCGCGAATGAAGCCGTTGCTTGCGCCCACCAGACGCATGATCGCAATCTCACGACGACGCGCCGTGATGGACAGGCGAATCGTGTTGTTGATGAAGATGAATGCGATAAAGGTCAAAAGGCCAACGAGCACCACGGCGGCGATGCGGATGTAGTTGGTCACCTGGAACAGGCGGCTCACTTCCTCTTGGCCGTACAGCACGCTCGCGTTGACGTCGCCGTCATCCGCGATCTTCTGGAAGTCGGCGTTCTTCTTGAGCTTCTGGGCCGTGCTCTCGACCTTGGACGGATCGTCCATCTCAATTGCAAACGAAGCCGGCAGCGGGTTCTGGCCATCGAGCGCGCTCATGGTGGCGTCGGCGTTGCCCGACATCTTGCTCGTATACTCGGCCAGCGCGTCGTCCTTGTCCTTGTACGTCACGGACTTGACGTTGCTCCACGTCTTGAGCTCAGCCTCAAAGGCCTGAACATCTGCCTGGTCGGCGTCATCGCTAATAAAGGCGTTGATGACGACCTGATCCTCGACGGTGCCGATCACGGAGTTCAGCATCGCGGAGCCCATGATGAACAGGCCGATGATAAACAGCGAAAGGAAGATCGTGATGACGGCGCCGAGCGAGGTAGTCCAGTTACGGAAGAAGTGACTGATTGCCTCTTTGAAGGAGTAGCCCACGTTAGTTGGTGCCATAGTTGCCGTAACCTCCCCTCTCCTGGTCGCGGATAACGTGGCCGCCCTCGAGGGCGATCACGCGACGGTGCATGCTATCGACCATCTCGCGGTCGTGCGTGGCGACGATCACGGTGGTGCCGGTGCGGTTAATACGCTCGAGCAGCTTCATGATGCCCAGCGAGATCGCCGGGTCGAGGTTACCCGTGGGCTCGTCGCAGATCAGCAGCGGCGGACGGTTGACCATAGCGCGGGCGACGGCGACGCGCTGCTGCTCGCCACCGGAAAGCTGGTCGGGCAGCGAGTCCATCTGATCGGCCAGACCGACCAGACGCAGCACCTCCGGCACCTGGCTGCGAATGACGCCCTTGGGCTTGCCGATGCACTGCAGGGCAAACGCCACGTTTTCGTAGGCGGTCTTTTGCGGCAGAAGCTTAAAGTCCTGGAACACGGCGCCAATCTGGCGGCGCAGGAACGGAACCTTGCGGTTCTTGATCTTCATGAGGTCCTGACCGGCAACCAAGATGCGGCCGCTCGTCGGCTTGACGTCGCGGTTGAGCGTCGACAGCAGCGTGGTCTTACCCGAGCCGGAATGACCGACCAGGAAGACGAACTCGCCCGGATAGATCTCGATGTTGATGTCGTCGAGTGCAGGCTTGTTGGGCTGTGCCGGATAGATCTTGGTGACATGCTCCATAAGGATGACGGGCTCGACACCGGCCTGCTTGGCCATCTTCTTGCGGCTGGCTTGCGGATCGATGGGCGCAAACACCGACGTAAAATCGGGGTTGTTGAGCGCGTTATCGAGGCTTGCGACCTCGGCGGCCTGATCGCTCTCGACCACCGGGGCAGCAGGCTGCGTGGGATCGGGAATAGCGGCAAAGAGACCGGACTGCGCAGGCTGAGGAACCGGCGTCGCAGGGGCCATGGGGTCGGGAATGCCGGCCATGGTAGGCTGCGGCGTGGCGGCGCCAGCCTGAGGCTGCTCCACGCGAGCGGTCACGGCCTGAACGGGCTCAAAACCCGCCGTGCCGGAAAGCGCGACATCGCTGGTGGGATTGTAGGCAAAGGGATCGGATGCCGGCTGTGCCTGATCTGCCGGCTGAGCGGGGGCCTGAGCAACAGGCTGGCCCTCTGAATCCGGAGTGGCGAAACGACTGCCCTGGACGCCCGTCTGCGTCTTGGGGGCATCATCGCCCGCACCGGAGGTACGGAAGTGGTTACCCACTGGTGCTCCTTATCGTCGTGCGTTTAAACTACATGAGCGCTTTGTATTTTAGCAGCATTAGCTTTGCTGCACATAAGAAGCATGGCGTGCTTAGGGATCCCGTCGGCCGGGCACAGGGTTACTCTCCAAATCGTCCTCGGACATGTCGGAGCCCCCGCTGCGCGCTTCGCGCGGCAGGGGCTCCTCCGTCCTGCGGAAAGATTTGGAGAGTAACCCTGTGTCCGGCCTGCGGTAACTAAGAGGTCGCCGCGTTTCTATTAGGTGCAGCAAATGCATGCTTGGGAGGGTCTGAATTGCACTTTGTTGGGATGGGCCCTTATCCCAATAGAAATCCTGCTTGATACGGCCTCTTTAGAAGTTGCGGTGAAATAGGGACTGTTTTAGCAGTTAAAAGCCCTAATCAGTCCTTATCTCACCGCAACTGAAACAGGGGCGCTCTCCAAGAGAGCGCCCCTGCCGGGTTTCCATAGTACTGGCGAAGCAGTCCTTGAGATCCGTCTTGCCTTATGCCAAGAACTCCTTGGTGGTCGCCACGATGTTGGCGGCGTCCAGGCCGTACTTGTGCAGGAGCTCGGCACCCGGGCCGGACTCGCCGAAGGTGTCGTTGACACCAATCTTCTTGAGCGGCGTCGGGCACTGCTCACACAGGACGTCGGCAACGGCGCTGCCCAGGCCACCGATCACAGAGTGCTCCTCGACGGTCACGACGTGGCCGGTCTTGGTGGCGCTCTTGACGATCAGATCGGCATCGATGGGCTTGATGGTGTGCATGTTGATGACCTCGGCGTCGATGCCCTCGGCAGCGAGCTGCTCGGCGGCCTCGAGAGCCTCGCCGACCATCAGGCCGCAGGCGATGATGGTCACATCGGCGCCCTCGCGCATGACAATGCCCTTACCCAACTCGAACTTGTAGGTCTCGGGGTCGTTGATAACCGGCGAGGCCAAACGGGCGAAGCGCATGTACACCGGACCGTCGCACTCGTAGGCGGCGCGCGTCACGGCGCGGGCCTCCACGTCGTCGGCGGGAACAATTACGGTCATGCCGGGGATGACGCGCATGAGGGCGATATCCTCGCAGCACTGGTGCGTGGCGCCGTCCTCGCCCACCGAGATGCCGGCGTGCGTGGCACCGATCTTAACGTTGAGGTGCGGGTAGCCGATGGAGTTGCGGACCTGCTCAAAGGCGCGACCGGCAGCGAACATGGCAAAGGTACTCGCGAAGGCAACACGACCAGTGGTCGCGATACCGGCGGCGACGCCCATCAGGTTGCTCTCGGCAATGCCCACATCGAAGAAGCGGTCGGGGCAAGCGGCCTTAAACTTACCGGTCTGCGTGGCGGCGGCCAGGTCGGCGTCGAGGACCACAAAGTCATCGTGCTCGTTGGCGAGCTCGACGAGGGCCTCGCCGTAGCTTACACGCGTGGCGATTTTCTTGACGTCTGCCATCCTAGAGCTCCTCTCCGGCGGCCGTGAGCTCTGCCATGGCCTGCTCAAACTGTTCATCGTTGGGGGCCTTGCCGTGCCAGCCAACCTGGTTCTCCATAAAGGACACGCCCTTGCCCTTTGTGGTCTCGGCGATAATGGCGGTCGGCTGCCCCTTGGTGGCGCGAGCCTCGGCAAAGGCGGCGCGGATCTGGTCGAAGTCGTTGCCGTCGGCGAGCTCAACCACGTGGAACTTGAACGCGCGGAACTTGTCGGCGAGCGGCATGGGGTCGTTGACCTCCTCGACGGGACCATCGATCTGCAGGCCATTGTGGTCAACGATCACGCAGAGGTTATCGAGCTGTTGGTTGCCGGCAAACATGGCTGCCTCCCAGACCTGGCCCTCCTCGCTCTCGCCATCACCCAGCAGGGCGTACGTGCGATAAGTATCGCCCCAGTGCTTGGCGGCAACGGCCATGCCCACGGCGGCGGAAATGCCCTGGCCGAGCGAGCCGGTGGACATGTCGACGCCCGGGGTGTCGTTCATGTTGGGGTGACCCTGCAGGTGGCTGCCGATGTGGCGCAGCGTCTCAAGATCCTCCTTGGGGAAGAACCCGCGCTCGGCGAGCACGGCGTACAGGCCCGGAGCGCAATGGCCCTTGGAGAGCACAAAACGGTCGCGATCGGCCTTGCGGGGATCGGACGGGTCGACGTTCATTTCCTCAAAGTACAGATAGGTCATGATGTCGGCAGCACCGAGCGAACCGCCCGGATGGCCGGACTTGGCAGCGTGCACGCCGGTGACGATGCCCTTCCTTACCTCGTTGGCAACCTTTTTGAGCTCTTCGTCGCTCATTGTGCCTTCCTTTCATCCTCATTAGACAAAATGCGCACGGCACCGAAGGTAATCCCAACACAGCCGCAATGCACGTACGTCATTCATTATGCTGGAAACTGATGGCTTTACCAGAGTTTTTATCATTATTTGAACAATTTAGCAGGCAGAACCGCTGATGAAACGGTTTATCAATGTGAACGTCTTTTGGATGGAACGCGGTCGACCCTACGCGCTAATGTCCTTGAATCCCTCGCCGAAGGCTTCCGTAACGTCAGCGACCGTCACGATGGCGTGAGGATCGCGCTCGCGCACGATCGTCTTGAGGGTATTGAGCTCTCGACGGCTCACGATGACCATAATCACCGGCTTCTCGGCACCCGAATACATGCCAGTCGCCTTAAACTTGGTACAACCACGACCTAGGCCATACATGATATCGGCAGCGATATCAGGGAACTTGTCCGAGATGATGAGTACCATACGGCGTTTGTTGCCACCATCGACCACGGCATCGATCACGTAGCCGCTAATGACCATCGAAAGGCCTGCATATAGCGCGTTTTCGATTGAAAAGACCGGAGCCGACAGCGCGCATACGGCAACATCGATCGCCATGACGGTCGAGCCCACGGGCAGTGAGGTATTACGCGAGATGATTTGGCCAATCGTGTCCGAACCGCCGGTGTTGGCGCCGGCGCGCAGCACCATGCCGTAACCGATGCCCGTAATAATGCCACCCCACATGGCAGGGAGCATCAGGTCCGCATCCGCCAGGGGTGCTACAAACGGGGCGAACAGATCGGTAAAGAAGCCCAGCAGCACAAAGCCCGTCGCGGTCTGCACCACGTAGAACATGCCGCCTTCGCGCATAACGACCAGCAGCAGCAAGGCGTTCATCACGATCGTCTGAATACCAACGGGAAGCGATAGACCGCGCGATGCGCCGACCGCCTGGATAATGGTGGCAAGGCCCGTAACGCCACCGGCAGCAAGGCCGTTAGGAATCAAAAACAGGTCGGTCGCAATAGCGGCCAGAGCGCACCCCAACATAATCTGGGGCAGGTCGTGAAAGAAGTTCATCGATAGAATGCGCTTGATGTCCAGACGATATGCCATGCTACCTCCCTCAAAAAAGCGCACCCCATCGGATGCGCTTTGAACTTCTTCTTGTATTCGATTCTACCGATTCGCCGGACAAAAACCACCCCCTGCGCAGGGTTTATTCCGAATACAAACCCGTCCAACCGTTGGGCTTAGCATCGGCTTGAAGCCACCCGATGTTTTAGATCTCCGAGCCTTCTACATCGGCGTTGCCGGTAGCCCAACGGTGATAGCCAATCACAAACGGATCCAAATCGCCATCGTCAAGAACGGCCTCGACGTTGCTGGTCTCCACGCCCGTGCGTAGGTCCTTAACCATCTGGTACGGGTAGAGCACGTAGCTGCGGATCTGGTTGCCAAAACCAATCGTGGTCTTGGGTCCGCGAATCTCGTCCAGGGCCTCGGCACGCTTCTCGAGCTCAATCTCGTACAGGCGAGCCTTGAGGATCTGCATGCACGCGGCCTTGTTCTGGATCTGGCTGCGCTCGTTTTGGCAGGTAACCACAATGCCGCTGGGGAAATGCGTCACGCGCACGGCGGAGTCGGTGGTGTTTACGCCCTGGCCACCCGGGCCACTTGCGTGGTACACGTCGACGCGGATGTCGTCGGGGTTGATCTCGATATCGATATCGTCGGGCAGCACCGGAATGACCTCGACGCCGGCAAACGTGGTCTGGCGGCGCTTCTTGTCGTCGGTGGGGCTAATGCGCACCAGGCGGTGGACACCGGCCTCGGCGCGAAGCATGCCAAAAGCATCCTTGCCTTCGACGGTAAAGGTCGCGCGATCAATGCCAATGACCTCGGCCGCGGGGCAATCGTTGATGGTGACCTTCCAACCGCGGCGCTGGCAGTACTTCATGTACATCTTAAAGAGCATGAAGGTCCAATCCTGGGCCTCCAAACCACCCTGCCCGGGCTTGATGGTCACAATCGCGTCGCCATGGTCGAACTCCCCGGTAAACCAGCTCGCAAGCTCAAGCTCGTCGATGGCGCGGGCCAGGCGTTCTGCCGTAGCGGCAGCCTCCTCGCGCAATGCGACGGCGTCGGGGTCATCCCCCATCTCCTCGGCAAGCTCCAGCGCAGCGCGGGCATCGGAAAGCTCGCCGCGCGCGGTGTCCACGGCAGCGATATCTTCCTTGGTGCGCGCGATCTCCTCCATCGTGGCGCGAGCGGCATCGGCGTCGTCCCAAAAGCCCGGGGCGACGCTTTTGGCCTCGAGCTCCGTTACGCGGGTGCGCTTCTCGTCCAAATGGAGGTACGACTCAACCTCACCGAGCCGGTCCGCAAACGCGTCCAGCTCGGCGGGCGTTACCTCTAAAGCCTCAGCCATTAACGATTCCTGCCGTGGCAGTACTTGAACTTCTTACCGCTACCGCAAGGGCACGGGTCGTTGCGGCCCACGTTGACGTACGGATCGTCGCTCTCGGACTTGCGGTAGGTCGTCACCTTGCCACCGTTGTTGACGGCAGCCGGTCCGCCTTGGACAGCCGTGCGGGCCTGCACCTGCGCCTGCTTGCGCAGCACCGAGTCGCCGTTGTCACCATCGACCTCGGCAGGACCGGAGAAGAGCGCACCCTCGAGCGCGGGCTCCTCCTTGTGCTCCACGACACGCGGGGCAGCCTTGATCTCGATGCGCAGAACCGTGCGCAGGTAATCCTCGTACATGGTGTCGACGAGTATCTGGAACGCGCCGTAGGCCTCGGTCTTGTACTCGACCAGCGGGTCGCGCTGGCCAAAGCCGCGCAGGCCGATGCCGGTCTTGAGGTAGTCCATCTCCTGCAGGTAGTTCATCCAGCGGGTATCGATGACGCGCAGCATGACCTGGGTGTTGAGCTCGCGCATCAGGTCCTCGCCCAAGCGCTCGGCTTTCATGTTGTAGCACTTCTCTACGTAAGCCAGGACATCGGCAGCTAGGGCCTCATAATCCTCGTCGGGGAACTTCGGCGTATCGATGTGGCCGGTGAGCTCCACAACCCACTTGCGCAGGCCCTCCAGGTCGCGCTCGCCATCGTGACTGTCCTTGGTGCAGAACTCCTGCACGCAGCGGTACACGGTATCGTGCATGACCTCGGTGATGTGGTCGGTCAGATCCTTGCCGTCCAGAATCTTATTGCGCTCGGCGTAGATGACCTGGCGCTGCTTGTTCATGACGTCGTCGTACTCAAGAACGCTCTTACGCATGGAGAAGTTGATGCTCTCGACCTTGTGCTGGGCGCTCTCGACAGCCTTGGAGATGATCTTGTGCTGGATGGGCATATCGTCGCCCATGTCAGCCGTGACCATCATCTTGGAGACGCGGTCCATCTTGTCGCCGCCAAACAGACGCATCAGATCGTCCTCGAGCGACAGGTAGAACTGGGTCTCGCCCGGATCGCCCTGACGGCCGGAACGGCCGCGCAGCTGGTTGTCGATACGGCGGGACTCATGGCGCTCGGTGCCGATAACGGTCAGGCCGCCGGCGGCAAGAACGCGCTCGCGCTCGGCCTTGCAAGTCTCCTTGGCCTCGGCGTTAAACTGCTCAAGCTGCTCGGGCGTTACGTCCTCCATGGTCAGGCCCTCGTACTCAAGGCGCTCGCGCACCAGCTCGTCGGGATTGCCGCCCAGCAGGATGTCGGTACCACGACCGGCCATGTTAGTAGCGATGGTCACGGCGCCGTAGCGTCCGGCCTGGGCAACGATATGAGCCTCGCGCTCGTGATGCTTAGCGTTGAGGACCTCGTGCGCGATGCCGCGCTTGGTAAGGGCGGCCGACAGTTTCTCGGAGCTTTCGATGGAGACGGTGCCCACCAGGACCGGCTGGCCCTTGGCGTGACGTCGCTCGACGTCGTCGGCGACGGCGTTGTACTTGGCCTGGACGGTGCGGTAGACCAGGTCCTCGTGGTCAACACGCTGCACGGGCTTGTTGGAGGGGATGACCTCGACGGGTAGCTTGTAGATCTCGCGGAACTCGGCATCCTCGGTGAGTGCCGTACCGGTCATGCCGGAGAGCTTGTCATACAGACGGAAGTAGTTCTGCAAGGTGATGGTGGCCAGCGTCTGGTTCTCCTCGCGCACGAGCACGCCCTCTTTGGCCTCGATGGCCTGATGCAGGCCCTCGGAGTAGCGGCGGCCTTCCATGATGCGGCCGGTGAACTCGTCGACGATCTTGACCTCGCCGTTGGTGACCACGTACTGCTTGTCGCGGTGGAACATGTACTGGGCCTTCAGCGCCTGCTGCAGGTGGTTGACCAGCTGACCGGAGAGATCGGCATAGATGTCATCGATACCCAGGCGGCGCTCAATCTTCTTAAGGCCGCGCTCGGTGGCGGCGATAGTGTGCTTGGCCTCGTCCATGACGTAGTCGCCCGTGGGCTCGACGTCCTCGGTGGCGGTGAGCATGTCGTGCGAGACATCCTCGCCGCGCTCAAGGCCGCGCACGGCACGCGCGAAGTCCTTGTAGGTGCTGGCGGACTTGGTGCCGGCGCCCGAGATGATGAGCGGGGTACGTGCCTCGTCGATCAGGATGGAGTCGACCTCGTCGACGATGGCGTAGTTGTGGCCGCGCTGTACGCGCTGCTCGGGGCGGGTGACCATGTTGTCGCGCAGATAGTCGAAACCGAACTCGGAGTTGGTGCCATAGGTGACATCGGCCTGGTAGGCCGGGCGCTTGAGCTCGAGCGGCATGTTGTTCTGGAGCAGACCGACGGTCATGCCCAGGTACTTGTAGATGCGGCCCATCCACTCGGAGTCGCGCTTGGCAAGGTAATCATTGACAGTAACGACGTGCACGCCCTTGCCGGCAATAGCGTTGAGGTAGCCGGCCAGCGTGGAGACCAGGGTCTTGCCTTCGCCGGTCTTCATCTCGGCGATATGCCCCTCGTGCAGCGCCATGGCGCCGATGAGCTGTACGTCAAAGTGACGCATGCCCGTGATGCGCTTGGAAGCCTCGCGCACGGTGGCAAAAGCCTCGGGGAGCATGTCGTCGAGCGACTCGCCGTTGGCGTAACGCTCGCGGAACTTATCGGTCTGGCCGCGGAGTTCCTCCTCGGTCATCTTCTCAAACTGGGGCTCAAGACCGTTGATCTGGTCGACGATCTTGTAGTAGCGCTTAAGGTCCTTATCGGATCCAAAGGACAGCAGCTTTGACATGAATCCCATGTGGTTTTCCTTTTTGGCCATCGCCCACGCCGTGCAGCTGCGGGCGAGTTAAACACAGATGATTGTACTTTAGCCAAACAAGGCACGGCCTATACGGTCGACCTCGACCGCCACGTAATAACTATGACCAACCTGCCACAATGGGACAGGTTTATTTTGGCAAGTTTTATCTGAGCAAACGCCGTCTCTCTGCCATTTGGTGCCACGGGGACAGGTTAGCTTGCACCAATAAAAAGAAAAGGGCCGCGCACCCAAATGGATGCACGGCCCTTATGCCATGAATGCGAGCGATTCCGCGGCGAGCTATTTACTCAGCAGCCTCGGTGGTCTCGGCCTCGGCAGCGGCCTCCTCGACGGGAGCCTCTGCGGGAGCCTCGGCGGCCTGCTTGGCAGCCTCCTCGGCGAACTTAGCAGCACGCTTAGCCTTCTCGGCAGCCTTAGCCTCAGCGGCGGCCTTGCGAGCGGCCTCGGCCTCAGCAGCCTTGGCGGCCTTGGCAGCCTTGGCCTCCTCAGCCTTCTTGAGCTGGGCGGCAGCGGCGCCACCGAACTTGTCGGCGAAGCGCTGGACGCGTCCACCGGTGTCGACGAACTTCTGCTGGCCGGTGTAGAACGGGTGGCACTCGTTGCAAAGCTCGACCTTCATCTCGGACACGGCTGCGTGCGTCTTGAAGGTGTTGCCGCAGGAGCACGTCACCGTGCACTCGACATACTGGGGATGGATACCCTGCTTCATGGTAGGACTCCTTATTGGTCAGGCGCTGGTTACCGATCAGCGCATAAGGCGTCTTGGTTTCCGACCAAGACAACAAACTCGGCTATGGTACCACGGCGCCGCGTGTCCCACAAAAGGTTCACGGTCTTTTCGGCACAACACGAGCTGGACCTTAAATATCAACTTCATCCGAACACTCCCCCACATTCATCTCTCGTATGTATCGAGGTATTCCTGCTTGAGCGTCTGCGAGGACGACTTGATCTTTTCCACGAGCGTGCCGGCCTCGATGAAGTAGAACGAGTTGGTGAGGTCTGCCAGGTCGTCGAGCAGATGGCTTGAAATGAGCACGCTGCGTCCCCGCGCCACTTCGCTGCGCATCGCGTCGCAGGAGGTTTTCCGTTTTCCCGGATCGAGGCCGTTCAGCGGTTCATCGAGGATGAGGTACGGGCAATCGGTCGCTATCGCCATGGCAAGCTTTACCTGCTGCTTCATTCCCGTCGAGAGTTTACGGGTCGGCTTGTCGAGATATGGGGAGATTCCGAGGGAGTCGCAGAGCGAGTCGATGTCGGCGGCCGATTTCCACGCCTCCCTAACGAAAGCAAGGTGCTCGATGGCCGATAGCGTGGGATAGAGATCCGCGCTGCCCGAAGAGCTCAGGTAGACGAGTTCTGCAAATTCGGCTGATCGACGTTGGCAGATTCCGTCTGCCGCCAGGCTTCCCGAGCGGATGCGGGCGGGAAATTGGCCCGACAGCGCTTCAAGAAGGGTGGTTTTCCCCGAGCCGTTGGGAGCAACGAGGCCCGCCGCCGTTCCCGGGCTCAGGAAAAGCGACCCGATTGAAAGTATCGTCGTGCTTCCGTATCCCACGCTCGCGTCCAGAAGCTCGAGCCCATGGTGCTTTTTCGCGGGTCCAGGCTGTTTGGGGGAACGTGTCGCAACGGCGCCGACCGCAAAAAGGACCGCGACGTATGCCAGGGCCACGGCAAGCATCGATGCGCTGCCTGAACCGGAGCCAATGAATTCTGTCGGGAAGCATCCTACGCAGCCCGTGGCCTCGATAGGCGAGAATACGGGCAGCGGCAGGAGATTGAGCGCGGCGTTATGCTCCAGCGCCGAATCGGACAGCAACGGGAATGCCGGGGCCGCGACAAGCAGCGCTGAGGTAAGGGGGCCCGCGAGGACGCGCCTCGTTGCGGTCGATAGGACGGCGGAGCAAACGGATATCAAGGTTCCGCCCGCAAGCAGCGCGAGAAGCAGGGCTGTGAAGACGTTTCCCGCGGTCGTGGTGGTAAGCGCGCCGTCATGGAAGAAGACGATCGGGTACCCAATTTGCCCGAAGCCGTTTAGGGCCAAGGCGTAAATGCCCCCGGGCGCGAGGCCGGCGAGGAGCATCGCGGCCCCCGCGACGATTATCGAAAACACGATCTGGATAAGGCGCCGGAATTTGGGCACGGGCGCCTTCGCCGCCAGGGTCGCAGGCCTTGTGGCGCCGAGCACGAGTATCGACGAGAGAAGGAAGGGGATGAAGGGAAGGAAAGACGGCACCGCGGCAATGGCGTAAGGCAGGAAGGAAAGGAATGGCAGGTCGCTTGCGGAGGCCGGGATATCCGTGATGCCGGAGCTGCTCAGGGCACGGCAATATGCGAGCGCCGCGTCATTGGTCTCTCGGTCTCCCACGATGGACCCGGATTGGAAGCCTTCGCCCATGAGCGCGTAGTAGCTCTCGGCAGAATCGAGAAAGGCGGCGTCGGTTTGAGCGGCAAGGGCGGCGTTCGCGTATCTTGCAAGCTCCGCGTCAGCTTGCTGCTCTGGAGATAGGTCTGTGCCGCTGGCCTGGGGCGCGCGCGTATTGAATGCGTCGACAAAGCCCTGCATGCCCTGTTTCATAAAGAAGGGCCCGTAGATGGGTGAATTGAACGCAATGGGGATGGAGAAGGCTGCAGCGAGAACGAGCGTACAAATCCATGCGGCCTTGTCTCTTAGGATCAGTTTGAGAAGAAGTCGACAGTACATTTGGAAGCACCTACGTTCCTCAAAGCATCGTTAGATTAATAATGACAGACCGAATGAAGATGCGTGCGACGGGGGCGAGGCGAATGGCTGAGCGGTATCGATACGCGGGTTCAACGGCATCATATTGACCACATAGATTTTTAACTTGCATTTCTACCCGCCCTTTTCGTAGAGTCGCCGATACGTGCTTAGCGCACCCTCGGCGCGTCCGGCAGGCTTTGCGAAATGGGATCCAGGAGACTTCGGCGCAGCATCATCTTGCGGAATGCTTCTAATGAGCCTCCCATCCTTCAAAAACAGAATCTCATCGCACAGCCTATCGACCGAATCCAAGATGTGGGATGACATGATGATGCACGTACCAGAATCGGCCAGCTTCCTGAGAATCTCGGAATGCAAGTCCACCCTGCTGGGGTCGAGCGCGTTCATGGGCTCATCTAATAGAAGGTACCGCGCGCCCGTCGCATACGCAATCGCCAGGGTAAGCTGCTGCTTCATGCCCTGGCTCAGAGTGCGGGTCCTCATCTTCGCGAACTCGCCTATCTGCGTTTGTTCCACTATCTCTTCGATATCGCGAGCATGCGGCCACATATCGCAAACCATCTTGAGGTGATCTTCCGCACGCAATCCGGGATACAGCAGCGTCCCCTCACCAGGTGCATAGAAGATCATAGAACGGACCTCTCTCGCACCCGTACCCTGCACCTCATCCAGAACGATGCTCCCGTCCACGCGAGGACCCGGCAAACCTGCCATCGCACGCAGCAACGTCGTCTTTCCATGCCCGTTCGGAGCGACGAGACCGTAGACCGTACCCGGGGCAAACTCAGCGTTCACCGAATCTACGAGCACCTTCTTTCCATAAGAGATCGTCAGCGTTTGAAGGTCAATCATCGAGATCATCCCCTTTCGATCTTTGGAACACTCAGGCGCACCATCAACGGAGATACGGCGCCCAAGACCACCAGCAGAGCGCCCGATGCGCCGACGACCTCTCCAAAAGGCATCGCGTTCGTCCCTCGCCCAAGGAACCCAATCGTCCCCACCTGGGAAGCGGGATCAAACGAGGCGAATGGAGCCAGCAGCGCGACGCCCATGCCCACGCTTTCAACATGAGCGCTCAACGAACCCAACACCAAGAGAACCGCGCAAACCATTCCGGTGACAACGGGGTTGCGGCTAATCGCTGCTGTCAACGCAGCGACGACGGAAATCACGCCGTATGCCATGACCAGCAACGGAATACTGCACAACACCGCCTCCCCCACCATGGACGTTGTCGAAGCTCCCGCCCGAATGAGAGCGACGGGATACTCCGATCCACCCGCACCGTTCTTAATCACGGACACAACGACAGCGGGAACCATCGACACCAAAAGCAGCACCAAGCCAAGCAGGAGAGCCAGCGCAACAGCCGTCAGAAAACGCACATGCGCTGTTGCGGGGATCTGGAGAACCAGAAGGGAACGACACTGCAGGTGGGTGCACGCGAGCGATGTGACAACCACGGGCAACAGCAAAAATAAGGAGGGAAGCGCTGCCTGGAGATACGAAAGGAGGATTAATGGGGGCATCTTCGTACTTAACTCGTAAACCTTGGGGTCCGGCAAGCTCGCGATCGACTCAAGCAGAAGGGCGCGCGCCTCCGCACGAGAAGGAGTCTCCGGCTCGATTCCGATCGATTGCAGGAGAGTCGCATCTGCCGCGCCCAGCTCACCTCGAGCGCGCTCGTACGTCGCAAGGCTTCGAAACCCCTCCGCAGGCATAGGCGCGTACACGAAACCCGAAAGAGCATCCCGCATGTCTTCCAGGGCCGCTTTGCCCTCGACGTCCATATTCGCAGCGTTCTGCTCTAAATACCGATCTATTGAACGGAGCTCCCCATCCCTATACCGAACAGCGGAAACGTTATCAGCGTCAGGAAACATCTCGACCAGAGCCGGGGCCAGCATCGTCGTCGACATTGCAATCGCGCATACGGCGAGGGTAGGAGAACGCAGGAGCAGTTTCCCCATCGTTCTTACGTATGCAACGGCGGAGGCACAAGCGCTCGAACGAGTTGCCGTTCTCGATGCAGTGAAGGAACCTCTCTCAAGACAAATCGGGGATATCGGGCACGCGCAGCCGCTCTTTCCAGCAACGCAAAGCAGGCTAATTGCCAGCACCTCGATCCCGATTGCGCATACGAGGGCAATCGCGCCACGCTCGAAGCAAAGTCCAGGCAGATTCACTATCTGCGTTGTCGGGTACGGGCTATAGGCGCCGACGGTCAACTCAGTGTTCGCATACGTAAGGGGATTCAACAGGGCGAACTCACGTAAAGCGATGGATCTTCCGTAATACCCGGGAACCATCGTCACCCCCATCAGGGCACATACGAACACGATTCCAAGCGTAGGGTTATTGGCAATCTTCACGGCAAGGTGAACGACAAGCGAGATGAACGCTGCCACCAAGAATTGCAAGATGGCCGTCTGCGCGAACACCAGCCAAGCCGGTTTGATAACCGGAGTCGCATATTGAATGTAGCCTATCGGATAGAACGGCGAGCCCGGGCCATTCTTCACAAGCGCGGCGATTATCCCTGGAAGATTGATGGCGAGGACGGCAAGCATTGCAAAAACACTCGCCCATACGCTCGATGCAACAAGTCTACCCAGCTCGCCCATCGGTGCCTGGATGATGAGCTTTTCACGTTTGTTAAGACGCGCGGCAAGGAACGAGACGGCAACGGCCGTTGCGACCCATAGCAAGTACTCCTTCGATCCGTCATAATAGGTGTACTCTCCATCCGATATCTGCAGAAACGGAAGTAGGGGAGAGAGCGGTGCCAAGATAAGACGTCCCGCGGCAAGAGGGTACAGAAGCGCGGGCATGCTTGATGAAGAGGTATAGACACCGTCCTCCCCCGCATTCACAAGCGCATCCGCATAGGATGCTGACAATTCCTGCTCAACACGGGTTATTCCCGACTCGAGGTATTCGACCCGTCCGTCGATGCCAGCCGCGCTCCTGAAGACGGGCAGAGCACAAAGAACCATCAACGCAACAACGACAACACAGAGCGACCTGGAGGAGAGAAGCGACCTAAAGATCGCCTTCGAGATTTTGAGCATATTCAACGCCAACCTTAACCTCATCCAGTCGGAACAGAGGGGCCGAACAAAATGCTCGGCCCTTATTACTTGCCGGCAAAGTCAATTTAACATAAACTGTTAAAAAGTAACCTGAGTTTTTTAAATTCTTCGGAGGTTATTATGAGTTCCGACAATCGCACTCCCCGGCTTCATTCCTTCCGCATCGCATGTGCGATAGCCTCTGCGACCCTTTGCGCCACCGCCATCGCACAAGTGGCGTTCTCCTTAAAGCCAGCAATCGAAGTGCTCGACAACCCTGTAATTGCAGACTCCCCCGCGTATCCAGCCCTTGCGATCTCGACATTGGTCCCTGCCGTCATCGGTATCGCTACGACCATCCTCAGCGCCGTTCTCGTGTGGACGATCAAGAGCGGAGACCCCTTCAAGAAAGGGTCTGCGACATGCTTGAAGGTGCTCGGCATTCTCTTCGTTGTTCAAGCTGCCACCAGCCTCTACGCCGGCTCACTCAAAACCTCCGTTTCGATGTTTGGCGGCGAGGGGGCCGTCGGCGCCCAAGAGATCGCTTCATCATTCGATTGGACCTCTCTGGTTCTCGGCATCGTCCTGTTCATGCTTTCCCAGCTCTTCTTGTACGCCCGAGAGCTGTACCTCGACTCCGACGAGATTGCGTAAGGAAACGCCATGCCCGTAATTGTTCGCCTCGACAAGATCATGGCCGAGCGAAAGATTTCCTCGAACGAACTTGCCGAAAGGATTGGAACCACGCCCGTGAACCTGTCCCGTATTAAAAAAGGGCATATTCGCGGCATTCGCTTCAACACACTCGAGCAGCTATGCCTCGCCCTTCGTTGCCAACCCGGAGACCTTCTCGAAGTCATGAGCGAAGAGGATGCCCGAAAGGAGTTCGGACTCGATTGGTCCGCCGAGGATTAGAGGGCGGTCGTACTCGCCCTGCACACGGGGATGCGAATCGGCGAGGTCTGCGACCTTCGGTGGTGCGATGTGGATTTCGAGACGGGCCTGATCTCGATCAGACACTCGGTGGCGTACGCGAAGGGAATGGGTTCGTTCATCAAGGACACCAAGACCCATGACGCCAGGGGTATCCCCATCGACCCGGTCGGCCTACTCCCCATCCTGAAGGAGACCCACGAGATCGACTGCGGAAAGCTGCGCTTGCGCGGCCTTACCGGGGCGGTCGAGATCGGGGACTGCTACATCCTGTCGGAGCCGGGCGCGACCTTCGCGACGACAAGCTATATCCGCAGGGCGTTCAAGACGTTCTCGGAGACCAACGGCCTCATGGGCACCAACGACGAGCTGATCACGTTCCACGGCCTTCGCCACACGTTCGCAACGCAGTGGATCCGCCAAGGCGGCGATATCAAGGCGCTCCAATCGATCCTCGGCCACAAGGACGCCATGGCGACGCTCAACGTCTACGCCGACATCGAGCCCATCTCCAAAATCCATAACATGCTGCGCGCCACGCCGTGCCTTTGGCGCGGGCACCTCGGGCCGAGGGTCGATCCGGGTCCCATGTTCCAACAGAGGATCCAGGAGTCCATCGAGACGCTCCAGGCGTTCGGCTACGGCATCACCGAGCCGGACGACCGAAATATCGCCATACGCGACGTGAAGACGAACAGTTGGCTCTAGCTCACCGAGTACGCGGCAGTGCTGGGCCCATCCCAACTGAGGTCACGGTGGTCCGATAGGGGCGCCGCCCGCGGCATGCGCCGCGGAGCGGTATCCCCTACCGAAGGGCGGGGATGCCCTCCGCTTCCAGTTCGGAATCAGCCGTCGGAGGCGTTCGGCTGACTGCGGGAACGGCCTGTCCGCTCAATGTGTTCGGCTGAGATCGGAAATCAACCCAACACGAGCCGGACACGCGCCAGACGGCTCTTCCCCGTACGGCCTTCCCCCTTACGCTCATGTTGCAGGCATGTAACGCCGCAGCGAGCGCGCCTTTTTTGCGCCAGACAGGTACAATGATGAACACTGTACCGTAGCGGAGCGCCCTCGCGCGCCGCAACCACGCGAAAGGGTTTCCCATGGCCGAGATCTCGTCCTCCCGTATCGTCATCACCGTCCTTGGCAAGAACCGCCCCGGCATCGTCGCCGGCGTCACCCGCGTTCTGGGCGAGGCCAACGTCGACATCCGCGACATTACGCAGTCCATTATCGAGGACATCTTCACCATGACCATGCTGGCCGACACCGCCGAGTCCAAGCTCGACTTCGCCGAGCTGCAGGAGGCGTTGGCCGAGGCCGGCGAACTTTCGGGCGTCAACGTGTCCATCCAGCGCGAGGACGTCTTTAACTTTATGTACCGCCTGTAGCGAACAAGCCGCTCGGGGCAGCTTGACGTCATATCGTCCAAGCGCGCGGCCCCAAAGCGGACCGGAGAGGAGCGCGCATGGCCTACGACGCCAAGAAAATCTACTACCGCTTCGACGATCACCTGAGCCGCCTGGTTCTGGATTACGAGGCGAGCCGTCAGATTTCGCCCGAAAGCGAAAACCTCTACCACGGCCTGCCGACCGCCCCGTACGACGAGGACCTGTTCGTAGAGCACAACGTCAAACGCGGCCTGCGCAATGCCGACGGCTCGGGCGTGGTCGCGGGCCTTACCCGCATCTCGGACGTGCACGGCTACAACAAGGTCGACGGCAAAGTCGTGCCCGATCAGGGCAAGCTCACGCTTCGTGGCTACAGCATCGAGGATCTGGTCAACAACGCCCAGGCCGAGAACCGCTACGGCTACGAAGAGGTCGCCTATCTGCTCATCACGGGCTCGCTGCCCACCAAAGAGGAACTCGACGGTTTTTGCGGACGCCTGGGTGCTTTTAGGCACCTGAGCGACGAATACGTCCGCGAGTTCCCCATGACCACGGTGTCGTCGAGCATCATGAATGTGCTTCAGCGCGCCGTGCTGCTGCTCTACGCCTTCGACGCCGAGCCCGACGCCATTACACCCGAGCACGAAATCGACGTCGCCATCTCCATGCTCGCCCGTCTCCCCCGCATCGCCGCCTTCGCGCATATGGCCTCGGTCGCCAAGCGCCGCGGCTCCGAGGTTCATGTGCCGCACCCCACACCCGGCCTCTCCACCGCTGAGACCATCCTGCAGGTGTTGCGCGGCGGCATGGCATTCACCCGCGACGAAGCCATGCTGCTCGACGTGATGCTCATGCTGCATGCCGAGCACGGCGGCGGCAACAACTCTACGTTCGCCTGCCGCGTGCTGTCCTCATCGGCCACCGACCCGTATTCCGCCTACGCCGCGGCTATCGGCTCGCTCAAGGGCCCGCGCCACGGCGGTGCCAATGCCAAGGTCGTGTCCATGCACGAGGACATCCGTGCGCATGTCTCCAATTGGGAGGACGAGGACGAGGTCGCGGCCTACCTGGGCAAGATCCTCGACAAGCAGGCCTTCGACGGCACGGGTCTCATCTACGGTATGGGCCACGCCGTCTACACGCTGAGCGACCCGCGTGCCGAGGTGTGCCGCCGTTACGCGCGCACGCTTGCCGCCAAGAAGGACCTGGGCGATGAGTTCGCACTCATCGAGCGCATCGAGCGCCTGGCACCGCAGGTGATGCGCGACCACGGCATGACCAAGCCCATCTGCGCCAACATCGACCTGTACACGGGCTTTATCTACAAGATGCTCGGCGTGCCCGAGACGCTCTTTACGCCGCTATTCGCCGTTGCCCGCATGGCCGGCTGGTCGGCGCACCGCATGGAAGAGCTCTTCTGCGCGCACCGCATCATCCGTCCCGCGTATCGCCCGGTTATCGAGCCGCTGAAGTACAAGCCGCTCGCCGACCGCTAGGACGCGGACCGTTATAGAACCCGAGCGTGGCCAGGGCATCACCGCCCTCGGCCACGCTTTTTATGCCAGTAGAAAGGGCTGCATCGAATGATTGTGTTTTCCGACATGGATGGAACGCTGCTGACGAGCGATAAGCAGATGAGCGACGCCACCTGGGCGATGCTCGACGAGCTCGCGCGCCGCGGTATTGAGTTTGCGCCCTGCACGGGGCGCCCGCTGTCGGGCGTCTTTGAGCCCATCCTCGCCCACCCCGCCGTACACTACGCAGTCTGCGCCAACGGTGCCAGCGTCTGGCAGCTCGACGACGGTACGCCTACCGATGTCTCACGTGCTACGCGCATTTTGAGCCGACCGCTCGACCGCGCCATCGCCCACCGCGTCCATAGCATTGCCGCCGGCCACGATGTGACCTTCGATATCTTCGCGGACGGGCAGTGCTTCCTCCCCCGCCCGCTCTACACGCGCCTGGACGAATTCTGTGGCGGCGATCCTCACATCGCGGCTTCGCTCAAGCGCACACGAACGCCGATCGACATGGATATCGACAGCAAAATCGACGAAGTCGAGGTGCTCGAACGCATCGCCATGTACTGGCACGACCCGGCCGATCGCGACGCCATCGCGGTTGAGCTCGACACGCTCGGAGGCATTGAGGTCACGCGTTCGTACTCCATGAATATCGAGGTCATGGGCGAGGGCGCCACCAAGGGAACAGCCCTCACGTGGCTATGCGAGCACCTGGGCGAGCGTCTCGCCGACGCCTGGGCGTTCGGCGACAACATCAACGACATCCCCATGCTGCAGGCAGCGGGCCACGGCATGGCCATGATCAACGGCGAACCCGAAGACCGCGAGGCCGCCGACGCCATCACCGAATACGACAACGACCACGACGGCGTCGCCCGCACCATCATGGCTGCCCTCGCCTAGCAGCAGCAACCCGGCAGAAAAGGAACGTCCCTAACTGCTGGATTAAGCAAGGCTCTCCAGAACACGGCGGAGTTCTTGCTGGACGGCGTGGTCGCGGTTGCAGCCTACGACGCGATCGGCCACCGCCTTGAGCGCGGGGCGCGCGTTTTCCATCGCGCAACCCGTGCCGACAAAGCGAATGATCTCGTAGTCGTTCATAGAGTCGCCAAACGCCATAACCTCATCGCGCCCAATGCCGTAATGCTCCGCGAGCTGTGCGATGCCCGAAGCCTTCGACACACCGGGCTGCATGGCATCGATCCACGCGTTGCCTGAAGGCGCAAAGGTAAAGAGCTGACCGAGTTCGCGCTGTAGCACGTACGCACTGTCCATAACGACACCGTCGTCGCAAAAGACACTCGCTTTGATGATATTTACGCTGGGATCGGGCAGCTCCCAAATGCGCTCGGCATTGGGGAGGTCCTTATCGACCTCGCGCACGAACTTGCTCTCGTCATCGAGCAAAAAGGACTTGGTTCGGTCAAAGAGCGCAAGATGCAGATTGGGAAACGTCGCGACGGCCTGGGCGAGCTTTCGAATCGCCAGGTGCGAATACACCTCGCGGTCTACCATTTTGCCGTCGGCGTAGACCTGGGCACCGTTAGCCGCGACAAAGTCCATCTTGTCGCGAACGGGCGCAAAGAACTCGCACAGGCGATCGTAGCGGCGGCCTGACGATGCGGCAAAATGTACACCATGCTCGCGTAGTGCCAGAATCAATTCGTAGGTCTCAGGCGGCACCTGGCCATTTTCGTCAAGCAGTGTGCCGTCCATATCGGATGCAATCAGTTTAAACATAGAAAAGCTCCCTTCGGGCTTGATGGAATCGGACGTGTATCCGATTCCAACGTACCCAAAGGGAGCTCAAATAAGACCCCGCAGTCATAAACGTTACAAGGACCTAGCAAATAGCTCACGCGCGCCAGAGGTCTCACGGTCGCGGCGTCAGGCGACAAGTCAAAGAGTGTCGCAGACGGCTAGGCGTTTAAGAACGTCCATTACAGTCGAAATTGTCAGCCCGGGCCCGTCTCGGGCTACGATTGAGGCGCGCCCAGAACGGGCCGCCGACCGGGCGCCCG
>UQHK01000024.1 GCA_900540855.1 uncultured Collinsella sp.
GACAATTTCGACTGTAATGGACGTTCTTAAACGACTAGTCATTCAAGAGCGTCCCCAACGACTACACGCAAAAACGGCGCCCGCCGGCGATGTTGCCGGCGGGCGCCGCTGTCTTGAAGACGAAATGATCCGTTTTCCTCCGTCTCCAAGGGATCGTTACAGCGAGTCGATAAAGCGCTGCTGGGCGGCGCGGCCGGCTTCGTCCCACTTAAAGACGCCGGCGTTGTCGAGCACGTGGCCAAACACCACGCCGACCTCCTCGTGCAGGATGTCGATGGCGTTGTCCGCCGTAAGCTCGTCGGCGCGGCGGGCATAGACGTCCTCGGCCCACGCGGCATGGCTGCGGCAAAGGTCGTCGCCCTCGAGCGCACTGGCAAGGTCGTAGCTGGTATCGGCTTTGGCTGCCAACAGGTGCTCGCGGACAGCGCCGAGCTCGGGAACCAGGCGCGGCGGAAGAATAGCCAGGCCCATAACCTCGATCAGGCCGATGTTCTCCTTTTTAATGTGGTGGTACTCGGCATGCGGGTGGAATACGCCCAGCGGGTGCTCGTCGGTCGTGATATTGCAGCGAAGCGCCAGGTAGGCCTCGTAGATTTCGCCGCCGGCGTTGCCGCGGGAGTCTACGCGGCGAATGACGGGCGTCACGGTGTTGTGCGCCACGCCATCGGCTGTGTGCGCGATGACGCCCACAGACTCATCGCTCCACTCGCGCCAGGCGAGGATAATCTTCTCGGCGGCATCGAGCAGCTGAGCGCGGTCATGCGAGCGCAGACGCAGCACCGAGAGCGGCCACTGCAGCACGCTACCGCTGACCTGGTCAAAACCGGGCACGCTAAACTGCGAGACCTCGGCGGCATGCATCATGGGGAACTCGTGCGCGCCGCCCTGGAAGTGGTCGTGCGACAAGATCGAGCCGCCCACGATGGGCAGGTCGGCGTTGGAGCCGATGAAGTAATGCGGGAACAGGTCCACAAAGTCGAGCAGGCAGGTCAGGCCCTTGCGGTCGACGTGCATCGGACGATGCTCGGAGCTCATGGCAATGCAGTGCTCGTTAAAGTACGCGTACGGGCTGTACTGGAAGCCCCAGCGCTCGCCGTCGAGCTGGATGGGGATAACGCGCAGATTCTGGCGGGCGGGGTGAGCTCCGCCGTCGGCTGCGGCGGAGCGTCCGGGATAGCCCTCGTTTTCGATGCAGAGCTGGCAGGCGGGATACTTCTCGCCCGTGTTCTTAGCTGCACCTGCCGCGGCGATATCGCGCGGGTCCTTCTCGGGCTTGGACAGGTTGATGGTGATCTCAAGATCGCCCCAGTTGGTGGGGGTGCTCCATTTGATGTTGCGCGCGATGGCGGCACGGCGCACGTAGCCGGCGTCGCAGCACAGGCCGTAGAACCAGTCGGTTGCGGCACGGGGCTCGTTGACGCCCATACGCCCATTGAATTCCTCGTTTACAACCGAAGGCCTCGGCATGAGCGCGCCCATGATGCGCATGGCGATGCGATCGCGGCCCGACGCCGTGTCCTCGGCGGCGCCGTTGGCAACGGCGGCCTCGGCAAGCGCGGCAAGCGTGCCTTCAAGGTCAAAGTCGGGCAGGGTATCGGGGTGCAAGAGCGAGAGTTTCTCAACCTGGAGTGCCCAGGCCATGTCGAGTGCCGGCCCCGTGGCGCCGATGCACTCGAGAACGGTGTTGTATGCCCAGATGCGATCGTCCTGGCCGATCATCGATCGGTGGATGGCATATTCGATGAGGCCCTGCGCGGCCTCGTGCACATCAGTCATTACAGCCATGCCGCGTAAGCCCCCTTGTCAGAAATCGCGTAGTGGCGGGCAGAGCCCTCGCCAAGCCAGCCGTTCATCTTGGCAATGAAGGTGTCGACCAGGTCGAGCGGCACGAAGGCCTGGATGGTGCCACCAAAGCCGCCACCGTGGATACGGACGGCGCCGCGGCCGTCGAGCACGTGCTCGGCCAGCGCCAGGGCATACATAGAAGGCTGCTCGGAACCCAGCTTGGCAACAACATTCTGCAGGTACATGGCGGAGCTGGCGCCGGACTTGCGCGTCAGGACCAGGAACCGGTCAATGTCGCCGGCGTTCAGAGCTGCCCAGCGCTTATCGACCAGGCCGTTCTCGTACCAGTAGTGAACGGCGCGCAGGCAGGCACGGTCGCCCAGCTTGGCGCGCAGCTCGGGGAGCTTGGCGTCAAAGTCGGCAACGTTTACCTCGCACAGGCGTGCCTTGCCAAACTCGGCGGCGACGTCCTGCATCTCGCGCGGAACGGCGGCGTAGTCGTCGGTGGCGGCCACGTGGTCGGCGCCGACCTTGACGAGCACGAGCGCGTAGCCGTGATCCTCAAAGTTGAGCTCGAGCTTCTGGGTCTTAGGCTGAGCCTGGTCCTCAAAGTCCATGTAGGCGAGGCCGCCCAGGCACACGGCAGCTTGGTCCATCAGACCGCAGGGCTTGCCGTAGTAGTTGTTCTCGGTGCGCTGGCTCATCTGGGCGAGTGCGACGGGTTCAATGGCGGGCGCGCCCCAGAGCGTCTCCATGGCACGGCCGTACGCGGCCTCGACGGCAGCAGAGCTGGAAAGGCCACCGCCCGAGGGGACGGAGCAGGTGAAGGCGAAGTCGAAGCCCTTGGGCTCAACACCAAGCGCTGCGACCTCATGGGCCATACCGCGCACGAGGCTTGCGGACGTGCCCTTCTCGGACTCCTGAATGTCTACCGTGTCTAGCGTGATCTCAAACGTAGGATAGCCCTCGTCGGCGACGCGAATCTTGTTGGAATCGGTTGCCACGGCGATGCCGTCAACGGCGACATCGAGCGAGCCGGCGATAACGTGACCGCCCTCGTGATCGGTGTGATTGCCGCTGATCTCGGAGCGGCCGGGCGCGTGCACGTAGAGCACCTGGCGGTCGCCGATGGGGCCAAACTCCTCCTCAAACAGCTTGGTGAGCGTGGCGAATGTCTTTTCGTCGGGGGTGGTCATGGGAGTCCTTTCCTTGGCGCGCACGGGTGAGTTTTGCGTCGTTATGAGTACGTTAACAACTTGAAGCGGCATGAATCACGTGTTCACGATGCCGCACGTTACGGGCTATGTTAACGTACTCATAACACATCGCTTGTCACTTTTTGAGAATCTGGTAATCGGTAGAAATGCAGCCGTGAACGGTACTGCCGTATGGACTTATAAAGCAGAAGAGATGCAGATAGAAAAAGTAGAGTACGTTAACATGCGTCCGACGATAGCGGGCTTCGGCGCGGGGTGTATTTCTGCCCGGGCCGGCATGCACGCTATTCAGATTTCGCAAGGGTGAAGGTGATCCTGTGGCAAGGCGCCCGTCCAACGATACCAGTTCGCGTCCGGTCTCCATGGCCGACGTCGCCCGCGCTGCTGGCGTTTCGCAGCAGACGGTTTCGCGCGTCGCCAACGGCTTGCCTAACGTCAACGAGCAGACGCGCCAGCGCGTGCAGGCCGCTATGCAAGAGCTCGGCTTTCGTCCGAGTTATGCCGGTCGCTCGCTGCGCGACGGCCGTTACCATTCAGTCGGCCTGTGCGTCAACGATGTCACCAAGTTTGGCAACCTCTCAATGATCGACGGCATCGCCAGCGCTGCTCGCGAGTATAATTGCGCCATCACGCTGGTCGAGATGTCCAAGACCGAGGAGTTTTCGCTTGCCGAGGCCACGCGTCGTATGGCCGCGCTGCCCGTGGACGGCATCATTATCGGCATGAGTCGCATGGCGCCCGATTTTGAGACGTTTGATCCACTGCCGGGCATTGGCACGGTCATCGTTACCATGTACGCGCATCCGCGCGTGACCACAGTTGACTCCGATCATTACGGCTGCTCGCTATTGCTTATGGATCACCTGTTTGAGCTGGGACACGATCAGATTCGCTATATTGGCGGCCCGTCGTTCTCGGTCGACGAGCAGTTTCGTCGCGCCGGTTGGCAGGATGCACTCGAGCGTAAGCACATTAAGCCGCAGGCGCCGCTCGAGGGCGATTGGTCTGCCAACAGCGGTTACGAGGCCGGCAGATATCTGGCCGAGCACGACCGCACCATGACGGCGATTTACGCGGCAAACGACCAGATGGCAAACGGCGCCATTGCAGCGCTGCGTGATAGCGGTCTGCGCGTGCCCGAGGACGTGAGCGTGGTGGGCATCGATGACTCGCTCGACGACTTTGTCGCACATAACGAGCTCACGACCGTTCGATTCGATCTGCATCAGCGCGGGCGCGAGGTGTTCGAGCGCGCAGTTCCCAAGGCGGGGGCATCGGACAAAACCGTCGCCATTCGTATTCCCGGTCAGCTCATCGTTCGACACACCACGGCAGCGCCGCGCGCATAGTTTTCGCAGGTCAACGGCTCGGCGTTGCATATCAATAACAATCGGTAAGGATGCCGGCAGATAGCCGTGACTATGAAGGCGAGTGCTATGATAGACGGGTTCATTTGTCTATCTAGGAGGCTTTGCCTGATGGAGATCACCAAGGATATCCGCTACATTGGCGTTGACGATCATGACATCGACCTGTTCGAGGGCCAGTACGACGTGTCCGAGAACGGTATGGCATACAACAGCTACGTTGTCTTGGGCGAGAAGATCGCTGTCGCCGATTCGGTCGATGGCGGATTTGTCGACGAGTGGCTCGGCAACCTCGAGACCGTACTCGACGGCCGCACGCCCGACTACCTGGTCATCCATCACATGGAGCCCGATCACTCCGCCGGCATCGCCGCCTTTATGGAGCGCTATCCCCAGGCGCAGATTGTGGCAAGCATGGGCGCCTTCCGCATGATGGTCAACTACTTTGGCACGGACTACCCCGAGCGCAAGATGGTTGTCAAAGAGGGTGACGTGCTTGATCTGGGCGGCCACAGCCTGACCTTTGTCGGCGCCCCCAACGTTCACTGGCCCGAGGTACTCTTCTCCTACGAGGCTACCGACAAGGTGCTCTTTAGTGCCGACGGCTTTGGCAAGTTCGGCGCCAACGACATCGAGGATCCGGAAGGCTGGGCTTGCGAAGCGCGCCGCTACTACTTTGGCATCGTCGGTAAGTTCGGCAAATTCGTGCAGACCGTGCTCAAGAAGGCCGCCGATCTGGATATCCAGATCATCTGCCCGCTTCATGGTCCCGTGCTGACTGAGAACCTGGGCTACTACCTCGACACTTACAACACCTGGTCGAGCTATCAGCCCGAGGACGAGGGCATCACCATTGCCTACGCGAGCGTCTACGGCCACCTGAAGGCTGCCGTCGAGGAGCTTGCATCTGCGCTCGAGGCTCGCGGCCAGAAGGTTTCCGTCTTTGACCTAGCTCGCGACGACATGGCCGAGGCCGTTGAGGATGCGTTCCGCTACGACCGTCTGGTGCTCGCCTCCATCACCTATCAGGGCGAGATCTTCCCGTTTATGAGCACCTTCATCCACACGCTCGCCGAGCATGCCTACCAGAACCGCACCGTGGCGCTCGTCGAGGCCGGTTCTTGGGCACCTGCCGCCGCTAAGGTTATGACCAAGGAACTCGAGGGTATGAAAGACATCACGCTGACGCAGAACAAGGTGACCGTCCTGGGTTCGCTCAACGACGCATCGCGCGCCCAGATTGAGGCCCTCGCTGACGAGCTCTCCAAGTAGCGATACGTTCACGTTTAACGCTCAAACCACCACAAAGGGGACAGGCACCTTTGTGGTGGTTTTTGTTTAAGCGCCGGCGATGACGAGATTTGGGCGGGCGTTGTCGACGGTCTCGGCGATTGAGGTGGCGACGGCGTGATCGGGGTCACGGTCCATCACGATGGCGTTGACGTCGGTCAGCTCGGCAAAGCGGTACATGCCACGTCCGTTGACCTTACTGGCGTCCATGAGGGCGACACTTTGACGAGCGGCACCGACCATAGCCGCTTTGGTCTCGGCCATCTGCGGAAAGTCGGTCGTAAAGCCGCAGCCGGGAATAAAAGCGCCAGGGCACATGACGGCAAGATCGGCGTGGACCATTTGGAGCGCCTGCATGGTAAGTGGGCCGTACAGATAGCGATGGCCTTTGCGCAGTGCCCCGCCCAGCATGACGACATCGACTGAGGGCATGCTCTCGTCGATGTAATCGGCAATGGTAATGTCGGCCGTGATGACGGTGATGCCATCGCGCTGGTCGAGCAGGCGGACAAACTCGAGAGCGGTGGTGCCCGAGTCGACGAGCAGGGTGTCACCGTTGCTGACGAGCTCGATAGCGCTTTGCGCGATGGCCTGCTTGGCGGCGACATTGACGTTGATGCGGCGATCCTGGGTGGATACGGTCAGTCGCTTCTGGAGCGACACGGCGCCGCCATGCGTGCGGCGCAGCTTGCCGGACTCGGCGAGCGCGTCTAGGTCGGCGCGGGCGGTAACGGAGGACACGCCAAAGGTCTGGGCGATTTCTGCTACTTGCACCGAGGCGTTATGTTCGAGCATCTCCATGATGGCGGCACGACGCTCATCGGCGAAAGCTCGGGTTGTTGCGTGGGCCATAGCTGCTCCATCCTCAGCCTAAATTTGCAGGAATTGTGTTGAGTCTATTTTCGTTCATTTTCTTTTTAAGCAAGTAAACGCCTTTCGATTACTTATCTTTTCTATAAAAGAAAGATGATTCGCTTGAAAACGGTAATGTCGGATAGGGGAATTTAGCCTGAATCCCTTCCGTTTGCTTTTCAAAAACGAGCGTTTTGGCCTGCATGCCGGCGATATCTCGTACATGCGACAGATGCGATTTTCATACAATGGGGCCAGCAAAACGCAAGGTAAAACACCTTGTGAACAACTACGCCCGATGTCCAGATGCGGGCGAGGGAGAGGAGCAAACGCTCATGGCACTTGTTACCACCGAAAAGATGCTCAAGGACGCTCAGGCCGGCCACTACGCCGTCGGCGCGTTCAACGTCGAGAACCTCGAGTTTGTTATGGCCGTTCTGGCTGCTGCCGAGGAGACCAAGTCCCCCGTCATCATGCAGACCACCCCGGGCACCATCAAGACCGCTGGTCTGGACTACTTCTACGGCATGGTCAAGGCTGCCGCCGAGCGCGCTTCCGTGCCCGTCGCCCTGCACCTCGATCACGGCGATGGCTATGACCGCTGCATGCAGGCTTTCCGCACCGGCTACACCTCTGTCATGATTGACGGCTCGCACGAGTCCTTCGAGGACAACATTGCCCTGACCAAGTCCGTCGCCGACGCTGGCCGCGCCATGGGCGTGCCCGTCGAGGCTGAGCTCGGTAAGGTTGGCGGCAAGGAGGACGACGGTCCCGCGGTTGAGGGCGAGAGCCCCTACACCGATCCGGCCGAGGCCAAGGAGTTCGTCGAGCGCACTGGCTGCACCTCCCTCGCTATTGGCGTTGGCACCAGCCACGGCGTGTACACGAGCGATCCGCACATCGAGCAGTCCGTGGTCAAGGCCATTCGCGACGCCGTCGACGTGCCGCTGGTCCTGCACGGCACCTCCGGTGTGCCCGATGAGCAGGTTGCCGAGGCTGTGAAGAACGGCATCTGCAAGGTCAACTACGCCACCGAGCTGCGTCAGGCCTACACCAAGGGCTTCATGGCCTACATGGCCGAGAACCCCGCCTGCTTCGATCCCAAGAAGCCGGCCAAGGAGGGCATGCGCGAGATCACCGAGCTGGTTAAGATCCGCATGACCAACCTCAACTCTGTGGGCAAAGCAGAGTAACAGCAAGGGTACTCCGACTCGCTACATATCCCGGGGAGGGACGAGGACTTAGTTCCCCAATCGTCCTCGGGCATGCAAAAAGCCTCGCTGCGCACTTCGTGCGGCGAGGCTTTTTGCCCCCTGCGGAAAGATTGGAGAACTAAGCCCTCGTCCCTCCCAGGTTGACCTACTCGAGGTCGTCGCCCTTGTGGCGTTAGGTCTGAAAATAATAAGAAGCCTTCGCGCTGCGGAATGATTTTGGAAACTAAGTACGGGGACCCGCCCAAGCCGTCCTGCTCAATCGCCCTTGTGGCGTTGGGGCGGAAAGGGTGGGGCGCGTGGGTTACTTGGTTGTTAGGGTTAGTAGGTCGTTGGGGGTTTTGAGGTTGTAGGTGGCGTTTGGGATATCTTGGTGTGATCCCCATGCTGCTCGGGCAAAACTGACCCCTGCCGAAGTTGCGCATTGTTCGTCGTAGACGGTGTCGCCAACGTAGACGACGTTGCCAGGATTCGCGCCCGTACGCCGGAGATATTCGAGCATGGGAGCGGGTGCGGGTTTATGTTCGGTTGTGTCTTCGACAAGGATGATGTGCTCAAAATACTTATCGAAGCCAAGGGGTGCAATTTCTTCTGCGTATTCGTCGCGCGCACGTGAGGAGACGATGCCAAGTTTGCAGCCGTTGTCGGAGAGTGTTGCGATAACTTCGTGCAAGCCGGGAAACACGCTGATGGTGCTTTTAAAGCTGGCGGCAACTTGGCACCAGCGATTCAGCGTTGCCTGTGAGTAGATCCCAAGTTTCTCAAGGGCGTTCTTGCCGGGTATGCCGAGGGCAAATTCAAGCTCGTGTCGGGGGAGCGTTTTGCCGGTTTCTTCTTGGATAATCTGGCCAAGCGATGACAGCACGCTTTCTTCTGTATCTGCCAATGTCCCATCAACGTCAAACACGATATAGTCAAAGTACTTCATATAGTAGCTCCTATCCGTTGTTTGCCTGCAAGTTTGATGCAGTGACAGAAGAAGGGCTAGCGGGATTTCTGCCTGGTACTATCGAGATTCTGCCTCGCTGCTCGATAGCTCGAAGGAGTGCATCCCATTTGTTCTTTAAATACCTGGCCAAGATGGCTTGCTGTCGCAAAGCCGCATTGGCGCGCGACTGTCTGGACCGTTCGCGTGGTGTGTGCCAAAAGTTCGCAAGCACGGTTTACGCGGTATGCGCGCAGATATGCCGCCGGGGTCGTTCCTGCGCAAGCTTCGATAATGCGGTAACACTCTCTTTCGCTTACGCCGGCTGCAGATGCCATCTGGGGCACATCTATAGCGGCTGCATAGTTTGCGCGGATATAGTCCAGGATTGCCTTGAACTGTACGTCGCGGTTGGTCATCCAAGAGGCGTTGTCGGAGGAAAAGAGCGGTTCGGCCTTGGCGTAAATCTGAATCCAGAGCTCTGACAAGCTATTCCGAAGCGCCATCTCGTTCTGCGGACGTTGAAGGTCGTGGCTAAAGGAGCTCTTCAGCAAATCGATAAAGGGCATATCGTCGGGATTGGTGGGTGACCATTTGAGCACATCGACGCCTCGACATTGAAGCAATGGGTTGATGTAGCGCTTTTGGAGACGTCCCGCGGGATCGCCGAGCATCGACGGCTGAAAGATATGCAGCATTTGAATGGCTGGCGCCGAATTGGGTGATTGCAGCGTGCTGTGCAAAACGCCGCCGTTGATAAAGCCGGCGGACCCTTCCTCAAAGCGTACGTGCTCATGAGCCGCGTGCGTTCGATAGTCAATCGCTCCCTGCTCCATGTAGAAAAGCTCAACTTCGGAATGCCAGTGCCAGGGGACGGAATTGCCCGGATAGCGAGCGAATTCTGCGCGTTCGGCAATATAGGGCCAGTCTTCGGCGGTCTCGGGAAACGCTTCCTCGCGTCCTCCGCGGTGCAATTCTATGTGATCCATGTTTCGCATGGCATCAGTATAAAGCGCGATGGGCTTAGATTGCTCTTGCCTGTTCGGGGAACGCCTTGTCTAGGGATGCTTGGAGCTTTTCGAAGGATGCTCGTAAGTTGAGGCTCTGATCGGCTGAGCGCTTGGTTTTTGTGGTGGGGGAGTCGAGGAGGCCGTTTCTCTGTGTCGGGGGGAAGGAGAAAAGGTTTGCATGATTTAGGGATGGCCGCTGTGCTGCGTCATTGGAAGAATGCATGCTTATGCGGCCTCCTCGATGTCCACCAAAAGGTTGCGCACGGGGTGTGCTGCTAGGTCCCGTGCGTTGGCAGTATTATGCCGCGGCTGCTGAAAAGAAGCGCTAAAGAAAGGCTTAACCTGGTTTGATGTTACGATGAAACTGCAGTTCAGAGGTATCGAGTAACACTCTTGAAAGATTTTGGGCTTAAGGACTTTCTAAGGTTTGTGACGTGGATGTGGCTCGCCTGTGCGGAGCGTGTGGATGCTCGCTGTTAGCGCTGCGGCTCTGCAGCCCGCACCTGCTCGATGACCTTTTCCATCGTGGCGTCGATGCGGTCTTTTTTGAGCTCGCATTCCCAGATGGTTATGGGTGTCCAGCCCATTTGAGTGAGTGCTGCCACGGCAGCGCGGTCACGCTCGACGTTGCGACGGAACTTTGCCTCCCAAAACTCAACGTTGCGCTTGGGCTGGCTAGGGTTGCACTTGGGGCAGCGGTGCCAAAAGCAGCCGTTGACGAAGATTGCGATCTTGCGCCCGGGAAAGGCGATGTCGGGCTTGCCGGGAACCTTCCATTCCAAGCGATAACCCGTAAGGCCCGCGCCGCGCAGGCGCTGGCGAACGAGCAGCTCGGGTTTGGTGTTCGCACGCTTGTTGCCCTTCATGGACTTTTTGATGGCAGCGCGACGGCGCACCAGTTCGCGCTCGTCGGCGGAGAGGTCTGAGGTATCGATGCCGTCGAGCAGGCTGGGCTTGGGGCGTTTTTTGCTACGGCGCTTAGGCGTGCGCTTGGGTTTGGCGGTGGGTTTGTCGGCTGTGTTGGGCGCGGCGTCATCAGCGGAGCTTGCCTCAAGCCGATTTTCCTTCAGCTCAATCAGGGCATCAATGAGCCCCTTGTCGGCGGGCATCCATTCCACCGTGGCAAGCGAGGTGCGCGGAATCCAGCGGATATCGAGCTGACGGTCGTGCTTCTGGGGTTCGCCGGACTCTTTAGCCAGCGAGCAGTAGTAGCACTCCATGGAGAGATGGAAATCGGGGTAGTCGTACTCAACGGTATAGAAGTCGCGCAGGTTGGTGACTTTTACCTGCAGCTCTTCCATGAGCTCGCGGCGCACGGCGTCTTCGGGCGTCTCGCCACGCATGAGCTTGCCGCCTGGGAACTCCCATAGTCCCTGCATGTCGCCGTAGCCGCGCTGCACGGCAAGCAGCTCGTCGGATCCTTCCTTGCGAATGATCCCAGCGGCAACATGAACAGTCTTCAACAGGAGTCCTCTCTCAACATTAACACGTGACAGGGTAGCTACCCCTACCTTACACAACGGTAAGGCAAGCGTAAGCCATATCGATGGTAGCCGACTCGTCTTCTTGCGACTATAGATGCCGTAGACTAATCGCAAGAAAGGACTCGGTATGCAAACCACGCACATGGCGACCCCGGTACTGGAGGTCGCGCATCTCGAAAAGGTATATGGAGCGCTGGGCAACGTGACCCGTGCGCTCAACGACGTCAGCTTTACCGTCAACCGCGGCGAATTCGTTGGCATCATGGGCGCTTCGGGCTCGGGCAAGTCGACGTTGCTCAACTGCGTGTCGACCATCGATAGCGCCACGAGCGGCACCATTCGCATCAACGGGCAGGACGTGACGCGCATGAAGCAGGCCAAGCTCTCGCAGTTCCGCCGCGAGGAGCTCGGCTTTATCTTCCAGGATTCCAACCTGCTCGATACGCTCACGGCGCGCGAGAACATCGACCTGCCGCTCACCATCGCCCGTGTGAATTCGGCCGAAATCTCGACCCGCGTGCAGGACGTGGCCGCGCGTCTGTCCGTGAGCCAGGTGCTCGACAAATATCCCTACCAAATGTCCGGCGGCCAGCAGCAGCGCGTCGCTGCCTGCCGCGCGCTCGTCACCGACCCCACTATGATTATGGCCGACGAGCCCACCGGCGCCCTCGATTCCAAGAGCGCCCGCCTGCTGCTCGAGAGCCTGGAGGCCCTGAATCGCCGCCTGCGCGCCACCGTGCTCATGGTCACGCACGACAGCTTTGCCGCCAGCTACACGAGCCGTGTGCTGTTTATCCGCGACGGCAAGATCTTCACCGAGTTGCGCCGCGGCGACACCGACCGCCGAGAGTTCTTCGACCGCATTATGGAGGTCGTTGCCATGATGGGCGGTGAGGGCTCCGATGCTCTGTAAACTCGCTTGGGGCAACGTCCGCCGCGCCGGCCGCGACTACCTCGTCTACCTTTTGACGCTCACCCTGGGCGTCACGGTCTTCTATGCCTTTAACACCATCTCGATGCAGGTCGACATCGCCGGCATCGATGAAGAGGGCTTGGCGCAGGTTATGGGCAGCATGCTCGGCTACCTGACGTACTTTTTGGCCGGTGTCATGGCCTTTTTGATGGTGTACGCCAATAACTTCATCATGAAACGCCGCAAAAAGGAGTTTGGCCTGTACCAGGTGCTCGGCATGGGGCGCGGGCGCGTCGCCACGATCATGGCGCTCGAGACCGTGATAGTATCGATCGTGGCCTTTGTCGCCGGCATTGTGCTGGGTGTGGGACTCTCCCAGCTCATGACGTTCTTTACGGCCTCGCTCTTTAAGACACAGATCGCCAATTTCCACTTCTTTTTCTCGGTGCATGCGTTCAACCTGACCCTTGCCTGCATGCTCGTAATGTTTGTGCTCACGCTACTGCTGAACCTTCGCGCCGTGCGTCGCACCAGGCTCATTGAGCTCATGGGTGCCGAGCGTCGCAACGAGAGCATCAAGACGCGCAACCCCTGGATTGCGATCGCCATCTTTGTCGTGGGCGTGGTGCTGGTGGGCGTGGCCTATTACCGCCTGTTGCGCGATGGGTTCCCGCTCACCGCGACGGAGGGTAAGCTGCAGGAGGCCATGAACCAGTTTGGTATCACCACGGCCATGGTTACGGTGGGTACCTTTGCCCTGTTCTGGGGCCTTTCGGGCATGCTTATCAAGCTGCTGCAGAGCCTGCGCAGCGTGTATTGGCGCGGCCTCAACATGTTTACCGTGCGCCAGCTTGCGGCCAAGGTCAACACGGTGTGCTTTTCGATGGGCGTCATCGCGATGATCCTGTTTTTGGCCATCACCTCGGTGACGTGCGGTATGTCTATTGCCAATGTGATGAACGAAAACCTGGAGCGCTATAACCCTGTTGACGTGTCTCAGACGTATGTCTATTACACGCCCGAAACGCTCGACTACTACAAGGAGTATGTCAATCCGTCTGAGGCCGATCGCATGGTGCTGGCCGATGCAACGGTCGATTTGTACGCTGCATGGCATGGCGAGCGCAAGTCGGCGGACAACAACGACGAGACCGGCAAAAAGGTCAATATCGCCGATGTTGCCGGTGAGCATGTGCAGATCGATTCGTATCTGAGTTACCCGCTTGGCGGCTCGGGTCCCTCGGTAGCTGCAGGCGAGATGTGCAAGGCCATGGGCGAAAAGCTCCCCAAGGTGCTCGAGGGTAGCAATGCCGATGATATGGGCCTGTTTGTGACGCCGGCGAGCCAGTACAACAAGCTGCGCCAGATGATGGGCGAGGAGCCGGTGAGCATTGGCCGCGACCAGTACGTGCTTACGTGTGATATGGGCGGTGAGCTGGGCGACCTGTACACCAAATATATGGCCGGCGGCCATACCCTCACCTTGGGTGGGCATGAGCTCAAGCCCGCAACCGATAAGTCGGACAAGGACACGGCGGCCATCGCCAACTCGGGGCTCGGTAGCAATCCCGGTACCGTGGTCGTTGCCGATGAGCTGCTGTCCCAGCTTAATCTGCAGCCGTATGCCAGCAACCTGCTCGTTAACTACAAGCGAGGGATGGATGTTGCCGAGGCCGATGAGCTCATTAAATACACTATGCTCGACAACCTGCTCGTTGACGGCAAGGAGCCGGGTTCGTGGGGAGTCTTCATGACACGCTCCGAGCTATATACGCAGGCAGCGCAGATGAACGGCATGATTAGCTATCTGGCTATCTACATCGGCTTTGTACTGGTCGTTGCATGCGCGGCAATTCTGTCGATCCAGCAGCTCTCCAACGTGGCAGATGGCAGCCGCAGCTATCGCGTGCTGGCGCAGATCGGCTGTGACGACCGCCAGATTCGCCATTCGGTGATGGCACAGCAAGCGGTGTTCTTCCTGTTCCCGCTGGCAGTGGGTCTGGCGCACTCCTTTGTGGCGCTCAAGGTGATCATCGAGCTGGTGAGCACGTTTGGCAACATGAGCATCGGCGGCACGGTGGGCCTCACCTGTGCGATTTTCCTGGCAGCCTACGGCGGCTACTTCCTGGTAACGTACCTCATGAGCACCGGCATGGTGCGAGCTGCCATCGCCACCCGCTACAGCGAGTAGCAAGCGGGCAAAACCGTCGCATAACCACAGCGAACAAACGCCGCGAAGGGAGCCGGGCCCCCTTCGCGGCGGTTTTTTGCCCGCCTGATGCATCTCAAAACTAAGTGAGTAGACTTTTTTGGATCTGCCGAGCACATTGCGACAAACGCTCAACAAAACCGCAGGTCAGGGCGGTGGTGTTTTGGGGCGTGCTCGGCATCCCGCCAAAAGCCTACTCACTTGGTTTTACTGCTAGAAAACCGCCGCGAGGGAAAGTAGCTCCCTCGCGGCGGTTTTTTGCGTTTACCCAGATAAAACCTGCCAAAATAAACCTGTCCCTTTTTGGCAGGTTATCGCTTCCAAAAGTGGAGGATGAGCGTCGTGCGGTTTTGCTGTTCGGTTTTGACCAGGATGTTGTGGATGTGGGTCTTGACGGTGCCCACGGCAAGGAATAGCTCGTCAGCGATCTCTTGGTTCGATTTGCCCAGTACGACCAGACGCATAACTTCGGTCTCACGGTTGGAGAGCTTGTAGGCGTTGCGATAGAAGGGCATCTGCTCTTCGATGTGTCGATCAAGATCGCTGACGTTCTTTTCCTCGGGCGCCTCCTGCATGCGGATTGAAAGCACGTGGTAGGAGTAGATGATCAGCAGAATCGCAAAGTAGCAGGCAAAGACGTTTTCGCTAAAGTTGCGTTCGGACAGATATAGTTGCAGCCAAGAGGGCGCCAGACTCATGGGGACAATCAGAATGTTGTAGAAATCCTCGGCAACGATGTAACCGACCAGAATAGCGCCGATAATCAGGTGCTTTCGTTGGTTGTTAACGCGTGCCTTCAGCTCGACTTGTGTGCTCTTGCGTGCCGTCCAAAAGATATATAGCCCCACGAAAACAAGGAATACCTGACGCATCGTGTAGTAGAGCCATTGATGAATGGGGTCGTAGGGGACAGCGACGATAATCAGCAGCTCGCTCAGCAAGAACGTTGCGACGGGAATGACAAACTGCTTTTTTGAATGCTTGTCGAGCAAATCCATGGCAATGAGCCAAATAAAAGCCTGCGAAGCGGTCGCCACAAAGGTCCGCAACACAGGCATGGTAATTGAGTAATAGTCGCTGGCTGGAAAACTCTGGTTTTGCAGCGTGTATTCAAAAAAGAAAATCTCGGTCATCTCGATGGCATAGCAGATAAATACGCCGCTGCCATAGATAAAGAAGCGTCGACGGGACGAGGCATAGGCGGCAAGCGAAAGCACCGCCGTCACAATACAGATCACGAGTATCGCTAGGGTATAGAAGAACATCAGGGTGTTCATCTGTCACCGTCCCATCTCATTTATTCTATGGCCGAGCTCTGTATACCTTGTGGGATATAGACGTCTCAACCCTTCGTTTCATTACGGATTAGGCGCCGAGATACAGCATAGCCGTATACCGTTCGCGGTTCTAGATGGTAAACCCCCTGTAAACTCTTGACCTGCGGGTTTATATTGGTTTAGAGGGGGTGTAACTCCGTGAACGGTCTTTAATCCCGAATAAACTAGGTAAAAATTGCATACGGGTGAATGATGGTCTTGTCAACACGAGGCGTGATGTTCGAGCGCCTCATAGTAATAGTCGGCAAGACCGGCGGAAAGGAAATCGACATGGCACTGCCTAAGGATTTCATCGACACCAACGACTTCACCAAAGAGCAGATCCTGGCTATCGAGGATCTTGGCCTGGCAATGAAGAAGGCCATCAAGGTTGACGGTTATTATCCGCACCTGCTCCGCAACAAGAGCCTTGGCATGATCTTCCAGCAGGTCTCCACCCGCACTCGTCTTTCCTTCGAGACCGCTATGACCGACCTCGGCGGTCATGCTCAGTTCTATGGCCCTGGCACCATCCAGCTCGGCGGTCACGAGTCCCTGGGCGACACCGCTCGCGTTATGGGCTCGCTGCTCGACATCATGATGGCTCGCGTTGACCGTCACAAGGACGTCGTCGGCCTCGCCGAGGGCTCTGCTGTGCCCGTCATCAACGGCATGTCAGAGTTCAACCACCCCACGCAGGAGATGGGCGACCTCATGACCATGCTCGAGAACCTCCCCGAGGGCAAGAATATCGAGGACTGCACCCTGGCCTTCATCGGCGACGCCACCCAGGTCTGCGTCTCCCTCATGTTCATCGCCTCCAAGGTCGGCATGAAGTTCGTCCAGTTTGGACCTAAGGGTCACCAGATCCCCGACGGCGGCCTGCACGTTGGCACCGTTGAGGAGCGCGCCGAGTTCGGCAAGCAGATGATGGCCATCGCCGAGGAGAACTGCAAGGTCTCCGGTGGCTCCGTCGTCATCTCCGACGACATCGAGTGCATCAAGGGCGCCGACTTCATCTACACCGACGTGTGGTATGGCCTGTACGACGAGGAGGTCTCGGGCGAGAACTACATGGACGTGTTCTACCCCAAGTATCAGGTCACCATGGACATGATGAACTTCGCCGGCCCCAGCTCCAAGTTCATGCACTGCCTGCCGGCCACCCGCAATGAGGAAGTCGTCGACGAGGTCATGGACGATCCCGAGCGCTCCCTGTGCTGGGTCGAGGCCGAGAACCGCAAGCACTCCATCCGTGCTCTCCTTGCCGCCCTGGGCAAGCGCACTCCGCTCAACGACGAGGGTGTCGAGTACTCCGCCAAGGCTGAGCTCCACGCCGCTCTCGAGGCTCTCGAGCAGCTCTAAGCCCCAAGACGCCTAAAAGCACGTTTGCGGGCGGCGGATGCTCGTCTCCTGTCGCCCGCTCACCGAGGCCCAAGCAATTGCCTTAGTACCTTAGGGCCTCGGATCTGTCCAAGACTGAGCGAAGGAGCTCATTATGAGCGACGGAAAGAAAAAGCTTTCCTTCTTGACGGTCATTTCGACCATCATCTGCGTCGTCTTCGTTTGCGAGGCCGCCGCTCCTGCTGCTGCCATTGGCAACCAGCAGTTCTTCTGGTGGATCTTCCTGATCCTGACCTTCCTGCTTCCCTACGGCATGGTTGTCGCCGAGCTCGGTACCACCTATGACGGCGAGGGCGGCATTTACGACTGGGTACGCGATGGCCTGGGCGACAAATGGGGCGCCCGCATCTCGTACTACTACTGGGTCAACTACCCGCTGTGGATCGCCTCGCTGGCTACCATGTTCCCCGACATTTTGGGCATGGTCTTTGGCGTCGAGTTCAACTTGATCGCCAAGATGGGTATCGATCTTGCCTTTGTGTGGATCGTCTACCTCATGGGCCGCTCCAAGGCGGCCGACTCCGAGTGGGTCCTTAACGGTGGCGCCATCATCAAGGTCGCCGTCGCCGTTATCGTTGGCGCTTTGGGCATTTGGTATGCCATGGAGAACGGTTTTGCGAACGACATGTCCGCTGCCACCTTCCTGCCCGAGCTCACCAACACCAACGCTCTCGGCTACCTGTCGATCATCATCTTTAACTTCATGGGCTTCGAGGTCATCTGCACCATGACCGACGACATGGCCGATCCCGCTCGCGATATCCCCAAGGCTATCATCGTCGGTGGCCTGTCCATCGCCGTGATCTACCTGTTCGCTGGCTTTGGCATCGGTGCTGCTGTGCCGGCCGATTCCATCGACCCCGACTATGGCATGATTGTCGCAGTCCAGACCATGGTGGGCGACTCCATGATCTTCAAGGTCATCTGCATCGCCTTCCTGATCACCCTGTTCGCCAACATGGCCGCCTGGTCCTTCGGCGTCAACTCCGTCGCCCGCTACGCTGCCGAGCACGGCAACATGCCCAAGGTCTTCGCCTCGATGATCTCGGATGACGACATGCCCAACGGCGCCAACCTGGTCAACGCCATCGTTGCCTCCCTGGTGCTGTGCCTGCAGCTCGTACCCATCGACGCCATCTCCAACGGTGTCTTCTGGATGCTCTTCGGCACCTCCGTCGTCTTCCTGCTGCTGACCTACATCCCGATGTTCCCGGCGTTCCTCAACCTTCGCAAGAACGACCCCAACCGCGAGCGTATCTTCACGTTCCCGTTTAAGGGCGCCATGATGAAGGTCATGCTGGCCATCCCTTGCATCGAGCTGATCCTGGCCATCGTTGCAACGCTGGTGCCGCTCTCCGCCGCCGAGATTGGCGACAAGCTCCCGATGATCGTTATCTTCATCGTGCTTCTGCTCATCGGCGAGGTTGTCCGCGTCGTCAGCGCCAAGGGCCGCGAGACCGAGTACAAGGGCCTCACTCCCGAGCTGGCAGCTCAGCGTCTCGCTGAGGAGGCCGCCGAGGCCGAGGAGAACTAGAGCACCCGGTTCTGGGGCTCCAACCCTCCTCGCGTACCAACGTGCGCTTCGTCGGGCTTGTCGCTCCCGACTCCGGGCACTCTAGCCTCTTCGGAGACGTGCCCAAGCGACAGGTTTGCTAACCATTCCCCGGGGTGGGTGTGAGCGATAGCTCCGGTAACCACCGCCCACCCCAATCTCTCTTCCGTATCCTTCGTGCGTTTTGTCTCCGCGCACTTGGTTACGTTGCCGCTCGTCGGTGCGGCTCCGTGAAAACCGGCACCGGGCGCCCCGACCTTTGCCGGGGGACGGGCGCCCACTATCTCTTGGTTTTAGGCTGCGGGCAATCCGCCCGCGGCAAACGATCGTTCGATTTGGAGGAAATCTTATGCGTACGATCACCGAGTCCGAGTCCACCCCCAAGGCCGACGGCTTCTTTATGCCCGCCGAGTTCGCTCCGCAGGATCGCGTGTGGATGGGCTGGCCCCACCGCACCGACACCTGGGCCCACGGCGCCAAGCCTGCTCAGAAGCAGTATGCCGCCATCGCCCGCGCCATCTCCGAGTTCACCCCGGTCTATATGTGCGCCAACCAGGTCGACTATGCCAACTGCAAGGCCGTCTTCGAGAACGACGAGAACGTCACCGTTATCGAGATGACCACCGACGACGCCTGGTTCCGCGACACCGCCGCCACCTACGTCATCAACGGCAAGGGCGAGAAGCGCGCCAACCACTGGCACTTCAACGCCTACGGCGGCCTCGTCGACGGCCTGTACTTCCCGTGGGACAAGGACGAGCAGATCGCCCTCAAGATGGCTGAGCTCTCCGGCTGCCGTCGCTATCGTCCCGACGACATGATCCTCGAGGGCGGCTCCATCACCGTCGACGGCGAGGGCACCCTTGTCGTGACCGACCAGTGCCTGCTTTCCCCGGGCCGCACCTGCTCTGCGGTTCTGGAGGAGGAAGAGGATCCCGAGTCCATCTGGCCCAAGTTCCACAAGAAGTTTGAGCCCTGGAGCGAGGAGCTTCGCGCCTACATGGACGAGCACCTCAAGGATTACCTGGGTGTCGAGAAGGTCATCTGGGTCAAGGAGGGCATCGACCCCGAGGAGACCAACGGTCATATCGACGACGTTGCCACGTTCATCGCTCCGGGCGTCATGGCCTGCATCTGGACCGACGATCCCGAGTATCCGTTCTACGAGCAGTGCCACGCTGCCTACGAGACCCTCTCCAACGCCGTTGACGCCAAGGGCCGCAAGATGAAGGTCTACAAGCTCTGCATGCCCGTGAACCCGCTGTTCATGGACCAGGCCTCCTGCGACACCATCGACGCCGACGAGAACGCCGAGCCGCGCGTCCCCGACGAGCCGCTGATCGCGTCCTACATGAACTACCTGGTCACCAACCACGGCGTCATCGTCCCGCAGTACGGCGACGAGAACGACCAGCTGGCCGTCGACACGCTCCAGAAGATCTATGACGAGGTCTGGGGCGAGGGCGTCTACAAGTGCGTCGGCGTCCAGTCCGAGCAGGTCGTCTTCGGTGGCGGCAACATCCACTGCATTACCCAGCAGGAGCCCTCGGCGTAACTCAGGCACGCCACCTTGGCGTTCACTCGTCGCTTACGTAGCGTCAGTACGCTACGCTCCTCGTTCGCGCCAATCTGGCGCACCTGAGCACGCCGAGTAAACGTCTGACTTTCCGAGCCGTGATGCTTCGGGAACCCAGCCGATCAATCGGACGGTCGGTGAATCGGACCATCTCGGGGCATTGATGGTCGGTTTATTCGATGTCTTGGTCGGCTGGGTTTTTCTTTGGGCACTCCGTTGCCTCCACTTCGGAGTGCCCGCCTCTTTGATTGAGTACGCGTCTGATCTGGGATTTATTGCGGGTTAGGCCAATTGTTCGCTTGAATTTCCCAGGTCAGACGCGTATTCAATTGCTGATAGTTTCCGGTTGCGAGCGCGACCGTTTTGATCGGAGTATCTATGTACCAGCGTATCGTTATCTACACGCGCCTGTTCCGCGAGCGTTGGTCCAACAATTGCATCCTCTCTTCTCTTTGGGATGGCACCTGCACCGGTGACGCGGCCTGCAACCCTACCTTGGGCTGCGCCTTCGGTACAGATGCCATCCTTTTTGCTGTAGGGGGAGCGTGCCGTGGCAGGTAAAAAGTTCTCCCTGTTCGAGGTCATCCTCTCGGTTATCTGCGTTGTCTTTACCATCGAGGCGGCCGCTCCGGCATCTGCCATGGGTAACGTGCAGTTCTTCTGGTGGATCTTCCTCATCATTACGTTTTTGCTTCCCTATGGCCTGGTGGTGGCCGAGCTCGGTACGGCGTTCGATTCCGAGGGCGGTCTGTACGATTGGGTTCGCCTGGGCTTGGGCGACCGTTGGGGCGCTCGCTGCTCCTGGTGCTATTGGGTCAACTTTCCACTGTGGGTGGCAAGTATCGCCTGCATGTTCCCCAGTGTCATCAATGCGGTATGGGGCATCGAATTTTCGCTTGGGGTCCGAATTGCCATCGAGCTTGCCTTTGTGTGGGGCGTCACGGTCATGGCAATGCAGCCGGTGGCCGAGGCCGATTGGGTCATGGATGGCGGCGCCGTCATCAAGGTGCTCATTACCGCCGTGGTGGGAATCGTCGGTATCTGGTTTGCCTGCAATAACGGCTTTGCCAACGATATGTCGTTTAAGACCTTTGTCCCCGATCTGGGAGACACTAACTCACTGACGTATCTTTCAATCATCCTATTCAACTTTATGGGCTTTGAGGTGGTCGCGACCTTTGCCAGCACGATGAAGAACCCATCGCGCGATATCCCCAAGGCGGTTATCGCCGGTGGCGTTGCCATCGCGGCGATCTACATTATCTGTGGCGTCGGTATTGGAGCCGCGGTTCCCACCGAGCAGCTTTCACTCGATTCGGGCATTGTGGACGCGGTTGCCGCCATGGTGGGGCGCGCTCACCCGCTGACGATGGTCGTGGGCGTGGCCTTTTTGGTGACGCTGTTCGCCAACATGATCTGCTGGAGTTTTGGCGTCAACAACGTGGCGAGCTATGCCGCGCGCCACGGCAACATGCCGCGCCCCTTTGCGCTGGTGTCCAAGAAGACCGGCATGCCCAACGGCTCAGCACTCATTAACGGTTGTTTTGCCAGCTTGGTGCTGCTACTTCAGATTCCGCTGGGCGAAGGTTCCGACGTCTTTTGGGTTTTCTTCTCGATGAACGTCGTCTTTCTGCTCATGAGCTATATCCCGATGTTCCCGGCGTTTTGGCGTCTGCGTAAATACGACGGTCGCCCGCGTGTGTTCCGCGCGCCCTTCGAGGGCAAGGTGCTTGCGGTAGCGCTTGCGGTGCCGGTGGTAGAGCTCGTGCTTTCGATTGTTGCGACAATCGTGCCGCTTAACAGCTCGCCCGCCGAGATGTCAAAGTTGCCGATCCTCATGGGTGTGGTGATCGGCGTGTTGCTGGGCGAGGTTTCGCGCCTCATATCGCGCCGCGGCCGCAGCATCGACAATCCCGGCGTTGGCGCAAGGGGGACAGGTCGCTTTGCACCAAAACAGTAGCGCCGCGAGTTGTGCGGCGCTAGTTGCATCTTGGATTACTGCTCACGCTGCTCGGGATCAGATGCGAGCTTGGGTGCAAAGTAGGGGACGTGGCCCAGGTAGGGGCAGCTGTCCGAACGCGCCTCAACGGCGCAGGGGACATCGTCGTAGGTCATGGAAGAACCGAGTCGGGTGATGGCCTTGGCGGCGGGCGCGACGAGCATCTTGAGCGGAGCGATCGGTGTCATGGCATCTCCTTTCATCGGTGAGACACAGCTTGTTTATCTAAACGATACAGTACGTTTAATCGGTGAGTCTAATCTTGCGGCAAAGAATCTGTCAACATCCTCACAGCATCTAGACAGGGGAGGCGGGCATGAGTTTCGCGTTCTATATCTACACCACGATTATCATGGGTGTGGCTCTGGTGACCAGTGCCGTGGCATTGGTGGTTTGGCTCATGACGCGCCGTCGCGACAGCCTGGTGGCCGCGGCGGGTTTTTTGCTCTATATGCTCGATATGTCGGTCATCTTTTTTGACGAGTACAATCGGCTCAAATACGACTACGCCGTTACCTTTAGCGAGCCGCTGCAGCACCCCTTGCTGCGCTGCGTGCTTGGTATTGCCATCTATGCCTGCGTGGTGCTATGGATGTTTGCGCGCTTGCGCAAAAGGCCGACGTCGCGCATGCTCGGACTTGCTATCGTGCCGTTTTCAATCTTGCAATTGCTGCTGGTGCCTCGCAGCGGTGCTGCCGGAGAGATGCAGCAGTATCTCTTTTGGCTCACGCGTGACCTGGGCAATGTAGGATGTCTTGCCTATGCCGCCTGGCATTACCGGCACAGGGCCACGCGTGTTGAGAAACTCGACCTCGACCGCTCAAAGCTCTTTTGGAAGGTGGCACTCGTTCTTGCGTTTTGCGTAATCGCCGAGGACACCTACATGATTTTGCTCTGCCGCCCCGACTCTCAAAACCCCGTCATCAGCCTCTTTTTGTGGTATCTGTCCGAGCGCAATATCTCCGAAAACGTGCTGCTCGTGGTATGTGCGGTCCAACTCTTTTGCCAGTTTAGCCATATCCTGCGTGTGTATGCCCGTCATCCGCGTGCCGATGAGGACGTGGCGGCCCAGAGCGCAAGCTCTGGGGACGACCTCGCATCGCGTGTGGTGATCTATGCCGATGCCCACAAGCTGTCGCGACGTGAGCAGGAAGTGCTCACGCTGGTGCTGAAGGGCAACGACGCCCAAAACATCGCCAGCGAGTTGGTCATCAGCCCTGGCACGGTCAAGGCACACTTGCATCGCATCTACGTTAAAAGCGGCGTCTCCAACCGAGATGACCTCATAGATGCCTTTTGGCGTTCCTAGTCCTATTCTTTCTTGCATGCGGGTCTTGCCGTGTGGGCGGGCACGCCGTTGGGCGTAATGACGCGGTAATAATCTCAGACAATAAACCTGCAGGTAAAGCGTGTAAACCTGCTTAAACTGACCGTTTGCGGTCCCTGGCCTTGGCACGGATTTGCCCCTGTGTATCAATGGGTGTAGCGCGAAGCCGCGGACGTGGGACAGACGTCCGAGCACGGCTTGTAGGCACGCGCCGATGCGGGAGCGCTACGCTCCCAACCGAGTGCCCACGCGGGCGGTGCGTCCGCGTTGCAACCAAAGATGCCTGAGGAGGCTCACATGGACAAGGCTGATGTAGTTATCAAGAGCAACGCCGTCTTTACCGGCGATGGGCTCGAGCCGTTTAAGGGCGGCGTTGCCGTGCGCGGTGATAAGATTGTTGCCTGCGGTGACGATGCTCACCTGGCACCGTTTATCGGTCCCGATACCGAGGTGCGCGACTTTGGCGACCAGCTCGTCATGCCCGGCCTGATCGACTCGCACACGCATTTTGCCCAGGGCGCGTTTATGACCGACCCCGATTTTGCCGTCAACCTCATTGACTGCACCAGTTTTGAGATGGCGATGGAACGTGTCGTGGCGTTTGCGGCCGACCATCCCGATAACGAGTGGATTCTGGGCTGCCAGATTATCCAGTTCCAGTGGGATGTCCCCGAGATGCCCACGGCCGCGATGATCGATGAGTACATCTCCGACCGCCCGGTCTTTCTGCAGCAGGTTGACCTGCATACCTTTAGTGCCAATACCTGCGCCATCAACAAGGTGGGAGTAACTTCGCAGACGCCCGATCCCGCAGGCGGCAAGATCCTTAAGGATGCCGAGGGCAATCTGACGGGCGTGTTTTCCAACAACGCCGGCGTCTTCTTTATGGACGAGGTCTACGACCCAGCGCCCGAGGTTGTTGACGCGTCGTTTGCAAAAACCGCCCGGCGCGCCAATGCCCTGGGAATCACTACGGTCGGCATGGTCAATCCTACGTTTGTGAGCATGGAAAACCCGTATGCGGTGTTGGCAGGTCTTAATGCCAAGGGCGACTTGCCACTGCGCGTGTTCCTGTACACCGATCTGTTCGAAAACGAGTCCTTAACGCTCGAGCAGATCAAGGAGAAATACGCCTTCTCGGGTACGCAGGTCGAGTGGCACGGCTTTAAGCAGTTTCTTGATGGCGTGTGCTCCGACCACACCGCTTGGATGCTTGAACCCTATTCCAACGCGCCCGATACCTGCGGTGAGCCCGCGGAGGATCCAGAGCGCATCCGTGCCGCCATTGTCAGGGCGCAGGAATGGGGCGTTGACACGCGCGTCCATACGATCGGCGATCGCTCGGTGCGTTTTGTGCTTGATTGCTTTGAGGAGGGCGAGCGCTTGCATGGTAAGCGGGGTTGCCGCCACTCCATGGAGCACAATGAGACGGTTCAGCCCGAGGATCTGCCGCGCTATGCCGAGCTGGGTATATGCCCTGGTATGCAGCCGTGGCACATGCTGCTCGATATGGCTGACCTTGCCAAGGACGATGCCGTGGGCCCCGAGCGTGCTGCGCTTTCGTGGCCCCTGCATAGCCTGCTTGCCAGCGGTGCCGTGGTGCACCTGGGCAGTGACTTCCCCGTTGTGGGCTTGGAGCCCATGGAGGAGGTGTACGGCGCGGTCTTCCGCATGCTCGAGGACGGCTCCAACCCAGAAGGGTGGTTCCCGCAGGAGCGCATCACCATGGCCGAGGCCCTGCGCGCCTACACCTACGGCAGCGCCTACGCCATGCATGCCGAGGATCGCATCGGTACGCTCGCATGCGGCAAACAGGCTGATATCTGTGTGCTCGACCGCAACCTCTTTGACTGCGAACCGGCTGAGGTCCTCGAGGCCACGGCGTCTCTCACGATGATTGCCGGCAAGGTGGTCTACGAGGCCTAGCGGGGCTGCTGCATCGCTGGGCGGTGCCGCAGCCTGTGCGTGCCGCCCATCCATTCATCCATCCATTCATCAATCTCTCATGGAAAGGGGAGAACAATGGCAGAAGAAACAACCGCCGCTGTTGAGGAGGAGCGTGAGCTTGCCTCGCAGCCGATTCCCGGCCTGGTGCGCAAGTACACCATCATCACCGGCCAGGGTATGCTCGCCCAGATTATCATGGTGGTCCTTGAGGGCCTCGTGATGGGTTGGGGCCTGGGTGCACACGGCCTGGCCTGTGTTTCGATCATCATGTCGGTCGAGTACATTAACCTGGCCTTTGGCAACCTGTTTGGCACCGGCGTGCCCGCCGTGGTGGGCAACCTTTTGGGTGCCGGCGACATTAAGGGCGCCAGCAAGGCGTTTAGCCAGGGTTTTTGGCTTACCACGATTGTGAGTGTGCTGCTTGCTGTGGTGATGGCTGTGTTTACCGAGCCCATCTGCGCATTCTTCGGCGCCACGCCCGACATCATGGCCGATACCGTTGCCGGCGTGCGCACCTTCTCCGTGCTGCTGCCGCTCACGGTCATTGGTCAGATGGTCACCGCCGTCATGCGTGTGGACGAGAAGGTTCAGATCCAGGCCAACCTCATGACCGTGTCTGCCATCGTCGCTATCTGCTGGCTCGCGCTTTCTACGTTTGTGCTCAAGCTTGGCGTTATGGGAGCTGGCGTGTACTACGGTCTTTCCATCGGTATCTGGGCCATCGGTATCTTCTGGTTCATCGGCGGTAAGAAGTCGCAGCTCCAGATCAGCGCCGCCGACCTCAAACTCGACATGGCCATCTGCGGCCAGATCATCAAGATTGGTTTCCCGTTCTTTTTGGTGCAAGCTGCCACGTTCATCTTCAACACCGTTGCCAACTCGTTGCTTGGCCAGCTCGGCGGCGACATGGGTTCGCTCTACATCGCGGCCTTTGGTGTGATCAACGGCTACATCCTCTACATTACCATGATGGTCGCCCAGTGCTTCTCGTACGGCCTGCAGCCCATTGCCGCCTTCAACGCCGGCGCCAAGGCGTGGGCGCGCCTCAAGGAAACGCTCTCCTGCACGCTTAAGTACCAGGTCGTGACGCTTGCTGCGGTGTCTGCTGTGCTATGGGTGGCCGCAACGCCGGTCTGCGCCTTTTTTGCTGGTAGCGACCCGGCGCTCGTCGAGGTTGCCGCCAACGCCACGCGCATCGTTATCCTGGCCGTGGCCCTGGGCTATCTTGCCATGACCATGTCGATGTACTTCCAGGCGGTTGAGAAGGTGGGTATCGCCACGTTCACCGGTCTGCTCCGCTACGTGATCTGCTCCGTGCCGCTTATGTACCTGCTTGGCAACATGATGGGCGTTCAGGGTGTCTGGTTTGCCTTGGTGGCGGCTGACGCCATCACTGGTCTTATCTCCATCGCCCTCGCCGTCCGCGAATCCAAGCGACTTGCCACGCTCTAGACTCGGACACGGCCGGCCCGCGATAGTCGAATAAGTCAACTCGCCTGCAAGCCACCACAATGGGGACAGTTCCCATTGTGGTGGCTATTGTTATTTAGGGTCTGAGATTTCGGCTCTATAAATAACGTTTTTGAACTGGGCTACTAAAAGATTGTGGAAAACACTACTACAAGATTATGGAAAACGCTACTGCAAGATTATGGCAAATGATACTATACGATTATGGTAACAGCGTTATAAGGGGCGTTGATATGGCCGAGTACATTAACAGGGATTTGCATGAGTTGCTCATTCGCATGGCGGGTTGGTTTCCTGTTGTGTCGTTGACGGGGCCTAGGCAGAGCGGTAAGTCTACGCTGGTTCGGCATGCCTTTCCCGACTATTCCTATGTTACGCTTGAGGACCCCCAAACGAGGCGCGCGGCCTTGGAGGATCCGGTGAGTTTTATCCGCAACCGAAAGGGCGGACTCATCATCGACGAGGCGCAATACGCCCCGGATTTGTTCTCGATGATTCAGGTTGTTTCGGATGAGCGGGGAGACGCCGGTCAATACATCCTTACGGGATCGCAAAACTTTTTGATGATGAAAAGCATCGGCCAGTCTCTTGCCGGGCGAGTCGGGATCTTAAAATTGCTGCCATTTTCGTTTCGCGAAGCGGAGAGGGGCCAGCAGGGGCAGTTGGAAGTGGATTTGTTTGCGCTCGAAGGGGGATACCCTCGCCTGCGTTCCGCCGGAATGCCGTCCTCGGTTTATTTCCCCAGCTATATTGATACCTATGTTGAGCGCGATGTTGTGGGCTTGCTTGACGTGCGCAATAAAGCGGAGTTTCATAAGTTTCTGTCCATAATTGCCCAGAGCGCCGGTGCTCTCATTAATATATCTTCGCTTTCTCGAGATACGGGTGTGAACGTATCGACCATTAAAAGCTGGTTGTCTATCCTGGAGCAGAGCTACCTGACGTTTTCACTGCAGCCCTATTATGCAAATGCCAGGAAACGTTTGACTAAAACGCCCAAGCTTTATTTTTACGACACGGGGCTGCTCTGCTACTTGCTCAAAATTGGATCACTGGAGCAACTTTTGGAGAGCTCTTATCTGGGGGCAGTTTTCGAAAACCTCATCGTTTCCGAAACGGCGAAGAGCCATCTCAACGTGGGCGAGAATCCCGAGTTGTATTTCTATAGGGACGACGGCAAGCGAGAAATCGATTTGCTCGACTGCACAAACTCAGGGAGTCCCAAGGCTATCGAAATAAAATCATCCAGAACGTATCACGATAAGTACGCCCGCCATTTACAGGCTGTATGCGATGAGATCGACATTGCAAAAGATGCGCGCTATGTTGTGGCCCGCGTGGATTCAACGTATGAGTCGAAAGACTGTAGCGTGGTCTCGGCGCGTGATTGGCTTTTGCGATAACAAGTTCGGCGTATTAACAACTGCCGCGAAGAGGATCGGACCCCTTTCGCGGCGGTTTTTTGCCGATCCGGTGCGTCTCAGATGCAAGTGAGTAGGCTTTTTTGGATCTGTCGAGCACACCGCGACAAACGCTAAATAAAACCGCAGGTCAGAGCTGTGGCGTTTTGGAGTGTGCTCGGCCTCCTGCAAAAGGTCTACTCACTTGGTTTTTCGGCGAGAAGGCCGCCGCAAGGGCAAGCAGCTCTCCTCACGGCGGTTGGCGTTTGCCCAGATAAAACCTGCCAAAATAAACCTGTCCCTTTTTGGCATGTCCCTTTTGGCGCGGCTGATTGGTTTGGGCTGTTTTGGAGAAAGCCCATGAGGCGGCACTCAGGCTAATCCTGCGTGTCGCCTCCGTACATGTAGACGATAAAGCCGTCGCCGGTGTCTTGGCTGTGATCCTCCAGGATGCGTTTCATGTTGAGGTGCTCGTAGAACTGCCAGTCAGAGTTGCAGTCGCTCATCAGGAAGAACTTGGTGCACCCGGCTTTGGCGAGTTCGGCGCGCGCAAGGTCGATGAGCTCGCGGCCGAGTCCCTTGCCCTGCCACTCGGGCACAATGATGATCAGGTTGAGCTGGCCCTGGGCATACTCGTCGCCCGTGGCGGCAAAGCGATCGGCCGTGGCCTTTTCGCGACTGTCGCCAAAGAGCGAGCCCTCGAGTTTGGCATCGGCGGTCTTTGCCATCTCGGTTGCCTGGGCGAACATCTCGTCGTAGCAGGGTACCCACGTGGGGTTGGTACGCGGCTTGCCGTCCTCGAAGATACCGATGCAGCAGGCGGCGATAATGCGGCCCTCTGCCTCGGCGACGAGCGCGATGGGGGAGCGCTGCAGCTGCATGGCAATGTTGAAGCGCGCGCAGAAATCGGCAGCTTCGACGTCGCCGCGGTTGCGCAGCGTGTTGCACCACAGCTGGTTGTAGATGGCGGCGATGCCAGCCAGGTCGTCGAGCGTGGCGGCGCGCAGGGTTACGTTGTCAAGGCTCATGGAGGCTCCTTCCAAGGTGGGTCAGGCCACCTCTGAGTGTGACATGGGCGCACCGCTGCCGCATCAACCATTCGGTAGACGAGCTTCGATCTCTCGGGGACGGAGGAAAAGGGGCCACGAGCGAGGATTTTCGGACGCTTGCTCGACGAGAGTGGATAATCTCCCACTTTTAGCGCGAACATAGGTCAAAAACGGGAGATTATCCACTCTCGTGGTAAGCGGGCCCTCGCGTTATCCATTCCCTTTTTGGCTGGCCGTGCTTGCACTTTAGCGTGCGACAGCGGATAATGCCGAGCATTCGACAATGTTCTCGTTGCCATCAATTGATTGAGGAGGCCCCTATGGCCATGGATTTCAAACGCAGGCTGCCGATCCCCATGGAGATCCGCGAGGAAATGCCGCTTTCCGCCGAGCTTACCGCCAAAAAGCAGGCATTCGACGCCGAGGTCGCCAAGGTCTTTACCGGCGAGGACGCGCGCAAGGTGCTCATCATCGGCCCGTGCTCTGCCGACCGCGAGGATTCGGTCCTCGAGTACATGAACCGACTGGCCAAGACCGCCGAGGAGGTCAAGGACAAGCTCATCATCATCCCGCGCGTCTACACCAATAAGCCGCGTACCAAAGGCACCGGTTACAAGGGTCTTCTGCACAACCCCGACCCCGAGGCCCCCGACGACCTGCTCGAGGGCGTTAAGGCCATTCGCCACATGCACCTGCGCGTCATCGAGGAGACTGGCTTCTTCACTGCCGACGAGATGCTCTACCCGTCCAACTACCAGTACCTCGTCGACCTGTTGAGCTACGTCGCCGTGGGTGCGCGCTCGGTCGAAAACCAGGAGCATCGCCTGGTGTCGAGTGGCATTTCGGTGCCGGTGGGTATGAAGAACCCCACTGCCGGTTCCACCACCGTCATGCTCAATTCCATCTACGCGGCCCAGGCGCATCAGAGCTTTATCTTCCGCAACTGGGAGGTCGAGTGCGACGGCAACCCGCTCGCGCATGCCGTCATGCGCGGCTACATCGGCCTCGACGGTCGTACCTACCCCAATTACCACTACGAGCACCTGGAGCGTCTGGCCGAGCGCTACACCGAGCACGCCGGTTACGCCAACCCGGCAGCGGTTATCGACTGCAACCATGACAACTCGGGCAAGCGTCCGCTGGAGCAGTATCGCATTTGCAAGGAGGTGCTCGACAGCTGCCGCCGCAACGAATCCATCTCCAAGCTGGTCAAGGGCTTTATGATCGAGTCCTACCTTGAGGACGGCAACCAGCCGGTTGACGGCGGCGTCTTTGGCAAGTCGATCACCGACCCGTGCCTGGGCTGGGAAAAGACCGACTATCTGATCCACGAGATCGCGGAGCGTGTTTAGTTACGCGGTTTTACCAAACCGCGTAACGGCTCGACGCTGCGCGCCGCCCAGAGCGACAATTTGTCATTCAAAAGGCAAGGTATGACCAGAAGGTCAATGCCCTGCCTTTTTCATGCCAACTTGTACGCTCTGGACGGCGCTCGCTGTCCGTCCTCTACCTGCGGAGTTGTCCTGCTCCAGGGCACTCATTGGGGACAGACTTAAATGAGTGCTCGCAGAATGAGAGTGGATAGTCTGCCGTTTATAAGTAGTTGTTGGGGACGTTCTTGTTGTTTGATTAGTCGTTTAAGAACGTCCATTACAGTCGAAATTGTCAGCCCGGGACCGTCTCGG
>UQHK01000025.1 GCA_900540855.1 uncultured Collinsella sp.
GGTATACGGGCGCATCATCGACGTCTTCAATACAGACAATATCAGTGCGGAGTGTTCCGGAGAGAAGCCCCCGTCACGCCCCCGGATTCCCTACGTTTACGGCCTTGAGGTCGGCTCGCGGAGAAGGACGTGGTTGATGGGAATACGTGTCCCTTTCGCTGTTTCGCGGCTTTACCGCGAAAAGCGCGTTACTTTGGGGAGGGTGAGCAACCTGGTCGAACCGCTGCTCTGTCCCGGCTGCATTTCTAGAGCGTTTCCCCCGCCATAAATTACCCTCGGCATACTTGCGTGAAAACCTGCTCGTGCTACACTTGCAAGTGCTGTTTCAGGGCGGGGTGGAATTCCCCACTGGCGGTAAATCGGGCGGTGCCAAAGGGGTGCCGTGGCGTAGGCGAGGTGCCTGCGTTCGTGCCGATGAGTCCGCGACCCGTGTGTGCGTTGGTTCGCATACCGGCTGAACTGGTGAGATCCCAGTACCAACGGTTAGAGTCCGGATGAAAGAGGCAGGTGATCTTATGTCTGAACAGTCGCAGCATATCCATTTTGAGAACACGAATAGGTGGAGCACCAAACAGCTCGTTACCATGGCGCTGATGTGTGCCTTGGGCGCCCTGTTTATGTACGTGCAGCTGCCTATCCTTCCTTCGGCGCCGTTTTTGACGTATGACCCGTCGCTGGTGCCGGCGATGGTGTGCGGTTTTGCGTATGGTCCTGGCGCCGGTACTGCTGTTGCCGCTATGGCGATTGTTATCCATGCGCTTACCACGGGCGATTGGGTCGGCGCACTTATGAACCTGGTGGCTACGCTGGGCTACATTCTGCCCGCGGCTATCGTGTACCAGAAGATGCATACCTATAAGGGTGCCGTGATTGGCCTAGTGTTCGGTGTCATTGCCGCTACGGCGCTGTCTATGGTCGCTAACCTTACCATTGGCGTATGGTTCTGGTATGGCTCGGTCGATGTGATCGCCCCGCTCATGATTCCTGCCGTGCTGCCGTTCAACCTTATCAAGACCGTGCTTAACTCGGTATTGACGCTTGCAGTGTACAAGGCAGTCTCCAACCTCATCACGCCTAAAAAGGACCAGGTCAAAGGCCGCGCATGATTGAGTGTCGGGGCGTTTCCTTTAGCTATGACGGTGCCGTGTCGGCACTCGACGGTGTCGATCTGAACATCGAGGACGGGGAGTTTTTCTGCATCCTCGGTGGCAATGGGTCGGGCAAGTCGACGTTTGCCAAGCATCTGAATGCACTGTTGCAGCCTGATGCGGGCACGGTACGCATCAACGGTATGGATGCGTCCGACCCCGAGCTGGTCTACGACATTCGTTCGACCGCGGGCATGGTATTCCAAAATCCCGATGACCAGCTGGTGGCAACGCTTGTCGAAGATGACGTTGCGTTTGGCCCCGAAAACCTTGGCGTGCCATCGGCACAAATTGCGCAGCGTGTACGCGAGGCGCTGAAGGGCGTGGGGCTGGTGGGCTTTGAGCGCCACGAGACCCATGCGCTTTCGGGCGGCCAAAAGCAGCGCGTGGCGCTTGCCGGCGTGCTCGCCATGGAACCGCGCGTGCTCATCTTGGACGAGGCGTCCTCGATGCTCGATCCGCGTGGACGCAAGGGCCTCATGAAGGCTTGCCACGCGTTGCACGATCGCGGCATGACCATCGTGATGATTACGCACTTTATGGAAGAGGCCTCCGAGGCCGATCGTGTCGCGGTATTTCGGGCGGGGCGCGTTGCCGTATTGGGCACGCCCGAGGAAATCTTGACGCGGGCGGACGAACTCGCGCAGCTCAACCTGGATATGCCGGCGTCGTGCTGTCTGGGCAGGGCACTATCTGCGAGGGGCGTGCCCGTTTGTGCACAGGTGCGCGAGGCGGATATGGTCGCCGAGATTGCGCAGGCTTATGTTGAGCGAAATGTGGCGGGCGCCACGGAGCGGCCTTCCGTGCCCGATGCTCGCGTGCCCGACAATGCCTCCTCCGAGACCGACGAGACAAATGTTTCGGAGCCCGTTATCGAGATTTCCCACCTCTCGTATAGTTACTCGCTGAGCGCTCGCGAGCGTCGCCGCTGGCACAAGCGCTCGGCCACTGCGGACGCATCGAGCAAACAGGCTCTCTGGGGAAACGACCCCAGCAGCCCGTGGGCGCTGCGCGATGTATCGCTGACGGTGTGTCGCGGCGAGTTCCTGGGCTTGGCAGGTCATACCGGTTCGGGTAAGTCGACGCTGGTCCAGCATCTCAACGGTTTGATTCGCCCCCAGGAGGGATTCGTTCGCGCGCTGGGGCTCGATCTGTCAAACAAGAAAGACGCCGCCGCGGTTAAGGCCAAGGTCGGCGTGGTGTTTCAATATCCCGAGCGTCAGCTGTTTGCCGAAACCGTGACGCAGGACGTGGCGTTTGGCCCGCACAACCTTGGCTTGCCGCAAGATGAAGTCGACCGTCGCGTCGAGTCGTCGCTCTCGCGCGTGGGCCTCGACCTTTCCACGGTCGGCGACAAGAGTCCCTTCGAGCTTTCGGGCGGTCAGCAACGGCGCGTGGCATTCGCCGGTGTGCTCGCCATGGAGCCCGAAGTCCTGGTGCTCGATGAACCCATGGCGGGGCTCGATCCGGCTGCGCGCAGGGATTTCCTTGAGCTTATCGATCGACTTCACCGCGATGGCCTGACCGTTGTCATGGTTTCGCATAGTATGGATGACCTGGCCAACTGCTGCGACCGCATCGTCGTGATGAACGAAGGTGCGGTGTTTGCCGAGGGAACCCCCGCGCAGGTGTTTGCACATGCCGATGAGCTCAAGTCGATCGGCTTGGGCGTTCCCGCCGCCCAGCGCATGGCGTTGGCGCTCGCGGAAGCGGGCGTGCCGCTGCGTTGCGGCGGGCTCTATACGGTTGAGTCGTTGGCCGACGAGTTGGCAAATTTGCTGATCGGTCGCTCAGACGGTTCTTCTAACGTCTCGGACATTGCTAAATCCAAGACGGTCGCGCGAGAGGAGGGCTGCTAATGGAGGCGTTTTCGTTTGGCAGTTACTATCCCGGCGATAGTGCGATCCATCGCCTGGATCCGCGCACCAAGCTGCTCCTGGGCTTTGTGTTTTTGATCACGACGCTGACCGTCGGCGGCTTCCGCGGACTGGCCCCGGTCGCAATTTTCGCCGTGCTGATCTATGCCGTGTCCCGGGTGCCGTTGCGCCGGGTCCTATCATCGATGGCGCCGCTGCTGGCAATCGTCGTCGTGGTCGCGGTGCTCAACTTGTTTACCGATCAGAGTGGGCGCATCCTGTGGCAGCTCGGCTTTCTGCAGATAAGCGAGGGCTCACTGCGTTCTGCCGCCTTTATGGCGTGCCGCCTGACCTTGATGATGGCCGGCATGAGCGCCATCACGCTCACCACACCGACGCTCGACCTCACCGCGGGCTTTGAGCGCCTGCTCGCGCCGTTTGCGCGTGTGGGACTTCCTGCGCACGAGCTCGGCATGATTATGGGTATCGCGCTGCGCTTTATGCCGCAGTTTGCCACCGAGATGAAACAGACGGCCGATGCGCAGGCGAGCCGCGGCGCGCGCGTGACGGGAGGCCCACTCGGCGGCGTTCGTATGCTCGGCAGTGTGGCGATTCCACTGTTCACGGGCGTGTTCCGTCATGCCGAGACGTTGTCTGCCGCCATGGATGCCCGTTGCTATCATGGCGAGCAGGGCCGCACGCGTCTGCATGCGCTTACATTTGGCCGCGGCGATGCGTTGGCGGTGGTGGTGACGGCGTTGCTGCTCATCTGCGTCATCGTCATCAATCTTCAACTTGTTTAGGCGCGATTCGAGCGCAGGAAAGGGGTCCCCATGACCGACAACGACCGCACGGCTCAGCTTGAGCGCGCCTGTTCGTATCTCAGGCGCATTCCGGCGTGGTATCTGGCCACGACCGATGTGGCCGACGGGCATCAGCCTCGCGTGAGGCCGTTTTCGTTTGCCATGGTCGATGACGGTAAGCTGTGGTTTTGCACTTCGCGCGATAAGGACGTGTGGGCGGAGCTGAGTGCGAATCCCAAGTTTGAGCTCTCGGGCTGGAAGCCGGGAGAATGTTGGATCGTGTTGACCGGCGAGGCCGTACTTGAGGACGACGCGGTTGCGAGCGACAAGGTGCGTCAAGCGGGGTTTAAGCACATGGTGGGCATCGGCGAGGAACACGAGAGTGCCAACGACGGCCGCCTTGCTTTCTTTTCGGTCCGCAACATTGCCGCGCGCTTCTGTGATATCGACGGCAGCGAGGAGCGCCTGGAGCTCTAGCTCACACAAACCAGGCTCTCAAACTGGCTAGTACAGGAGGAAACGTGGACGGATTGAATACGGTTTTGGAGTATCTGACGTCGGTGCCGGCGTGGTACTTGGCGACGAGCGTGGACGGGCAGCCACATGTACGCCCATTTTCGTTTGCTCAGATTCAGGACGGCAAGCTGTGGTTTGTGACGGCGCGCACCAAGGATGTGTGGCAGGAGCTGCTGCAAAATCAGCGCTTTGAGGCCACGAGTTGGTGGCCGGGCCATGGCTGGCTCATCTTGCGCGGGCGCGCCGGCTTGGATGACCAGGCCGCTCCCGATATGCGCGAGGCAGGATGGAAACATCTTGAGCGCTTGAGCGAGCACTATGAGGGGCCTAACGACCCCGCACTCGTCTTCTTTAGCGTCGAGGATCCCGAGGCGTTTATCTGCAATCACGACGAATGGGTACCGGTCGAGCTCTAGCCAGGCTGGCTCATCCTAACAACTTGGTTTTCGCATGGGCGGGCCCCGTATTGCCCGGCGCCGTTAGGAGCGCCGGTCAATACGGGGCCCGCTCCATTTGTCAATTCCTTCAAGCGAATGTGTCGGGAATGTTTCAATGCATGAATATGCAAGCCATTTACGTATTCATGCATCTTTTGGTGCTAAAGTTTCAACCCACTTCATAACGACCGCTGCGAAATGCGCATCGGTGCATAAATCGCAGACAAGGAGTCTGATATGTCTTTGAAGGTTGGAATCGTCGGCGCGGCTGGATATGCCGGAGCCGAGCTCATTCGCCTCGTCCTCGGTCATCCCGAGTTTGAACTTGCTGCCATTACGTCCAACGCCGATGCCGGCCAGCCGCTGTCCGCGGTGTACCCGAGCTTCACCGGCGTAAGCGATCTTGTCTTTACGACGCATGATGCCCCTGAGCTCAAGAGCTGCGATGCGGTTTTTCTTGCCGTGCCGCATACGGCTGCCATGGTACAGGTGCCCGCGCTGCTTGCATCGGGCGTCTCCTGCATTGACCTCTCGGCCGACTACCGCCTGAACGACGCGTCCGTTTTTGAGGCTTGGTATGCCGCCGAGCATACGAGCCCCGAGCTGCTCAAGACCCGTGCCTTCGGTCTGCCCGAGCTGTTCTGCCAAGACTTGGAGACCGCCGCATCCGACCATGCCGACGGCAAACCCGTGCTGGTCGCTTGCGCCGGTTGCTATCCCACCGCAACGAGCCTTGCCGCCGCGCCCGCCGTGCGCGCGGGCTGGGTGGCCGAGAACGGCCCCGTGATTGTCGATGCCATTAGCGGCGTGACGGGCGCCGGTAAGTCCTGCAACGCCCGCGCCCATTTTTGCAGCGCCGACGAGAACTTGGAGGCCTACGGCGTGGGCAAGCATCGCCACACGCCCGAAATCGAGCAGATCTTGGGCCTGACCGATCGCGTCGTCTTTACCCCGCACCTGGCACCGCTCAAGCGTGGTCTGCTCTCCACGGTGACGCTGCCGCTCGCGCCGCAGGCTCTCGACACGTTGGCTCTTGAGGATGTTGTCGACTATTACAAGCAGTTCTACGCCGGTCGCACCTTCGTACGCGTACTCGATGCCGGTCAGCAGCCCAAGACGGCTTCGGTCGTCGGCACCAACGCCGCCCAGATTGGCCTCGCGCTCAACAAGCGCGCGGGCGTGCTGGTGGCGACGGGCGCCATCGACAATCTGTGCAAGGGCGCTGCGGGCCAAGCAGTCCAATGCGCCAATATCGTCTTTGGCTTTGACGAGCGACGAGGCTTGCCCACAGTGGCGTGCCCGGTGTAGCACATTCGATTGTTAACGATTTGGTAGTCGGGCATCGAGTGGGGCGCCACTCTTAAGCTGGTCTCATGATCACGACTGGCATGGCGCACCAACCGATGTCCGTTTTTTGTTTGATATAAGGAGTCGTAAGGACGATGAATACAGAGCAGTTCGATATCAAGATTCGTGCCGTCGAGGGTGGCATTACGGTAGCGGCCGGCTTTAAGGCCGCGGGTATTCATGCGGGTTTTCGCAAGAATCCCGAGCGCTTGGATTACGCGCTCGTCGTGCCCGATAAACCCTGTCCCGGTGCCGGCGTGTTTACGACCAATCGCTTTTGCGCAGCGCCTGTGCAGGTGAGCCGCGCCAACCTGGGCGGTGTGGGCAAGGGCTATGGCATCATCGCCGGCGTTTCAATCAACTCCGGCAACGCGAATGCCGCCACGGGCGAGACGGGCCTTGCCTGCGCGCGCGAGACGTGCAACATCGCCTCGCAGGTCATCGGCTGCGAGCCCCAGCAGATTCTGGTTGCCTCCACGGGTGTGATTGGCCAGATTCTGTCGATCGACACGTTTGAGACCGCCATTCCTGCTGCCTACGAGGCGCTCTCCGCCCACGGTGGCGCCGATGCCGCTCGCGCCATCATGACGACCGACACGCACTCCAAGGAGTACGCCGTATCCTACGTCAGTGAGGCTGCGGGTCATGCGGGCAATGTCTATACGGTAGGCGGAATGTGCAAGGGCTCGGGTATGATCATGCCCAACATGGCCACCATGATCGCAGTTATCACCACCGATGCCCCCGTCGAGCCTGCGGCACTTCATGCCCTGCTGCTCTCGACCGTCAAGCAGACCTTTAACAAGGTAACGGTCGATTCCGACACCTCGACCAACGACACCTGCATCATGCTTGCCTCCGGCGCCGCTGCCGCAGATGCCGAGCCTATCGTTGAGGGCTCCAATGCCTTTGACGAGTTGGCATTTGCCGTGCACGAGGTGTGCGAGAGCCTGGCGCGCAATATCGCCGCCGATGGTGAGGGCGCATCCAAGCTTGTTACGGTCAACGTTACCGGCGCCGCTAACGACGAGGAGGCCGATATCGCCGCCCGTGCCGTTGCCAACTCGCCGCTCGTTAAGACCTGCATCGCCGGCCACGACTGCAACTGGGGCCGCGTTGCCATGGCGCTTGGCAAGTGCGGCGTGAAGTTTAATCAGGAAGACGTTTCCATCGACATGATGGGCATGCCTGTCTGTCGCGACGGTCTGACTGTTCCCTTTGACGAGGACGAGGCTCTACGACGTTTTGAGGCGCCCGAGATCGTGATCTCGGCCGACCTGGGCGCAGGCGACGCGGCAACGACCGTGTGGACCTGCGACCTCACGCATGAGTACATCTCCATCAACGGCGACTACCGTTCCTAGATTCCAGGCACGCTGCGCATCTTGCCGCGATTGCGGACAGCGGAGCACGGCGCGATAACGATACGAAAGACGAGGCAGACTATGAAATTCGCACGCGATTGTCGTTCGAGCGAATCCAACGAAGCAACCGCGCAGCTGCTGTTCGAAGCGCTGCCGTGGATTAAGAACCTGACCGGCAAGACGGTTGTTATCAAATATGGCGGAGCCGCCATGGTCGACGAGCAGCTGCGTCGCGACGTGATGAGCGACATCGTCCTGCTTAAGATCATCGGCATGCGCCCCGTTATCGTGCATGGCGGCGGCAAGGCTATCAACGAGGCGCTGAGCCACTATGACATCCCCGTCGAGTTTAAGAACGGCCAGCGCGTGACCACGCCGGCGACTATGGATATCGTGCGCGAGGTGCTGGGCGGCAAGGTTAACCAGGAGCTGGTTGTCGCCATCAACCACCACGGCAACCTGGCCGTGGGCGTGTCGGGCAGCGATGCTGGCACGCTCATCGCCGAGCCGCTCGACCCCGAGCTCGGTCGCGTGGGCAAAGTGACGCACGTTAACACCGACTATATCGAGCGCTTACTCGATAGCGAGTACATCCCCGTCATCGCTACCGTCGCGGCGGGGGAGGACGGCGGTTTCTTCAACATCAATGCCGATACCGCCGCCGGTGCCGTTGCGGCAGCGCTCCACGCGCACAAGGCGATCTTTTTGACCGATGTCGATGGCCTGTTCAAGGACTTTAGCGACAAGGACTCGCTTATCTCCAACCTAACGCTCGACGAGGTTAACGAAATGCTCTACGGCGGCGAGGTCGATAAGGGCATGATTCCCAAGCTGCGCGCGGCCGTCGATGCGCTTGCCGGCGGCGTATTTCGTGCCCACATCATCAACGGCACCACGCCGCATTCGCTGCTGCTGGAGCTGCTGACCGATGCCGGCGTCGGCACCGTGATCCATTCCACCGAGACGGCCTACGAGTTCGATACGCATCCGCATCCGCTTTCGACGTTTGCTGCGCGTCTGACCGAGAACCTCGACGAGGTCGAGAAGCTTCAGACGGTCTAGCTGACCCGCAGCCGCCCCATTCCTGCACCCATAGGCCTGCGCCGTTCGGCGCTCAACGAAAGGCATCCCATGTCACTTGCAGCTCAGCAATCGCTTGAATCCAATTACGTTATGCATACCTTTGGCCGCTCTCCGGTCGAGTTTGTCGAGGGTCACGGCATGAAGCTCACCGGCGACGATGGCCGTGAGTACCTCGACTTTCTTGCCGGCATCGGCGTGTGCAGCCTAGGTCATGGCGACCCGGCTGTGCTCTCGGCGCTCGAGGCACAGACCAAAAAGCTCATGCATGTCTCCAATTACTTCTACATCGAGCAGCGTGGACAGGTCGCGGCGCTGCTGTCCAAGCTTGCCAACGACGACTTAGATGGTGCACGCGTGCTTGCCGATGCCATTGCCGCCGGCGATGAGACCACGGCAGCTGCTCTTGGTGCCCCGGCTGCGGATGAGCAGGTTTGGGAGACCTTCTTTGCCAACTCCGGCGCCGAGGCCAACGAGGGCTCGATGAAGCTCGCGCGCCTGTACGCCAAGCGTGCCGGTAACGGCGGCAACACTATCGTGTGCATGCGCGGCGGCTTCCACGGCCGTACGCTCGAGACCATTGCCGCCACCATGCAGGATTGGCTGCAGGATAGTTTCCGCCCGCTGCCGGGTGGCTTTGTGGCCTGCACGCCCAACGATATCGATGAACTGCGTGCGATCTTTAAGCAGCTGGGGGGCGAAATTTGCGCCGTGATGCTCGAGCCGATTCAGGGCGAGAGCGGTGTGCACCCCATGACCGAGGAGTTTATGGCGGCAGCGCGCGACCTGGCACACGAAGTGGGCGCCGTGCTTATCGCCGACGAGGTCCAGTGCGGCATCTTCCGCTGCGGCAAGCCGTTTGCATTCCAAGCCTATGGCGTGGAACCCGACATCATGAGCCTTGCCAAGGGCATTGCTGATGGCGTGCCCATGGGTGCCGTCGTAGCAAAGAAGGAGATTGCCGACGTGTTTAAGCCGGGCGACCACGGCTCGACGTTTGGCGGTAGCTGCTTGGCCATCGCGGCGTGTGCCGCGACGCTCTCCGCACTCGTGCGCGGCGATTATGCCGACCACGCTGCCAAGGTAGGCGCCTATATGGAGGCAAAGCTCGCCAAGCTGCCGAACGTGACCGAGGTGCGTGGCCGCGGCTTGATGCTCGGCTGCGATCTGGACGATACTGTGGGTGATGCACACGACGTTGTGGCCCGTGCATTGGGGGCTGGTGCCGTGATTAACGCTACGGGTGCCCATACGCTGCGTTTCTTGCCGCCGCTCGTCTGCGAGGAAGCCGACGTGGACAGTCTGATCGAGATCCTGTCGGACGTTTTGGCCTAACACAGCGAAATAACTTAACTTTGACCGGGTTCCGGACTGCGGACGTGCCCTATGTGGCATGATTCAGCGGTCTGGAGCCCGTTTTGCCTTAGATTTGCTAAGGCGGGGAGACCTGCTGGTCAAATAACATTAAATATGAGTACTGTTACCGATTTGGTCGCAGCAATTTTGGACTAATAAGACCAGATGGCAAGTCGAAATGGCGATGAATGCACGATTTTGATCCAATTGCTAGTCCTTATAATGGACATATGTTTCGTAACTTAAGCAAATACTATCTTTTGATATGTTGTAAGCAAGGTGGCAGTACTCATTTTTGCCATTTTCTGGCCACGGCCTTTGTGACAGTCGTGCTGGCGGGTTCGAATCCCATGAAATGGGCCCAAAAAAGAAAGGCTCCCATTGCTGGGAGCCTATCAAATCAGTGGTGGGCGATGAGGGATGTCGCGTGCGGCTGACGCCGCCCGCTCTCGCTTCGTCGCTCCGCTTCTCGCGTGCTGCGCTGGAAAACGCTTCGCGTTTCCTCAGCTCCGCACCCTTGCGGGTTCGAATCCCCCCGCGATGGGCCCAAAAAAGAAAGGCCCCCATAGCTGGGAGCCTATCAAATCAGTGGTGGGCGATGAGGGATGTCGCGTGCGGCTGACGCCGCCCGCTTTCGCTTCGGGCCTGCGGCCCTCGCGTGCTGCGCTGGAAAACGCTTCGCGTTTCCTCAGCTTCGCACCCTGTCGGGTTCGAATCCCATGCGCTGGGCCCAAACAAAAACGGTCCCCTTGCGAGGACCGTTTCCAATTCAATGGTGGGCGATGAGGGATTCGAACCCCCAGCCTTGTGCGTGTAAAGCACCTGCGCTAACCGTTGCGCCAATCGCCCGTGCGGAGAGAGTATAGCAAAACAATCGCCTCATTCATCTCATATCCATTAAAGGTAACCGGCGCGTGTCGGCGCGGAGCTGATTCAGTTGAGATTGCCTGAACATTCCGCCCCTCTTTACGCCCTCGGGTATACTCAAAAGCTACTGATTCGATTTGATACCCAGCAACAGCAGAGGGGATAGTATATGTGCGGTTTTGTCGGTTTTGTCGGTGGGACGGATAACCAATCCGAGGTGCTCACCAAGATGATGGACCGCATCGTCCATCGTGGTCCCGACATGGGCGGCCAGTTTATCGACGGCCGCGTTGCCCTCGGCTTCCGCCGCTTGTCGATCCTCGACCTGACCGAGGCCGGCGCTCAGCCCATGGCCAATGAGGACGGTAGCGTCGTCATTGTCTTCAACGGCGAGATCTACAACTTCCAAGAACTCCGTTCCGAGCTCGAGGCCAAGGGCTATAAGTTCCACTGTGGAGCCGACACCGAGAGCCTCCTGCACGGCTACGAGGAGTGGGGCGAGGCCGTACTCGATCGCCTGCGCGGCATGTACGCCTTCGTCATCTGGGACAAGAAGAAGAACAAGCTTTTTGGCGCCCGCGACATCTTTGGCATCAAGCCGCTCTACTACTATCCCATGGCCGATGCGGGCGACGGCGCGCCGGGCGTGCTCTTTGGCTCCGAAATCAAGAGCTTCCTGGACTACCCGCACTTCCACAAGGCGGTCAACAAAAAGGCCCTGCGTCCGTACATGACGCTGCAGTATTCGGCAACCGAGGAGACCTTCTTCGAGGGTGTCTACAAGCTGCCGCCGGCGCATTACTTTACCGTAGACATCCCGACCGGCAAGATGAACATCGAGCGCTACTGGGATTGCGATTACTCTGCCGTCGAGAAGCCGTTCGAGGAGTACGTCGACGAGCTGGATGAGGTCGTGCACGAGAGCGTCGAGGCCCATCGCATCGCCGACGTTAAGGTCGCGTCGTTCCTCTCCGGCGGCGTCGACTCCAGCTACATCGCCGCTTGCCTCATGCCCGACAAGACCTTCTCGGTGGGCTTTGACTACAAGAACTTCAACGAGACCAACTACGCCAAGGAACTTTCTGACAAGCTCGGCGTCGAGAATGTCCGCAAGATGATAACCGCCGACGAGTTCTTCGGTGCGCTCGAGGACATCCAGTATCACATGGACGAGCCGCAGTCCAACCTGTCTTCCGTGCCGCTGTGGTTCTTGGCCGAGATGGCCCGCAAGGACGTCACCGTCGTGCTTTCGGGCGAAGGCGCCGACGAGCTCTTTGGCGGCTACGCCTACTACGAGGACACGGTCCCGGTCCGCAAATACAAAAAGATGGTGCCGCTGCCCATTCGTCGCGCGCTCGGTAACCTGGCGCTGCATATGCCGTACTTCAAGGGACATAACTTCCTGGTCAAGGGTGCCGAGATCCCCGAGAAGTCGTTCCTGGGACAGGCTCTGGTATGGCCGGAGCGCGAGGTCGACGGCGTGCTCAAGCCCGAGTACAACACCGGCGATGGCGCCTTCGAGCTTGCCGCTCCCATCTATGCGCGCGTGAAAGGTCAGCCCGAGCTGGTCAAGAAGCAGTACCTGGACATGAACATGTGGCTCCCGGGCGACATTCTGCTCAAGGCCGACAAGATGTGCATGGCGCACTCGCTGGAGCTGCGCGTGCCCTTCCTGGACCGCAAAGTCATGGAGTTCGCCGAGCACATTCCCGACCGCTACCGCATCAACGAGAACGGCAACAAACAGGTACTCCGCCACGCTGCCAACAAGTCGCTGCCCGATGAGTGGGCCACCCGTCCCAAGGTGGGCTTCCCGGTGCCGATTGTCTACTGGCTGCGCGAGCAAAAGTGGTACGACTATGTCAAGGAGTACTTCACCGCGCCGTGGGCAAGCGAGTTCTTCGATACCGACGAGCTCATGCACCTGCTCGATCTGCACTTTGCGGGCAAGGGCGATTTCCAGCGCAAGATCTATACGCCGCTCGTGTTCCTGGTGTGGTACAAGCGCTTCTTTATCGACGAGGACCAGCCCGCTGTTCAGGCTGCCTAGCCTCGGCTTACGAACGCCTGCGCGTAACGGCTCCTCCGGGAGCCGTTTTTGCGTGGGTGCGTTTCAGTTACTATAAAAACCGTCCCTGCCAAATGGCTGAGAAAGGCGAAAGATGCACCATTCGGATTCCGCGACCGTGACCACGGTCGATACGCTTGCCAAGCTTCTCGATGTGTGCGGCGAGCTGCGCGCATCAGAGCAGGTTGACGAGCGTGCCGTGACCGGCTGCTCGTTTGATTCGCGTGCGGTCTCGGCAGGTGACGTGTTCTTTTGCAAAGGCGCTGCCTTTAAGCCCGCGTTTTTGAGCATGGCGCTCGATGCGGGCGCCGTCGCATTTGTGTGCGAAGAGTCGCTGGTCGAGTCTCTGGAGCCGCTGGCGCAGGAGAGCGGTGCTGCGATGCTGGTTGTTGATAGCGTTCGCACGGCCATGGCCCTGTTGCCGCCGGAGGTCTACGACCGTCCCGACCACGACGTCAAGATCGTGGGCATCACCGGTACCAAGGGAAAGACCACGGCCGCTTTTATGCTCCAGTCGATTATCAAAGCGGCGGGCGAGTCCTGCGGCATGATCGGCTCGGTGAGTACCGACGATGGTATCGAGTGCTACGAGAGCACCAATACTACGCCAGAGGCCCCCGAGGTCTGGCGCCATATCGCCAACTGCCGCACTTCCGGTCGCCAGTCCATGGTCATGGAGGTCTCGAGCCAGGCGCTCAAGTACCAGCGCGTCGAGAATCTGCCGTTTGACGTGGCGTGCTTCCTCAACATCGGCCGCGACCATATCTCGCCGATCGAACACCCTACGTTTGAGGATTATTTTGAGAGCAAACTCAGGATCTTTGACCAGGCAAAGACCGCCGTGGTGAATCTGGGCACCGAAGAGGTTGACCGTGTGCTGGAGGCAGCGTCGACGGCCGAGCGCTTGGTGACCGTTGGCGTCGAGCATCCCGAGGCAAGCCTGTGGGCAAGCGATGTCCGCGTGGTCGGCTTTAACATCGAGTTTAACCTGCATGGCCTGTGTGCCGACGAGTCCGAGGCGGGGGAGAAGGTCCTGCTGGGCATCGCGGGCGACTTTAACGTGGAAAACGCGCTGGTCGCTATCGCCGCTGCGCACGAGATCGGCATCGGTATCGAGGCTATCAAGAAGGGCCTCTCCAAACTGCGTGTGCCGGGCCGCATGGAGGTCGTGGAATCGAAGGATGGCCGCGTGATTTGTGTTGTTGACTACGCTCACAACCAGCTTTCGTTCCGTTCGCTTTTCTCGTCGGTCAAGCGCGCGTTTCCCACTAGTCCAGTCATTGCAGTGTTTGGCGCTGCCGGCGGCAAGGCGCAGGAGCGCCGCGAGCAGCTTCCGCGCGAGGCCGCACCATATTCCGACCTGATGATTTTTGCCAACGAGGACCCGGCTCACGAGGACCCGATGAAGGTCTGTCGCGAGCTTGCCGAGCATGTTCCCGACGATACGCCGAACGAGATCATCCTCGACCGTGAAGCCGCTGTGCATGCGGCGTTCAAGGCGGCGCGCGAGGAGTACGTCAACCCCAATGCTCCCACCATTGTCTTGCTGCTGGCAAAGGGTGACGAGGAGCTCATGCACGTGGGCGACGAGTTCGTGCCCATCGAGAGTGACCTTTCGTTGGCCAATCGCCTGATCGATGTTACCCAGTTTGACTAATGAACCATGATGGCGAAGGCGCCCTGAGTGCGCTGTCGCCATAAACGTGTTCCCTCAATCAAAACATGCCGTCCAAGCCCAAACCCTTCTACGTAAACGGAGTAACCATGTCCCACAACACCCTGCCGACCGTCGCCGAGCTTTCGGGCGAGATGCGCGAGCGCTTGGCCAAGGTTAAGTACGTCTTTACCGACCTGGACGCCACCATGCTCGCGCCCGGCTCGTGCGTGCTGCGCGACAACGACGGCAACCCCTCGACCAAACTCGTCGAGGCCGTCGTGGCGCTCGCTCGCGCCGGCATCCAAGTGGTTCCCACCTCGGGCCGCAACCGCACCATGATCCACGAGGATGCGCGCGTGCTCGGCCTCAACTCCTACATTGGTGAGATGGGTGGCCTGGTCATGTACGATCTCAAGGCCAACGATTGGGAGTATCTGACCGGCGATATGCCCTACGACCCATCTTGCGGTCTCACGCCGCACCAGGTGATCGAGCAGACTGGCGTGTGCGAGAAGATCCTCGCCCGCTGGCCGCACAAGATCGAGTATCACAACGACATGTCGACCGGCTACAAGTACCGCGAGGTTACCGTCGGCATGCGCGGCGACATCCCCGATGACGAGGCGCAGGCCATCCTCGACGAGGCCGGCTGTGGCCTGGTGTGGGCCTGTAACGGTCACCTGACGCATCTGTCCAAGCCGACGACGCTCGAGCTCGATCGCGTCGAGGACGGTCGTGCATTCAACATCAACCCCGCGGGCCTCAACAAAGGCGTCGCCATTGCGCGCTTCTGCGAGCACCTGGGGATCGAGCGCGAGGAGACGCTCGCGCTCGGCGATTCCGAGTCCGACTTCTACATGGCCGATCACGTGGGCACGTTCTGCCTGGTCGAGAATGGCCTGACGAGCGCCGGCGCGCCCGAGTTCCTGGCTGCTTGCGAGAACGCTTTCGTTACGCGCGGCAAAATTGTCGACGGTTGGGCGGCGACGGCAGAGCTGCTGGTCACGGCGCGTTCGTAGCGCGGCGTCGCCGCACTTGGATATGTCTTTTCGAGAGAGAATCTGGTGAGGTAATGTCCGATATCAAGAATCTGGCCGGGGACACGCGCCCTATTGGCGTATTCGACTCGGGTCTTGGTGGTCTGACGGTTGCGCGCGCCATCGCGACGGCGCTGCCGCACGAGTCCGTCTACTACTTCGGCGACACAAAACGCTGCCCCTACGGCACGCGCACCGAGGATGAGGTGCGCTCGTTTGCGTTGCAGGCGGGCCGTTGGCTGTCGAAGCACGACGTCAAGATTATGGTCATCGCCTGCAACACGGCGACCGCTGCGGCCTTGCGTCTGGCCCAGCAGGTGCTCGACGTTCCCGTCATCGGTGTGATCGCACCGGGCGCACGCGCGGCAATCAACAGCACTCGCACGCGCCGGGTGGGCGTGCTCGCCACCAACCTCACCATTCGCTCGGGCGCCTACACGCGCGCCATCCAGGATCTGGATGCCGGCGTCGATGTATACGGTTGTCCTGCCTCGAGCTTTGTCGAGGTTGTCGAACACGAGCTCGCCTCGGGTGCACATCTGCAGGAACAGTGGCTTGAGAACGAGGACATCTTCGATACGCCTGCCGTGCGTGCGCTGGTGGGTGCCACGGTTGAGCCGCTGCGCGACCACGGTATCGATACCGTGGTGCTCGGCTGTACGCATTTTCCGCTGTTGGTGGGACCTATCCGTCATGCGCTGGGGCCTGGGGTGCGCGTCGTGAGTTCCGCCGAGGAGACCACGCGCGAGCTGACCGATATCCTCACGCGCCGCGAGCAGCTGGCGGGCGACGCCGCCGAGCCGCAGCATCGTTTTGCCACGACGGCCGATAACATTGCCGAGTTTGCGGTGGCGGGCAGCTTTATCTTTGGTCAGCCGCTCAAGAGCATTGAGCATATCGATATCGATGAGCTGAAATAGATGTAAGGCCGCCGCCAAAGCCTTCGCCACATTTTTTGCCGAAAGGATCTTTCTATGGAGTACATGCAGGTCAACCGCGCCAACGGCCGCGCCGCCAACGAGTTGCGTCCCGTTAAGCTCACCCGTGGCGTCATGAAGCACGCCCACGGTTCGTGCCTGGCCGAGTTCGGCGACACGCGCGTGCTGTGCGCCGCCACTATCGAGGAGGGCGTGCCGGGCTGGCGAAAGGGAGCTAAGGCCGGCTGGGTGACCGCGGAATACGCCATGCTGCCGACGTCGACCGGCAAGCGCTGCAAGCGCGAGCACGCCAACCGCAAGGGCCGCTCCATGGAGATCGAGCGCCTCATTGGCCGCAGCCTGCGTACCGTCGTCAACATGAAGGCGCTCGGCGAGTACACCGTCACCGTCGACTGCGATGTGATTCAGGCCGATGGCGGCACGCGTACAGCGAGCATCACCGGCGCCTGGGTGGCGCTGCACGACGCCCTCGCCATGTGGGTCGAGGCGGGCAAGATCGAGCGCATCCCGCTTACCGGCCAGGTGGCTGCAATCTCCATGGGCGTTGTCGACGGCAATACGCTGCTTGACCTCGATTATTCCGAGGACAGCCATGCCGAAGTCGACATGAACCTCGTTGCCACCGACACCGGTGAGATGATCGAGCTCCAGGGCACTGGCGAGCAGGCGCCCTTTGACCGTAAGCGCCTCAACGCCCTGCTCGACTTGGGCGACAAAGGCATCGCCGAGCTCATCGAGCTTCAGCGCCAAGCCATCGCCTAACCTGCCAAAAAGGGACAGGTTTATTTTGGCAGGTTTTATCTGGGAAAACGTCGAAGTATAAGACTGCCGTTGATTGAGAGGGGAGAGGCGGAGGCCCTCGTCGCCCTCGGCGCGGCATTGCTATAGAGACAAGGAGACCACTCATGGCACTTGAGAAGATCGACATCGACACCCTCGACCCGGCGGCGACCATTGTCGTGGCAACGGGCAACGCCCATAAGCTCACCGAGATCGAGGCCATTTTAGGCAAGGTCATGCCCGAGGTTCGCTTTGTGGCGCTCGGCCAGCTGGGCGATTTTGAGGACCCCGAGGAAAACGGCACGACGTTTTTGGAGAACGCCATCATCAAGGCGCAGGCTGCGGTCGAGGAGACGGGCCTTATGGCCATTGCCGACGATTCTGGCCTGGTCGTTGATGCCCTGGACGGCGAGCCTGGCGTGTATAGCGCGCGCTATGCGGGCGTGCACGGAGACGATGCCGCCAACAACGCCAAGCTTCTCGTGAATCTGGAGGGCGTGGCCGACGAGGACCGCACTGCGCGCTTTATGAGCGTCGTCGCGCTCATCGACACGGACGGTTTGGTTACCTATGGTGAGGGCGCCTGCGAGGGCACTATCGCACACGAGGGCCGCGGCGATCACGGCTTTGGCTACGACCCGCTGTTCCTGCCGGTCGACACGCCGGGCAAGACCATGGCCGAGCTCACGGCGGACGAGAAGAACGCCATCAGCCATCGATTCCATGCGCTCGAGCACCTATCCGCCAAACTGACGGGCGAGGAGTAAGCCGTGCGTGCGGTGGTGCAGCGCGTACTCAATGCCGGCGTGACAGTCGACGGCGAGTGCGTGGGCAAAATTGGGCGCGGCTATCTGGTGCTGTTGGGCGTGGGCCACGGCGATACGCGTGCCGAGGCCGACAAGCTGTGGGGCAAGCTCCGCGGGCTACGTATCAACGAGGACGAGAACGGCAAGACCAATCTGGCGCTTGCCGATGTCGACGGCGAGATGCTCGTGGTGTCGCAGTTCACGCTGTTCGCTGACTGCCGCCACGGTCGCCGTCCGTCGTTTACCGATGCAGGCGCGCCCGATGTTGCCAACGAGCTCTACGAGTACTTCCTGACGCTCGTTCGTCAAGATGTCGAACACGTGGCGCACGGCATCTTTGGCGCCGACATGAAGGTCAGCCTCGTCAACGACGGCCCGTTTACCATCGTTCTCGATACGGACAACCTGTAAGCAGTCAATTTGGGACGGGGCTTATTTAGCTACTTGCGTATGGCGGCAGCAGGGTGCTATAGTATTAGAGTTTTGTCTATCTTAGGGGTATTATCCCCTTTTTGAATTGCACCTTCTGGAGGCCCTGTTCATGGAAGAGATGGAAGTCAATCACGTCGACGACATCCACGAGAAGCTGACCGATATGGTGGGCGATCGCGTCAAGGTGAAGGCCAACATGGGCCGCACCCGCGTCGTCGAGCGCATGGGCACCATCAAGAGCGTCCACCCCGCCGTCTTTATCGTCGAGGTTGACGAGCGTCGCGGCCGCAAGTCGCGTCAGTCCTACCAGTATATCGATGTCCTCACCGGTCAGGTCGAGCTGTTCGACCCCGAGAGCGGCGAGCATATCTTTACCCCGCTCGGCAATCAGCTCGAGGAGCACTAGCGGTGACCGATCGGTCCCTGACTCTTTCCGCGCCGGCAAAGATTAACCTCTACCTGGGGGTTCATACCGAGCGCGATGACCGCGGCTACCACAGGGTCGATTCCCTGATGGCAGCTGTCGGTCTTTCCGATACCGTGACGGTTACGCCGGCACAGGCGCTGACCGTCCAGACGGTTCCGGCATCAGATTTTCCCATGCAAAAGAATACGGCGTATCGGGCTGCGGTTGCTATGGCCGAGCATTATGGTCGCGAGGCAAACATCTGCGTGACGATTGAGAAGCGCATTCCATTGTGCGCCGGCTTGGGCGGTCCCTCGACGGATGCGGCCGCGGTCATTGTCGCCTTGGCGGAGCTCTGGGGAATTGATCGCACCGACCCCGCGCTCGACGACATTGCGCGGGGCATTGGTGCTGACGTCCCGTTCTTTTTGCACGCGAGCCCTTCGTTCTACGTAGGTGGGGGAGACGTGCTGGCAACTGAGTATCCCGTGCTGCCCGCAACGCCCGTCGTGTTGGTCAAGCCGCGCGAGGCAAGCGTTTCGACAATTGAAGCCTATCGACGTTTTGACGAGGCCCCGGTGCCTGCAGACAAGCCCGGCGCGATAGCTTCTGCCTTGCGTGCTGGTGATGCTGAGACGGCATATGCGCTCATCCATAACAACCTGGGTGTCATTTCCGCACAGATGGAGCCTCAGATACAAACGGTTCTCGATTGGCTGCGTAAACAAGGCGGCACCGTTGCTGTAGATGTGTGCGGATCGGGCGCCTGCTCGTTTGCCATTTGCGACACCGTCGCCACGGCTGAGGGGCTTGCCGACGCTGCCCTGCAAAACGGCTGGTGGTCCTGCGCGACGGAGCTCATTCCCAACACGGTTCGCATCGAAGTGCCAAGGAAGTAAAAATTTCTCTAGCACACGACGGAAATCTTTGTTACTATAGTCGAGCTAACGGGTTGTGGCTCAGTTTGGTAGAGCACTGCGTTCGGGACGCAGGGGTCGCTGGTTCAAATCCAGTCAACCCGACCAGAGCATGAGGAGGGACCGCTTCTTGCGGTCCCTTTTTTTAGCTATTGTTGTGATACCGCGATACCCGCGGTATACTCATTCGAGCTTGTCTCGCTGTATTGTGGAGGTCTACATGTTTGGACTGAGGGCTCCTGAGCTCATCATTATTCTCGTCGTTGTCCTGATTATCTTCGGGCCCAAGAACCTGCCGAAGCTCGGCAAGTCCCTCGGCTCTACCGTCAAGAATATCCGCGAGGGTATGGAGGGCGACGATAAGGCCGAGACCAAGCAGGCCGAGGAGGTCGTGGTCGAGCAGTCCGAGGAGGACAAGGAGATCGCTGAGCTCGAGGCCAAGCTCGCTGCTGCCAAGAAGAAGCAGGCAGAGGACAGCGACGCGGACGCAGAGTAGTCCCATCCCTTTGGGGTGAGCACCTGACCGGCTTGCCCGCAGGCTAGCCGGTCTTTTTCGTTTTGTTGACAGTTGATTGTTTGATCAGAGTTGGGGAGATATCCGTATGGACGCAAGCCAGATCGTACTGACCGCTGAGGGCCGCCAGAAGCTCGTCGAGGAGCTCGCTTGGCGTGAGGGCGATTACGCCAAGGAGATCGTCGAGGACATCAAGGAAGCCCGCGCGTTCGGCGACCTTTCGGAGAACTCCGAGTACGATGCCGCTAAGGACAAGCAGGCCCAGAACGCCGCTCGTATTGCCGAGATCCAGGCCATCCTCGCCAACGCTCAGGTTGCTGCCACCACGGGCGACCTGACCGTCTCCATCGGTTCCACCGTTTCGCTGATTGATCCCAACGGCGAGGTCATGGAAGTCACGCTCGTCGGTACCACCGAGACCAACTCGCTCGAGCACAAGATTTCCAACGAGTCTCCGGTCGGTCACGCCATCATCGGTCACGGCGAGGGCGACTCCGTCGAGGTCGTTACGCCTTCCGGCAAGACTCGCGTCTACACCATCGCCAAGATTGCACGCTAGACCACGGTCCCGCGTAAAGGTATGTTTTCGCTCCCTGGGACCGAATCCTGGGGAGCGTTTTAGTTTGAGGAGTTAACTTATGGCAGAGAACCAGAACGCCGCAGATCAGGCATCGACGCTCAACGACGAGCGCGCCACCCGCCTGGCCAAGCGCGCCGCCCTGTTCGAGGCGGGCCAGAACCCCTATCCCGAGCACTCTGAGCTTGAGGACTACGTTGCCGATATCGAGGCTAAGTATGCCGAGCTTGCCGATGGCGAGGACACCGAGGACGTCGTGAAGATCGCCGGCCGTGTGGTCGCCAAGCGCGGTCAGGGCAAGATTATGTTCATCGTCGTGCGCGATGCGACTGCCGAGATTCAGCTGTTCTGCCGCATCAATGACATGGACGAGACCGCTTGGAACACGCTCAAGGCCCTCGACCTTGGCGATATCCTGGGCGTGACCGGCGTGGTCGTGCGCACCCAGCGCGGCCAGCTTTCCGTTGCCCCTAAGAGTGCGACCCTGCTTGCCAAGGCCGTTCGTCCGCTGCCCGAGAAGTTCCACGGCCTCTCCGACAAGGAGACCCGCTATCGCCAGCGCTATGTCGACCTGATCGCCAACGACGACGTTCGCGAGACCTTCCGTAAGCGTTCGCAGATTCTCTCCACCTTCCGTCGTTTTATGGAGTCCGACGGCTACATGGAGGTCGAGACCCCCATCTTGCAGACCATCCAGGGCGGCGCTACGGCTAAGCCGTTCATCACGCACTTCAACGCGCTCGATCAGGAGTGCTACCTGCGTATTGCCACCGAGCTGCACCTCAAGCGCTGCATCGTCGGCGGTTTTGAGCGCGTGTTCGAGATCGGCCGTATCTTCCGTAACGAGGGCATGGACCTTACCCACAACCCCGAGTTCACCACGATGGAGGCCTACCGTGCCTTCTCCGACCTCGAGGGCATGAAGGCGCTCGCCCAGGGTGTCATCAAGGCGGCTAACAAGGCCATCGGCAACCCCGAGGTTATCGAGTACCAGGGCCAGACCATCGACCTTTCTGGTGAGTGGGCCAGCCGTCCCATGACCGACATCGTCTCCGACGTGCTCGGCAAGCAGGTCACCATCGACACGCCGGTCGAGGAGCTTGCTGCCGCCGCGCGCGAGAAGGGCCTGGAGATTAAGCCCGAGTGGACTGCTGGCAAGATCATCGCCGAGATTTACGATGAGCTGGGCGAGGACACCATCGTCAACCCCACGTTCGTGTGCGATTACCCCATCGAGGTCAGCCCGCTTGCCAAGCGCTTTGAGGACGATCCGCGCCTGACGCACCGCTTTGAGCTGGTTATCGCCGGTCACGAGTACGCCAACGCGTTCTCCGAGCTCAACGACCCGGTCGACCAGGCCGAGCGCTTTGCCGCCCAGATGGCCGAGAAGGCTGGCGGCGACGACGAGGCCATGGAGTACGACGAGGACTACGTGCGCGCCCTCGAGTACGGTATGCCTCCCGCGGGCGGCATCGGCATCGGTATCGACCGCGTGGTCATGCTGCTCACCAACCAGGCTTCCATCCGCGACGTGCTACTGTTCCCGCACATGAAGCCCGAGAAGGGTTTCCAGTCCGGTGCCGCTGCCGCCAAGGCTGCCGAGGCCGGCAACGCCGCGAGCCCGTTCGTCAAGCCGCTCAAGCCCACGGTTGATTACTCCAAGATCGCCGTCGAGCCGCTGTTTGAGGAGTTCGTCGACTTCGATACCTTCTCCAAGAGCGATTTCCGCGCTGTGAAGGTCAAGGCGTGCGAGGCCGTCAAGAAGTCCAAGAAGCTGCTGAACTTTACGCTCGACGACGGCACTGGCACCGACCGCACCATCCTCTCCGGCATTCACGGTTATTATGAGCCCGAGGACCTGGTCGGCAAGACTCTGCTCGCCATCACCAACCTGCCTCCGCGCAAGATGATGGGTATTCCCAGCTGCGGCATGCTCATCAGCGCTATCCACGAGGAGGAGGGCGAGGAGCGTCTCAATCTGATCCAGCTCGACGCTTCCATCCCCGCCGGCGCAAAGATGTACTAACTAGTTACGCGGTTCTACGAACCGCGTAACGGCTCGACGCTGCGCGGGCCGCATTTGGACAATCTGACGCTCAACTTCAAGGGCGCGACCAGAAGGTCAGCGCCCTTTCGTTTCACGTCACCTTGTCTCAAATGCGACCCGCTCGCTGACGTCGCCAATACATCGGCGTTGCCTTGGCCGTCAATAGTCATTGGGGACGTTCTTAAACGACTACCCAACGGCTATTGAGCACATGGCTCGCATGGCAGCCGTCTCTTTTATGTTTCCTTTAGCCGTTGCTGCCTAGGATGGGGGTTAGTCGGTAGGAAGGGAGCGTCTATATGGACGACGCGAGCGAGCGTGCAATCGAAGAGGACATGCTCGATCAGTTCAATTACTTTGACGATGAGGATGAGGAGCTAATCGATCGTCGCGAGCCGGCATCGCTTGACTCATTTGATCTGGTCGATGAAGAGACTGATGAGGTTGAGGACGAATCAACGGAGTCCCCACAGTCTTCGCGCCTTGACTCGCTGCTTTCGAGAGCCCCCATGCACCACGGTGTTCGTGCCGGCGCACTCCATATGAAAACTGACTGGCACCAGATCGTGACGGCAGGCGATGAGCTTGCCGTCGATGCGCCGCTCACCGATAAGTCATCCATCATCTGCCGCACCGGTATGCTTATGCTCGCGAGCGGAACGGGTGCCTGGCGTGTACGCGATACCATGAATCGCGTCGCCGCCGTACTCGGTGTCACCGTCCACGTTGACTTAAGTCTTCTGTCGTTTGAGTGCACCTGCATCGAAGATGGCCACTGCTTTAACGAGGTTGTCAGCCTGCCCACAACGGGAGTCAATACCCATCGCATTTGGATGATGGAGAGCTTCCTAAAGGAAATCGAGACGTATGGGCGCCGGTTTACCGTGCACGAATACCACGAGATGCTCAAGACCGTTGAGAGTTCAAAACCCGATTACTCTCCCTGGCAACAGGGCCTTGCGGCAGCTTGTGCTTGCGGCGCCTTCGTCTTTTTGCTCGGCGGCGGCCCTATCGAGATGGCCTGCGCATTCGTAGGCGCTGGTGTTGGCAACTTTGCTCGCTCTCATATTCTCAAGCAGGGTCTTGGCCAGTTTAGCGCGCTGACGATTGGCGTTGCGCTCGCTTGCGTTTCGTATCTGCTGGCATTGCTCGGCCTTGGCCAGGTCGTACCGGGGGCAATGTCGCACCAAGAAGGCTATATCGGCGCCATGCTCTTTGTGATTCCCGGCTTTCCCCTCATTACGGCAGGCCTCGACATCGCTAAGCTCGATATGCGAAGCGGCATTGAGCGTCTTTCGTATGCCGTGTCAATTATTGTGATGGCGACTCTCGTAGGCTGGATGGTTGCCGAATGTATGGGGCTGGCACCGGATGATTTTGCCCCGCTCGGCCTTTCGCCGCTTGCCCTTACGCTCCTGCGCGTGGTGATGAGCTTCGTTGGCGTATTTGGCTTCTCGGTTATGTTCAACAGCCCGGTAAAGATGGCAGCGGCGGCGGGGCTCATCGGCGCCGTGTCCAATACCTTGCGCCTTACGCTTGTCGATGCACCGACGCTGTTTCCCTTCTTGGGCATGAGCGTAGGTATGCCTCCCGAGGCGGCAGCGTTTATCGGCGCGCTGGTATCGGGGCTGCTGGCAAGCTTGGCCGAAGTCAAGCTCACCTACCCACGTATCGCCCTCACGGTGCCATCGATTGTCATTATGGTGCCGGGCCTGTATCTGTATCGCTCGATGTATTACATGTGCACCTTCGACACGGTCAATATGCTCGGCTGGTTTGTGCGTGCAGTGCTCATCGTGGCGTTTTTGCCCGTTGGTCTGGGTGTGGCACGTACGCTCACCGACCCTCGCTGGCGCCACACCAGCTAATTGGTGCAAATGAAACTGATCCGCAAAACATGAACGTGGATAATCTCCCGTTTTTGGCTTGTTTACGGGCTCAAAACGGGAGATTATCCACGCTCGTGGAATGGGTGTCCGAAAATCCACGCTCGTTGGGCCGATGCAGACGCACCTGGCAATTCCTTTTTTGTAGACGTTGTCGTATGGCTGCATGCGGAAAAGGCCCCAGCGATTAACATATACTCCATATGGGTAAAGAGACCAAAGCGCCGCCACGAGTGGCGCTTTGCGTTTGAAAAAACTAGCTCGTCTAAGAGGAACTAGCATGTTAGACCGTTTTACCGATCGCGCGCGCAAGGTCATGTCCATGGCCAAGCAGGAGGCGCTCGATCTTCATTCAAATAAGGTGGGTACCGAGCATCTGTTGCTCGCGCTCGCCAAGGAGGACGAGGGCATTGCCGCTGAGGCGCTGCGCTCGCTCGATATCTCCTACGACGACATCATGGATACCCTCAAAGAGGTCCAGACCACGGTTCCCGAGCCCAGCGAGGAGACCGAGGCTGCCAAGCTTGCCTTTACGCCGCTCGTCATCAGCGTGATGGAGCGCTCTTTCCGCGTGGCGCGCGAGAACAACCAGACCTATGTGTCGACCGAGCACCTGCTCATCGGCATCGTCGAAGAGGGCAACGGCATGGCCATGGACATCCTCATGCGCCTAGGTGTGTCGTCTGCTTCTATCAAAAAGGCCATCGAAAAGCTCACTGCCAAGGATCAGGACAAGAAGCGTCCGCTCGCTGGCGCTGGCGCTGGTCGTCCCGGTGCGGGCCTGCCGTTCTTTAGCGGCTCGGATGCCTCTCAGCAAAAGGGGAGCGGCACCGACACGCTCAAGCAGTTCGCCACCAACCTCACGCAAAAGGCGCGCGACGGCGAGCTCGATCCCGTGATTGGCCGCGAAAAGGAAGTCCAGCGCATGATGGAGATCCTTTCGCGCCGCACCAAGAACAATCCGCTTATCCTGGGCGACCCCGGCGTGGGCAAGACGGCTATCGTCGAGGGCCTGGCGCAGCAGATTGCTGCTGGCAACGTGCCCGAGAACCTCATGAACCAGAACATCTGGACGCTCGATCTGCCGGGCCTCGTGGCGGGCGCCAAGTATCGCGGTGAGTTTGAGGAGCGCCTCAAGAACGTGATCCAGGAGGCGACCGAAGCCGACGACGTCATCTTGTTTATCGACGAGATGCACACCATCATCGGCGCGGGTTCTGCCGAGGGTTCTATCGATGCGAGCTCCATGCTCAAGCCGGTGCTTGCGCGCGGCGCTTTCCAGATTATCGGTGCCACCACGGCCGAGGAGTTCCGCAAGTACCTCACCAAGGACCCGGCTTTCGAGCGCCGCTTCCAGACGATCGATGTCGAGGAGCCGAGCGTCGAGGACACGGTCAAAATCCTGACCGCGCTCAAGCCGCGCTACGAGGAACACCATCACGTACGCTACACGCAGGGTGCCATCGAAGCTGCCGCGAACTTGTCCAACCGCTATATCCAGGATCGCTTCCTGCCCGATAAGGCCATCGACCTCATTGACGAGGCCGGCGCCCGCGCCCGCATCGCCGCCAACCGCGCGCCCGAGCCGGTGCGCGAGGCCGAGCATCGCGTGGAGGAGCTTAAGGCCGCCGCGCAGGAGGCCACCGAGAGCGACGACATGAACAAGGCCGCCGAGATCACCGAGCAGCAGAAGGCCGCCGAGATTGAGCTCGCCGAGGCCAAGGCTGCCTGGACGGCCGAGCTCGACGCTAGCCCGCTCACCATCGACGTGAGTCAGATCGCCGACATCGTGTCCGTGACTTCGGGCGTGCCGGTGTCCTCGCTCACCGAGAGCGAGAGCCGTCGCCTGCTGCAGACCGAAAGCGTGCTCAAGACCCGCATCATCGGCCAGGACGAGGCTGTCGAGGCCGTTGCCAAGGCCGTGCGCCGCAGCCGCTCGCCGCTTAAGGACCCGCGTCGCCCCGGCGGCAGCTTTATCTTCCTGGGCCCCACCGGCACGGGCAAGACCGAGCTCGCCAAGACGCTCGCCGAGTATCTCTTTGGCAGCAAGGACGCGCTTATCAGCTTCGATATGTCGGAGTTTGGCAGTGAGTTCGAGGTCTCCAAGCTCATCGGTAGCCCTCCGGGCTATGTGGGCCACGACGAGGGCGGCCAGCTCACCAAGGCCGTTCGCCGTCATCCGTACTCGGTCGTGCTGTTCGACGAGATCGAGAAGGCGCACCCCGACATCTTCAATATCCTGCTGCAGGTGCTGGAGGAGGGCCGCCTGACCGATAGTCAGGGCAAGACGGTCGACTTCCGCAACACCGTGATCATCATGACGTCCAACGTGGGCGCCCGCGAGATCGCGCAGGATGCGAGCGTCGGCTTTGGCACCACCGGCGAGCAGGGTCTCACCTCGAGTGAGATCCGCGGCCGTGCGATGGGCGAGCTCAAGCGCCTGTTCCGCCCCGAGCTGCTTAACCGTATCGACGATATTGTGGTGTTCCAGAAGCTCTCGGGCGAGAACCTGACTAAGATTGCGCACCTGCTGGTGGACGATCTGCGTCAGCGTTTGATTGCCAACGGCATGAACGTCAAGCTCACCGATGCGGCCTATGACAAGATCGTGGCCGAGGGTACCGACCTCACCAATGGCGCGCGTCCTCTGCGTCGTGCCATCCAAAAGCTCATCGAGGATCCGCTGTCCGAGGAGCTGCTGGCCGGCGAGTGGGGCGAGGGCGATACCGTCCTGTGCGACGTGGCCGATGGCAAGTTTGTCTTTAGCCACGGCACGGGCGAGATCCCAGCACCGCGTCCGGCAGGTACGCTCGGTGGCGATACCACCCCGGCGGCACCGCACACCGGCAACGCCGCGCCCGTGAGCAGTGGTGTGAGCTCGGGCCCCGGCGGCATGATGCAAGCCGGCTCTGGCGCGCTGTAGGGATTGAATATAACCTTGCATGATGGGGGGCGTTTCCGATGGAGGTGCGCCCCTTTTCTTGTAGAGAAGAGTTTCCGGTAACGATAAAATAATTGAAAAAGTTCTGCTGGATGGCAAAAGGAGTTACTATGGCGAATAGCGCTCAAAGAATTGAGATGTCGTTCGATAACATGAGAAAAATCGGAATGGTTCTTTGTGCCGTGCTGGTACTTATAGCCATCGCTACCATCGCCGTCTTTGGTTCGGCATTTGTTGTTGCATGCCAAAGTATTTTGAACGGCGCAGTGGTAATCGAGGGGGTCGTTGAGCTTGGTAAGGGCGGCAGCATCGCGCTCCCAAACTTGGCGCTATGGGCGGTTTTGCTCCTTGCAGGGGAGTTCACATTGTTAAGCATCAGCTTCGATGTCGCCCGTCGTCAATCGCCTTTTACTATTCGACATGCACGGATGATTACCGTTATTGCTTGCCTATTTGCAATCAATGCCGTGATGGGCTCTCTACAGATTGGCAGCGATTTAAAAAGGCTCTGTCACAACAAATGGTTGATTTTGACGAGAAATAGCGTATAATAATAG
>UQHK01000026.1 GCA_900540855.1 uncultured Collinsella sp.
GTCCCTCCAACAGGAGTTCGCCGACTTCGCTGCCGAGGCGGACAAATCGCAATTTATCATCCACCAAGATCTTCACGGCTTTTGAAAAGACAGATAGTTACATGTCCAACGCTACAGAAGCCCGAGGACCGTCGCCTTTGATAGCATCTCGTAGGCTCGCGGATATGTCTCTTTGTCGCGCTCGGCCATAAATGCCCAGTTCGCCGTCACGTCAGCCGCCCTCACCATAGCCACCTTGGAGGAGTCGACATAGGAGACTGGAATCTTGGGCAGCCAGTCGCTAAATACAGGAGGGTAGGAGGTCTGCCACGTTGGGTTGAACATGCCGCAGCGCAGCTCCTCATCAACCGATTCTGCCAGGTTGTACTTTCCGTCGATCGAAGTCGAATGCTCGTCAACCACAACAGAAACTGCATCAACCTCGCTCGCGGCAATTCCCTGAAGCCTCAGCGCGTCAACGATGCCGGACTTCACGCCACGCTTTAGAGCGTAGTCAAGATACCTTTGCTTGCGCCTTTTCGAGCTTGAATTCTCAGAGCAACTGCAACACCCCTGAGTAGTGGACCTCGTAGGGCGTCCTGAACCCCAGGCGCTTGTGGGGCCTGCGGTTGATGGCATCGTACACCCGCTCGACCTCCTCGTCCGAGACCGCAGAGAAGCCGGTCCCCTTCGGGAAGTACTCGCGCAGCAGACCGTCTGTGTTTAGTCAAGCCTGATTTTCGGGTTGGGGCTGCGGTGGAAATCCTGGTCCTCTTTTGGTCCAGGATTTCCACCGCAGCCCCAACCCGTAAATTGAACGCTATCAAACACAGATGCCGTCGCGAAGTCGATGTCGCGCGTGACGCGGCCGTCGGGGATGCGCGCGAGCAGCCCGCTTCCGCCCTTGAGGATAAACCGGCCGTCGGGGTTTCTGAACACCCTGCGCAGGAACCGGTCGCGCAAAGCCCGACGACAGCCGTCCCCGGGGTCACCGCCCCTGTCGCGAACGGCCCTCTTCAGGGCCCTGTCGAGCTGACCGCCGTTCTCGTACGTCATTCTTCCCGCCTCCTAGCTAACGAATCGTATAGGCTGGCCCCCGCCGGCATCCCGGCTTTTGCCCCCCGGCGTCGATTTTCTCCCTCAGCGCGCCCTCGTCTTCGACGAGGCCCCTTTCGAGCGCGTCCGCGAGCACGTTCGCGACCAGGCTCAGTTCCTCCCCGGAGTCTATCAGGTCCACCACCGTGAGCCAGGGCCTCGTCGCCGGGATGTCCGAGACGATCGCCACGTCCTTCGGGTCGAGGCGGCGCTTCCTGATGAATCAGGTTCGGGCGCTTAGTCTGCTTTCTCTCGGGCGTGCAGAACTCGTAGGGCGAGGGGCTGACCTCGCCGATGCCGTAGAGCCATGCAGCCGTCGCCCCCATGGCGACGGGGCGCCTCCCCGGGTCGATCGACAGTCAGGCCGCGAGAACGTCCTCCTCCCGCGTGCTCGGCGAGCCGCCCATGCGGTAGACGCCCTTCGCGAGCCTCTCTATGTTGCCGAGCCCTTCCCGCCTCGAGAGCGCGTACCGCTCGACGCCGAGCACCTTCGCCTGCACAGATGTGAAGAGCCCCCTTTGGGAAGAGGCGATGTCGTTGGTGGCTCGTATGACTTCGATTTATTCCATGCTTGCATTGTGGAAAATAATGCAACAATGCAAGCAATACGCTCAGAATACACGGCGTTATTCGGCGGCATTCGGGGTCACTGAAACTGCGGAAACCGATTTTCGCATTTCTTTATTCCCATTTGTTGACCTGGGCGAATGCAATTGAAGAGGGCTTGAATCCGCCTCGCAGTTTCAAGTCAGTTTCATCCGCTCGAAATCGGCCTTCGGGGGACCCGAATTGTGAATTATTCCCGCAGGGCCTAATTATTCCCGTACCGCCGAGTACTCCGTTGTACCGCCCAGTAGGGACACACGGGAATAATTTGGTCGTTTTCCCAGGTAGAGATGCAAAAAGAAAGCCCTCGAACCAAAGGGTTCGAGGGCTGTTATTCCCACTATTTCGCTGGTGGCTTTGGTTCTGTCGTCCCGTCATTCCAGTTGCACCCAGTTTTCGGCATCGACACGGAACGCGTGCCGCCGAATGACGCGATGTCGCGTCTCGTCGGCTTCGGGGACAAAAGCTGGGACAACCTCAAAAACTTTTTTCAAACTCAGGGCTTTGAGTTTTTGTTTTTGTCCCAAAGGAGCTTCCGGCCGTGATTCGGATGCCCGATTGGGCGGAATCGCCCGTTTCTGGAACTCAACCGCAGCATCACGCACAAGCCACTCGCAACAACTGCAAATGATTGGTCGAGGGCGGCTTCCAACGCGATTCCAAAGCCGCAGGTCAGGCAACTGCGCTGCTGGCAGGGAAAGGGAGTCGTATCAGGCGGCTTGCCCATGAGTCGACGATGAGGCCTTCACCGAATGTCGAGAACATGCTGGTAAAATAGGCAATACTTTTTATGACAGGAGAACGAGCATGGCCGAACCCCACGATAGGAAGCCGATCCTCACGATCGAGCAGCAGATAGAGCACCTCAAGCAGAAGGGCGTAGCCTTCGAGCTGTGTTCCGAGGAAGAGGCCGAGGACTACCTGCGCGACAAGTGCAACTTCTTCAAGCTCGCATCCTATCGCAAACTCTTCTCGAAATACGAGGGAGGCCCGCGCGACGGCCGCTACGTAGACCTCGACTTCGGCCAGCTACGCCTGCTCGCGGCGCTCGACCAGGAGCTACGCCACGCCCTGCTCGGCATGACGCTCGACATCGAGCACTTCCAGAAGGTGACACTGCTTCGCGAGATGGAGGACCGTGGAGAGGATGGCTACGCCATCGTGGCCGACTACATGGCATCGCTTACCACTGCAAACAGGGAGTACCGCCTGCGCGAGCTCAAGATGAGCGGCCGCAGCCCCTACAGCTCGAGCCTCTACGCGAAGTACTCCGGCGACATGCCTGCCTGGGCCTTCCTTGAGCTCACCTCGTTCGGCACCCTCATCGACTTCGTGCGCTTCTGCGCCAGGCGATGGGGCGACAGGCGCTTCGAGGCCTCCCACTACGACCTCAAGCGCGTGAAGTCCGTCCGCAACTGCGCCGCGCACGGCTCGTGCCTGATCAACTGCTTCGCCGAGAGGGGCGCCGCCCGGGGCTCGGCGTCCAGTGGCGTCTCCCGAAGGGTCGCCGCCGTGGGAATCCCCAAGGCGACCAGGAGGAAGTGGATGGGGAATACGGCCATGCAGGAGGTCGCAACCGTGCTCGTGGCGCACTCCGGCTTGGTACCCGAGGGCTCCTCGCGCTCGCGCGCCGCATCCGAGCTCGCCGAGATGTTCGCCAGGGCCGACGGAGAAACCGAGGCGCTGCCCGACAAGGGGCCCGACGCCGCAGCTCGCTCCGCGCTCGAGTTCCTTCGCAGGTTGACAGAATCGCTCGGGTTGGTAGAATAGCCTGCAGATAGCAAAACCTTCACGGTTTTAGGGGCGGACTTGCGCAAGCGACTCTGCCCTATTTTTATATTCACTCGCTATAGGAGACGGGTGATACCTGGGTCAATGACAGAACTGAGAAGCCCGGAATAATGGAGCCAGTTAGAAACCCTCGGGTTTGCGGGGCGGGATCGTGAGAGCGATTCTGCCCTATTTTTTCCTCCGTCTGCCCCAAACCAAGTATTTCGAAGATAGCCTGTAGGTGTCCTCCTGGGCGCCTTTTATTTTCAGGGAATCGGCCGCTTCATGAACGAGCGACCGGCTTGACCTAGATCGAACCGCCTTCATCTCCGCCTAGGCGCCGGCGATCAACATCGTAAATCCGCGCGTGCTACAATGCGGGCACCAGAGATGAAAACACAGTCCCCGTCGGGTAGTCGTGGGCGTGCGGGAGTCCGCATCAGTAACCTGCCTCCTTGGTTGTCCCTTCTCTGCATGGTCATCTACATAAAGGAGGAACCAACCATGCAGATCAGCGTGTCATCCACCCTGACCGTATATCACGACGGCCAATTCTGGGTCGGGCTGGCGGAGCATGTCGAGGACGGCAGATACGGCGCCGCCCGCATCGTCTTCGGCGCGGAACCGTCCGATGAGGAAATCCTGCGATTCGTTACAAGCAAATGGGCGGAGCTCGCGTTCTTCGGTGACGATCCCGCCGAGGCGAGCAAGCCCGCGAGGAACCCCAAGCGCCGCGCCCGCGAGGCGTCGAAGGCCCTTAAGCAGCCGGCGATGGGCACCAGGGCGCAGCAGGTGCTCGCGAGTCAGCGGGAGACAATGAAACGGGAGTCAGCCCGCGCAAGAAGCCAGCGTCGCGCGGATGAGGCGGAGGCGCGCTTCGAGCAGCGAAAGCTGAAGCGCAAGCAGAAGCATCGTGGGCATTGATCGCCATGTGCAGCAAGGCAGACCATATACAGCAGTGGGGCCAGTTCCACTTGAAGCCGACGCCGCGTAGACGCTGATGGTGACGGCTATGCACGGGCACGGGCGAGCCACTGCACTTCACAGCTTGTTTCTCAAGCATTTGGGACGCACACGCGGCGTTCAAAAATGCGGAGCGACTCCGCATGGCTCGAGACTGAGCCGAGGTGCCCTACTTCTCGCCCTCCAGCAGCCCCACGATGCGGTCGATGTCGACGGCGAAGCGGGGCCTTCCCTCGCGCTCGTAGCGGTCGAGGCATGCCTGGCACTCGGAGACAATGCGCTTGGTGTTGCCGTCGATGATGCGCTGGAGCGTCTCGTAGTAGGCCGAGCCCTCGGTCCTGAAGCGGCGCTGGTAGGACTTGGTTATGGGGAACATCTTGATGTAGTGGATGCTGTGGCGACAGCCGGGGCGCGTCGTGGGGCGGGGTGGCAACGCAAAGTACTGGTCTTTGGGCACGTTGGGGGCGATGTTGGAATGCAGCGGCACGGCGAAGTCCCTGCGCTTTCCGCGGAAACGCAGCCTCACCACCACGATGCAGGGGAGATTGTGCTTAAGCATGAGCTCGCGGTCGCCCTCGACGAGGTCGAAGAAGTCCTGGGAGATGGATACGACCTTCACCGGTTGCGCCTCTTCATACGAAGTGGGGCCCGCATCGCTGCAGGCCCCTACAGGTGGGCGATATTCTACGCCTTGCGGCACCCCGTCGCCCACGGAGGTTAAACGTACACGTAAGCCGTACTCTGAAAGCCGCGGCTTCCGGCAAGCAGTTTATACCACGAAAGGTCGCTTTCAACGCGCATAGCTCGCAAAATAACACTCGCTAGGCCGTCGCCCCTGGCCGTTACCCTCCAATCTTCATTGGAGTCAGCAGGTCAATTCATATAGTTATGGGGGTGTATCCTAAAGGAAATCAAATTAATACCCCCATAACTAAGGAATTTTCTATTCCCACTCAATGACTAGAGCCCTGGTGTAATTGGCTGGATCACCGTTCCGGGAACCGGTATCGACCTACCTGTCCGCCAAGCTCCTTCTTCAGCTCCAGCCTAGTATCTGATTCGCGCCGTTATAAGCGAAAACCGAAGAGATGCGTCTTAGCCAAGAAAAGAAGGTTAGCCTCATCTTACTGCATGATTCGTGTGTTATAGTTAGATGGCTCTAACTGTTTGGGGGCGACAGCCATGCACGAACGCGAGGGTTTCTGGGACAAGAACGCCGGTCGGTATGACCGTTTCATGCGAAACGACCGGGCGGCGTATGAGAAGATGTATGGGCTGATCCGGCCGGTGGTGAAAGCAAAGACCGTGCTGGAGGTTGCTACCGGCACGGGGCTTATCGCAAAGAGCGTCGTGGATGCGGCGGCGCGCATCGAGGCTACGGACGCCTCTGCAAAGATGATCCTTGAAGCAAAGCGGGACAATCAATCCGCAAAGCTGCACTTTTCCGTACAAGATATGTTCCGCCTGCCCTATGCACAGAAGTCCTTCGAAGTGGTGATCGTGTCCAACGCACTTCACATAGTGCCGCATCCGGAAAAGGCCCTGCACGAAATCAGGCGGGTGCTGAAGGACGACGGCGTGCTCATCGCGCCAACCTTCACCCACGCGGGGAACTCGGTTTCCGGCAAGGCAAAAGCCTTTTTCATGAGTATGGCGGGATTCCCCCTCCACAGCAGATGGACAAGCGAGGAATACCTGCGTTTCCTGCGTCAAAACGGCTGGGCGGTGCGGAAAAGCGCGGTGCTGAAGGCCTCGTTCCCGTTGACCTATGCGGAATGCACGAAATCGGAGGGGCCAGATGTCGTTCTTTGAAAACACCCGCAAGCCCGTGGGCCTCGGCGGAAAACTTATGGTTGCCATGATGAATCTGGGCCACAGCCCTGTGGCGCGGTGGGGACTTCGATTTCTACGACTTGCGCCAAATGCCAAGGTGCTGGATTGCGGCTGCGGCGGCGGGGCGAACATAAAACGGCTGCTGAAAAAATGCCCGCATGGCGTCGTCAAGGGCGTCGACTATTCGCCCGTCAGCGTGGAGAAGGCTAGAAAGCTCAACCGAACTGCAATTCAGGAGGGGCGTTGCGCCGTCTTGCAAGGCAGTGTGGCGGATATGGCGTTTGAGGATAGCTACTTCGATGCTGCCACGGCCTTTGAAACCGTCTATTTTTGGCCTGATTTGCCCCGATGCTTCCGTGAGGTCTGGCGGACGCTGAAGCCAGGCGGGACAATTCTTATCTGCAACGAAAGCAATGGCGATACGGACAAGGACGAGAGGTGGACGCAGATCATCGGCGGCATGACCATCTACAAGGACATTGAATTAAAGGCATGTCTGGAGCAGGCGGGTTTTCACGAGGTGCAGATACACAAAAAGAAAAAGTGGCTCTGCGTCACGGCGCGGAAGTAGGGGCATCAAGCACGGGTATTTTTGCATCCATCCTGCACATGGCGATAGGCATGACGGTCATAGCGGCTATGCTGGCGGCAATTATGACAGTTTTTATTCACTGAGGAAGAAACCTATGAAATGTAAAATTGAGAAAAACACCGTGCAGGAGACGCTGATCCTCCCGCTGTATTCCCGGAAGCTGTGTACGGAGTTGTACCCGAACCTTTACAGGGATGAAACAGCGGTTCGTCTGCTCGACCAGATCGACTACGACTTTTCAGAGGCAGAGAAAAACTCCCGCAGCCTGATGCAGCGCTTTGGTGCGCTGGAGGTGGCCACACGGCAGGGTGATCTTGCTTTCGAGGTGCGGGATTACCTGAAAGGCCACCCCAATGCGGCGGTGGTCAATCTGGGCTGCGGGCTGGACAACACCGGCAGAACCTGCGACAACGGTAGATGCAAGATCTATAATCTGGACTTCCCGGATGTGATTGCCTTGCGGCAGCAGCTACTGCCCGCCGGGGATCGGGAACATAATATCCCCTGCGACCTGAAAGACACCGCATGGTTTAGCAAAATCGATGCCTCCCGCGGGGCGGTGTTCTTTGCCTCCGGGGTGTTCTATTACTTTCTGACCCAGCAGGTCCGGGAACTGGTGCGGGAGATGGCGGACGCTTTCCCCGGCAGTGCGCTGGTCTTTGATGCTGCCAATCGGACGGCGGTAAAGATGATCGCAAAAACATGGCTTAAGACTGCAAAAATCAAGGATGTGGGGGCATATTTTGCGGTTTCGGATGCCGCCAAGGAAATCGGCATGTGGGACAGCCGTCTGCAGGTCACAAGTCGCGGCTATATGCTGGGCTACAACGATTTGAGAGACCCTTCTGTCAGCGGCTTTTTCCGGTTTCTCGCAAGGGTCGGTGACAACGGGATGAAAATGCAAATCGTGAAAATAAGATTTTGAGAGGCAAAAAACGAAGCGCATTCACTTTGACGTCGAAGAAGACGGCTTTTACGGCGCATATTGGGCATGCAAGGATACGCATACAGCAGCGGGCACGGATTCAATTGAAACCGTGCCCGCTATCTGATACTATATTATTTTATCGAACGTCCGTTCTATTCCAACTCAATAGTTAAAAACTATCTCCGGTTTGTTCCAGTTTGCCGCAGTTCGCACCAGTTTGTCCCATTTACACCCAGTCTCAAAATCGCCGTGAATCCATGGGGCCAAATCTGGGTCACGGATTTCGGGGCGGGGCAGGGTGTTTTAGCGGGTCAAGGTGGGTCACGGCAAACTGCGATAGCAGCTAATGATCACATGGACATTGCATGTCAGAGGAGGCAGGGTAGAGAAGCCTCTACAGGCCCCAGCAGCTACGATGGATCCCCGACCTTCGACTTGTACAGCTCGATCAGAAGCTCTGAGCAGTCAATGCCCGCTGCCTCAAAAACGATCTTCAGCGTTTCGATTTTCACATAAGTCGAGCTTCCGGGATTGAAGTAGATTCCCTCACCGACTTTGAAGCAATAGTCGCTTTCTTTCCATGAGAAATACCTTCCCGGGAAGTCCGAGCCCTCAGGGACGAACTTATGGAAGACGACTGGATCAAGCTCGTAAACCATGGAAAGCACGCCGCAGATCATGTCAACCCAGGTCTTCGCCGTGAAGCGAGATCCCATGAAGCTGTATGCGGCGATCTGCCTGCCGGTGAACGAGAAATCATCGTCGAGGGCATGCTCCTCGTAGGCGTCGTTGCCCCACTCGAAGTCGGACTCGATGGATGGCCAAAGCTCAAGGAACTTCCTCTTCATGAGCTCGTTGCGAGCCTTCAGCTGCTCCTCGCCCCAGGCCTCCTGCTGGCAGACGAAGCCGTTGATCCTGAAGCCAGACTGCTTGAAGCCGTTCTCCATGTCCCGCTTCTCGGCAAAGCGCCTGTTGCTGTATTTGGAGTTGTATGCGGTAAGCGTCAGATTCGCCATGCTGTTCAGCCACCTTGCGTGAATTGCGGCGAACTCAACGCCCAAATCCTGCTGCCAGCTTGTCGAAAGCGTCTGGGGCATGATGTGCTCAATGCTGAAAGACTCATCGCGAAGGTTGTCGACGACGTTGACCCTTTCGAGGCTGTCTCCGTTTTCAAGACGATCGAAGAGGTAGTACTTGTAGCTCGCGATCCTGTAGAAGTCCCTCTCTTCGAACGCTTGAATGAACTCGGCGTCGTCGGGGAAGTGGCCGCTGCCCTCCTTGGAGAGGAGAACTTTGTTCAACACGTCAGGATATGAACCGCCGTCTTTGACGCCTCTCAAAACCTCGCTGTGCAGAGTCTCGAAGACCTTGTTGAGCGCATTTGTGGGAACCTTGCAGACCCAGCGCCTGAAAAGGTAGGTCTCGACGGATTTGAGCGCCTCGATCACCTGTTGGTCGCTGATTCCTCCACAGCGCCTGTATTCGAATAGATTAAGCGTGAACGGGTTCATGACGCTCATGTCCAGCAGAATAAGTCGCCTCAAAACCGCATCAAGCCGATGGTTTCCAGAATCGGCGTCGTTAATCGCCTTGTAATGCTTTGAGTACTTAAGAAGTTCCTCAAGCAGGACTTTCGTATCGAATGCCTCCGCTTTTACATAGTCCTTGAACACGGAATAGACCTTCTTGATTGCGGGGGTCTTCCTGCGGACGGCAGCAAGCCAATCACGAGCAAAGGAGCTTACGTCGTAGCCGGTATTCTTCTCGATCTCGTTCCAGTACTGCTCGTAATACTCTTCCTGCATTTGGGCATCCAGACCCATGAGGATAAAGTTGCGGATCTTGTCGCCCTCGTTCAGGTCGAGGCCCGTCGAGTTGAGGCTCTCGAAGATTCGCTGGGCGTCATCCTCCTTGTCAAGCTTGATGTCGATGATCATCAGGCGCTCGATGGCATCGCGCAGCTGATCGGCCGTCAGCCTTGTCTTGTCGATACGGCCGCAGAAATAGATGTAATTCTGGGTTACGTTGGAGTCCTGGATGAACTTCTCTGCGTCAGCGGAGTAAAGCGCCTCAAAGGCAGCCTGGTCGTCCTTGATGAGCTTCAGCTTCAGCTTTCGCTCGGACTTATGCCATTTGTCGATGAGGTATTCCTCGTTGATCATGTCGGCCAGATTGTCGTCTTCGGAGGCGATGGCGCCTTCCCTGAGCTTGCTCACAAGCGCAAGGAGAAGGAGGTAAGACGTGGTGATCCTTTGCTGGCCATCGATGACGATGCGTGTGTCGGGGCCATCTGCTTTGGAGACGATGCTTCCAAAGAAATGACTCTCCACGCCTTCTGAAATGACATCCTCGAGGTCGTCGAACAATTGCTTGCAGTTTTCGATCTTCCAGTCGTAGTTGCGCTGATAGACGGGGATAACAAATCGAGTTTTCGTGCCTTCGAGCAAGTTAAGAAGGTATCGTTCTTCGCCTTTCATCTGTTACTCCTAGATAATCTTTGCTAAACGCGGGAGCGAGTCAAATCCCCAGCTTCTTCCAATAAGAACTTGATAGGAATGCTGGTATTTAGAATTGTTTCTGTCTTTGCACCAAATCATGTAGACCAAGGTCTCGAGGAGCTCGTGCCTTGCACCTACCTTGTCTTCGTCGGAAGGGGTCTTTCCCTCCTCGAACTTTATGTACGACCCCCATGTTGCATCCATAAACTCCATCGCCGCTTCGCTCTTAGAGAATGCATGATAAAGAGGCTCAATTTCAAATTTCTGAACCACAGAGGCAAACGCGTCGGCGTCAAATACTTTCAAGGCGAGCATAGTCGGGACCAGGCCGCCATCGGCAAACGCTCGAACCCGGTCGTCTACAAATCCATCGCGGCTTTCCAATACTAAAGGGCGAACTCTGAAAAGCTCAGTCAGATACCTGTTGGCGTCCCTCATCGTCATTCCGTATGCCTCTGCAAGCTCATACGCAATTACGTCAAAGCGGTTGGAGGTTTTTATGAAGCCGTTCGCTTCTAGCTGCTTAAAGCTATCGACCTTTCTTAGAGGGATGGTTAGATCGTAGAAACGCGACAAATAACGTCGGCCGTCAAAACCTTGCCCATACATGCCTTCAACAACATGTGATAGTTGATTGGCGTTGACCGAATACACGATGACTACTCGATCATCTGTAAACAGATTCTTCAACTGCCCGAGCACCTTCATTGCAAAAGAAGGACGGCAACGATCGAGCTCATCGACAATGAGAAGCAATGTGTTGGCTTTTTCAGGGAGAGCTACATCTACCAGGTTTGAAACAGAGGACCTTAGCGTTTCTCTGTCACGATAAGCCTGGATTAAATCTCTGCCCGAAAAAGCGTCTCTTAAAGAGCTGGCTCCGCCATGTCCAAAGACCCTCAATATGGCGTCGAGTGTTCCGGCAATCTTTTCGCCAGCTTCGGTGTCACTGCGAAAAGAGGCGCATGCATCGCCTTGGAGGGCTATAGATGCTGCAATCGAAGGCAGCGGATCATCCCAATGGTCATTTTCCCAGGCGTTGTAGTATACGGGCAAGAAGCTGTTCAGCTCCATATAGGGTGCAAGCTCGCGATTGTTGTCAAGCAATCCGTCGAGGTCTCCGTGAGACTCAAGAAAAGGATTAACCTCTTCAAGGATGCAGGCCACCTGTCTAACGAAGAATGTCTTCCCGCTTCCCCAATCAGCGTCGACGAACAGGGAAAACCCGCCTTCGATGGATTTGAGTATCCCGGCAAACTCGGCGAGATCTCCATTCCTCCCGAGGGCGTCGTTGTGCAGCAGCTTAACAAGGATGTCGCGTGTAGGTGCTGAATCGATTCTTCGCATGTTACTTACTCTAATCCCACTCAATAGTTAGAAACTATCTCCAGTTCGTTCCAGTTTGCCTCAGTTTGTCCCACTTGCATCCAGTCTCAAAATTGCCGCGAATCCAGACCTCGAAGGGTGTCCTCTGCTCCCTCACGGCCTGCTTGAGGAACATGTTGATCGCCTGGGTGGTGCTGATGCCGAGCTTCGAGAAGAGCTTCGCAGCGTCGTCCCTCGTCTGCCTCTCCATGCGTACGGTGACGTTAACTGTCTCCATGCGGACCTCCTTGCCTCGTGTGTGCGCAATACGGCGATTGCACGCGCGGCAGGCGGTATGTTCCTGGAATCCGTCATGGTGTGGCGGATATCCGTCACGTGGCGACTGGAATATGCCGTGACCCGCTCCCATATACAAAGATAGCACCCATGATGCAGTGCGCCATGGGTGCTATCTAGGTTTTCATGCACGTAAATTGCACATATTTTAACTACTCCCACTCGATCGTCGCGGGCGGCTTGGACGTGATGTCGTAGCACACGCGGTTGGCGCCGGGGACCTCGGCAACGATGCGGCCCGAGATGCGGGCCAGGACGTCGTAGGGCAGCTTGGCCCAGTCGGCGGTCATGGCATCGCTGGACTCGACGGCGCGCAGGATGATCGGGCGCTGGTAGGTGCGCTCGTCGCCCATAACGCCAACGGACTTGATGTCGGGCAGGACCGCAAAATACTGCCAGCAGCTGTGCTCGGAGTTGCGCTCGCCGGTCTGCTCAAACAGGCGCTGGTTGTAGGCGTCGAGCTCCTCGCGCACGATAGCGTCGGCATTCTTGAGGATCTCGAGCTTCTCCTTGTCGACCGCACCGATGATGCGGATGGCCAGACCCGGGCCCGGGAAAGGCTGGCGGAACACGATGTGACCCGGCAGGCCCAGCGCCAGACCAAGCGCGCGGACCTCGTCCTTAAAGAAGTGATCAAGCGGCTCAATGAGGTCGAAGTGTACACCCTCGGGGAACGGGATCAGGTTGTGATGGCTCTTGATGGTGGCCGTCTTGCCGCCTGTCTTGCGAGCGCCGGACTCGATGATGTCGGGGTAGATGGTGCCCTGAGCCAGGTACTTGACCGGCTTGCCGTCGCACTCGAGCTGCTGCGCCACGGCGAAGAACTCTTTCCAGAACTGCGTGCCGATGATGCGGCGCTTCTCCTCGGGCTCGGTCACGCCGGCCAGAAGCTCGGCATAACGGTCCTCAGCGTGGACGTGGATAAAGTCGACGTCAAACTGCTTGGTGAAGACCTCCTCCACCTGCTCGGGCTCACCCTTGCGCAGCAGACCGTGGTTGATGAACACGCAGGTCATCTGCTTGCCCACGGCGCGGGCGCCCAGCGCAGCCACGACGGAGGAGTCGACGCCACCGGACAGGGCCAGAATCACGCGGTCGTCGCCGACCTTCTCGCGGAACTCAGCCGTCATGGTCTCGACCAGGTTGTCCATGCTCCAGTTGGGCTCCAGGCCGCAGATCTCAAACAGGAAGTTGCTCAGCAGCTGCTGACCGTACTCGGAGTGCTTGACCTCGGGGTGGAACTGCGTGGTGAAGATCTTGCGCTCGACGCACTCCATGGCGGCAACCGGGCACACGTCGGTGCTGGCGGTAACGGTAAAGCCCTCGGGCACCTCGGACACGGCGTCGCGATGGCTCATCCACACGGTCTGCTCCATAGGCGTGGAGTTAAAGAGCTTGGCGCCGGCCGTACGCGTGATGGTGGCGCGGCCGTATTCGCCCACCTCGGAGTGGCCGACCTTGCCACCGAGCGTCACGGCCGTGATCTGATGGCCGTAGCAAAAGCCCAGGACGGGAAGGCCCAGGTCAAAGATGGCAGGATCGATGGACGGAGCGTCCTCGGCATACACGGAGGCCGGGCCGCCAGAAAGGATGAGCGCAGAGGCGTTCATCTCGCGAATCTCATCGGCCGAGATGTCGCAGGGAACGATCTCGGAATACACGTTGAGGTCGCGGACGCGACGGGCAATGAGCTGACCGTACTGCGCACCAAAGTCGAGTACGAGGACCTTTGCGGAAGCCTTTTGATCCATGGTTTCCCCCTCTTGTTGGCGGGGAGCCGGTGCCCACCCGCGTGAATGAACGAAAATAACTTTCATAGTGTACACGTTATATGGGGTTTCTCGTCCCTCGCAGCCATCAGCGCACGGCAAACGCACGACCGGGGCCCTATTTGACGGCAATTGGAGTGATACTAAACGTTACAGATGATGTAATACGTTTGAACATTGGACGCCCTGTGCCACAATACTGCCGAACGACTCCGCCTCTGCGGCGGCAAATACGATAGGAATACCAGCATGAAGCGCATCCTTCTCATCGCCACGGGCGGCACCATCGCATCGACCGAGGACGGCAATGGCCTCTCCCCCGCCCTGACCGGTGAGGAGCTCGCCCAGAGCGTCCCCGAGATCTCGGGCCTCTGCGAGCTCGACGTCGTGCAGCCCATGAACATCGACAGCACCAATATGCGCCCCAGTGACTGGATGCGTATCCGCGACGTCATCGTCGAGGGTTATGCCGACCACGACGGCTTCGTGATTCTGCACGGTACCGACACCATGAGCTACACCGCGGCAGCGCTTTCCTACCTGATTCAGGACAGCCCCAAGCCCATCGTGCTCACCGGCTCGCAAAAGCCCATGGGTAACCCTTTTACCGACGCCAAGCTCAATCTGTACCAGAGCCTGCTCTATGCGCTCGACGAGCATTCGCACGACGTCTCGATCGTGTTTGGCGGCGTAGCCATTGCCGGCACGCGCGCCCGCAAACAGCGCACCATGAGCTTTAACGCGTTCATTAGCGTCAACTATCCGCCCATTGCCTATATCCGCAACGACCGCATCGTGCGCAACGGGCTTCACGGCACGCATCAGGGTGAAAACCCGGTGCGTTTCTACGACAGCATCGATCCGCGCGTATTTGTGCTCAAGCTTACGCCCGGCGTAAACCCGGGCATCCTCGACGCCCTTGCCGATGGCTACGACGCCGTGATTCTGGAGACCTTTGGCATTGGCGGTATCCCCGAGTTTGGTGAGTCGGGCGAGTCGTTCCAAGAGGCAATTTTCCGCTGGGTCGATTCGGGCCGCACCGTCGTTATGACCACGCAGGTCCCCGAAGAGGGCCTCGATCTGGGCGTTTATGAGGTCGGCCGTGCTTACGCCGATCATCCGGGCATTCTGCGCGGCGACGACATGACCACCGAGACGCTCGTGGCCAAAACCATGTGGGCACTCGGCCAGTCACGCGATGCCGCCGAAATCCAGCGCCTGTTCTACAGCCAAGTCAACCACGACCGCATCCCGATGGCGTAATTCAGTTATCGACGGGTATCCCCTATTCGATCCCCTCGAGAAGCTCTGACACCGTCATGCCGAGTGCGGGCGCGATCTTAAATAGAACCTTGAGCGTGAAATTTGCCGTCCCATCTTCGATTCTGTCGAGATAGGGACGGCTGATTCCTGCTGCCACACAAAAATCGACCTTGGAGATACCAAGGTCCTTGCGCGTCTGCTCGACTCGCTTGCCAAGAATCTGTTTCGCACGTTCGTCCATGCAGCCGAGTTTGAAATGGAGCTGAACAAAAACGTAAACTATAGTTTACGTTTTGCCGAATACACAGGAGTTTTCTATGTCGGGTTCTTCGGTCCGCATGTACCGAGCCACGCTTCGCACAAACAGCGCACCGCCCAAGCTCGTCGTCGTTGAAGCCGAATGCCTTTCGCCCGATGAGCGCACAGCATTTGCATTGCTATCAAGTCGCGTCGCCGCCGTTCTGGTCCCTTGCCCGGCGCAAGGCGAACTTGCCATCCAATGCCAAGCGCATAGCTGCTCGCTCAATCAGGCTGCCGTAATCGCAACCAGCCAACGCGGTCTGCCCCTTCTCTTGGAAGCCGGTATCGCACTCGCCCTTCGCGGCGCTGGATACGAAAACGAGGCCGCCGCCGATATGGTCTTTAAACCACGATCGAGCGGCGGCCTCGCAGCAGCCATTGAATATGCGTGCAGACTCGTTGCCTAAAAGGACAAGCTAGAAACCAAGGCCAAAGCCCGTTCCGGTAATCGCCGAGTACATAAAGTAAACGTTAACCACGTTGAGGAACACACCCGTGATGCAACCGTTGCGCAGGTAGCGTTCGCACGTCAGACGTGCCATCACAGCAGAGTCTTCGTTGTTCTTTGCTTGACGACCGGCAGTAAAATACGTCGCCACGCTCAGCAGCAGGTTGAGCACCGGCAGTGCCAGCAGCTCGTAGCTCTTGCCCCAGCGCGTCACCTCGCCGGCGGCGTTAAACTTCGTTGCCACCTCGGGACCAATGTTGGGGATCACAAACGCCGCTACCACCAGCGGAAGCACCGCAAGCACCAGCAGCGCGATACCCATGTAGCCGGCTTTTTTACCATATTTAAACATGCACGTCGTCCTTACACGTTAAAGCGGAAGTGCACGACGTCGCCATCGGCCATGACATAGTCCTTGCCCTCGATGCGCAGCTTGCCAGCGGCCTTGGCACCCTGCTCGCCGCCGAGCTCGATGTAGTCGTCATAGCCAATGACCTCGGCCTTAATAAAGCCGCGCTCAAAGTCGGTGTGGATGACGCCGGCGGCCTGCGGGGCGGTCGCGCCCTGGCGAACCGTCCAGGCCTTGACCTCCATCTCGCCGGCCGTAAAGAACGACTGCAGGCCGAGCAGTTTGTAAGCAGCCTGCGCGAGCACGTCCAGACCGGGCTGCTCTAGGCCCAAGCTCTCCAGGTAGTCGGCCGCATCCTCGGGATCGAGCTCGGAAAGCTCAGCCTCGATCTTGGCGCAGATCGGCAGCGGCTTGACGCCATCGATGGGCGCCAGGTCCTCGTTGAGCATATCCTCGTCTACGTTGGCCACATACAGGATGGGCTTCATAGTGAGCAGGAACAGGCCCTTGGCGGCGGCGCGCTCCTCGTCGGTCATCTCCATGGATGCGGCGCGCTTACCCTCGTTGAGCCAGGCAAGCAGGCGCTTGGCGACCTCAAACTTGGGCATGAGCTCCTTGTCGCGCTTGGCCTCCTTCTCGAGCTTGGGCAGCTGCTTCTCGAGCGTGCCCATGTCGGCCAGGATGAGCTCAGTCATGATGGTGTCGGCATCGCCGGCGGGGTCGACGAACTCGCCCGTGCGGCCCACCTCACGCATGACGTTGGGGTCCTTAAAGTAGCGCACGACCTCGCAGATGGCATCGGTCTCGCGAATGTTAGCCAGGAACTGGTTGCCCAGACCCTCGCCCTCATTAGCGCCCTTCACCAGACCTGCGATGTCGACGAACTCGACCGTCGCCGGCACAATGCGACCCGGGTTGACGATGTCGGCGAGCTTTTGCAAGCGGCTATCGGGCACGTCGACGATACCCACGTTGGGGTCGATCGTGGCGAACGGGTAGTTGGCGGCAAGGCCGGTCTTTTTGGTAAGCGCGGTGAACAGCGTCGACTTGCCCACGTTGGGCAGGCCCACGATACCGATGGAAAGGGACACGACAGCTCCTTTTGGTACAAGCATTTCAAACTGCATAAGTATAGCGCCGCCGCAGCATCCGGGCGAATCCGGACACCGCGGCGGCACGAATGAAGCAGAGATAGGGGTCGCTGACTAGTCCGCGAGCTTTTCCACCTGGTCGAGCACCTTGTTGAGCTTTTCCTTTGCCTCGGCCTTGACCTTCTCAGCTTCTTCGTGAGCCTTCGCCTTCTGGGCAGCCTTTTCCTCGGCCTCGGGGTCGACGACAACCAAGTTGGACGCATCGTGTTCAACCAGCTTGAGCGCATGCTCGGGACAAACCTTGACACAGGCGCCGCAGCCTAAACAATACGTGGACTCCAACGCAAAGCGGCCGCTTCCTACCAGATCGCAGGCAAACGTGGGGCACACGTTGACGCACTCGCCGCACGACGTGCACTTGTCAAAATCGCACTCCGGTGTGCTCACCTGCATGTTCTGGGCAAGCTCGGGGTGGTTTTGCAGTGTCGAGAGCACCAGCTGCCGCCCGTGCGTGAGCGAACGGCGACGCTTGGTCGTCGTGGTGCCGCACATGGTGTTGAGCGTACGCTCCAACTGGGTAATCTGGTGGCGATGGGCTTTGAGCTTCTGCGTCACCGAGGCCAGCGCCGCCGTTGCCGGGTTGAGCTTGGTCACGGTAAGGCCCGTGGTGCGGGCGATCTTTTCCATGTACTCCTTGCGCTCGTACTCACGGCGCTTATGGCACTTGAGGCTCTTGGGATCGACCTCCAGACCCATGCCCGTGCCTGCCCACTCCTCGGCGGTAGCAATGGCCTCGCCCAGGATGTCCTCGCCACCGGTGTTACGGCACTTATCGCACACGCCCAACGGCAGGTACACACTCACGTTAGGATAGTCGGCCAGCACCGAGAACCAGGTCTCGGCCGTAATATCGCCCACGCAGGCAACGACGACCTCGTTTTCGCGCGGCATGCGCTTGAGGGCGCGCGTGCAGGTGACGTAGGCGGTCTCGTGGCTCGTAGCCGCCGAGACAATGTCGTCGTAAAGGTTTTTGGGCGCCAGGCGCGGCGAGATGATTGCCTCGGTCGGACAGGCAGCGGCGCACAGGCCGCACTTGCGACAGGAGTCGAGGATCTCGATGGCGTCTTCCTCGACCTCGATAGCGTTGACCGGGCACACGTCCATGCACGCGGTGCAGCCGCTCTTTTCGTTTTTGCAGGTCAAGCACGGAATGGTGTTGCCGCGCGGACGCTCCTTGTAGTCGGCAGGATTCCACTGCGGCGCCGACGGATCGAGCGCGTCGGTCACGCCGCCAAGCGGGTTTTTAAGAAAGTCGAAACCCTTGCTGATCTCGATAATGTCATCAAACAGATCGTGTTCCTGCGCCATGCGCGGCCCCTCCCTGAGCAGTGCAAACAAGCAAGAGATAATGATACGCTATCGGCCCACGCCTCGGGCAAATTACACGCGGAGCATCTTTGCGGCAAATAGCCCATGGCCTATCGCTGCCTCGATTGCACAAGATCAATCAAGCGCCAAACTATGCCTCGCACATGAGCTGCACGAGCTTTTGTTTGGTCACCTTGGCCTGCTCGTTGGCCATATTACGCCCGTTTCTAAAGACCGCATTTGCAACACCCTGCAGATCGGCATCGGAAATCTCGCCAAGACCCAGCTCCTCGAGCGTCGTCGGCAGACCAACGCGCTGGCAAAACTCGAGCACCTGATCAAGCTCGGGAGCACGCTCCAGGCGCAGCTGCACCACCAGACCAAATGCCACGGCCTCGCCATGCATCGCCCTGCACTCGGGCAGAATCGTCAGACCGTTGGCGATGGCATGTGCCAACGCCAAGCCACCGCTCTCAAAGCCGACGCCCGAGAGCAGAATATTGCACTCGATCAGGCGCTCAACCGCCGGCGATATACGCCCTTTCTTGAGATCGCGCTTGGCAGCGACACCGCACTCCATGAGCGTGTCGTAGCAGGCACGTGCCGCGACCAGGGCCAAGTGTCCCGGCGCGCCACCGTGCTCGTTGGCACCGTGCGCCGCGGCGCACGAACGCGCCTCGAAGTACGTTGCCAGCGCATCGCCCATACCAGCAACCGTCATACGCAGTGGGGCCGCCGCGACCACGTTGGTATCGACCACGACCAGGTCTGGATTCTTCTCGAGCATCAGGTAACGGTCGAACGACCCATCCTCGTGATACAACACCGAAATCGCACTGCACGGACCATCCATCGAGGCCGCCGTGGGACATACGCACAACGGCAACTCGGCATAAAACGCTACTGCCTTGGCGATATCGAGCATTTTGCCACCGCCAATACCCACCACCATGTCGCAATACTCAGCCTGGGCTTCCTTAGCCATTTTTACAACGGCCTCTTCCGTACACGGACCGTCATAAATCTTAAAGAACGGCTCGCTTAGATCTTCATCCAGAAATCCATCGACGATCTGCCTGCACAGCCGATCCTCGGTGCCCTGGTCAAACAAGACATAGGCAGCGCAGCCCAACCATGACAAATACCTGCCCTGACGCGAAAGTTCGCCCGGCCCCTGAACATACCGGCCGGGACCGCCATAAACCATAGGAAGCGCCATACGAGAATCCGCCCTTCATCAAACAACGATTGGTGCAAAGTAACCTGCCCCCTTTGCACCATAGCAAAAAGGGGCAAAGCCATCTGCTGGCTTTGCCCCTTCCTTAGCTTGATTTACTCATCCATAAGATAGTAGTGACCCAGCGCGTCGGCACCCAGGATGGCGTTTGCGACCATCTCGGGCGTCACCTCAAACGGCATGTTGCACATGGTGTCATCGGGCGCGCAGGCGGCCTCGGCAACAATCATGGCCTGCTCGCGCGTAAGCTCGGCAACGCCAAGCTCCTTCATCGTGACCGGCAGGCCCAGCTCAATGCAGAAGCCCAAGACTTCCTCGAGTTTCTCAGTCGGGGCATCCTCGAGTACCAGCTGGACGATAGTGCCAAAGGCGACCTTCTCGCCGTGATACATGCCGTGGCACTCGGGCAGCATCGTCAGGCCATTGTGGATGGCATGAGCAGCAGCAAGGCCCGAGCTCTCAAAGCCAATGCCCGAAAGCAGCGTATTGGCCTCGATGATATGCTCGACGGCAGGCGTCAACGCTCCCTTCTCCAGCGCAACCTTGGCCTTGACGCCGTCGGTCATAAGCGTCTCGTAGCAGAGCTTGGCGAGTGCCAGGCCGGCCATGCCGCCCTTGCCGCCAGCGCAGGTGCCACCGTCGGCATCGTGCGTTGCCTGGGCCTCGAAATAGGTTGCGAGCGCATCGCCCATACCGGAAACCGTCAGGCGCACCGGGCTCGCCGCGATAACCGTCGTGTCCATAAGGACAATGTTGGGGTTTGCCTTAAGGAAGAGATACTTGTCGAACTGGCCGTCATCGGTATAGAGCACCGAAAGCGCCGAACACGGGGCATCGGTCGAAGCAATGGTGGGGCAAATGATAACCGGGGACTCCAGGTAATAGGCGACGGCCTTCGCGGTGTCGAGGATCTTGCCGCCACCGACGCCGACGATGATGTCGCAACCGTTGTCGCGAGCGAGCGCAACCAGGCGATCGACCTCGCCCTTGGAGCACTCACCGTTAAAGTCCTCAAACAGCAGCTCGGCCTTAGCCTCGGCAAAGCCGCCCTCGATCTTGGCACCGACGCGCTTCTTGCCCGAAGGCGTCACGATGACGAGGGCCTTAGCGCCAAGCGGCTCAACATAAGAGCCGAGCTTGGCCAGCTCGTCCGGGCCCTGGATGTACTTGCTGGGGCTATTGAAAATTGCAGCCATAACTATCCCATTCTCTAAAAGAAAAAAGAAAGGGGCTCCGTACAGATACGTGCGGAGCCCCTCGTTACGATAACAAGAGTCGATTAGAAATCGATGTCGGTGTCGTAGTAGCAGGCCTTGAGAATCTTCTCGAAGTCGGCAGCCTTGGTCTCACGCGGGTTCTCGGGCGTGCAGGCGTCCTGCTCGGCGTTCGCGGCGATCTCGGGGAGCTTGGCGAGGAACTCCTCCTCGGAAACCATCTGCGGGTTCTCGGCGTCGACCTTCACGCCACCATTCGCGTAATCCTTGATGGACTGCGGAATGTTGAGCTGGTCGTTGAGGTCGCGGATCTTCTGGACGAGCGCAGCGATAAGCTCCTCGTTGGTCTCGCCGGGAAGGTGCAGGATCTCCTTGGCCACGTAAGCGTAACGCTCGGCAGCGCGCGGATCCTTGGAGTTCCACTGGATGACCTTGCCAAGGTACATAGCGTTAGCAGCACCGTGGATGATGTGGCCGTTCTCAAAGGCTGCACCGGTCTTGTGAGCCATGGAGTGAACGATGCCCAGCAGGCCCGAGGAGAAGGCGATGCCGGCGATGCACTGAGCCTCATGCATGTGCTGACGGGCCTCATGGTCGCCAGCATAGGACTTGGGCAGCCACTCGACGATCTCGCGGATGCCGTGCAGGGCGTTGGCGTCGGTGAACATAGAGGCGAAGGTAGAAACGTAGGCCTCCATGCAGTGGGTCAGAGCATCCATGCCGGTGTGAGCGCACAGCTTGGCGGGCATGGTGTAGGTGAGCTCGGGGTCGACGATGGCGACATCAGGGGTGATGTTGAAGTCGGCCAGCGGGTACTTGATGCCCTTGGCGTAGTCGGTGATGACGGAGAAGGCGGTAACCTCGGTAGCGGTACCGGAGGTAGAGGAGATGGCGCAGAAGTGAGCCTTCTGACGCAGCTCAGGGAAGCTGAACGGCTGGATGATGTTATCGAAGGACTCCTCGGGATACTCGTAGAAGACCCACATGGCCTTAGCGGCATCGATGGGCGAGCCGCCGCCGATGGCGATAATCCAGTCGGGCTCGAACTCGCGCATGGCCTCGGCGCCCTTCATGACCGTCTCGATGGACGGATCGGACTCGACGCCCTCGAACAGCTTGACCTCGAAACCGCCTTCCTTAAGGTCGGCCTCAACGTCCTGCAAGAACCCGCCACGGCGCATAGAGCTGCCGCCAGAAACGATGATGGCCTTCTTGCCCTTGAGGTTCTTCACCTCGTGGCGAGCGCCCTCACCAAAGTACAGATCGCGAGGATTGGTAAAACGTCCCATACTGTGCCTCCTAAACAAGCCCCTCTTAGACTTGTGTATATAACGGAGCACCCAATTGGCTCCGTTAGGACCGTTTTGCGCGTTGCCGGCGATGACAATGCGCGATGTCTAAACGTCTCAACGCTCAGACAAACATTATTTTACCGTTCTGGTTGGTCAGTTATTCATCCAAAGTTACCAATGATGAAACGTTTTTTCTATCCCTGAAGACCCTTGTGCAGCATCCATACCCCCAAGCTGGGCAAACGTTTTATCAAGGTTGACCACATATCCCGGGCAGGACGGTGCCCCTCCAAAATATGCACCGTTCGCCGCCGAAAATCGACCGTTTGCGGCACCGTGATACCACTCGGTCGTCCAAGGTGCCGACATTTGTGCGACATCCGTCTTCGTGGTGCAAAGGTGCAAGTCCAAGTGCGGCACCCCCGGTGTGCCACATGCGGGTAAACTAGAACCTTATATAGAGACATTTGAACCCTAACCGCAGCAAAGGAGGCCCCATGGCATTCGATCCCATTCAAGAGGATTGCCATCGCCTCGTTCTTGAGGCCTTGCGCCGCGACAATATCCCGCTCACCGACGGCACCGCCGTAGAACGTCTGATGGAACAATTCACCCGCAACCCCGCGCCGCTCATCGTGCACGACCGTGACCGCGCCGGGCATCTCATTGCCAAGGTGGTCGAGGCTGTCGACTACCGCATTCCCTTTATCCCTGACGATACCCAGGCAGAGCAAGAAGAGGGCGCTGCCGAGAACATGCTTCGCGAGGCAGCCGCGCTCGACCCCACCAACTGGGACGCCCAGCGCATGCTGACCGCCCTCACCGCCAACTCCAACGAGGAGTACGTACAGTACTTGGTATCTAAGCGCGATGAAGTCGAGCACGACCTGACACTCAAAATCGCCTCGGCGCAGGACCCCTACGAGCGCGAGGCCGCTGGCGACCTTATGCGCCGCCCCTACCTGCGCTGGCTTGCCGCCCTTGCGTCGCGCGCCCTCATTAGCGGCCGCTATCGCATGTCGCTCGAAGCCGCAAACCGCAGCCTCGACTTTGCCCCCAACGATCCGGCCGGCGTCCGCCACACCGCGATGCTCGCCATGGCAAAGCTCGAATACCCCGCCGAGGAGCTCAAAAGATTTCGCTCCGCCCACTCCGTACCCTATCTCGCGAATACCCCGCTGCGCCGCCGCCCCAAAGATGCGGAGCGCGACTTGGACCCGTGGACGCTCATCGCGCTGATGAGCGCTGCTTGGCGCGAGCTGGACTACGAGGGCGCCGAGCACTACTTGCGCATCCTTGCGCGCTCGTGTCCGCACGCAGCCGAGGCGCTCTACTTCCAAACCGAGTTTCCCGATGGCGTCTATGCCCGCGTTAACGTGGGCGTGGGCTCGACCGACGAGCTTGTCCTTGCATTGTCCGAGGCGACGCCGGTACTGCAGGAGGGCCTGGGCGCTCCCGACAACGCCAGCTTTGCCGCCTGGGTCGCCACCAACGACATCGTGCGCTCTCAGATCGACGAGCGCATCCTGCGCGCAGCCGAGCAGGGGCTTCCATTTAAGGGAGGGGACCTCTAATGGATCCGAGCGTCTACATCCCCGCCTACTTGGAGCGCACCTATCTGGCATCGCACCCCGAGCTCACCGATGCAGCACGCGAGCTTGTCCATAACGACATTAGCGCGAATCCCCAAAAGTATGCGCAGTCCGAGCATGCCCAGGCGCTGCTGTCCTATGCCGGTGTTCATCGCCACCTGCTCGACGAGCTCCATCGCATCGAGGACATGGGCAGCGACGAGGAGTTCGAGCAGACGCGCAATCGCCTGTTCGACGACATGCGCGACGAGCTGCTCAAGATTGTCCGCGTCGATGCACTGGCCGTCGACGCGCAGCTGCTCGCCATCATCCTGGCCGACACGCCCGTTGACGCCTGCCTGGGCGACCTGATGAAGCTCGAGGTGACCACGGCCGATTACCTGCAGCAAAGCGTGCCCGGGTTCGATATGGAGGCCCCACACTACTGGGCCAACAAGGTTTTGACGGACGGCGTGACAGCGGCAGATCTCACCGTGAACGAGCCGGCTCTTATCGGGTGGCTCCACACGCTCGAGGCTATCTCGCAGCTGTGCATGGCGAGCGCTCGCTACCGTGCTGCCGCCGACTACGCCCGCCGCGTCCTTAAGGCAGAAGGCTATCCCACCCGAGCCGCAGGCACCGTGCTGCTCGCCCTCGCTCGCTTGGAAGATCAGGACGGCTTTTTTGCCCTAGCCCACCAGCTCGAGGAACAGGTGGGAGCCGATGCACTCGAGAACTCCCCCTGGTACCTGCTCGCCCGCACAATCCTCTTGTTCAAAACGAACAAGATGCGTCCAGCGGTGCGTGCACTACGTGAGTTCGCCAACCGCTGCGAGGGCGGCGCGTTCTTCTTGCTGAATCCCATGTACCAGACACCGTACCTTCCCTGCCGGCCCGAGCCACGCGATCCCTGGGATCTTTCGCACCAGGCCGTTTGGGAAGCGGACGGCATTATCTCGGACACTCCCGACTTTGCCCCCTGGGCCAATGCCTGCGAAGACGTGTCGCAGCTTGCCCAGGAATTTGCGCGCCGCTATGGATTTTAGTGACGCACTCGACCCGACCATGTCGTTTACGTTAGGAACGGTTTCATGAACCTCCGCTCATCTCTTGCCTGCACCTCGAGCGATATCGCTCGCTGGGGACTGCGCTCCGTCCTCAAGCGCCAGGGTGGCGTACTCCCCGGCCGCATCGCCATGAAGATCGACCCCGAGCTGCTAAGCGACCTCGCGAGCCTGGTCGACCGCAGCGTGGTGATCACCGGCACCAACGGTAAGACCACCACCTCCAACCTCATCGCCGACGCCGTTGCTGCCAGCGGTGCTACCGTGGTGTGCAACCGTGCCGGCAACAATATGGAGCCTGGTGTGGTGGGTGCCCTGCTCGAGGCCCGCGGCGGCCTTAAACACACCAGCAGAGGCAAGCGCGTGGGTGTTTTTGAATGCGATGAGCTCTACACCGTACGTGTGCTGCCCAAGCTCAAGCCGACGTACTTTGTGCTGCTCAACCTGTTCCGCGACCAGCTAGACCGCTACGGCGAGATCGATCACACCCAGGAGGTCATCGCCCACGCGTTGGAGCTCTCGCCGACAACGACGCTTATCTATAACGCCGACGATCCGCTGTGTGCCGCGATCGCCGTGCGCGTTCCCAACGCGAGTATTGCCTTTGGCATCGACGGCGCCACCAACACCGAGTCTGACCGCATTAGCGACTCGCGCTTTTGCTCGCAGTGCAACGCGCCGCTGGAGTATGACTACGTGCAATACGGCCAGCTCGGCGCCTACCATTGCCCCTCGTGCGGTTGGGCCCGTCCTGCGCTTGTCCGTCGCGTGACGAGCGTGGAGCTCGGCTGCGACGGTTACGGCTTTGACCTGGTGTTTGGATCTGATTCCAGCACGCCAGCCGCGCACATCGCCACACGCTACAACGGCCTATACATGGTCTATAACGTTGCCGCCGCCTTCTTTGCCGCGCACGAGTTGGGCGTGGACACGGCGCTTCTACAGCCTACGCTCGATGCCTATGTGCCCGCCGGTGGTCGTATGGGGCGCTGGGATATCGCCGGCCGCACCGTCGAGGCCAACCTGGCCAAGAATCCCGTAGGCTTCGATCGACAAATCCAGTCCATCAAGACGGCAGACGGCAGACTCTGCGCTTTCTTCCTCAACGACAACGATGCCGACGGCCACGATGTATCGTGGATCTACGACGTCGACTTTGAGCGCATCGCCGACACGCCGGGTCTTGTCGCCTTTGCCGGAGGCACGCGCGCGCACGACATGCAGGTGCGCCTCAAGTACGCCGGCATCGATGCCGCGATTATCTCGGACGTCGCGCAGGCAATTGGCGCCGTGGCAGACGAGGCCGCCGATGACACCTTCTACGCCGTCGCCAACTACACGGCCTTCCCGCCGCTGGTCAAAGAACTCGACGGACTGAAGGGCGCCACTTCCGACGCTGTTGCCGGGCGCGCCGTAGCCCGTGCCGACGGCAGCGCTCTTCCTGTCGGCATCGCACCAGTCGAGCTTTCGCGCCCGCTGCGCATCGTCTACCTGTATCCCGATGCCCTTAACCTCTACGGCGACGGCGGCAATGTTATCGCGCTCGAGCGCCGCTGCGCCTGGCGCGGCATCCCCGTTCGCGTGGATGAGGTCCGCATGGGCGAGGTGCTCGATCTGCATGATGCCGATATCGTCATGATGGGTGGCGGCTCCGACCGCGACCAGCTAGCCGTGGCACACGAGCTGCTCGCCCAAAAAGACAAGGTCGCGGCCTATGTTGAGGATGGCGGCTCGCTGCTTGCCATCTGTGGCAGCTATCAGCTGCTCGGCCGTTCGTACTATATGGGCGAGGATCGCATCGAGGGTCTGGGGGTCATTGCCGCCGAGACCGTACGCGGCTCCGACCGCCTGATCGGCAACGTAGCCGTCAAAACCGACCTGGCACCTGAGCCCTTTGTGGGATTCGAAAACCATGGCGGCCGCACGCTTTTGGACGCCGATGCCACGCCGCTCGGAACGTCCGTCGTCACGGGCACCGGCAACAACGGCGATGATGGCTTTGAGGGTCTCATCTACAAGGGCGTCATCGGCACGTACCTGCACGGACCGGCACTGCCCAAGAACCCCGAACTCGCCGACTGGCTGATCGCGCACGCCCTCGAGCGCCGCGGCGACGCACAGGCCAACGCTCTGCTGCCGCTCAAACCCCTCGACGACACCTACGAGCACGCCGCCCACGACGCCGCCATGAAGCTCCTCCCCTAACGCCCCAACCACCACAAAGGGGACAGGTACCTTTGTGGTGGTTTTCCAGTTTGCCAACGATATACGCGCCGGCAAAAAAGTCTGCTATACTCTTTCCCGCTGTCCCCATCGTCTAGCGGCCAAGGACGCCACCCTTTCAAGGTGGATATCGCGGGTTCGAATCCCGCTGGGGGCACCACAGAATCTGAGAAGCCCGTTACCAATTCGGTGACGGGCTTTTTGCTACCCATACGCCGGGATTCGAACCCCAAAGGCATAAAATGACACTGTCATCCAAGGGCCCGTGGACAAAAAATAGCAAATATGAGTACTGTTACCAATTTAGTAACAGCGATTTCATGCCCTCAGAAGGCGATTTGGACACAAGGCGTCCTACGGCGGAGGAATTGCAGGCATTTATCAGCTAAGTACTTGGACATATGTTGCGTAACACTGCATATTTTGCAAAAAGATAATGCTACAGGGCTTGTGACAGTACTCATATTTGACGTTTTTTGCCCACGACCCCTTATTGCGTGGGCGAATCAGTTGCAAAACGGACTCCAAAGCGTCCCTCGCAATCAGAACCACCCTTAAAAAGGGTGGTTTGCTCTTAGGGTATAACCCACGGGC
>UQHK01000027.1 GCA_900540855.1 uncultured Collinsella sp.
ACGATGCCGTTGGCGTCGATGTCGAAGGTGACCTCGATCTGCGGCACGCCGCGGCGGGCAGCCGGGATACCGGTCAGCTGGAACTTACCGAGCGACTTGTTGTCGCGGGCAAGCTCGCGCTCGCCCTGGAGCACGTTGATCTCGACGCTGGTCTGGTTGTCGGCAGCGGTGGAGTAGACCTCGGTCTTGGAGGTCGGGATCGTGGTGTTGCGGTCGATCATCTTGGTCATGATGCCGCCCATGGTCTCGACGCCCAGCGACAGCGGGGTAACGTCGAGCAGCAGGATGCCCTCGACGTCGCCGGTGAGCACGCCGCCCTGGACGGCAGCGCCGTCGGCAACGACCTCGTCGGGGTTCACGGACATGTTGGGCTGCTTGCCGGTCATGGTCTTGACCAGATCCTGGACGGCGGGCATACGGGTGGAGCCGCCGACGAGGATGACCTCGGTCAGATCGGAGAGCTTGAGCTTAGCGTCGCGCAGGGCGTTGGTGACAGGCTGCTTGCAGCGCTCGAGCAGGTCGCGGGTGATCTTCTCGAACTCGGCGCGGGTCAGCGTGTAGTTGAGGTGCAGCGGGCCAGACTGGTTCATGGTGATGAACGGCAGGTTGATGGTGGACTGCTGGGCTGCGGAGAGCTCCTTCTTGGCGTTCTCGGCGGCCTCCTTCAGACGCTGCAGGGCCATGGGGTCCTGACGCAGGTCGACACCGTTCTCCTGCTGGAACTTATCGGCCATCCAGTCGATGACGCGCTGATCCCAGTCGTCGCCGCCCAGGTGGTTGTCGCCCGAGGTGGACAGAACCTCAAACACGCCGTCGGCGAGGTCGAGGATGGAGACGTCGAAGGTGCCGCCGCCCAGGTCGAAGACCAGGATGCGCTGGTCGGTGCCCTGCTTGTCCAGGCCATAGGCCAAAGCAGCAGCGGTCGGCTCGTTGACGATACGCTTGACGTTAAGGCCGGCGATCTTACCGGCATCCTTGGTGGCCTGACGCTGGGCGTCGTTGAAGTAAGCCGGGACGGTGATGACGGCGTCGGTGACGGTCTCGCCCAGATACTTCTCGGCGTCGGCCTTCATCTTTGCGAGCGTCATGGCGCTCACCTGCTCGGCGGTGTAATCCTTGCCCTCGATATCGACGACGGCACGGCCACCCTGGCCCTCCTTGACCTCGTACGGCACGGTCTTGATCTCAGAGGTGCACTCGGAGTACTTGCGGCCCATGAAGCGCTTGATGGAGAACACGGTGTTCTTGGGGTTGGTGACAGCCTGGTTCTTAGCGGCCTTACCCACGACGCGGTCGCCGTCGGCACGGAAGCCCACGACGGACGGGGTGGTACGGTCGCCCTCGGCGTTCACGATAATGGTCGGAGAACCGCCCTCGAGGACGGCCATAGCGGAGTTAGTAGTACCAAGGTCGATACCAAGAATCTTACTCATTAGAAATTCCCTCTCTCTTTTGCGTTCGCGCCGCCTCGACGGTCTGTCGCGCGGCGCTTCGGCTTGTCTTTCAGGATGTAGTGTATCCCCTTATGGGCCGGAATATACAAAATCTAAGTCAATTCATATAAGATTTCTTATCTCTGAGAGTTTAGGTTCTCAAATGCGCAGGTAGATGCACTGTTTGAGTTCTCGGCAGATCTATTGAGATCTATGTAGAGTTGGCTGAGGTTTGGGCTTGGGAGCGCACATGGCGGCCCCGGGCTTCCCTGGGGAAAGTTCGACCCGTTTTTCGGCCAAATAACGGGATGCCCTTTCCGCAGACGCGCTCAATCGCTCAATATTTCAAGTCACCTTTAGCTAACATTTGCGCAGCTCAACGGCCCCACCTGCGCGTTTTTTAGTAAACCTTGGCATACTCGGCGAACGGTATGAAGATGCCGGCCAGAGGGTATTGCAAACGGTCGCTCCCGTGGTATGTTTTTGACCGAATCAAACCGGCGCGCATCGTCTGTAGCGTCGGTCAACAGAGAGGAAACTACCATGGCTCATCCCGTAATTGATGCCGACGAGTGCATCGCTTGTGGCGTTTGCGTCGACTCCTGCCCCGCTGGCGTTCTGGAGCTCCAGGACGTCGCTACCGTCGCTGACGAGGACTCCTGCGTCGCCTGTGGCGCCTGCCAGGACGCTTGCCCCGCTGGCGCGATCACCGAGATCGTCGAGGAGTAGCAACTCCCCCACCTGCACACTCAAAAGTACACCGTGCACAAAAAAAGGAGGCCTCCGCATCGCCGCGGAGGCCTCCTCTTTTGTTTGTGCGGATAACAAATTTGGCGCCGCTGCAGATTGCCGCTTAGGGGCGTTTGCGGCGTCGGCTATGACAGATCATCTTCGTAGGGCATCAGGTCCGCCAAGTAGCCTTTTTCCTTGAGCATAGCCTCAATCTCGTCGAGGGTTTGCTCATCCTCTGCCGCAATGCGATGGAAGTGATAGCCGCTCGTCACCGTTAGTAGTGGAAAGCTCTTGCCGCTCTCGATATCGTGCAGGTAGCGCTCAACATCGCGACGATTGCGAATGTCCAGGTCGGCCGTGATCTTACCGTACACGCGATGATTGACGATCACGTTGAGCACGGCGCCGCCGGCGTCGACGATACTCGTGAGCTCATCGCCTGCCTGCTCCACGCTGTGGCGAACCTTGACCAAGCGCGTGGGCACGGCGGGGCTGCTGGGGGCCTCCTGCAGCACATAGCCACGGTTGGTTGCCACGACATCGTGCCCATCGGCACGCAACAGGGCAATATCCTGAACCACGACCTGGCGGCTCACGCCAACCTCGCGGGCAAGTGCGCTGCCCGAAACGGGCTCCCTGGCTCCCTCGAGCACGCCCATGATGGCACGACGGCGCTCGCGGGCGTTCATTATTTACCGTCCAGCAGACGCAGGTGCTTGAGCGAGAGGTCGAGGATCGGGGCGGAGTGTGTCAGCGCGCCCGAGCTAATAAAGTCGACGCCCAGATCGGCCAGAGCGCGGATATTGTTGGCATCCACATTGCCCGAGCACTCGGTCTTGGCGCGTCCGGCGATAAGCCCAATCGCGGCAGCCATGTCATCGTGGGTCATGTTGTCGAACATGATGATGTCGGCACCGGCCTCCACGGCCTCGCGTACCATGTCCAGGTTCTCGCACTCAATCTCAACCGTCGTGGTAAACGATGCGTGGGCGCGTGCCATCTCAATCGCACGCGTCACACCACCGGCGGCGTCGATATGGTTGTCCTTGAGCATGACAGCCGTCGACAGGTTGTAGCGGTGGTTGCTGCCGCCGCCGATCTCGACCGCGGCCTTCTCAAAGACGCGCATGCCCGGCGTGGTCTTGCGTGTGTCGACAAGCACGGTCTTAGCACCCTCGAGCGCCGCCGCCATGTTGTGTGTGTAGGTGGCGATACCGCTCATACGCTGCAGATAGTTGAGCGCCACGCGCTCGCCCGAAAGCAGCACGCGCGCGTCGCCGCGCACCTGGCCCACGTGGTCGCCGGCGTGCACCTCGTCACCGTCGGCAACATCAAACAGCACCGAGCTCTGCGAATCCAGCAGCTCAAAGGTGCGGGCGAACACATCCAGGCCGGCAATGATGCCGTCGGCCTTGGCGATGAGCTCCACCGTGGCGGGGCGCGCCGTGGGGCACACGCTCGCCGTGCTCACGTCCTCAAACGTAATGTCCTCGCGCAGAGCCTGCAGAATCAGATCATCGACGACGAGCTTCATGGTAATGGGATTCATGGTCTACTCCTCCACGGCCTGCGTGCCGGCGGCACGGGCCAAATCATCGATTGCAAGGGTATCGGCGCTCAGGGCGCGGTGACGCCCGTCAAGTGCGGGCTCACCGGCGTGCTCCACGGCCAGCGACTTGCCTGTGCGCATGTACCACGCGGCGCGGCGGCCCCAGACCAGCGCCTCGAGCAGGCTGTTGGAAGCCAGGCGGTTCTTGCCGTGCACGCCATTGCAAGCCGTCTCGCCGGCGGCGTAGAGCTCGGGCATCGAGGTGCGGCCGTCCTTGTCGACCCACACGCCGCCCATAAAGTAGTGTTGCGTGGGTGTGACGGGAATGGGCTCGTCCAAGATGTCGCGGCCGTCCTCCAGACAGCGCGCGCGGATGTTGGCAAAGTGCCCGGTCACCACGTCGCGCTCGACGGGGGCAAAGCTCAGCCACTCGTGCTCGGTGCCGTCTTGCTTCATCTGCTCGCGGATGGCGGCAGCGACAACGTCGCGCGGCTGCAACTCGTCGGTAAAACGCTCGCCGGCGGCATTGAGCAGAATCGCGCCCTCACCGCGGCAGCTCTCGCTGATCAGGAACGTACGGCCTGGCTGCGGCGAGAACAGGCCCGTGGGATGGATCTGCACGTAGTCCAGGTGCTCCATCTTAATGCCGTGCTCCTGCGCGATGTAGCAGGCGTCGCCCGTGAGCTGCGGGTAGTTGGTCGAATGGTCGTATACGCCACCGATGCCGCCCGTCGCCCACAGCGTATGGCGGGCATGGATCTTAAACGGCTTACCGACATGCACGCCCTCAGCGGCATTTGCCAGCTCGTCGGCGGGGCGAGCTGAATCGTCCTCGTCCACGGCAACAGCGACGACACCAGTGCACACCGTGGCCCCATCGCGCTCGGCCGTCAGGATGTCGGTCATGGCAACGTGTTCGAGAATCTGCACGTTGTCCAGCTTGCGGACGGCCTGAAGCAGCTTGGTCGTAATCTCCTTGCCCGTAATGTCGGCATGGAAGGCAATGCGCGGACGGCTGTGCGCGCCCTCGCGGGTAAAGTCGAGGCCGCCATCGGCCTTGCGCTCAAAATCCACGCCCATCGCTAGCAGGTCGTTGATGACCGAGCGGCTCGAGCGGATCATGATGTCGACGCTCTCGCGGCGGTTCTCGTAATGGCCGGCGTGCATGGTGTCCTCAAAGAAGGCATCGTAGTCCGAGCCCTCGGGCAGCACGCAGATGCCGCCCTGCGCGAGCATCGAATCGCACTCGTCGACCGCGCCCTTGGAGAGCATGATCACGCGCGTACTCGTCGGCAGGTTGAGCGCCGCGTACAGGCCCGCCACGCCGCAGCCGGCAATGACGACGTCGCACTCCATATCGGGGTATTGCTTGGTTTCCACAGGAATCCTCTCCCTTGAATGTGACATAAGGAACCGTCCCTCATGCCACATTGTTCTAGCGTGCTGCGTACTCGAGCATGCGGTCGAGCGTGAGCTTGGCCTGGTCTGCCGCCTCGTCCGAGACGCCGATCTGCACCTCGCCCTCGCCCGTCTCCAGGCAGCGCACGAGCTTTTCGAGCGTGATGAGGTCCATGTTGACGCAGGTGGGCTGCACCGCGGGGAAGTAGAACTTCTTGCCGGTGCCCTGGCAGCGGCGCTCGAGCTCGTAGAGCACGCCGCGAACCGTCACGATAATGAACTCGCTCGCGTCGGACTCCTCGGCATACTTGATGATGCCGGCGGTGGAGCCGATGTAGTCGGCCTCGGCCAGGACGTCGGCCTTGCACTCGGGGTGCGCCAGCACGAGCGCGTCGGGATGGGCCTCCTGCGCGTCGACGATCTGCTCGACGGTGATGATGTGGTGGCGCGGGCAGTAGCCGTTGTTGAGGATGACGTGCTTTTGCGGCACCTGCTCGGCTACGAAGCGGCCCAGGTTTTGATCGGGGATAAACAGGATGTGCTGCTGTGGCAGCTCGGATACGATCTTAACGGCGTTGGAGCTGGTGACGCACACGTCGCTCCAGCTCTTGATCTCGACCGTCGAGTTGACGTAGCAGACCACGGCAAGGTCGTCGCCGTACTCGGCGCGCGCCGCGTCGACCGTCTCGCGCTTGACCATGTGAGCCATGGGGCAGTCCGCGCCCGGCTCGGGCAGCAGCACGGTCTTGGTGGGGTTGAGCAGCTTGGCGCTCTCGCCCATAAACTCCACGCCGCACAGCACGATAGTCTGCTGCGGTAAGCTCTTGGCAAGCTTTGCCAAGTAGAAGCTGTCGCCGACGTAATCGGCAACGGCTTGGACCTCGGGCGCCACATAGTAGTGCGCCAGAATCACCGCATCACGCTGGGTTTTTAATTGCTGAATGGCCTCGACGAGCTCTGCGGGCACCAGTGCCGCGCGCTCCGTTGCCGTCGTTGCCGATGCTAGGCCGGCCGCGATATCGCGTGCAAGCTCCGACGCATCCATGTTCGCGCTCTGTGCCATCAAGGCCCCTCTCTTTTGGCGAATCTTGGGGCTTTAGTATGACACCTGGCTTTACAGCTGACAAGACAGCTGTAAAGCCAGGTGTAAAGTTGGAATAAAGATTCAATCATGGGGCGGGTCCATTTTCGAACTGGCAAGCTGAGGATAGTTGAAAATGGACCCGCCCCAAGATTCGAGCAGCCCGTTTTGTCCTGGCCCGAGAGGCAGTGGTCAAAAAAGGCCAAATATGAGTACTGTCACCAAATTAGTAGCAGCGATTTTCCGGTCCAGATCAGCAAAATCGCCTTGTTTGGAGCCCGATCGTGACTCTGACGGACGAAAATCGATGCGCTTTTGGCCGCTGGCACCGATTTTGGAGGCCATTTGGCTGCCACTAAACTGGTAACAGTACTCATATTTGGCCTTTTTTGACCACCGGGCTTCCGGCAGACCCCAAAAGCGGGCCCGAATCGCTCGATCCGGGCCCGCTGGGGGTAGCGAGCACAATCGAGGTGTAAGAAGCAAGAGAGGGCCATCGCCTAGAATCGTCAGCGCCTAGATATTCGACGAGAGGAAAGACGATGGCCCGTAGCGACATGCTATCCCAGCCGGACCGGGGGCTCGGCCTCGACCGGCCCCAGACTGAGGCATTTCACCGACGAGTTCAAGAGGAAGATAGTCGACCTCCACAACGCCGGAAAGCCCAGGCGCGAGGCCATGGACGAGTGCGACCTCGACAAGAGCACCGTGGAGAGGCGGGTCAAGTCGATAAACGAGACCGGCTCGCCGCGCGCCGCCGACAACCGCACGCCCGAGTAGAACCGGATCCTGGAGCCCGAGCGCGAGAACCGCAGGCTCCGGATGGAGGTCGACGTCTTAAGACGAGCGGCGCCGGTATACGCTCGGAAGTGAGGGCCATGGCGGCCAACGGGGGCCGCTGCCCCATATCGGCGCAGCGCGGGCATCGAGGTATTCCACACGGACCGTGGCAGCGAGTTCGACAACGCCGAGATCGACCTGATGCTCGAGGCCTTCGGCATAGAGAGGTCGCCGTCGGCCAAGGGCTGCCCCCACGACAACGCCGTCGACGAGTCGACCGACGGGATACCGAAGGCCGAGCTCGTCCACCGCGAGACGTTCGGCACGACGCGCGAGCTCCGGGCCAAGCTCTCGGACTACGTGCACTGGTACAACAACTTCAGGATCCACTCGACGCTGGGCTACATGTCGCCGGTCGAGTTCAGAAAGGCGGGGCTGTCCCTACCGGAATCGTCCAAATAGGTGTTGCCAATCCAGCGCATCGAGGCGGGCCCTGCCGGCGAGAAGACGGCTGCGTGGGCGGCCGCCCAAGCCGCCGCCCACGAATTCGTGGGCGAAGTCGGGCTCGACTTCTCGCGCGCCCATGCATCGACGCGCGCGGGCCGCGTCGTGTCCATCCATGCCGTGCACGCCGCCACAGAAGCGCTCGACATCCTCGAGCGCCACGGCCTCCCCGCGCACGCGACCTGCATCTTCCACTGGTTTTCGGGCAGCGGCGAGGACTTGAACCGCCTGCGCGCGCTCGGGTGCCTCGTCTCGGTCAACGAGTGCATGCTCGCGACCAGGCGCGGGCGCGCCTACGCACGCCAACTGCCGGAAGACGCACTGCTCTTGGAGACGGATGCGCCCGCATGGCTCGATGCCCCCTGCTCCGCCGCAGAGCTGGAAGCCTCGCTCGCCCACACGCTCTCCCTGCTCGCCGAGATCCGCGGCACCTCTACGCAAACGCTCGCCCCCGCTCTTGCGGAGACGAGCGTGCGTCTCTTGCGATTGTAATCAGCAGATGCGCGGGGCGGCGCATCGCGCAACTCGATTAACCGCCCCGCCGCAGTCCGGACGGTTAGACCACATTGAACGTGAAGCGCGTGCCCGCACGCAGGCCGTCGAGCAGCATGAGCTCCGCGCCATCGATATACCCCACCACATTCGTCCGCCCGCTGTTTTCCATGGCCGCGAGCGCAATCTGAACCTCGCCGGCATACTGGCCGTAACCGTCGTTGTCCACGAGCACATCGCCCCGCCGGATATCGACCGTGTTGAAGGGAGCGACCTCCCCTTTCACCATCCGGCTCTCGACGGTGCGCACGAGATAGCCGTTTTGCTCGGGACGACACGACAGGCCGAGGCGCAGGCGCCGCTCAAGCTCCTTCGGCAAACCGGGAGCGCGATGCAAGGTGAACGCCATCGGGGCTGCGACGCCCGCAGCGATTGCCGCAAGCTCGCGCTCGCTCGCAAAGCAGTTGCCCACGATGATGTCATCCACGCAGCCGAGTTGCACGAGGTGACGGGCCTGCACGGCGGCGGGCAGATCGCGATGCATCTCAAGCGTAGGCAAACCGTCGCATGCCGGCCACGGGCCGAAGGCCTCCGGCTCCTGCGATGACACGAATGCCTGGAGTGGAAGCCCGCGCTCCTTCCACCGACGCGAGCAGGTCAGAAAATACTCGAGCGTCAGACCCGTGTAGCGATGCGGATAGTAGTTATGGCAGCCTACGATGCGCGCCGGCTCCCCACCGCTCGCGAGCAGCGCCCCGATGTGGTCGCACGCGTTTGCCGAGGCGTTGAGGCACACCCCGATGCCCGCCTCGTTGCGCGTGAGAAACGCCTCCTCCATCTCGGAGAGACCGAGATCGAGACGCATGACATCGCAGCCTATCTCCTGGAGAAATCCCAGATCGAGCTTGCCGCGCAAAACGCTCGCATTCACGCCGAATCGCGCAAGCACCGAAGGGTTCACGTCGCAGAACACCTCGAAGCCGAGCGCATGCGCCTCGTCGGTCAAAGCCCGGTAACGTGCCGTGACTTCATCGCGTTCATCGCGGACGCCGAGCAGCGCCACGAACAGCACGCGATAGCCGTGACGGGCGGCGAGGCGCAGGTATTCTCGGCACGCCTCGGCAGAGGCGAATTCCGGGTAGAGGGAAATGCCCAACCGTACCTCACGCATGGAAGACCTCCCCGCCGAGATCCTCGCCGTTCGTCTCGATCACGCGCTGGTACCAATAGAACGAGTCCTTGCGGCTGCGCTCGAAGGTGCCCGTTCCGTCATCGTGGCGATCGACGTAGATGAAACCGTAGCGCTTCGCGAACTCGCCGGTCGAGGCGCTCACCAAGTCGATGGGGCCCCACGAGGTGTAACCCATGAGGTCGACGCCGTCGGCCACCGCCTCGGCCATCTGCTCGATGTGCTGGCGCAAATACTCGATGCGGTACGGGTCGTGGATGGAACCGTCCTCCTCGACCGTATCGTAGGCACCCAAGCCGTTCTCCACGAGCATGACGGGCTTCTGATAGCGATCCCAGATGGCATTCAGCGACCAGCGCAGGCCCACCGGATCGACCTGCCAACCCCAGTCGCTCGTCTTGAGGTAGGGATTCTTTGCGCCGAAGGCGAAGTTGCCGCCCGTCGTCTCGAGCTTCTCGGGATGCGCGGAGAGGCAGACCGACATGTAGTAGCTGAACGTGACGAAGTCGACCGTGCCGCGCGCGAGCGTCTCGGCGTCGTCCGGCTCCATCGCGACCTCGATGCCCTTCTCGGCAAAGTGGCGCCTCATGTAGCTGGGATAGTATCCTCGCACCTGAACATCGGAGCAGAACCAATTGGCCACGCGCATGCGCTGCTGCACGAGCACCGCGTCATCGGGATCGCAGGTATAGGGGTACATGAGCGCAAACGAGGACATGCAGCCGATGCGGTACTCGGGATAGCGCTCGTGGGCCAGAGCCGTCACGCGCGCGGCAGCGACGAGCATATGGTGCAGCGCTTGGAAGCGCTCGGCGGGGTTATCGGGCAGGCCGCTGATGGGCCCCTCGTACCCGCGGACGGTGCTCAAGTTGAGCACGGCCCCGCCGCGACCGATGCCCGTATTCATCTCGTTCAGCGTGAGCCAGTAGCGCACCTTGCCCCGATAGCGCTCGAACACGCAGGCGCAAAAGCGCTCGAAGCACGCGATGAGCTCATGGCCGGCCCAGCCGTTGTACTTGCTCGCCAGCGCATAGGGCATCTCATAATGGCTGAGCGTCACGATGGGCTCGATGCCGTGCTCGCGGCAGCAGTCGAACACGCGATCATAGAACGCCAGACCGAGCTCGTTGGGCTCCGCCTCCTCCCCCGTAGGGAAGACGCGCGTCCACGCAATCGAGAGCCGCAACGCCTTGAAGCCCATCTCCGCGAGCATCGCGATGTCCTCGCGATAGCGATGGTAGAAATCGCACGCCTCGTGGCTCGGATAGAACGTGTCCGGCTCAAGGGTCGGCGTGATGCGCTTGTCGACCTTATGCGAACCGGCCGTGCACACGTCAGGCACCGAGACGCCCTTGCCGTCCACATCCCATGCGCCCTCGATCTGATTGGCCGAGATGGCGCCGCCCCACAAGAATCCATCGGGAAATCTACCCATGGAACACCTCCAAATACAACGAGGGGCGAGACTCGAAGAGCCGCGCCCCAATCACAAGTCACCCGCAGAGAGCGGGGCACATGCGCACATGCGCCAAGATGGTCCCTACGCTTCGGAAGCGGCCTTCTCGGCAGCCTCCTTCTCGCACAGCTGATGGTCATACACCTTCACGAACGGCAGGTAGACCAAGAAGGCGATGACGAAGGCCATAGGGGCAATGAGGAGGTTCTGCCACGCAAGGGAGGGCATGAAGCTCTGCATGATGATCGGCAGCTGCGTCATGATGAGCAGGTGGCCGGGCTGGAAGAAATCGAGCGAGTAGCCGATATAGGCAAAGAACATGATGATCATGGGGTTCAGGATAAACGGGATGGCCATGATGGGGTTATAGATGATGGGAGTACCGAACGCCATGGGCTCGGAGATGTTGAACACCGCAGGAACGATACCGGCCTTGCCCACAGCGCGAAGCTGCTCGGACTTGGAACGCATGCAAAGCACGGCGAGCGGCAGCACGTTGCCGCTACCACCGCAGCAAGACATGACGCCATACAGGGCGATCGGAGCGAACATGGCAGCCTGGCCGGAGGCGACGAGCTCGGCGTTCTGGGTGTAGAACTGGATCATGGGGGCCATGATGACCGGAGAGAGCACCATCGCGCCGTGGATGCCGAGACTCCAGAGCAGCTGGCACACAAACGCGAGTACGAACATGCCGGGCACCGACATGAGGGGCGTCAGCGGGATGGACAGGATACCGGCGATGGCGCCCGGGAGCACGACGCCGATGGTCATCTGGGCAAGTGTGTTGAGACCATGCCAGAGCAGGATGCAGATGACGAGCGGCACGAGGGTCGCGAAAGCGTCCGAAAGGAACTGCGGAACCGCGTCGGGCATCTTGAGGCTCACGTGATGCTTCTGGCAGAAATCGATGATCTTGACCGAAACCAGCGGGATGATGAGCGCGGTGAAGAGACCGGTGCCGCCAAGGTAGGTGGTAGCGAGCACTCTCATGGTCGAGCCATCCTGCAGGGTGACACTCTGAACGGGAGCACACACGAGCAGGAAGAGAATCATGGTGACGATGCCGTTCGCCAGCGCGCCCTCCATCTCCAAGTTCTTGGAGTAGATGTAGCCCACGGCGAAGGCCACGACGACGCCCAGGATGCCCATGGTCATGTTATAGGGCGTGGTGAGCCACATATAGGCGGCGTCGGTCGTCTCGAGCACGCCTACGATATCCAGCAGCGTGGCGACGACGGTGAAGATGGCGCCGGCGAGGATGACCGCCATGGCCGCCATCATGCCACCGCTGATGGCGGATAGGGCCTTGTTGGCCTGGAGCTTGCCGCCCCATTCCTGCAGCTTCATCATCACTGGGGATTGATACAGGTTGTCAAGTTTGGACATTGGTGTTCCGTTTCTCTTCGATCGAGACGGGTATCTAGCCCTGGACGAGAGACTCGACGAGCTTCATGATATTGGCGCAGTTGCCCGTGCCGTAATCGGTCGGCGGAATGACGGCGACCGGCATGCCGGACTCGGCGGCGATGTTGTCCTTCTGATAGGAAATCTGCGGACCCATGAGGATGCAGTCATACTCATGGCAGACCGTCTTGTACGTGTTGACGCTCTGGGCGGCGATGCTGAAATTGATCCCCTGCTCAGCGGCATACTTCTCAAGCTTCTTCATGAGAATGCTCGTGGACATCCCCATGGCGCAAACCAGCAATACCTTCATTGTTTTGATTCTCCTTGCATAACGGTCGTATCAACAAAGACGGCGGCCTTGAGCGCGCCATCCCGCCCGCATTACTCGGCGCGCGTCGCGTCGAGCTCGCGATACACATTCACGATCTCCTCGACCAGCTCCTGCGCGAGCATCGAGGTCATGAGATGGTCCTGGGCGTGCACGAGCATCACGTCGACGACGGTATGGTCGCCCGAAGCCTCCTTGGAAAGAAGCTGGGTCTGCACGTGATGGGCCTCGAGCGCGGCCTCCTTGCTCTGCTCGAGCAGGGCCTTCGCCGCCTCGAAATCATGCTCCTTGGCCTTCTTCAGCGCCTCGAAGGCGAGGCTGCGCGCCTGACCCGCCGAAGCGATGATGCCGAAGGAGATCATCTCGGTGCTCTGTTCCTCCTCTGCCATGGTTTTCACCTCCCTCTCGGTTTGCAAATATCTCAATGGAAAACGTATGGGCTATCGTGCGGAGCACGACTCGATGGGATCGACCAACTCGATGAGCGTCTGCCAAGAGCGCTCGGAAAGCAGGCGGTCGATGAACGCCTCGCTCAAAACCAGCTCAGACATCGCCGAGAAGAAGCCCTCGGAGACGTCGGTCGCATCGCGGGCGATTGAGACGAGGAACACCGCCTGCACCTCGCGACCTCCCCAGATGATGGGTTCGTCGGTGAGGGCGAGGGCCACGAAGCTCTGCGTGCTCGCCGCTTCGAGCGGGTGCGGCATGGCGACCCGGTTGCCGAATGCCGTCGGAGCCGTCTGCTCGCGGCGATACACCAAATCGAGGAAATCGGGCGAAAGGTCGTAGACGCGCGAGGCCTTGCCGACCAGCAGCTCGATTGCCTCCTCGGGCGTCGAGCACGACGCATGCGGCAGAAAAAGCTCCTCGCAGAACAGCGGGCGGGCATCCGACCGCCGCGAATCGGAAAGCAGGATTTCACGCACGTCGCTCACCTCTGCCGCGTCCAGAAAATAGCCCACTTGGCGTACCGGGACCGGCACCTCCTCGGCAAGCGGAACCGTCGTGAACACATAGTCGATGCGCGAGAAGTCGACGAAGCGCACGTGGGCGGCATCGCATGTCTCGATATGCTCGACGTACGAACCGAACTCCTGACGATAGCGGTGCTCCAGCAGCCGGGCGCTGCCCGAGCCCGAGGCACAGACCACCAGAATGCGTTTCTTGGGGGCATCGGTCTTTTGGCGCTCGAGCGCCAAGGCGAAGGAGAGAGCGATGTAGCCAATCTCTTCCTCGGAAAGCTCAGCTTCATAATGCGCCGCCAACGAGGAGCCCGCCTCGACGGCCATGGAATAGGCAAGCGGAAAACGCGACTTGATGTCCCCCAAGATGGGATTATCGAGATGCAGATGGTGATGCAAGCGCACCTCGAGCGGCACGAGATGGCGCGCGAGATTCATGCGCAGCTCCAAATCGTGCCTCAAGTCGAATCGGAACGTGCGCCACACCGCGTCGAGCATGCCCGTCACGACATCCCACACCTCATCCGAGATGACAAGCCCCGCCTCCTGATCATCCCCGGCATCGAAATCCCCGAGCAGGCGCTTGCCCGCCAGATGGATGGCGATATAGGCGACCTCCTCGTCGGGCAAAACGACGCCGGTGCGTGCGCCGATGGCATCGGAGATGCGCCGGGCAATCGGGAAACTCGGGGACTTCCGAATCTCGGTGAGCCGCTCGCCCTCCATGGGCACATAGCAACCTTCGCGTATCCGCAACAAAGCGATGACGATATGCGTGATGAGGTTGCGGTAGGCGACCGAGTTGATGGCGAAGCGTTCCTCGGTCGTCACGTCGTCGACGCAATCGGAAACCACGTCGAACAGCGCACGATACGCCTCGGCGTCGACCGAGAGGCGCGCCGCGCCCTTCAGCTCATCCGAGCCCTCCATGGCGAGGCTCGCGAGGCACAGACGCTTGGCCATCTCGGATCCGATGACCTTGATGCCATGATGGCTGCGCCTGTCGATGGCGAGGCCAAACTGCGCCAAGCGCTCCTCGACCTGTTTCAAATCGTTCGATATGCTCGTCCGGGATACATAAAGGACGCTCGCCAGTGTGTCGATGGCGATGTAATCACTGCGCGAGAGCAAATCGTTGAGGAGATAGGAGACGCGGGCCTCGGCCGTCTGGGGCAACGACGCACGCCGCTGCTTGCGCGCCTGCTCGAATATCGCATCAAGCGCCTGCTCGTCGGCGACGGAAACGGTATAGCCCCGCCCGCGCGCAAGGTCGATAGACGCGACGCCCTCAAGGCTGCGATTGACCGCCTGCACATGGTTGCGCACGGTACGAACGCTCACGCCGAACGCCTCGGCAAGCTCAGCGGGCTTGATGCCCTCGTGCTCCATGATGTGGAGCGCAAATCGCGCCAGCTGCACGTCCATCGGCTTTGACCTCCTCTCGCCTAGCTATGGTACCAGCGGCGATGGGACGGGTTCCATACCCGGCTTTTCCCTTCCGAGAAGGAAAGCGTTTGCCGAAAACGAGCGCGCGGCGTGCGTGTGGCGCTCGCTGCGCTCTTTGAGACCCGCCAAGACCTCGTGCACGCCGGGATTCATCAGTGCGGCGTAATCGACCTCGCGCCCGTTCTTCCAATCCCGATAGATGCGCAGGGCCTCGTCCGGCGTCACCACGCGCCCGATGCGGCCCAACCAGTCGACGAGGGAGCGCTGGAACGACTGGAACGAGACGCCCACGGTCGCCAACAGCTCCTCGTCGGTCACCTCGATGCCGAATTCCTCGAAGAACTCGCGCTGCTCGATCTGGTAATACGCCTCGGTATCGACGATGACGCCGTCCATATCGAAGATGACAGCTTTGAAGGGAAGGCTCCTTGGACCATGATGATGGTTCTCCTGAATCCACTCGTGCGCCGCAACGGCGAAGGGCGCCCTTCGCGACGCTACATCGAAAAGGTGTATCGCGACCCGATGATATATTGCTGCCCCACGTACAGCGGCTTGTTGAATTGATCGCGATACCTGCCCCTCAGATTGAAGAGGGGCTCGGCGAGAGGGACCTCGAGCAGTTTCGCGAGCTCGTCATTTGCCAGTTGGATACCAAGCGACTGCTCGCTGCCGCGAAACGCGCGACGATCCGTCCGCTCGCGAATCGCCGCCGTTTATGTTGCAGCTGGCGCTTCGTGCAACATTGAGGGCATATTGCTACCCTGTTTGATGTTGAACAGCCATCAAGTTTGCTCAACCCGCCAGTTAATCTTATCGTTCACGTAGACCGTGCCATCGATGTAGATCCTCACAGGATTAATCCGAGACGCATCCGGCGCGTCGATGGTGCAACCCGAAGATGGCGTGACCTTACCCTCAGCCGTCTTAAGTACGTAACTGCCCGGCTCGGAGATTTGGATGGATTCGTTGTTGGCCTGCGTAAGCGGCAGCACCTCCGCCTTCACCCCGTCTGGCATGATCTGAGTCTCGGCGCTGGCCACCGCTGGCGTCGCCACGAGTGCGCATGCCACGGTTGCGATACCCAGCAGGCGCGTCAGCACAGCGCGCATCCCCATCTTCTTCCCCTTCATCGTTCAGCTCCCTTACCCCTATGCTTTCGCGATGTCCGATATCGCTTGGCACTGGCGGCCGGCATGCTCCCTCGTCAGCCGTCAGCTCAAATTGACATATATATCCACCTGGTATTGTGCAACCGCATGTTTTGACACCCTGCTGCTCGGCGCGAGTTGCGTACCGTGAGGCGCAAATGGAACGCACCCCCGCGAGTGGCGCGTGCACGATGTGGCAAAATCGAGGTACTAAGGGGGCCCAATATGCTCAAAATCATCGCCTGCGACGACGACGTCGCCTTTCTAGATAACCTGCACCGCATGATCAACCGCTGGTCGGCCGAGACGGGTACGGCGGTCGATGTTGCGCTCGTTACGCGCGGCGAGGACCTGCTGGCACGCCATGCCGCATCGCGCGCCGACATTATCATGCTCGACATGATCATGCCGCTCGTCAACGGCATGGACACCGCCCGCGAGCTGCGCCAATCCGATACCGCCGTACGCTTGGTGTTCCTCACCTCATCGCCCGAGTTCGCGCTTGAGTCCTACGAGGTCCGCGCCTTCGACTACCTGCTCAAACCCGTGACCTACGAGCGCGTGGCGCAATTGCTCGACGAGCTGTCGAGCCTGCGTCCGGCAGCGACCGACGAGCTCGTCATCAAGACGTCCTTTGGCTACCATGCCCTGCGCCTATCCGATATCGAATATGCCGAGGCTCGCAACAAGCACGTGATCTTCCACCTGCGCGATGGCCGCGATATCGAGGCGCTCGAACCGTTCCGCAGCATCGAGGACCGACTGGCCCAAAACGCGACCTTCTTTAAATGCCACCGCAGCTACCAGGTCAATCTGCGCAACATCGACCACTTTAACCGCACGGAAATCGTCATGCGCTCGGGCGCGTGCATCCCGCTGGCGCGCAGCTGCAAGCAGGGATTCCAGGATGCCTACTTTGCGGCACGGTTCGAGGGCGGGAGACGCTGATGCTTTCCTCGGCAGAACTGGTACTTTGGGCAATCCACCATGCGACGACATTGCTCTTTGGCGTCTTTGCCTCGGCGGCTCTGTGCGGTGTCGAGATCAACGGCCGCCATTCGCTCGAGCTGGTGGGGGTCGGCGCCGCAACCGGATGCGCATTCGGCCTCGCCAATGCCGTCGGCGGCGAGCTTTTCGCCCGACAGGCCTATCCGCTCGTCGTGCATCTGCCGCTTGTCGTCTACCTGTGCGTACGCTATCGCCTGAGTCCGCTGCTCGCCATCCTGGGCGTTACCAGTGCCTACCTGAGCTGCCAGTTTAGCAACTGGATGGGCATCGCCGCGCTCGCCGCCACCGATTCGCAGGTCGCGTACTACGCGGCGCGCATCATCACCACGCTCGGCGTCTTTGCCGTCTTGTTGCATTGGGCAAGCGACATTGGCCCCCGCCTGGCGATCAAAAGCCCCACCGAGCTGGAAATTCTGCTCATCCTGCCGCTCGTCTACTACATCTTCGACTACGCCACCAACGTCTATACCACGCTCTTCCACTCGGGCTCGGTAGTAACCGTTGAGTTTTTGGCGTTCGCCCTCTGCGCGTTCTACCTTATGTTTCTTGCCGTCTACCTTCGCGAATACGAGGCAAAGGAAATCGCCGAGCGCGAGCGCTGGATGCTCGCGACCCGCGACAGCGCGGCCATCAAAGAGCTCGAAGCCTGGCGCCAGTCCGGACGCGAGCTCTCGGTTCTCCGTCACGATATGCGCCACTACCTGCGCGGTCTAGCAGCCCTGATCGAAGAGGGTCGCACCGATGAGGCACTCGAGCGCATCGACGCGCTCTGCGAGACCAACGACCGCACCGCCGTGCGCCGCTACTGCGCCAACGAAACGGTCAACATTGCGCTCTCGTCGCTTTCCGCGGACATCAACGCGCACGGCATCACCGCCGACCTGCGAGCCGCCGTGCCCGAAACCGTCCACGTGGGCGATGCCGATCTGTTCAGTGTGGTATCGAACGCCCTGGACAATGCCATCGCCGCGGCGAGCGCCGCCCCCGAAGGCAAGCGGTTTGTCGACCTGGACCTTCGCTACGAAGACGGTCAGCTTCTATTGCTGGTTTCCAACACGTTTGGCCGTGCGCCGCACATGGTCGACGGCATGCCCGTGGCTCAGCACACTGGGCACGGCTTTGGCACCAAGAGCATTAAACTTGCCGTCGAGCGCATGAACGGCAACTGCCAGTTCCGCATTAACGGCGACCGGTTTGAGCTGCGCGCCGTGATGTAGGGGCTGCCGCCAGCCTCGCTACAGCGGTGCAGCCGCCGGGGTCAGCCGCTTGATGTAGGCCCACATGCGCTGCTTGGCGGCCTTGTCGGTGAGCGCCGCCTCAAAACCGTCGAGCGCCAGCACGCGGCGCCCCTGCACATGGGCGACCAGGCCGGGCTTGAGCATGGCAGTGTCAAAGTCATCAATCGCCACAAGCATATCGGCATAGGTCTCGCGCATGACATCGGCCGCGCTGTTGTCCAGCAGCAGCACCGCCTCGGGGTCTAAGGTCTCCAGCGCCTCGCGGAACAGATCGCACGTCAGGGCCTCGCCCGCCGCGACCGCTCCGTCGCCCGCGCCGGCGACGCTTGCCAGCACGCAAAAATCCTCGGGGGCATATCCGATGGCGCCGAGCGCCTTGCGCAACGCGGCGCCATCCGCGCCGGCAGCCAGCTCGCCGCCCGAGCACTCGGCTTCATCCAAATCGCCTTTGACCAGCACAATCGGCGAGCACGCGTTGCCCGCGATACGCACACCGCGATCTGCAAGCGACGCGAGCTCCCGCTCGGTCGCCTGAGCGATGGCTTCTTTTTTCTGGCTTTGTGACGTGGGCATGCGCTCTCCAATCGTTTGCGTGCCCACCATTATATAAAAGAGCCGCCCGCGAGTGGTTGCTTTGCGGGCCGCTGGGTATAAGCACGGTCGTACTGAGTTTTACGCGGCCGAGCCGCGTCGTATTATGGAGGTCACCATGGCTGACATTAAGCAGATTACCCCCGAGAACTTCGATTCCGTCGTTAACGGCAGCCTTCCCGTGCTGGTTGATTTTTGGGCGCCCTGGTGCGGGCCCTGCCGATCGCTCTCGCCCGTCGTGGACGAGGTAGCCGACGAGCTGGCCGGCAAGCTTGCCGTTGCCAAGTGCAACGTCGATGACAATCAGGACTTGGCCATGAAGTTTGGCGTCATGAGCATCCCCACGCTGATTGTCTTTAAGAACGGTGAGGAGGTCGACCGCTCGGTCGGCGCGCTGCCCAAGGCAAGGCTGCAGGCATTGCTGGAGAAGCACCTGTAATACGCTGGTTACATTTTGGCGTCCTGCCGCCGTCCATGAGCGCTTTTGCACCGCTCGCCGGACTTCTGGATGCACCGCGTGCGACCACGGATAGTATGGTAAATACAAACAGCCCCCAGTGAACGGGTGCGGGTCACACAGACTCGCACCCGTTTTCTTATGCGGTAGCGCCCCGCGCGGGCGTAGTAGAATCTGAACCACTGGATTGCCCCGAGCATAAGGAGATTTCTCATGCATGACGTCGGAATGAATATGAGCCAGCTTGCCATGAGCGTCAAGCAGGTCGACGACACTATCGAGCTCGCCCACGAGTGGAGCCATCAGCTGCTGCATGCGACCGAGAATTTTGACATGGAGCGCATTGGCGCCAAGCTCGAAGCTGCCATGGCCGCACTGCACGAGGCGCATGACGCGCTCGAGGGCTACGAGGAAGCCATCGAGGCCGACCACAACTCCGTCGGCTCCGTAAAGCTGGTGTAGGGTGTCCGAACACGAACACGAGCACGGCTGCGGGCACGACCACCGCAACGACACGGGCGACGAAGCGAGCTGCCGTTGCGGCGGCGGCTCCGAGCTGGTCCGTTTTTCGGTCACCGCGCCCGATGACCTACTGCGCCGCTTTGACGAGCAGATCGCACGCCGCGGCGACGTGGCCAACCGCTCCGAGGCAGTGCGCGATTTGATTCGTGCCTCGATCGCCAAAGAGCAAATGCGCACGCCCGATGAGCACGTTATCGGGTCGCTCACCATGATCTACGACCACCACACCGGCGATCTGACGCGCCGCCTGGACGAGGTGCAGCACGACTACACCGACGAGATCGTATCGACCATGCACGTGCATCTTGATCACCACAACTGTCTGGAGATCCTGGCACTCAAGGGTCGCGGCGAGCGCGTCTACGAACTAGCCGACCGCCTGCTGGGCCTGCGCGGCGTTAAGCACGGCGAGCTCACCTGCGCCGCCACCAGGCAAAGTCTGGGGCTATAGCGGGATTTTCCGCAGCGCACCTGCCAAAAAGGGACAGGTTTGTTTTGGCAGGTTTAGAAGTTTTACCTACCAAAATAACCCTGTCCCTTTTTGGTCGGTTTTGATGAGGGGTGTCGCATGCGGCATGTGCATATTCATGTGACGGGCATTGTGCAGGGCGTTGGCATGCGACCGTTTGTGTATCGCGAGGCCGTGGCGCATGGCATTTGCGGCTGGGTGCTCAATGCGGGCGACGGCGTGCACATCGAGGCGCATGCTCCGGCCGATGCGCTCGATGCTTTTGTTGCCGCGCTTTCTGAGCATGCGCCTGCGGCAGCCCGCGTAGAGCACGTCGAGGTTGTGGGCTTGGCAGCCAACGGTTGGGATGCCGTCAATGAAGAGGGTTTTCGCATCGTAGCATCGCAGGACCAGACCGCGCACACGACGCTCGTCTCGCCCGATATCGCCACCTGCGACGATTGCCTGCGCGAGTTGTTCGATCCCGCCGACCGACGCTATCACTACCCCTTTATCAACTGCACTAACTGCGGCCCACGCTTTACCATCATCCGATCGTTGCCTTATGACCGAGCGGCCACGTCGATGAATTGTTTTCCCATGTGCCCCGAGTGCGCCGAGGAGTATGCCGACCCACTCGACCGGCGTTTTCACGCGCAGCCCGATGCCTGCTTTGATTGCGGGCCGCATATTACGTGGCGCGAGGCGGGCGTGGGCGATGGGCGGGACGAAGCCGCCGCGTCACTGGCCGTCGGTACCACGCGCGAGACCAGCGACGCCATTATCGACCGCTGTGTTGAGCTGCTGGCCTGTGGCAGTATCGTCGCTATCAAGGGTCTGGGCGGATTTCACTTGGCATGCGACGCCTCCAACGAGCAGGCGGTAGCCGAGCTTCGCCGCCGCAAACGCCGCAGCAACAAGCCGCTTGCCGTTATGGTGCGCGACCTTGCCGACGTTGAACGCCTGTGCCATGTCAACGACGTTGAACGCGGCTTGCTGGCCGGCAGCATTCGCCCCATTGTGCTGCTGCGCCGACGTGCCGCTTGCGAGAGCGGCGATTCTCCCAACGCCCTCGCGCTCGCGCTGTCCGTCGCACACGACCTTCCCGAGCTCGGTGTTATGCTCCCCTACACCCCGCTTCAGCATTTGTTGCTTGCCGCGGCAGAAGCCCGCGGTATGCACGCGCTCGTCATGACCAGCGGAAACCTGAGCGAAGAACCCATCGAGACCGACGACGACCTTGCCTGGGAACACCTCGTTGCCGCCGGCATCGCCGACGCGTTGCTCGGTAACGACCGCGCGATTCTCTCGCGCTACGACGACTCCGTAGTGCGAGAGGCGAACGGCGCCGTTATGCCCGTTCGCCGCGCTCGCGGATATGCACCCCAGCCGCTGCCGTTGCCGGCGCTCGACGGCGCTCCGTCCTGCGTGCTCGCCTGCGGGCCACAACAAAAGGCCACGATTGCGCTCACGCGTGAAAGGACGAACGGCGAGGCAACCTGTTTTGTGTCGCAGCATATCGGCGATGTTGAAAACGGCGGGACCTTCGATGCCTGGAACGCCGCGCGCACGCGCTTGGAAGATCTCTTTGACTTGGCACCCGCCGCCTTGGCCTGCGATTTGCACCCCAGCTATCTATCGAGCCAGTGGGCGCGCGAGCAGGCGCGGAAATGCAATCTGCCGCTCGTCGAGGTGCAGCACCATCATGCGCATGTCGCGAGCGTAATGGCCGAGGCTATCGCCGCGGGCCAGCTTACAACCGACGCGCGCGTCCTTGGCATCGCCTTTGACGGCACCGGCGCCGGCACCGATGGGACCATTTGGGGCGGCGAGTTTCTTGTTGCCAGCCTTGGCGGCTTTGAGCGCGCCGCGCATTTGCGCACCTGGGCGCTCCCCGGCGGGGCGGCCTCCGTGCGTGACGCCCGCCGCAACGCCTTCGCCTTGCTCAGTGAGCTCGGCCTGCTCGAACACCCGGGGGCCGAGCGGCTCTTAGGCGACCTAGACGAGCAAACACGGAGCGTGACGGCAACGATGATCGAACGTGGCATCAACAGCCCGCGCACCAGCAGCATGGGTCGCTTGTTTGATGCCGCAGCCGCGATCCTGGGCATTTGCGGCCAGGCGACCTACGAGGGTGAACCCGCCATCGAGCTTGAGGCCGCCGCCTGGCGCGCGCTCGGCAGCGAAAGTATCTGCCCCACCGGCAATATGGCCAGCTTTTCCGTAACCGAATCATCCAGTCCGGACGACTGCCATGCTCTGAACTCCAGACCGCTTTTTGAGGCGCTTTTGGAGGGAATCAGGGCCGGCGTGCCCGCCGGCAGGCTCGCGCTCGACTTCCATGACGCCGTCGCACGCGCATCGGCCCGCATCGCAAACGAGATCTGCGCCCGTGAAGGCCTCGACACCGTCGTGCTCTCGGGCGGCGTGTTCATGAACCGACTTTTGCTTCAGCTCCTTACCCACGAACTCAAAGACGCCGGTCTTGCCGTCTTGGTCCCCCACTCCGTGCCCGTCAACGACGGCTGCATCGCCTACGGTCAGGCGGCAATCGCACGCGCTCGCCTCGCGCAGACAGCATCGCGATAGGCTGTTTTGCCAACCTGCGCGCCGCCGTCTCACAGGTGTAACGCGTTTGCTCGTGACTCCCACGAGCGCTACCATCAACTGATGGATAATTAGGCGCCTATCCAGCGCAAAACGTATAAAAGGGGAACATTATGTGCCTTGCCGTTCCCGGTAAAGTGGTCAAACGCGACGACGACCTTAAGGCGACCGTCGACATGATGGGCATCGAGCGCCCCATTTCGCTGCGCCTCGTGCCGACGGCACAGGTAGGCGACTATATTCTCGTGCACGCCGGCTTTGGCATTCAGATTGTCGACGAGCAGGAAGCCCAAGAGACACTCGAGCTCGTCAATACCATGACCGAGCTGGCCGAAGAGGACCAACTCGCCACCAACCCGGCCGAGGCATACTAGTGGCGGCGGCGCAGCCGGTTCGCTCCGGTATCGACTTTTCGGCATTTCGCGACCCCAAGCTGGCTCGCGAGCTCATCGATCGTATTCATGAGCTTGTCGGCAACCGCAGCATCAACCTTATGGAAGTCTGCGGTACGCATACCGTGAGCATTGGCCGCTATGGCTTTCATTCCATTATGCCGGCCGGGCTCAAACTGCTAAGCGGCCCGGGGTGCCCCGTTTGCGTCACCGCCAACCGCGACATCGATCACGCAATCGCGCTTTCCAGCATGGACGGCGCCATCATCACCACCTTTGGCGACATGATGCGCGTGCCCGGATCGTCCACCTCGCTTGCCGCGCAAAAGGCGGCGGGGCGCGACATCCGCATCGTCTATTCTCCGCTCGACGCACTCGACATTGCCGAGCAAAATCCCGAACGCCCGGTCATCTTTATGGGCGTCGGCTTTGAGACCACAACGCCCACCATTGCCGCCGCTATCCTGGAGGCCGACGCGCGCGGGCTCCAGAACTTCTCGGTCTACTGTGCTCACAAGACCACGCCGCCGGCTCTGCGTGCGATCTCCAACGACCCCGAGACCGCCATCAACGGCTTTATCCTGCCGGGTCACGTCGCTACCATCACAGGCCTGGCACCCTTTGGGTTTTTGGTCGACGAGTTCGAGACCCCCGGCGTGGTCACGGGATTTGAACCGGTCGATATCTTGCAGGGCATCTGTATGCTGGTCCAGATGGTTGTCGAGCACAGGCCCGCAATCGACAACGCCTACCGCCGTGGCGTCAACGCTGACGGCAACCCCGTGGCGCGCCAGCTGGTCGAGCAGGTGTTTGAGCCGTGCGACACCACGTGGCGCGGGCTGGGACCGATTGTGAATTCGGGTCTTTCCATCCGACCCGAATTCGCGCGCTTTGATGCCGGCGCCCGCTTTGACGTACCCATTGAACCGACGGTCGAGCCACGCGGCTGCCGCTGCGGCGACGTGCTGCGCGGAGCCATCACGCCGAGCGACTGTCCTCTGTTTGGCCGCGCTTGCACGCCCGAACATCCCGTCGGCCCGTGCATGGTGAGCTCCGAAGGTAGCTGCGCGGCGTACTTTAGATACCGCGACTAGCCCGGACGTCCCCGCGTACCGGCACCACCCACGATTGGAGTTTTCGATATGTCCCGTAATGCCACCGATAGCACTGTCCTGCTGGGCCACGGCTCCGGCGGCCAGATGATGAAACGCATTATCGATGAGGTCTTTCTGGATGCCTTTGGGTCGCCCGAGCTGCTTGCGGGCAACGATGCCGGTGTCGCCGTACTGCCCGCAAGCGGGCGAATCGCCATGTCGACCGACAGCTTTGTGGTAACGCCGCAGTTCTTCCCCGGCGGCAATATCGGCCGACTCGCCGTATGCGGAACCGTCAACGACGTCGCGACCTCGGGCGCTAACGTGCGCTACCTCTCATGCGGCTTTATCCTCGAAGAGGGCTATCCCATGGACAAGCTGCGCCAGATTGTGCAGACCATGGCCGAAACGGCGCGCGAGGCGGGCGTGTCCATAATCACCGGCGACACCAAGGTGGTCGAGCGTGGCGGTGCCGACGGCGTCTACATCAATACCGCCGGCGTGGGCGAGGTGCCCGCGGGCGTAGCGCTCAGCGGTGCAAACTGTCGGCCCGGCGACGCCATCCTGGTATCGGGTACGCTAGGCGACCACGGCATCGCCATCATGAGCCAGCGCGAGGGCTTGGCGTTTTCGAGCAACATCGAAAGCGACGCTGCGCCGCTCAATCATCTGATTGCCGATGTGCTCGCCGCCGCCCCCGATACCCGCTGCTTCCGCGACCCCACGCGCGGCGGCCTGGCATCCACGCTCAACGAGTTTGCCCAGGCCAGCGGCGTCGCCATGGAGATCGACGAGGATGCCGTGCCCGTGCGCCCCGACGTGCAGGCGGCATGTGAGATGCTCGGCTACGATGTGCTGCAGGTGGCAAACGAGGGCAAGATGGTCGCCGTGGTGCCGGCCGAGCAGGCCGATGCCGCGCTGGCGGCCATGCGCGCCGCCCGCTACGGCGAGAATGCCGCCATCATCGGTCGCGTGCTGCCGCTTGCCGAGGACGCCCGCCCCGCCGTGCGCGTACGCACCGGCTGGGGATCGACCCGTATTCTCGACATGCTCGTGGGAGAGCAGCTGCCGAGGATTTGCTAGCGGCACATTCTCGCAGACGGCGCGATGCAGCTCGATATCCCTTGAAGATGTTCAGATTCCAAACAAGCCCGATGCGTAAGCCCAGTATTATGAGGTGCGTTTTTAAACCCAATGACGGGAGCTTTCATGGCAGCAGCTTTTTCCCATGTGATCTTTGATCTGGATGGCACCATCCTCAACACGCTCGAGGACCTGGCGGCCGCTAGCAACCATACCTGCGAGACGCACGGCTGGCCTACGTTTGCCGTTGACGAATACCGCTATAAGGTGGGAAACGGCATGCTCAAGCTGGTCGAGCGCTTTATGCCCGCCGAGTATGCGGGCGACGGGCGCGCCTTTGAGCAGACGCTTGCCGAGTTTAGGGCTTACTACGGCGAGCACAAGGAGGACCACACCGCCCCCTATGCCGGCACAATCGAGATGCTCGACCGCCTGCGCGCCGCGGGCATCCAGCTTGCCGTGCTCACCAACAAGGACCACATTTCGGCGGCCCCGCTTATCGAAAAATACTTTGGTTCCGAGCGCTTTGCACTGGTGCAGGGCCGCGTCGATGCGTTTCCTCCCAAGCCCGAGGCGCCTGTTACGCTGCATGTGATGAAAGAGCTAGGCGCCGACCCGGCAACCACACTCTATGTGGGCGATTCCAATGTCGATGTTTTGACCGGCCACAACGCTGGCCTTAAGAGTGCGGGCGTCAGCTGGGGCTTCCGCGGCCGCGTAGAGCTGGAAGCTGCCGGCGCCGACTACGTGGTGGACACCCAGGAAGAGCTCGCGTCGCTGATTCTGGGCGAGTAGCGGGGCTGTCGCTCAACACGGCTGCATAGATTCTGTCGCGCGGAAAGCGCATCCCGTTTTGCCGCCTCAGAATGGGATGCGCTTTCCGGTTGAGCCTTGTCGGGGAAACGGCATCCCGTTTCAGAGCAATATTCCGGGTCGCACTTTCCGCAACCCACCCCATCCGGAAACCGCGACCCGCTATTCGGCCAAATACCGGCTCGTATTTTCCCGAGCATTCGATGCAACGCTGGCGCAAGGAGTGTCCCCAACTGCCGGCAGA
>UQHK01000028.1 GCA_900540855.1 uncultured Collinsella sp.
GGTGCCCTACCGGGAGTAGCCTCGACGGTTGACAAAACTATAGGAACACCCAACGACTTAGTTAGGCGATGTGGAGGGGGTTGGCGGCGTCGACGGCGTCGGGGGCATCGGATAGGCCGTCGGGGACAGCGTCTGTCGGGTCCTCGTCGGGGGTCTCGATCTGCTTGATCATGACCTCCTGGCCCTGCAGCAGATAGGTCTCGCCGCTACCGCAATGGGGGCAGGTCTTGCCGTGCTCGACCGTCGCGTAGTCGCAGCCGCACGCCTCGCAATGCGTCACGGCCTCGACAGGCTCCACAATAAGCTCCGCGCCCTGCGTGATAGGCTTTTTATCTGCCGCCCAGCGCCAAGCATCAAGCAGCAGATCGGGAACGACGCCCGAGACCTCGCCCAGGAGCAGCGTCACGCTCGAAACGCGACTCACGCCATTGGCGCGCGCCACATTCTCGACATCACGAATGATGTGGTAAACAATCCCGAGCTCGTGCACTTTATGTTCCTTCCGCCGTTCCCGTTATGGCCACTTACTTGCGACCGAATTTAATCTTGATCGCACGCTTCAAAGCGTACTTGCCCAGGCTTGGGAGCTTTTGCTCGTATTTGACCATCGTGGAGCACTCGGGGCGGTCGCGATCCAGATGGATGGCGTCAAACGCGCACTTGGTGGTGCACAGGCCGCAGCCGATGCACTTGTTGGGGTCGACGATCGAGGCACCGCAGCCCAGGCAGCGAGCGGTCTCGGCGCGCACCTGCTCCTCGGTAAAGGTCTCGACATACTCGCTAAAGGGCGCAGCCTTCTCGCGCTCGCGGTCGACACGTGCCACCTCGCGGCTCGCGTTGTCATAGCTCTCAATCACAACATCGTCGCGGTCAAGCGCGGTGTAGCGGCGCTGGTTGCGGCCGATGGTGAGCGTGGAGCCCGGCTGCACAAAGCGATGGATGGACACCGCGGCCTCGTGACCGGCGGCGATGGCGTCGATAGCAAAGCTGGGACCGGTGTAGACGTCGCCGCCCACAAAGATGTCGGGCTCGGCGGTCTGGTACGTCTGCGGATCGGCAAGGGCACCCTGGCCGCGGCCGAGCTCCACCTTGGAGCCAGCCAGCAGGTCGCCCCACACAATGGACTGGCCAATCGACATGACGACACGGTCGGCATCGACACGGCGCAGATCGTTCTCGTCGTACTCGGGCGCAAAACGGCCCTCGTCGTCAAAGACGCGCGTGCAGCGCTTGAAGGTGATGCCGCACACACGACCCGCATCGTCCAGGTGAATCTCCTTGGGGCCCCAGCCGCAGCTGATGTGAGCGCCGTCCTCAACGGCCTCGCGACGCTCCTCCTCGCTGGCGGGCATCTGGGCCTCGCTCTCCAGGCAGAACATCTCAACGTGCTCGGAACCCAGACGGCAGGCGTTGCGGGCAACGTCGATGGCCACGTTGCCGCCGCCCACCACAATGGTGCGGCCGAACAGGGTATCGATCTTGCCGCTGTTAACCTCGCGAAGGAAGTCGACGGCCACGGTCACACCCTCGGCGTCCTCGCCCGGAATGCCGGCAAGGCGGCCGCCCTGGCAGCCGATGGCAACATAAAAGGCCTTAAAGCCCTGCTCGCGCAGCTCGTCGAGCGTCACATCGCGACCGACTTCCACGCCATAGCGGAACTCGGCACCCATCAGGCGAATGATCTCGACCTCGGCCTCGATAACGTCCTTCTGCAGCTTAAAGCTAGGAATGCCATAGGTGAGCATGCCGCCCGGGCGCTCGTTTTTCTCGAACACAACGGGCTTGTAGCCCCTCTCGGCCAGGTAGAAAGCGCAGGACAGGCCGGCCGGACCGGCGCCGATGATGGCAATCTTCTGGTCGAAGCCGCCGGCACGCGTCGGCGTCACCACAGGCGGGACATAGCGGGTCGCTGCGTCCAGATCGCGCTGGGCGATAAACTTCTTGACTTCGTCGATAGCCACGGCGGCGTCCACACGACCGCGGGTGCAGGCATCCTCACAGCGGCGATTGCACACACGGCCGCAGATAGCGGGCAGCGGGTTCTCGCGTTTAATGAGCGCCAGCGCCTCGTCATAGCGACCCTGAGCCGCGAGCTTCAAATAGCCCTGAACGGCAACGTGCGCGGGGCAGGCCGTCTTGCAGGGAGCGGTGCCGGACTCATGCGTCTCGATGCGGTTGTCGTTGCGGTAGTTGGGCGACCACTTGGTGTGGTCCCACTTGGTGGCATCGGGCAGCTCCTGGCGCGAATACTCGGGCACCTGTCCGCCCGCCTTTTTGCTGCAGAGCTTTTGGCCCAGCTTGGCGGCGCCGGCCGGACACACCTCAACGCAGCGGCCGCAGGCCACGCACTTGTCCTTCTCGACCTTGGCGACATAGGCCGAGCGCGACAGGTTGGGCGTGTTGAACAGCTGCGAGGTGCGCAGGGCGTAGCACACGTTGACGTTGCAGTTACAGATGGCGAAGATCTTGTTCTCGCCGTCGATGTTGGTGATCTGATGCACAAAGCCGTTGTCCTCGGCCTGGCGCAAGATGTCGTAGACCTCCTCGCGCGTCACATAGTGGCCGCGGTCGGTCTCGACCACATAGTCGGCCATATCGCCCACGGCAATGCACCAGTCGGCGGGGTCGTCGGCGCAGCCTTCGCCCATCACGCGGCGGCTCGCACGGCAGCTGCAGGTACTGGCGGCATATTTGCCATCGTATTTGTCGAGCCAATGCTCGATATGCTCGATCGGCACCGAGGTGCTCGCGGCATCGATGGCCTTCTCGACCGGAATGACATGCATGCCGATGCCGGCACCGCCGGGCGGCACCATCGGCGTGGCCTTGGACAGCGGCCCCTTGGACGCCTGCTCAAAGAACTTGGCATAGACCGGATGCTCCTCGAGCTGGCTCACGCGCATGTTGAGGAACTCGGCGGAACCCGGCACCAGCATGGGCAGCACCCACTGCTTGGCGCGCTCGGGGTTTTCCCAGTTGTACTCGAGCAGACCCGTGTAGCTCATGTCGTCGAGCATTTTTTCGATATCGGCCTCGGGCATGCCGGTGAGCTTGACCATCTCGGGCAGCGTATAGGGACGGCGCATCTTCATCTTGCAGAGCACTTCGGCCTGCTCGTCGGTTGCGGCCTCGGCAAACGACCAGTACTCGTAGCCCAGCAGCTCGTCGCGATGCAGCAGGCGGTTGGTGCAATGCTCGCACAGCTTGACAATGGCCTCGCGCGGATGCTCCGGCAGCGGCGGCACGAACTCCGCGCCGATATCGGGCTCGGTGTAGCTAATTCCCGGTCCGTTGAGAATCATGGTTGTCCCTTCTCTTGCCACAGCCCGGCGAGACCGCGGCACCCCTCTTTTTTGCAGGCCGGGCATGCCCCCATGCCGTTCACCCGCCATTAGTTGACATTGTGTCAAAAACAGTATTGACGAACCGTCAACAATATTCAAGACTGTTAGGTGAACGGTCGGGCTCAAACGGACGAAAGGCGGCAAAACATGGGCAACAACACAGCAGATACCTCTGTGGCCGACGCCGTCCCCGCGCCCGATAGCGCGGCCAAGCGTCTGACGGGCGACGAACGCCGTCGCGAGATCCTCGATGCCGTGCGCACCGTAAGCTCCGAGCTGGGCGTTTCCCACCTATCGGTATCGGCCGTGACCAAACGCGCCGGCTGCACGCGCTCGCTGTTCTACCACTACTTTGCCGATATGGACGCCGCCGTCACCGCCGTCATGGACGAGGCAATCGACGGTTTTATCTCCGAGCTCGAGCAGTGGAATGCCAGCCGCACGATCGGCGACATCGAGGGCGCGCTCGACACCGTCGCCCCGCTCTTTAAGCGCCTGGTCGCCAGCGGCCACGAGCTGCCGAGCACGCTCACCTCGAGCAGCGGCGCGCTCTACGGCGGCTTTTTGCACAACGTGGTCCAGCGTGTGGCGCAGTATATCTGCGACACCACCGTGGTGGATTTTGTCGCCCATCATGAGCTACGCATCGACCATGTCTACGAGACGTTCTACACCCTCATCATGGGTCTTTTGATGTATATCCGCACGCACCCCGATGTGCCCGACGAGACGGTCAAGGAAATCATCGCCTCGACACTCCACATCGAGGGCTATACCGCCAAGTATCCCGAGCGCAAACCCAGGAACTGACGACATTTGGCCAAACTGCCCGCGATCGGAAGAGGGGCCGCGGGCGTGTGAAAGGAGAGCAGCATGCTGTTCGATGTTTGGGGTAGCGATACCCTTATCCACTGGGCCGGCTGGGCCATGGTCTTTATTGGCCTGATTGTGCTCAACGAGGTCGGCCGCCGCACCAAGCTGGGCGCGGCCATCATCTTTGGCGTGGCTCCGCTGGCCATGACCATCTACTGCGTCGCCATCGCCATCGGCGTCTCACAAGGCGCCGAGTGGGCGCTCGCCAACCCCACCCATGTGTACCAGAACAGCTGGTTCCACTACGCCAAGGTATACGCGGCGCTGGCCGGTTGCTGGGGCTTCATCGCCATTAAGTATCAGTGGGGCAAAATCGGCAAAGCGCATTGGTTCCGCGCATGGCCGTTTGTGATCGTCGCCATCAACATCATGATCGCCGTCGTGTCCGACTTCGAGAGTGCCTATCACTTCTTTGTCCTAGGCCAGTCCACCTGGGTCACCTCCGAAGGTGCTACGCAGCTGGCCGGCTGGAACAACGTGTTCAACGGCATCGCCGGTATCATCAACATCTTCTGCATGACCGGTTGGTGGAGCGTCTACGCCTCCGAGGACAAGACCGACATGCTGTGGCCCGACATGACCTGGGTCTACATCATCGCCTACGACATCTGGAACTTCTGCTACACCTACAACTGCCTGCCCACCCACTCCTGGTTCTGCGGCTTTGCGCTGCTGCTGGCGCCCACCGTCGCCGCCTTTATCTGGAACAAGGGCGGCTGGATCCAGAACCGCGCCTTTACGCTGGCCATTTGGTGCATGTTTGCCCAGGTGTTCCCGTACTTCCAGGAGGAGTCCATCTTTGTGACCCACTCCACGCTCGACCCCGGCGCCGCTACCGCGGTCTCGATCGCCGCACTGGTCGCCAACGTCGCCGCGATCATCTACATCGCCTACCGCGCCAAGAAGCTCGGCCGCAATCCCTACAAGCAGGATGTCTTTGAGGGCACCAGCGATTGGGAGAAGGCCACCGCTCGCCGTGCCAAGGTTGATTACGCGCACGCCGAGTAACATGTTGGCCGCTGTTGGCACTTGGGCATAGGCCCGCTCACCAGGCCTTTCAATCCAATGTCTCGCAGAGCCCCCGAAAAGCGTTTCGCTCGCTTTCCGGGGGCTTTTTGTCGTTGCGCCTCTATTCATCTATTCAAAAACACGCGCATATATAAAATCGGATTTCAAATCATGCGGCGGCTCTATGGAGCCCCGTTTTTGGGTACATTGTTGTCCCGATATTGAGCTTGGGGGATATATGAAAGATGAGACGATGGGCCAAGAGGATGCGGTCCAAGATGCAGAAGCGTGTGCCGAGGCCCTGGAGAGTCTAGACCAGATCGCGCTGGCCGAGATTACGTTTGACGATTCGAGCGTTAATGTGCAGGATGAGCCGGAAATCGAGGCGCAGCTCGATGATCAGGATGCAAAAGACGATGGCGCCGCGCCCACCGAAGACGAGGCAGGTCACGAAGACACCGAAAGCGAGGCCGGCAATCAGCCCGAATCCGACACGGGCGAGGAAACCGTCTTGCTCGACAGCTTGCCGGCCGAGGATTCGCTGACCCGCGAGCTTCCTGGCCTGGGTTCCGCACCAGCCGTGGACGAGACCATCGCCATGGGCGATATTCCCCTACCGTCCGTTCCCTCGGCACGCGAGGCCGAGGTTCGTCATCGCAAGATGTCGCCCAAGCGCCGCAATCTGATGGTCGCCGGTATCGTGGCCGCCGCGCTCGTCGCCGGCGGTGCAGGCTATGCTGCCTGGAACGGATATCAGCAAGAGCAGGCTGCCGCTGTCGCCGCCAATGCCCACACGATGATGTCGGTGCAGATTGGCGTGCATGCCGCGGGCCTCGACTGTTCCACCAGCTCTAAGATTCCCGTACAGGTGAGCGGTCAGGACGCTGATGGCTCATCCGTGAGCGAAACGCTCTATGTTGACGAGCACGGCCGCGGCATCAAACTGCTGCCCGGCGATTACACGCTCTCCATCGCTGCCTCTCCCATCGCGGCCGACGGCACCATCTATACCGTCCCGACCACCAAGGCGCAGGTCACGATCAAGAGCGACGGACAGGACCTAAGCAGCCAGGCCGCCTTTAAGCTCAAGGTGCCTTCGGCCGACACGGTGACTGACGACCAGATCGATGCCGCCGCCAAATATGCCGAGGAGGGAGGCGCGAGCTCCGCCGCCACCGCCAAGGTGCTCCAGCAGGCGGCAACCGCGCGGCGCGACGCCGCCGTCAATGCCGTGAGCGCGCAAAAGGCACAGGCGGCCCGTGATGCCGACGCCCGCCACAAGGCAACCGACCTCTACCAGCTCGATATCCCCGTCGAGTGGTACGGCAAGGTCGAGACTTGGCAAAATGGCAGCACGCTATGCATCTATCTTGCCGGCGACAGCGATACACCGATTGTGACGCTCGTCGCAGTGCGCGAGGGCGAGAGCTTTACGCCCGATGAGGGCGATACGGTTTTGGGTGCGGCCAACCTAGGCAACGGTTATACCGTCTACGCCAGCGGTCCCGTCTATCCGTACGTGGTGCCCCAGACCATCAACGGACGGACGCAGAATCCCGTGTCGACCTACCCTATGGACTCGGCCATTGAGCTTGTCGAGCTCACGACCGGCAACCGCTACACCTATAGCCAGATCAAGAACGTACTGGTCGGCAAAGACGGCAAGGCCGACGCTGCGACTAAACTCGAGACCGACTACCTCGCCCAGATTCTCCTGCCGAGCATCAAGGCCCAGGACTAGCGGACCATGACACCTGAGTCCTGGCCTCGCAAATCCATAGACGATTAGGAAAGGAGCCACTTCCATGCGGGCACAGCATGTACCACGCCGTGTTTGCATGGAATATCGGCCTGCTCATCCATGGTAACGATTACCGACTCGCCAAGATCAAACTGGGCCATCGCGGCATCGAGCGCGGCAATTTCGCGCTCGCGCGTTTTCTCGCTTGTCATATCCACACTTACCTGAATCAGGCCGTAAGCCTGCATGAGCAGTGCATCCCCAGCCACAAAGTCCACCTCATGGCTTTTATTCTTATCTTTAATCAGCAGGCGGCAAACCGAACCGGGCCGCACGGCGGGGGTCCTTCTTCTGAGCGCATTGAACACCGCGGTCTCGAGCCTCTGACCATGATCCAATGCCGATGCGGGGGAGAACGCTCCGAACATCGCAGGATCGACGGCGTAGACCTTAGACGCAGACCGCGTATTATTTGCAAGCGAACGCGTGAACTCCGGCACCGAAAACAGCAGGTAGGCGTCCTCGTAATACTCAAGTAAGTCGCTGAGCGTATTTCGACTGACGGATATCTGTCTGCTCTTGAACTCGTTGTACACTTTGTTCACTGACAGCTCTCGTCCCGAAGATGCCATGCACCGCGCCAGAAACAGCGAGGCCAAACGGGGGTTCTTGACGTCGTAACGTTCAACGACGTCCATGGCGACCGTTCGCGACGCATATTCCTGTAGCAGCTGAATCGCGTCTGCGGGCGTCTGCTCAAGTGTCGCGATGAATCCCCCTCGCTCGAGATATCCGACCAGATGGTGTCGGAGCAACGCTGCATCGCTCGAGGAGAAGGGTGCGTTCGACTCAGGAACGCTCCCCGTCTTATATCGGACGTATTCCGAAAAACTCAACGGAAAAAGCTCTCGCACAAGAGAACGGCCCCTGAACTCGCTCTTAAGTTCTGAGGACAGCATCTTAGAAGAAGATCCCGTCACGTAAACGGTCGCCTTCTCCGTATCGACCACGCGTCGCAGAAACGCACCCCATTCGGGTATTTCCTGGATCTCGTCAAAGAAAAGGTAGGCGCCCTCGCCTCGAGCAGCAGGATATAGTGCATAGAATGTATCGAGCACGTCCGCTAGTAGCGATGGCTCATACGGACGCAAGCGCTCATCCTCAAAATTGAAATATAGCATCCGGTCAAGCTCGACGCCTTGGCCCTGAAGCCGCCGTATCTCCTGATACAGGCGATACGTCTTTCCACAACGACGGGCGCCCACAATCACATATACGATGTTGTCGCGCTTTGGCTCCTGCGGGTTGCCCAGATCAAGGTCGCGCTCAAAGACCTGCGGAATCCCCTGTTGCTCAAAGTCCTTTATTTTTTGAGCCACCAAGTCGTTGAATGCCATAATTCTCCAATCTTGCTCTCCTGCTAATCAAGATTATAACGATTCTTGATTAGCAGGAGAGCAAGATTATGCGTATCTTGATTAATGGATAAGCAAGTTTTCTATTAGTGGCCCCTCCCGGAGGATATCGAGCGGCCGAGGGGGGCAGGCATGAACGCCTCTAGCCGAAAACAAAGTAGCTAAAAAAGCCCCGTCCCAAATGAGCTACTTAACGCCAGGGGTCGGCTTCGAAGAGGGGCTCGCGCTCGGGGCGACGATCGCTATAAGGATCGTAGCCGTCGTCATCCTCGTTCTCGGCACGGATGTAGGGGTCGCGCGGCTTGGGCACAGGCTTGGGTGCAGGCTTGGGCGCGGCCGGCGCGGCGTTGGCGACCGGCGCATTCGTCTTGTTCTTGTCTATCATCTGCATATCTCCTTGCCATGCAATCGTGTTCAACATTATCGATTGTCGCACGAAAAAGGGCGGCGGACCCAATTGGATCCGCCGCCCTTGGCGTTTAGAGACGGCTGGCAGATTTTAAGGCATATCCCAAAAATCTACTCGGCGTCGGGGACCTCGTAGGTGGCCACCGGCGTGTTATCGCACACGACGGTAAAGCCGCCGTCCTTGTCGACATCGACTGTCACCTGATCGCCCTCGCGCACCGTGCCGTCGATGATAGCGGCGGCGATGGCATCCACGACCTCGCGCTGAACCAGACGCTTGAGCGGACGGGCGCCAAAGACCGGGTCCAGGCCGCCCACGGCGAGCATCTGCTTGGCCGCCGGGGTGATGGCAAGCGTCATGCGCTCCTTGGCCAGACGCGCGCGGACGTCGGCGAGCTGGATGTCGACGATCTTCTCGATCTGCGCCATGCCGAGCGGATGGAACACCACGATGTCATCGATACGGTTGAGGAACTCGGGGCGGAAGGTCTGAGCCATGGCCGCGTCGACCTGATGGCGCATCTCCTCCTCGTCCTTGCCCGAAAGCTCGGCGATGGCTTTGGAGCCCACGTTGCTCGTCATGATGATAATCGTGTTCTTAAAGGACACCTGACGACCCTGGCCATCGGTCAGACGGCCGTCGTCGAGCACCTGCAGCAGCACGTTAAAGACATCCGGATGAGCCTTCTCCATCTCGTCGAGCAAGATCACGGAGTAGGGACGACGGCGCACGGCCTCGGTGAGCTGGCCGCCCTCGTCGTAGCCCACGTATCCCGGGGGCGCACCGATCAGACGCTGGACGCTGAACTTCTCCATGTACTCGGACATGTCGATACGCACGAGCGCGCGCTCGTCATCGAACAGGCACTCGGCCAGCGCCTTGGCGAGCTCGGTCTTACCTACGCCGGTGGGGCCCAGGAAGAAGAAGCTGCCGATGGGCTTGTCCGGGTCGGAGAGACCCGCACGGCTGCGACGCACGGCCGCGGCCACAGCGGAGACGGCCTCGTCCTGACCGATAACGCGCTTATGCAGCTCACCCTCCAAGCCCTTCAACTTGTCGAGCTCGCCCTGCATCATCTTGGACACGGGCACGCCGGTCCAAGCGCTCACGACCTCAGCGATCTCATCGGAGGTCACCTGCTCGTTGAGGCCCTCGCCGTCCTGCTGCTTTTGCGCCTCGAGCGCAGCCTCGGAATCCTGAATCTGCTGCTGCAGGCCCGGAATCACGGAGTAGCGCAGCTCGGACGCACGGCCCAGGTCGCCGTTACGCGTCGCGCGCTCCTCTTCGCTCTTGGCCTCGTCAAGCTGGCCCTTAAGCTCCTGCACGTGGTCGATGGCGTTCTTTTGGTTGAGCCAGCCGGCCTTTTGCACGTTGAGCTTTTCCTGGACTTCGGCAATCTCTTGGCGCAGAGCCTCCAAACGCTCCTTAGAGGCGTCGTCGGTCTCCTTCATGAGCGCCTGCTCCTCGATCTGCAGCTGGGTGAGCTGACGCGTGGTGGCGTCGATCTCGACCGGCATGCTGTCGAGCTCCATGCGCAGGCGGCTTGCGGCCTCATCGACCAGGTCGATTGCCTTGTCGGGCAGGAAACGGTCGGCGATGTAGCGATCGGAGAGGTCGGCAGCTGCCACGAGCGCGCTATCGGTGATATGCACGCCGTGGAAGATCTCGTACTTCTCCTTGAGGCCACGCAGAATCGAGATGGTGTCCTCGACGGAGGGCTCGGAGACCATTACGGTCTGGAAACGACGGGCGAGCGCCGCGTCCTTCTCGATGTACTTGCGGTACTCGTCGAGCGTGGTCGCGCCAATCGCATGCAGGTCGCCACGGGCAAGCGCCGGCTTGAGGATGTTGCCGGCGTCCATGGAGCCCTCGGTGGCACCCGCGCCCACGATGGTGTGGAGCTCATCGATGAACAGGATGACCTTGCCTTCCGATTTTTGCACTTCCTTGAGCACGGCCTTCAAGCGGTCCTCGAACTCACCACGGTACTTGGCGCCGGCGACCAGCGCGCTCATGTCAAGCTCGATGAGGTCGCGATCGCGCAGCGTGCTTGGCACGTCGCCGGCCACGATACGCTGGGCGATACCCTCGACGATGGCCGTCTTGCCGACGCCCGGCTCGCCAATGAGCACGGGGTTGTTCTTGGTGCGGCGGGACAGGACCTGGATGGTACGGCGAATCTCATCGGTACGGCCGATGACCGGGTCGAGCTTGCCGGCGCGGGCGAGGTCGCAGATGTTGCGACCGTACTGCTCCAACGCCTCAAACTGGGTCTTGTCCTCGGCAGACGTCACGCGGTCATCACCGCGCAGCTCCTCGTAGACCTGCTCGATACGCTCCTTGGTAACACCGGCGTCGCGCAGTACACGACCAGCCTCGCCCTTGTCCTCGGCAAGAGCCATCAGCAGATGCTCAGTCACCACAAAGCTGTCGCCCATCTTGGTGGCCTTCTTCTCGGCCTTCTCGATGACGCGGACGAGCTCGTTGGACAGGCCCATCTGCTGGCCCTCGCCCGAAACCTTGGGCGCGTGGTCGATGGCATCCTGTGTGGAGCGTGCGAGCTGAGCCGGGTCGGCACCGATGCGCTCGATGATCACGGAGATATTGCGCTCGCCGGCACCGAGCAGGGCAGACAGCAGGTGGATCGGCTCCACCGCGCCGGCCTGTGCATCGGCAGCCGTGCTCATGGCGGTCTGCAGCGCCTCGCGCGACGTCATTGCTAGCTTATCGATTCTCATGGAATCACCTCTCTTGGGGCGGCCGCCCTACGGGGCGGCTTCACGTTGTTCGAGAAGTATTGTTGCCAGCTTTGTACGATCTTATACACAAATCTAAGTCTCTATATATAAGATTTTCTGAGTGATTGATGGATAGGGTACTGAGATGTCAGCCCGCCGCTGCCCAGGCGCACTACCATCTCGATCTATAACATCTAGCAGCCATTTTTGATCCTAGATGTTACAGATCGAGATGAAATGACCAGCGGCAACCGTTTGTCTCAATCTGTAACATCTACTCGGCAAATTAGGGTCTAACTGTTACAGATCGAGACAAACCGCGAAGGCTCATCTGAAAATCTCAATCTGTAACAACTAACGGCACATTTTGTCCCCAGCTGTTACAGATCGAGAAACAAACGGACCACCACAAAGGGGACAGGCACCTTTGTGGTGGTCCCAGTCTATTTTTAGCGTCCCACAAGATCCAACGAGAACACAGCGACGAAATCGAGAGCCACCGATAGCCCGTTCGCGCAGATATAGATGGAGATTCAAGACAAGGGTGCCGGCTTAAACGGCTTGGTTATCGTACGCCACAATACTCTCGTCATCGTCCCCGTCGTTTTTATAGTGCTTATAGTGAAAATAGCGGGTTTAGTGAGAATAGTATTGCGCAAAACTCGTGAACTCAATTTTTGACCCCTCGCCCAGAATGAGGGGAGGCAAATATTCCTATTAGAGATCGAATCGAAGCCCAATAGGGCCTTTTAGCCCTCTCATTCCGGGCGGTCGCTTTCTTTTGAATATTGTCGTAAGCTGGCATCATTTATCTTAATGATTGCATATTGCATGAGAGGTGCCCACCGTGAAACGCTCCACCTATATCGGCCTGCTCGTCTTAGCGTTTGCAATTACCGCAGCCGGCGTAGGCATTATCTATCTCGCATTTCTCCCTGCCTCGGCGACGCAGGCGGCGGTTGAAACCGTAAGCTACCCCATCGAAATCCTCACCGATATCGTCAAACCCGATTCAATCACCGTCGATTTCGACGGTACGCCCGCAGCGCTTGGGGTCAGCAACTATCCCCGAATCGAACTTGGGGCCACGCGCTATACCCAAGATGAGCAGCTTATCGACAAGGCAACCAGTTTATTCAAAGGCAAGACGTTTAAGCGGTGGTACGGCGCCGTAATATATCGAGCCAAGAAAATCCAAATGAATGGCGGGTATTATTCGACCCTTGAGCTCGATGCGGCAAACGGGAGCAGATTGTGCAACGTCTCATACGACCCCGGCTGGGTGGACAATGAAGGACCGGGGGTCTATATCTCGGATGGCGACGTAATCTATGTCATGGAGGGCGACCAGACGGCAGTCGTCGATTTTATGGATCGGTGTACCGAGGATGCCTACGAACAAACCTGCGAGCCCGATCCGCAGACAGCGCGCAACAGTGGCTCGGCACGCACTTGGCTATTTGACGATGAAATAACCTGGACCCCATCGAAATAAGGACCCGCCGGGCAGGCACCTTTGTGGTGGTTTCGGCTCCGATGTTCCACTGTCTCGATTTGTAACATCTAGCGGCCCTTTTCGATCTTAGATGTTACAGATTGAGATGAAATGATCAGCGGCGATCGTTTGTCTCAATCTGTAACATCTACTCGGCAAATTAGGGTCTAACTGTTACAGATCGAGACAAACCGAGAACCACCACAGAGGTGCCTGTCCCCTTTTGTGGTGGTTCTCGACAAAAAGCCGCCCCATTAACAGAGGCGGCATCAAGCAAGTCTATTTATTAGCGTCCCTCAAGACCCAACGAGAACGTCGCAGTAGCCCCGGCCACACCTTTCCCTCGGGCGACCCTCGCGAAGCGCGTGAGCACGAGGGAAAGGTGTGGCAGGGGCGTACAGCAGAGTTACTCGGCAGCGGCCTTGAACTTGTTGTAGTTGATCAGGCAGCCGGCCTTGACGATGGCACGCTCCTCGGCCGTCATATCGGCAATGTAGAGCTCAATCTGCTCAACCGCACCGTCGGCACGCACCACGTAGGCAGCGATGTCCTTTAGGTCGCCATCGAGCGCGGCACGGATACCCGGCACAAAGACGTAGTCACCCACCTCAAAGTTAGGCTCTGCCTCCATCTGGAAGGGCACCATGCCCCAGTTCATCACGTTGGAGCGATAACGCTTGGTAGCGTACTCGTGGACGATGTTGGCCAGGCCGCCAATGACGCGCTGGCAGCTCGCAGCCTGCTCGCGGGCGCTGCCGTCGCCCGGCTTCTTGGCATAGAGCATGGAGCCGTACTCGGTCGCCTTGGCATCGGCCGCGACACCCGCGCCGGCCAGCGCCTCAAACACGCCGGCAAGCTCGGCATCGAGCGCCGCCAGGTCGCCCGCGGACTCGCCGGCAACGCGACGCTTCTCCACAGCGTCGACCTCCTTGGAGCGGCCCACGTAGGCCGGGTCGCGGCGGCTGAGCGTAAACTCAGCCAGGCCCAGCGGATTGGAGCGGAAGGAGCTCGTCTCGCCCGAAGGAATGAGCTCGTCGGTCGTGGTGACCGGGTCCATGATCTTGGAGCACACCTTGAGCAGGATGTCGTCGCCGAGCGGCTCCATCGCGGGCCACGGCTTGATGTTGGGGCCTTCGACCAGCTCGTCGGCAGGCTCCGCCTTGCCAAAGCCCCAGTACACGCGCTTTTTGTACGGTGCATCGTCAAAGGTGTACTCGCAGGCCTCGTCCCAAGTCTCCTCGGGCAGGTCGGTCGCCGGCGTCAGGACGCCGCCGTTGGCAGCCGTCGCCGCAATGGAGCGGGCGTCCATCAGGGCCACGGCGCTCAGCTGACCGTTGCCCGGCTTAGAGCCCTCGCGGTTGGGGAAGTTGCGCGTAGTGTGGCGGATCGAAAGGCCGTTGTTGGCAGGCGTGTCGCCGGCACCAAAGCACGGGCCGCAGAACGCCGTGCGCACGATCGCGCCGGCCTCCATAAGGTCGTAGATATAGCCGCGACGCGTGAGTTCGAGCGCCACGGGCTGGCTCGTGGGATAGACCGACAGCGAGAACTCGCCGCAGCCGGTGTTGGCGCCCTTGAGCACACGGGCAGCCTGGACCACGGAGTCGTAGTTGCCACCCGAGCAGCCGGCGATAACGCCCTGCTGCACATGCAGCTTGCCGTCGACGATCTTGTCGAGCAGGCTAAAGTGCGTCTTGCCCTCGCCGATCTTGGCGGCCTCGAGCTCTACCTCATGCAGGATGTCCTCGAGGTTCTCGTTGAGCTCGTCGATCTCGAAGCCGTTGGAAGGATGGAACGGCAGGGCGATCATGGGCTTGATGCTCGACAGGTCGACCTCGACGCAGCCGTCGTAGTAGGCGACATCGGCGGGCTTGAGCTCGCGGTAGTCGTCGCCGCGGCCGTGCATGGTCAGAAATGCGTGCGTGTCCTCGTCGGTGGCCCAGATGCTCGACAGGCAGGTGGTCTCGGTGGTCATGACGTCAACGCCGTTGCGGTAATCGGTCGTCATGCTCGCGATGCCCGGGCCCACAAACTCCATGACCTTGTTCTTGACGTAACCCTTGGCAAAGACGGCGCGGATGATGGCGAGCGCCACGTCGTGCGGGCCGACGCCGGGGCGCGGGGCGCCCGTGAGGTAGATGGCAACGACGCCGGGATAGGCGACGTCGTAGGTGTCACGCAGCAGCTGCTTTGCCAGCTCGCCGCCGCCCTCGCCCACGGCCATGGTGCCCAGGGCGCCATAGCGGGTGTGCGAGTCGGAACCCAGGATCATCTTGCCGCAACCGGCGAAGTTCTCACGCATAAAGGAGTGGATGACGGCGATGTGCGGCGGAACGAAGATGCCGCCGTACTTCTTGGCTGCGGAAAGGCCAAAGACGTGGTCGTCCTCGTTGATGGTGCCGCCCACGGCGCACAGCGAGTTGTGGCAGTTGGTGAGCACGTAGGGCAGCGGGAACTGCTCCATGCCCGAGGCGCGCGCCGTCTGGATGATGCCGACAAAGGTGATGTCATGGCTCGCCATGGCGTCGAAGCGAATCTTGAGCGCCTCGGGGTCGCCGGACGTATTGTGTGCCTGAAGGATCGAATACGCGATGGTGCCGCGCTTGGCATCCTCGGGCGTCTGCGTAATACCGCGCTCAGCAGCCTCGGCCGCAGGCACAACCTCGCTGCCGCCGCGCAGGTAGATGCCGTCCTCGTACAGCTTGACCATACTGTCTCCCACTCTGCCCAAAACGATTTGGGCGCATAGCATACATTCGTTCAATATCGTGCCATAGAACGGTTGCGAGTGGGGTACGAATCTGCACGTTCACTTTATCTCGGTAAAGTGAAGGACGAGCCAGGGACGGGAAGACGGGTTTGGCGCAAGGAGTGTCCCAAAGTGCCGGCAGAAAAGGAACGTCCCCAACTGCCAATCAAATGACGAGAGTGGATAATCTCCCACTTTGAGCCTGCACATAGGCCAAAGACGGGAGATTATCCACTCTCATTCTGTGGGCACTCATTTAAGTCTGTCCCCAATGAGTGCCCGGTGGCGCCGGCGGAGCTATAGGTCGCTACCCGTACCTAGCAGCTTACGCATGACTTGTTCGGGGTTGACCGAGCCATCGCGCGGGGCTAAGGCAGTGATCTTCTTTTGCATCTTGTACTCGTGCAGCTCATCCTCGAGCTGGCGCACGCGGGCGCGGAGCTTCTCGTTCTCGCGCTCGCGCTCCTCGGCGCGCTCCTTCATATCGAGGATGCGCACCACGCCGGCGAGGTTGATACCCTCGTCGGTCAGTTGGTTGATGAGCTCCAGGCGCTCGATATCGGCACGCGAATACAGGCGCGTGTTACCGCCCGAGCGCTGAGGATTCACCAGGCCCTTGGACTCGTAGACGCGCAGAGTCTGCGGGTGCATGCCGGTCAGCTCGGCCGCCACGCTGATCATGTACAGCGGTTTGTTCCTATTGTCCTCGGCCATGCTACCTGACCCCTTCCCGTCTCGTTATCGTCCATCATAAGCCCGTGGGCGCGGGCGTGCGCCACGACCGCCCTAGTACGTCGCCTTGTAACGGTTGACCTTCTCGCGGTAGTCGCGCGTGTCGGCCTCGCGCAGCTTGGTCATGGCATCGCGCTCGTCGTCAGACAGGTTCGTGGGGACCTGCACCTTGATCTCGACGAGCAGCGCTCCCGTACGGCCACGGTGCTTAACGTCGGGCGCACCCATCTCCTTAAAGCGAAACTTCTTGCCCGTCTGGGTGCCCGCCGGCACCTTCAGACGAACCGTCGCCCCGCCGGGCGTGGGCACGTCCACCGTGCAGCCGAGCGCCGCCTCGTAGACCGAGACCGGTACCTCCATGGTCACGTCGGCACCTTTGCGCTTAAACAGCGGGTGCTCCTCCACGTGCGTGGTCACGACCAGATCGCCGCGCTCGCCGCCGGCAACGCCGTACTCGCCGCGACGCTTGTAGCGCAGTTTGCCGCCGTCGACCGCACCCGCGGGCACCGAGACCGTAATGGTCTGCTGCTCGCCCGTCGAGGGAATGCGATAGGTAACCTTGTGCGTCACGCCGCGAAACGCGTCCTCAGCCGTCACATCAACGGTCAGCGACAGGTCGCCGCCCTTGCGAGCACGGCTGCGGCCCGCGCCGGCATTACCCGCAGCCCCGGCAAAGCCCGAGCCCCAATCGCTGCCCCAGGCGCCGTTGCCGCTAAAGATGCTGTCGAAGATATCGCCCCAGCCGCTGGCACCCGCGCCGGCACCGTAGCCGCCGCCATACGCGCCGCCCGCGCCCGGCATGCCGCCGAACATGAGCATCTGGTCGTACTCTTTGCGCTTCTTCTCGTCCGAAAGCGTTTCGTAGGCCTCGCTGATCTCCTTGAACTTGGCCTCGTCGCCGCCGGCATCGGGGTGATATTTTTGCGCGAGCTTGCGAAACGCGCTCTTGATCTCTTTGTCGGAGGCGCTCTTGGATACGCCCAGGATGTCATAGAAGGTTTTGCCTGCAGCCATCGTAGCTCCTCTCCTGTTACGTCCGCCGTCCATGCAGACGACGGCTCATGCTTTCATATGGCACTAGGCCAGAAAGGGCCCCGGGTGTTGCCCCGGGGCCCTTCTCAATTACTCCTCGGTGCTCTCGGCCGTATCGGCCGCAGCATCCTCGGGCGCCGCTTCGGACTCCGGTGCGGGGCGCTTCTCGCCACCGTAGGTCACCGTCACCATCGCGGAACGCAGGATGCGATCCGCCATGCGGTAGCCCTTCTGGTACACGTCGTTGACGGTCTCGTCGTACTGCGATGCGTCCTCGACGCGACCCACAGCCTGGTGCTCGAGCGGATCGAACGCCTCGCCCTTGGGGTCGATGGGCTCAACGCCCTCGTGCGCAAACACATCGAGCAGCTTGGCATGTACCGCATCGACGCCATCGACGAACTGCTTAAAGTCGTCGGAAAGCTCTTGGCTGCGGGCATGGTCGATCGCGCGCTCGATATCGTCAATCACCGGCAACAGCGCGGTGACAAGCTTCTCGGTCGCGCGCTCGCGCTCGGCAATGCGCTCGTTGGCGGTGCGGCGACGGAAATTCTCCCAGTCGGCCTGAAGACGGGCGGTGCGCTCGGTGGCGTCCTTTGCCTTGTCCTCGGCGGCCTTCTGAGCCTCTGCCGCAGCATCAAGCTCATGGCGCACGTCGGCAAGCTCCTTCTGAGCCTGCTCGAACTTGAGCTTAAAGTCGTTGTCGGCGGCTTCCTCACCGGCGCGGATAGCGGCTTCCACCATCTCGTCCTCGGTCATCGTCGCCTCCTCGTTGGAATCCTCTACCTGGTTCTCGGCAGCCTCGGCGGCCGGGGCCTCGTTGGCCTCGGTATCGTCGACGGCCTCTACGGGAATCTTCACGTCCTTCTCCTCAGAGTCAACGGGGGCGGCGCCAGCGGCGGCCGCCTCCGTGCGAGCTTTACGGGCGGACATGATTACTTGTCCTCGTCGTCCACAACCTCGTAGTCGGCGTCGACAACGTCATCGTCGGCAGGCTGGGCACCGGCGGCACCGTCGGTCTGCTGCTGAGCGTCGGCGTAGACAACCTGGGCCAGCTCGTAGGCCACAGACTGCAGGGACTCGCCGGCGGCCTTGATGGCCTCAACGTCAGAGCCCTCGAGCGCCTTCTTGGCGTCGGCAATAGCGGTCTCGGCCTTGGACTTCACGTCGGCGGAAACCTTGTCGCCCAGCTCGTTGAGGGTCTGCTCGGTGGAGTAGCACAGGCTGTCGGTCTGGTTGCGGACCTCGACCTCTTCCTTCTGCTTCTTGTCCTCCTCGGCATGAGCCTCGGCGTCCTTGACCATGCGATCGACTTCGTCGTCAGACAGAGCGGTGGAGCCGGAAATGGTAATCTGCTGCTCCTTGCCGGTGCCCTTGTCCTTAGCGGAGACCTTGACGATGCCGTTGGCGTCGATGTCGAAGGTGACCTCGATCTGCGGCACGCCGCGGC
>UQHK01000029.1 GCA_900540855.1 uncultured Collinsella sp.
CATGCCGCCGAAGTTGAAAGGCAGATTGCCGCTCTGGCGGGTTTGCAGCGTCAACTGGTTACGCGGGCTGGTAAGCCCGCGTAACCCTAATAATTGGCCTCGTAGCCGTTGCCGTCGCCGGTGGGCTCTTCGTAGTAATCGGAACTGTCGCTCGAATCGTCGGAATCGTCAGAGCTGACCGATGAGGTTGCGGTACCGTTTGCGTAGTCGTCAGACGTGTTGTTGCTGAGGTCACCGATCGTAGAGCTGGAACCGTCGGAAAGACCCATGGTGTTGGGACCCTTGGGATCCTTGCCGGCATCGACGCGCTCCATCATTTCCTTGAGCTCGTCCTCGTAGACAAAGACGTAGCTCACACCGTCGATCATGGTGCTGTCGTCGGCGTACGAGGGCAGGTTGGCCGAGTAGATACCGTCGACATCCATACCGCGCATGGCGTTGACCGTAGCCACGATATCCTGAACGCTCATATCGGTTACAAGCATATCGGACAGCGAATTAACCAGGCCAAAGATCTTCGTGGCATCGAAGTTATTGAGAATCTGGTTGGCAAGGGCGCCAAGCACCTGACGCTGGTGGCGCATGCGCGTGTAATCGCCGTCGGCATAGGTGTAGCGGCAGCGGGCATAGGTAAGGGCGGTGGCACCGTCCATATGCTGCTGGCCAGCGGTAATCTTAATATCCAGGTGCTCGGGGTCGTCAACATCATCGGTTGCGTTAATGTCGATACCGCCAACCGAATCAATCAGCGCCTGCATACCGTCGAAGCTGACCTCGGCATAGTGGGAAATCTGAACACCGCACAGCTCGTTGACCGCCTCGACCATGGCCTCGGCGCCGCCAACGGTATGGCAGGCGTTGATCTTCATGGTCTCGCCCTTGTACTCGACCTTGGTGTCGCGCGGAACGGAAATGAGCGTCGCCTGCTTTTGCGTGGGGTCGATGCGTGCCAGGATAATCGAGTCGGCACGATACGTATCCTCGCCCGGACGGCCGTCGGTGCCAAGAAGCAGCACGTAGAACGGATCCTTTGCCTCATCGGTGTCAACCAGAACCCGACGCAGATTGTCAGTAATGACATTAGAATCGCCGAGCTTGCCCATAATGGTGGCAAACCACAGGCCGGCAGCGGTAGTGGCACTCAGCAGCACGCCAAGCACGACAATGAGCGCGACGTGACGAATCGTGTGGCTACGACGACGTTGGCGAGCTCGCTCGGAATAGCGAGCCACGTTATCGCGACTGTAGATCTTGGCCTGCGCACCAGTTGAGGGTCTTCGGGTGGTGGTATCCGCGAGGGGCTTTTTATTAAACATAGGCAACCTGTATTAGTAGATGACGGGATCGGGGACGGTAGCATGCTCGACATGCGCGCCGAGCGCCTGCAGCTTTTCGACAAACTGCTCGTAGCCGCGCTTGATGTGATGGATAGCCGAAACCTCGGTCGTCCCGTCGGCGATCAAGCCCGCTACGACGAGGGCCGCTCCGCCGCGCAAATCGGGCGAGGTAACCTGTGCACCCGAGAAGCCCTTGACGCCATGAATCATGGCATGATGGCTCTCGATACGAATGTCGGCACCCATGCGCACCAGCTCAGAGGCAAACATAAAGCGATTCTCGAAGATGTTCTCGGTAATAACGGAACTGCCGTCGGCAAGGGCGGAGAGCACCATAATCTGCGCCTGCATGTCGGTCGGGAAACCGGGGAACGGAAGCGTCTGGATGTCGACCGGCTTGATACGCTCGGCACGGTTCACATGGACGCCATCCTCGACGCGCTCGCAGTCGATACCCATGAGCTCCATCTTCTTGAGCACCATGCCCAAATGAATGGGGCAAAAGCCCGTGACATCGACACCGCGATCGTCCGCCATCAACGCACCGGCGACGATAAAGGTACCGGCCTCGATGCGGTCGCCCACCACGCGATGGATAACGGGATGGAGCTCTTCCACGCCTTCGATAGTCACGACGGGCGTACCGGCGCCAACAATCTTGGCGCCCATCTCGTTGAGCATGTTGGCGAGATCGACGATCTCGGGCTCGCGGGCGGCATTGTCGATAACCGTGGTGCCCTGTGCGCGCACAGAGGCCATGATGAGATTCTCGGTCGCACCGACGCTGGCGAACTCGAGCGTGACGGTGGTACCGCGCAGACCTTGGGGCGCATTAGCGTTGATGTAACCGTGGGCGGTATCGAACTCAACGCCCAGGGCCTCAAGACCAAGAATGTGCATATCGATCTTACGAGCACCCAGGTTGCAGCCGCCCGGCATGGCAATTTTGGCGCGATGGAAGCGGCCCAGCAGGGGCCCCATGACGGCGGTGGAAGCGCGCATCTTGGCAACGAGCTCGTAGGGGGCCTCCCATGAATCGACCTGAGAGGTATCAATCTCGAGCGTGTGCTCGTCGAGAACATCGATCGTAGCGCCCATGCCCTTGAGCACCTTGCCCATCACGTGGACATCGGAAATATCGGGCACGTTCTGCAGCGTCGTCTTGCCCGGCGCCAGAAGCGTTGCCGCCATGAGTTTGAGCGCGGAGTTCTTGGCGCCCGAGACGGGCACGGAGCCTCCGATGGCGTGGCCACCCTCAACGCGGATAATATCCAAGGTCTACCCTTTCAAAAAGCATGCCCGGGGTGGCTGGGCCATCCCGGGCATGATGTGTTCGCAAATGGTCGAACGCTAAATCGTTTGACTATTGGGCAAGCTTGAGCTTACACCATGCGATTTCATTATAGAGGTAGGCGCGGCGTGCATCATCCTCCGACAAATTACCCAGCTTCTCTTCAAAACCTTGAATATCAGCTTTAAGCTTGTCGGCATCGACGGTCGCCAAATCGCAAGCGCGCTCGGCGAGAACGGTCACGACATCGTCCGCAACCTGGGCATAGCCGCCGGCCACGGCAAACGTGTGGTCGACAGTGCCCATGGCCTTATCGGAAACGCGAACGTAGCCGCGGTCGATCGTGCAAATCTCGCTGGAGTGAGCAGGCAGGACGCCAAACTCGCCATCCGTGGACGGAATCGACACAAACGCAGCGTCGCCCTCATAGGCGCAGCTCACGGGGCACACGATGCGGATACGCATAACCTACTTCTCCCCCATCTTGCGGGCGCGCTCGCGCACGTCCTCAATCGTGGAAGCATAGCGGAAAGCCTGCTCGGGCAGGTCATCGGCCTTGCCGTCGACAATCTCGGCGAAAGAGCGGACGGTATCCTCGACGCGGACGTAGACACCGGGGTTGCCGGTGAACTTCTCGGCGACGTGGAAGGACTGCGAGAGGAACTGCTGAATCTTACGGGCACGGTTGACCGTAAGACGCTGCTCCTCGGACAGCTCGTCCATACCCAGAATGGCGATGATGTCCTGAAGGTCGGAGTACTCCTGCAGGAGCTCCTGGACCTTGACGGCGACACGGTAGTGCTCCTCGCCAACGATCGAGGGATCGAGAGCGTCGGAGGAAGATGCGAGCGGGTCGATAGCCGGGAACAGGCCGAGCGACGAAATGCTACGCGAAAGAACCGTGGTGGCGTCGAGGTGCGTAAACGTCGTGGCAGGCGCCGGGTCGGTCAGGTCGTCTGCGGGGACGTAGACAGCCTGGACGGAGGTAATGGAGCCCGTCTTGGTCGAGGTAATGCGCTCCTGGAGGTCGCCCATCTCGGTTGCCAGCGTGGGCTGGTAACCAACGGCGGACGGCATACGGCCCAGCAGTGCGGAAACCTCGGAACCTGCCTGGGAGAAGCGGAAGATGTTGTCGATGAACAGCAGAACGTCCTGGCCGCGATCGCGGAAGTACTCAGCGGTGGTAAGGCCGGCCAGACCGATGCGCAGACGCGCTCCGGGCGGCTCGTTCATCTGACCATAGACCAAGCAGGTCTTGTCGATAACGCCAGACTCGCTCATCTCGAGGAACAGGTCGGTGCCCTCGCGGGTACGCTCGCCGACGCCGGTGAACACCGAGGTGCCACCGTGCTCCTGGGCGAGGTTGTTGATGAGCTCCTGAATCAGAACGGTCTTGCCGACGCCGGCGCCGCCGAACAGGCCTGTCTTGCCGCCACGGATGTAGGGCTCGAGCAGGTCGACGGCCTTGATGCCGGTCTCGAAGATCTCGGTCTTGGTGGTGAGCTCGTCGAAACGGGGCGCTGCATGGTGGATGGGGTAGAACTCCTCCACCTCGGGCATGGGCTTGCCGTCGACGGGCTTGCCCATAACGTTCCAAATTCGGCCGAGCGTCTTGGGGCCAACGGGCATCTTCATGGGCTCACCGGTATCGGTGGCGATGAGGCCGCGCTGCAGGCCGTCGGTCGAGGACATGGCGACCGTGCGGACGACGCCGCCCGGAAGCTGGCTCTCGACCTCGAGGATCGTGCTCAGATGACCGATCGGGGTCTCGGCCTCGACCGTGAGCGCGTTGTAGATCGGGGGCACCGCGCCGTCAAACTTGACGTCGACGACAGGGCCGATGATACGCACGATGCGACCATCACCGGCAGTCGTCTTCTTGGTGGCTTCCTCGACCGCAAGCTTTACGGTGTTATTAGCCATTACTGTTCCTCCAATGCTGAGGCTCCGCCGACGATCTCGTTAATCTCGGTCGTGATCGAAGCCTGGCGCACGCGACTATACGTGCGGGTAAGGGTCGAGATGATCGCGGTGGCGTTTTCCGTCGCGGAGTGCATGGCCTTGCGGCGTGCACCCTGCTCGGCAGCCGCCGAATCGATCAGGGCCTGGTAGATGACCGTCAGGATGTAAGACGGCACAAGCTTGCCGAGAACATGCTCGGGAGAGGGCACGAACTCGAACGTGGACGAGATGCGCTTAGGGGCGTCGGTCTCGTTCTTACGCGGACCGTGGGCCATAGCGATCATCTCGGGGTCGAGCGGCAACAGATGCTCGACGCGAAGCTCCTGATCCACGCGGTTCTTGGCGTGGTGGTAGACAAGCTCGACACGGTCAAGCTCACCGGCACGATACGCATCGCAGATATGAGAGGAGATCATGCGGGCCTGATTGAAATCGGGCTCAGAGGAGTTGCCCTCAAAGTGCATGACAACGTTTGCGCGGTCACGGAAATACGTGGCCGGCTTACGCCCGCACGCGATGATCTCGCACTCGATGCCGTCGTTCGCCCAAGAAGCGGCGAGCTTTTCGGCCGTGCGCTCCACCGTCGTATTGAAACCGCCGGCAAGGCCGCGGTCCGAGGCAATAACGACAATCAGGCCATGCTTGACGCTCTCATGCTTCTGCAGCATGGGATCGGTGCCCGAACAGGAGGCGTCGCCGGCGACCGTCAACATGACGTCGGTCAGCGCCTCCTTATAGGGCTCGGCCTGCTTGGAGCGATCGAGGGCACGACGGATCTTGGCCGTAGAGACCATCTCCATCGTGCGCGTGATCTGCTTGGTCGTGGTAACCGAGGAGATTCGCTTCTTAATGTCGCGAAGGTTGGCCATAGGGCTTAGTTCTCCTCTGATCCAGAAACATCCGAATGGTGCTTGGCCATGAACTGCTGCTTGAAGTCGCCGATGACGCGCAAGAGCTCAGCCTTGGTATCGTCGTCGATCTTCTTAGCGCGAACCTTGTCGAGCAGCGAGCCAAAGCCATTGTCCATGTACTCGATGAGCTCGGCACGGAAAGGCAGCACATCGGCGATCTCCAGGTCGTCCAGGAAGCCCTCGTTGCCGGCAAACAGCGCAACGATCTGCTCGCCAACCTCAAACGGTTTATAACGCGGCTGCTTAAGGAGCTCGGTCATGCGGGCACCATGGGTCAGCTGCTTCTGAGTAGCCTCGTCAAGGTCGGAGCCGAACTGGGTAAAGCCGGCGAGCTCCTGGTACGAAGCGAGGTCCAGACGGAGGTTACCGGCGACCTGCTTCATGGCCTTGGTCTGAGCGTCGCCACCGACGCGGGACACGGAAATGCCCACGTCGACTGCCGGGCGCTGGCCCTGGAAGAAGAGCTCGGACTGCAGGTAGATCTGACCATCGGTAATGGAAATGACGTTGGTCGGAATGTAGGCCGAAACGTCGCCGTCCTGGGTCTCGATGATCGGCAGTGCCGTCATTGAGCCGTAGCCGTTCTTCTTGGACATCTTGACGGCACGCTCGAGCAGACGAGAGTGCAGGTAGAAGATGTCGCCAGGATAGGCCTCGCGTCCGGGCGGACGATGCAGCGTCAGCGACATCTGACGATATGCCACGGCCTGCTTGGACAGGTCGTCGTAGATGACGAGCACATGACCGCCGGGGTTAGTCTCGCTGGCGGGCTTGCCGTCCTCGCCGTTATACATGAAGAACTCGCCGATAGCGGCACCGGCCATAGGCGCGATGTACTGCATAGGGGCGGAATCGGCAGCGGTGGCCGAAACGATGATGGTGTAGTCGAGCGCACCGTGCTGAGCGAGGGTCTCGCGGATGTTGGCAACCGTGGAGGCCTTCTGGCCGATGGCGACATAGATGCAAACCATGCCCTTGCCGCGCTGATTGAGGATAGCGTCGATGGCGATGGCGGTCTTACCGGTCTTACGGTCGCCAATGATGAGCTCACGCTGACCACGGCCGATAGGCACCATGGAGTCGATAGCGAGCAGACCGGTCTGAACCGGCTCGCACACCGGGGTACGGTCGATGACGCCGGGGGCCTTGAACTCGATGGGGCGACGGTGCGTGGCGACGATGTCACCCAAACCGTCGATAGGCTGGCCGAGCGGATTGACGACGCGGCCGAGCATGGCGCGGCTCACAGGGATATCCATAATGCGGCCAGTGGTGCGGCACTCGTCGCCTTCCTTGATGGCGTCGACGGCACCGAACAGAACGGCGCCGACCTCGTCACGGTCAAGGTTCTGGGCAAGGCCGAAGACGATCTCACCGGTATCGGAGCTCTTGAACTCCAGAAGCTCGCCTGCCATGGCGCTCTTGAGGCCGGAGACGCGCGCGATGCCGTCGCCTACCTCGTCGACCGTTGAAACCTCATGCGTATCGACCGTCGCGGAGAGGCTCGTGAGCTGCTCCTGCAGTTTCTTGGCGATATCCTGGGCATTGAGGGTTTCGGACATTAGGCTTCACCTCCGTACGAATTAGCAGAGTTTGCGAGGGTCTCCTGCGCGATGCGCAGCTGCGTCTTGACGGAAATGTCACGACGCTCGCCGCGGGCCTCGAGCACCAGGCCGCCCACGATAGACGGGTCGACCTGCTCGATAAGGAATACCTTGCGGCCGAAGTCCTGCTCGCATTTCTTAGTGATGGTTTGACGCAGCTCGTCGTCGAGCGGGATCGCCGTGGTGACGGTCACGCCCACTACATCCTCGTCTTCCTCGGCAACATACTTAAAGGCAGCTGCCACCTTGGGAAGAAGGTCGAGCTGGTCGCGCTTGGACATGGTGTCGAGCACGGCGATGATCTCGGGGCTGGCGCTAGCCAGGCGCTCGATCATCTCGAGGTCCTCGAACACATGGTTCTCGGCCTTAGCGGCTTCCAAAAGGGAGCGCGCGTAGGTCTCGAGCACCTTGTCCTGATAGCGGCTAGTCGGCATTCAGGCTACCTGCTTCCTGGATGTAGCGCTCGATGAGCTTCTTCTGCTCGGCCTCGTCGTCGAGTGCCTCGCCCACGATCTTGGTGGCGACGGCAACGGACAGGTCGGCGATGGAGCTCGCGGCACCGGCGTAGATGGACTTGCGCTCGTCCTCGACGGTCGTGTGGGCCTTGGCGATGATCTCCTCGGCCTCCTTGTGAGCAGCCTCGATGATACGGGCGCGCTCGGACTCGGCGTCCTTACGGGCCTCGAGAACGATGTCGGCAGCCTGACGACGGGCGTCGGTGACGATCGAGTCGGACTCAGCGCGCTTGGCGATAGCCTCCTGCTTGGTCTTCTCGGCCTCGTCGAGGCTCTCCTCGATCTTCTTGCCGCGCTCCTCCATGGTTTTCATGATGCCCGGCAGGGCGACCTTGGCCAGCACGATCCAGATGATCAGGAAGGCGATAAGCGCCGGGATGAACTCCGCCATCTTAGGGATGAGGATGTCCGCACCGGCAGCGCCGTCCTCGGCGAACGCGGAAACCGGCATGAGCAGCGCGGCCGCGGACGCGGAGAGTGCGATCGCGCTCTTCTGGGATGAAAGATTCATACTTGACGCTCCGTGCTATTTAACGATCAGCGCGACAACGAAGCCGATCAGAGCCAGAGCCTCGCCGAAGGCGGAGCCCATGATGAAGACGGTGAACACGCGGCCCTGGACCTCAGGCTGACGGGCCATAGCACCCGTAGCACCCAGAGCAGACAGGCCGATAGCAAGACCAGCGCCGATAACACCGAGACCGTAACCGATAACTCCCACGATTCCTCCTTTGTCGTGCGTGTCTTATTTCACGCAGGATAACCTTTTTATAACTGCCGGGCTCCATGGGTACGGGCACCGGCGGTTTAACGAATTGCCTTACCTTTTAAGGCGCGAACGGAGGTCTACTCCTCCTCCGCGACCTCCTCTGCCTCGGAGACATACACGGCGGTAAGGACCGTGAAGACGTAAGCCTGGATGGCGCCGACCACAAGCTCGATCGCATAGATCAGGATGAGGATGGCAAGCCAGGCCAGCGAAGGCAAGGCGCCGACGGCGTGGGCCGCGGAAACCTGCTGAAGCAGCGGCTGCATGAACATGCTCGCCATGATGGCGAACGAGCCCATGACCACGTGTCCTGCAAACATGTTGCAGAACAGACGGACGGCGAGCGTGATGAGGCGCAGGAAGGTCGAGAAAAGCTCGACGACCCACACGAGCACGTTCATCGGGAAGCTCACGCCCTGCGGGGCGAGGCTCTTGATGTAGCCGATCACGCCGTGAGCCTTGCATCCGTAGTAGATGAAGTACACGAAGGCGAAGATGGCGAGCGCGGCGGTGGAGCCGATTGCACCGGTGCCGGGCTTCATTCCCGGGATCAGGCCGATCATGTTATTGATCAGGATGAACAGGAAAAGCGAGCACAGGAACGGGAAGTGCTTCTTCCAGTTCTCACCCACGACGCCCTTGCCGATATCGTTCTCGACGTACTCGATGATGTACTCGAAACCGTTGACGAAGAAGCCCTTGGGGACCAGGGTCTGCTTCTTCTTGAACACGGCCAGGACGATCAGGAGCACGATCGTGGAGACGATCAGCCAAAACGAGTACTGCGTGATGCCGCAACTCAGATCGCCCACGACAGGGGTGGAGCTGAACTCGCTGACCAGATGATTAATCTCATCAGGCAGCTTTTCAAAAATTTCCACGACTTACCTTTCGACCTCATGAGGATCTCGCAGCGCCTTGGCGACGCGAACCGTGCAGGCGGCCATAAAGGCCACGAAGCCGATCGCCTCGCCCAGGAGGAACATACGAAATGCCTCTCCGAACAACGCAAACACAACCAAGGTAAAGACAAGCAACGCGATCGCCGAGACCGCGAGACTCACCATGCCCTTGAGCATGTCCGCATTCTGTTTATCGTCAAGAACCGGCTTGAGCGTAAAAACAAAGGGAAGGAAGGCAATTGCGCCCGCGCTGGCGCCTGCAACGATAGCGAGCAGATCGGCTATCTGAAACACTGGCTTCCTCGCTTTCCTTTTTAACGCCTCACAGCACAGTCCCAGCCAAACATTGGTGACTATTGTACGAGCCAATCGCTAAAGTACAACCGTAAAACAAACGGTTAATACGCACCTGTACGTTTTCTTAAGGCCTTCTTTATGCCGCAGGTACGGTAATACGTTTTTTCGAACCCCTCAGCGCAAAACGTCCGTTAACAGAAGTGCGCGTGGACGACTTTTGCTCGCCCGCGCGCACCATTTCTTCGTATTCGTGACCGTAGCCGACAAGGCCCAACGACTAGAGCGTACCGTAGATGCGGTCGCCGGCGTCGCCCAGGCCGGGAACGATGTAGGCGGCCTCGTTGAGATGGTCATCGATGGCGCACGTATAAATATGTACGTCGGGGTCCTTTTCGGTCAGTGACTTGAGACCCTCGGGCGCGGCGACGATGCACAGCATGCGGATGTCCTTGACGCCACGCTCGCGCAGATAGCTGATAGCCATCTCGGCCGATCCGCCCGTGGCGAGCATGGGGTCGACGACCAGGCAGATGCGCTGGTCGATATCCTTGGGCATCTTGCAGTAATACTCATGCGGCTCGTGGGTGACCTCGTCGCGCTCCATGCCGATGTGGCCCACGCGAGCAGAGGGCACCAGGTCGAGGATACCGTCGACCATGCCAAGGCCCGCACGCAGGATAGGCACGATGGCGAGCTTCTTGCCGGCGAGCTGCTTAAACGTGGCGGTGGTGATGGGGGTCTCGACCTCGACGTCTTCCATGGGCAGGTCGCGCATGGCCTCGTAGCCGTCAAAAAGCGCAAGCTCGCGCACGAGCTGGCGGAACTGATTGGTGCCGGTGCTCTTGTCGCGCAAGATCGACAGCTTGTGCTGGACGAGTGGGTGATCGACAAGGGTCACACGGGACGTATCGTAGGTGACGGTCATGGGTTGAAGCCCCTTTCGTTGCGGCCAGAAGATGGCCTTGCTGACAAGGCGCACGGCGACGTTGTTGCCGCGCGCCGTGCATAAGTTTAACGGTTTGTTGTATCGAGTGCCCCGTCGCAACCCTACTGAACGGTGCTGAGCGAACGCTTGACGGCATCACGCCAACCAGCGAGGTTGCTCTCACGGCGCTCGGCGGACATATGAGGATGGAAGATTTTGACGATCTGAGCGTTTTGCTCCAGCTCCTCCAAATCCTCCCAGTAGCCGACGGCAAGGCCCGCCAAGTACGCGGCGCCGATCGCCGTGGTCTCCACCGTCTCGCACTGCAGCACGGGGATATCCAGCAGATCGGCCTGGAATTGCATGATGAACTCGTTGCGCGAGGCACCGCCATCGACGGACAGGCGCTCAATCGAAAGTCCCACGTCCTGCTCCATGGCGCGCAGCACGTCATAACTCTGATAGGCCATGGACTCGCAGGCCGCACGCACAATGGTCGCGCGACTCGAGGCACCGGTCAGGCCGCACACGATACCGCGAGCATGCGGGTCCCACCAGGGAGCGCCCAGGCCTGCGAAAGCGGGGACGAAGTAGCAGCCCTCGTTGTCGTTAATCGAAGTGGCGAGTTGCGCGGACTCGCTCACGCTCGAGATGATGCCCATGTTGTTGCGCAGCCAGTTCATGGTAGAGCCTGCGGCAAAGATAGAACCCTCGAGCGCATAGCTGATCTTGCCGTCAGCGGCGATACCGATCGTGGAGACCAGACCGTTCTTGGATTCGACGATCTCGTCGCCGGTGTTCATGAGCATAAAGCAACCCGTGCCATAGGTGTTTTTGGTCTGGCCGGGATGGAAGCAGCAGTGGCCGAATAGCGACGCCTGCTGGTCGCCCGCCACGCCCATGATGGGTGGCATGTTGGTCATGATGTCGCTCGCGACGCGGCCGTAATCGCCCGAGCTCCAACGAACCTCGGGCATCATGGAACGCGGGACGTCGAAAAGCGCCAGCAGATCGTCGTCCCAATCGAGCGCATGGATATTAAAGAGCGCGGTGCGGCTGGCATTGGTGTAGTCGGTAGCAAAGACCTGACCGCCGGTGAGATTGTAGATGAGCCACGTGTCGATGGTGCCGAACATAAGGTCGCCCGCCGCGGCGCTTTCGCGCGCGCCGTCGACGTTATCGAGAATCCACTGCACCTTGGAGGCCGAGAAATACGGGTCGAGCGTAAGCCCCGTGCGGGAACGCACCAGCTCTTCTGCGCCCTGCTCGACCAGCTCGTCGATCAGAGGTGCGGTGCGACGGCATTGCCACACGATGGCGTTATAGATGGGTTGGCCGCTTATGCGGTCCCACACCACCGTGGTCTCGCGCTGGTTGGAGATACCGATGGCGGCAATGCGGTCAGAATGGATGCCGCTCTTAAACTGGACCTCCATCATGACCGCGATCTGGCTGGCAAGCACCGCCATGGGGTCTTGCTCCACCCAGCCAGGGCGCGGGAAGCTGGTTTTGACGCTGCGACGTGCCTGCGCGACGATGCATCCGTACTCGTCGACGATGGTCGCGAGTACCGAGGTGGTGCCGCAGTCGAGTGCCATGATGTAGGAACCGCCAAAGTTAAACGAGGCATCTTCCATGCCCAGGCTGCCCAGATTCAACGACATCGCTTACACCTTTCTATTGCATCGGGCCAGACAGGACCCGTTCGATCTCTGATGCGGGAAGTGCGCCTTGGCGCAGGATCTGGAGCCCGCCGTGCTGGAACGACACGATGGTCGAAGCGTCGCGACACGGGGTCTCACCGGCGTCGACGGCAACATCGACTCCCTCCAGGATGCGCTCCTCCACCGTGGCAAAACTTGCCGGCGCGGGCGCGCCATGCGTGTTGGCACTGGTGCAGGCAAGAGGGCTGCCGCAGGCGCGGATGAGCGCTTGCACCACGGGCGAGGCCGAAGCGCGAAGCGCCACCGTGTCGTCGGCGGCGCGCATAAAGGTCGGCACGCAGGGGGCCGCCTTGACCACGATAGTCAGGGCGCCCGGCCAGCATCGTCGGGCGAGCACGCGGGCCTCGTTAGGAATATCCACGCCATAGCGATCGAGCGCCTCGGCATCATCGACCAGCCAGGCAACCGTTTGGGTGAGCTCGCGCTGCTTGAGGGTAAAGATACGACGATAGCCGGTACCGAGCGCGGGGACCGCGGCGCCGTTGACGGTGGCCTGCGGATCGCGCGGCCACAATGGGAATTCGCTTGTATCTTGAGGCACGGCGTCCGAAAAGGCGTTAACTGCCACAGCGACACCATAGACGGTCTCGGTCGGGATCAGGGCCAGACCGCCACAGCCGAGCACCTCGGCCGTACGCTCGACGGCAAGCCGATGCGGCTCCCGCGCTCCCTCGTATACCCGATAGACCGTCTGCATGTGTATGCCAGCCCCTTACGCTCTGGTGCAAGTTTGTTTACTGTGGGGCATTCTCGCACGAAACGTTCAATCTATTTGCCCAGAGCGCATGTTGGTTTGGTGAGCGGCTCTAGTAGTCGGTGAAAGTGAGGGGGTTATTGGACTGCGACGAACTTCTTTGGCCTGCCGGCGTGGCGTTCTTGGGCGGCGTAGCGCTCGATGCTGTCTATCGTTATCATCCGACGGCCGTCGACGAGTTCAACATCGAGCTTTCCGGCTTTGACCAGCGCGGTAATCCGCGGAGCAGAGACTTTGAGGTCCAGCGCTGCGTCTTTAAATGTTCGGCACGCCGCTTCCCGAGCGTCCTCGTGGTCGATTTCGACTGAAAGGGCCACGACCTCGGCCGATCGTTCGTACCCTGCCGGAGTCAAACCGTTGTTGAGGTCGTCGGCCAAAAACGCCATCAGTGCCTCGGTGGCATGGGCAATCGCTTCTTCGCGCGTATCGCCATCGGCAAAGGCGCCGGGAATCTGCGGGAAGCTGGCGCAGTAACCGTCGTCTTCTTTTATGAGAATGCAGTCATAGGTAAATCGCTGCCTCATTTTGCCTCCAACTACCATCCAGCTTGGCGACGAATACTTGCCCACGTGCCCTTCTTTGGTCGATCACCACCAGAGCCGTTCACGGTGACAACACGGTCACCAGAAACATACTTAGCATGACTACCGACTTGCGCGACCTTCACGAATCCATCGTGCTTGAGTAGGACAATGATTTCCCGAAAGGTAGGAGGTTGCATGGGCCGACCTCTTTCAGCCGTCCTAATTATAAACTAATTTATAATTTTTGCTAACCAGTTAATAAATATTACTGGCGCTGTTTGGGCTCGGTGACGATGGCTCGGACGATACGGGGGCGATCGGTGAGGTCGCGGACGATGCGCACGTCCGACAGACCCGCTTGACGACAGAGCTCGGCCGCAGCGTCGAGCGCGCCCTCGTAGAGCTCGCAGGCAAAGAGGCCGCCGGCGCGCAACATGTAGGGCGCCGCGTTGAGCAGGCGGCGGAAGATATCGAGGCCGTCAGCACCGCCCTCGAGCGCCAGATCGGGCTCAAAGTCCTTGACCTCGTGCGGCAGCGAGCGCATGACATCGGTGGGGATGTAGGGCGGGTTGGAGACGAGTACGTCAAAGGTGCCCCACTCGTCGTGGGGAATGGAGCTCACCAGGTTGGTGAGGCTAAAGGCGACCTCGCCGGACGTGAGGCCAAGCGCATCGCGGTTTTTGGTAGCAAGGTCGATGGCGCGCGGCTCGATATCGGTGGCGGTGCAGGCAACGTGGCCGCGGCGCTCCCAGGCAAGGGAGAGCGAGATACAGCCCGTGCCGCAGCCGACCTCGAGAACGCGGGCAGTGCGGGGCTCGGCTGGGGCAGGCGCAGCGGCATCCTGAGCTGAAGCCGTCTCCTGGTCGGCACCGTCGATGGCGATGCCGTATTCGTCGAGCTCGGGCTCGGGGGTTTCCATGGCCTCTGCTTCTGCCGCCTGCGAAGCGGCTCGCTCGGCCTCGCGATCGGCAAGCTCCTCGGCATAGGCGCGGCTACCGAGCACGTCGCTACCCAGCGCAGCCTCATCGGCGGCCGTCAGGTTGGCGGCACGGCGCTCGGCGGTCGCGCGTTCGTCGGCCAATGCTGCCTCGGCTTTGCGAGCCTGCTCGACCTCATCGTTCCAAGGCAGCTCCACGCGCTGGCGGGCGGCGGCCTCGGGGCTCAGCACCTCGGCATCCAGGTAGTTCAGGACTTCTTCGACGAGCATCTCGGTCTCGGGGCGCGGGATGAGCACGCCGGGGGCACACGCGACGTCGATCATGCGAAACTGCGTGCTACCGGTGATGTACTGCAGCGGCTCGCCTTTGGCGCGACGAACGACGGCCGCGTGCATGGTCTCGAGCTGGGCCGCGTTAAGCGCCTCGTCCATGCGCATATATAGGTCAATGCGCGCCAAACCCGTGGCAGCACAGAGCAGCCACTCGGCAGAAAGACGGGGATGCTCCTCGCCGCGCTCGGCCAGGTACTCCTTGGTCCACTCGAGACAACGCTTGATGGTCCAGATCTCGTTTGCCATGGGGCCCTCCCCTCTTAAGCGCCGGGCGGCGCGCGAATGTCGGAGCAGATTGTACGCGAGGGTGGCACGCGGCAAGGGGCGATTGGAAGCAATTATCGAGAATCAGCCCAGAATTTTTGTTTGTCCCCGTCCAATGTGTTCATATGTCGACGTCTAAATCTGCATTCGTCAAGCTTTTGGCAAGGTTGCCCAAAACTGACCAATATCTAACCAAGAACTTGCCACATCGCTTGACGCACGACCCATCAAAAATCGCTCCGCGACTTCTTGAACGATATTTTGAGCAATATTTTCGATAGCGGACTTATGCCGTCAATTACCTTAAGCAGGTAAGCAGCTCAAATGACATCACAGCCGACTGAATAAAATATCAAGGCAATGTCACCAATGACTCCCTACGGATCATTTGACAACCAAGGAAACGCCGATGTTTTGGCAATGTCAACGAGCGACGTCCAGAGCGAACAAGTTGGCATGAAAAAGGCAAGGCATAGACCTTCTGGTCATGCCCTGCCTTTTGAATGACAAATTGTCGCTCTGGACGGCGCGCAGCGTCGACTGGTCCGCCGTTCGGTAGAACGGCGGAACCTAAACCGCCTGTGCCAGCTTCTCGGCTCGCTCGGCGGCGGCAAGTGCCTCGATGACGGTGCCGAGCTGATCGCCCAGAAGGACGCCGTTGTAGGTGGAGTTGAAACCGATGCGGTGATCGGTCACGCGGTCCTGGGGCTGGTTGTAGGTACGGATCTTCTCGGAACGGTTGCCGTGGCCGATCTGGCTCTGGCGCTCGGCACCGAGCTCTGCCTGCTGCTTCTCGAGCTCCATCTCGTACAGACGGGCGCGCAGCATCTGCATGCAGACCTCGCGGTTCTGAATCTGGGAGCGCTGCTCCTGCGACTGCACCACGGTGTTGGTGGGCAGGTGGGTGATGCGCACGGCGGAATAAGTGGTGTTAACGCACTGACCGCCAGGGCCGGAGGCGCAGTAGGTGTCGATGCGCAGGTCGGACTGGTTAATCTGGACGTCGATCTCCTCGGCCTCGGGAAGTACGGCTACGGTTGCCGTGGAGGTCTGGATGCGACCCTGGGATTCGGTCTTGGGAACGCGCTGGACACGGTGCACGCCGGACTCGAACTTCATGACGGAGTAGACGCGGTCGCCCTCGACCTTGAACTCAATGGACTTAAAGCCGCCGGCCTCGCTGGGGCTGGAATCGAGCACGGTGGTCTTCCAGCCGCGCGACTCGCAGAAGCGCTGATACATCTTGTACAGATCGCCGGCAAAGATGGCCGCCTCGTCACCGCCGGCGGCGGAGCGGATCTCGACGATGGTGTTCTTGTCGTCGTTGGGGTCGCTCGGAATGAGCATGTACTTGATGTCTTCCTCGAGCTGGGGAAGCTTGGCCTCGTTTTCGGAGATGTCCATCTGGAGCATCTCCTTCTCGTCGGCATCGGTGGTATCGTGGAGCATTTCCTTGGCAGCCTCGATGTCATCGAGCGCGCCGATGTACTCGCGCGAGGCGGCAATGAGGTCGGACTGGTGCGCGTACTCCTTGTTGAGACGCGTGAACTCCTTGATATCGGAGGCGACGGCCGGGTCGGACAGCTTCTTCTCGAGCTCCTCGTAGGCCTTGATGATCTTTTCGAGCTTGTCGCGCATGGCAGGACTCCTTTATATGCGTGAAGGTGAAAATCGGCAGAGTTGATGGGGCGCATGGCGCCACTGCGGGGGTAAGCCCAGCTAGAACATGTCGATCTTCAGATACATGCGCATCCCTTCGCGTGTGGGGTACATAGTTGCGGTCTAACCCATACATGATAGCGTGCGCAGACAAACCTGCATATAACCCGCACGGAATGAGCGGACGTAGCCGTTGGAGACGTTTATTAACGACCGGTCGTTTAAGAACGTCCATTACAGTCGAAATTGTCAGCCCGGGACCGTCTCGGGC
>UQHK01000030.1 GCA_900540855.1 uncultured Collinsella sp.
AATCCAAGTTAGACCATTTCAAATGGTTCGATGTCTGCCCGGATGCGACACTGAATGTGTCCATCCTCGCAGTATCCGGTTCTCAAGGTGCACGCCTGGCGGCTGATCCGGTCCGACCGGGCCGCGCGGCAAGGAGATATATTGCCAGACCGCGAAGCGATGTGAGACGTCAATTCCACTCTTCACAAGTCCTACACAACATATCGCTTCCTATATAAGCAATAGAAAGGCTGGTGCAGAAATACTGCACGTATCAGACGATGACCCTTCGGTTAAGAGATATTTAAAGATCGGTCACCTGTAAGTGTCTATCTACCCGCGCCTTTGCTATATAAACCAGCGCTTTCGATAAAAAAGAGGGAGCGCCGCGCACAGTGCGACACTCCCCTAGCGATTCAACAGAATCTATTAGGCCTCGAGAGCCTTCTTGGCGATGGCAGCCAGCTCGTTGAAGGACTCGATGTCCTCGTAAGCCATCTGAGCCAGGACCTTACGGTCGAGCTCGATGCCGGCAACCTTCAGGCCGTGCATGAACTGAGAGTAAGAGATGTCGTTCAGGCGAGCAGCAGCGTTGATACGGGTGATCCAGAGAGAACGGATCTCGCGCTTCTTGTTGCGGCGATCACGATACTGATACTGCAGGGAGTGCTGGACCTGCTCTTTAGCATGCTTGTAAGTACGCGAAGCGGCACCGTAGTAACCCTTCGCACGGTGCATAACGGTACGGCGCTTTTTCTTGGCGGCAACAGCGCGCTTAATACGTGCCATGTTCTATCAACTCCTAGACGGTAAAACGAAAAACGGGAACGCGAACTTAGGCGAGACGCGACTTGATGACCTTGCGGTCGGCAGCGGCGATCTCGGTCTCCTGACGGAAGCCACGCTTACGCTTGGTGGACTTCTTGCTCAGGATGTGGCTCTTGAAAGCCTTGGCGCGCATAAGCTTGCCGGTACCAGTCTTGCGGAAACGCTTCTTGGTGCCGCTGTGGGACTTCATCTTAGGCATGAAATACTCCTTAATCGGTTACAGAACACTAGTTACTTGCTATCGCTTGCCGCTTTATCCTCATCGAAGGCGCCCTTAATCGGGGCGAGCAGCATAAGCATGTTACGGCCTTCCATCTTAGGCTTGGACTCGACCGTAGCGTAAGGCTTGAGATCCTCGGCGAGACGCTCGAGAACGTTAAGGCCCTGCTCCGGGTGAGCCATCTCACGGCCGCGGAACATGATGGTGATCTTAACGCGTGCGCCCTTCTTGAGGAAACGCAGAACGTGGCCCTTCTTGGTCTCGTAGTCGCCAACGTCGATCTTGGGTCGGAACTTCATTTCCTTGACCTCGACCTTGGACTGGTTCTTACGAGCAGCCTTGGCCTTCATGGCCTGCTGGTACTTGAACTTACCGTAGTCCATGACCTTGCAGACCGGCGGCTCCGCGTTGGGAGCGATCTCGACCAGGTCGAGACCCTGATCGTCGGCGACGCGCTGGGCATCGCGGATGGCGAACAGGCCGAGCTGAGAGCCATCGACGCCAATCAAACGACACGAAGATGCAGTGATCTCGTCGTTGATGCGGGTGTCATCAGACTTAGCTATTTTCCCTACCTCCATTCATAAAAAAATAACCCGGCGCTTCTCAGCAACCAGGTCGTACACATAGACTTCCTCGATTTGAGGAAGGGAATCTAAGTTGTATGACCAGTCAGCTGCTCATTGGCGCCAAAAGGTGGGAACCCTCGGGTTCCTCTTTAGGGCATTGCGGGAACAACGCCTTGCGAATAATAACATGTACCGCGCGTTATCACATTACGTACACGAAAAAAGAGGCCTTGACCCCCTTGAACGCTCGCTTGCATGTATGGTGCCCGAGGCGAGACTCGAAGGGCCTTCGCTTCGCGAAGCCCCGGGCTTCGGGCGCATAGCGCCCTCGCCACGCTCCGCTACAAACAGGCCACAGGCCTGTTTGCTTAACGCTCCGCGCGCTCACGCGAGTTCGGCACGAAAAAGGGGGCCTCGGCCCCCTTGAACACTCGCTTGCATGTATGGTGCCCGAGGCGAGACTCGAACTCGCACGTTGTTGCCAACGGTGGATTTTGAGTCCACTGCGTCTGCCAATTCCGCCACTCGGGCACGTAATGCGTGAGTTAGTTTATCACAGCTTTCTGTTGATTAGTCCGAAAATGGAACTTCGAGCATTTCGATGAGTTCGACCGAGCGGAGCATCTCGCGCCGACGGCACCCGCGTCCGTTAACCGAGGCTTCGCCCATCTGGTTGTCATAGGGATCCTCGCGCATACCATCGAAAGCAGGCACAAGCTCAGCCTGGAATCGATCGTTGGCCACCATGCGCCACGGGTCGAGATTGCCGAAGTAGTGACGACGGCGCCACTCCTCCCCCATTCTGCGCGCAGAGGAACCAAACGAAACATCGGCGTTAAGCCAACCGGTCTGTGGCGTATAGAACTCTGCCCAGTCGTGCGGCCCCACCGAATAGGGCGCAACATACAGACCGCTCTGCCAACGGGCAGGCACGCCTGCGATGCGGCACATGGTGATAAACGTGAGCGCCATAATGCCGCAATCGCCGCGGAGCGAGTGCGCACAGTCATCGGCAATAGATCCCAAAAGCAGGTACGGTGGCTGATAGCGATAGTCGACATGCTGTGTCAGGTAATCATAGATAGCACGAGCGCGATCGAGCGGATCCTCGAGGCCATCAACGACATGTTCGGTCAATTGCTGCAGATACGGCGTGAATGCAATGTGCGGACGGTCCTCGGAAATATCTTCGGGCAATGGCGCGTCCATACACGGATGCGCCGGAAGCGCACCCCCATAGATATCGCAATAGGCGGCATCGATGTGATAGCGATAGGTCACCGAGAATGAATGTTCAGTCGAAGATGTCCAAGAGGCAGTACGAGCCGAGGCGTTCGCAGGGGCAATGGCCCCCTCCGACGTCATATCAAGTATCTCGACCTGGGACTGCTGGCGGCAGGCGGCGGCAACGGGAAGCCACGCGCGAACGGTCTCCCCCTCCAAAGCACCAGGGACAGATACGCATGCCTTAAGCGTGATGGCGCGAGACAGCCCGCCCTGCGACTCCATCTCCTTGAGCATCTCGTTGCGCAGTGCTATTCCGTCCGTAGAATCGGGCCGCATGCCGGGAACCTCTTTGGGATATACGCGAAGCGAATCGAGGAAGTTGTCGAGAACGAACAGTTCGCCATCGATAAAGCGCCAGTCAATACGCTTACGATTAATCAGATCATCAAACTGATCTTCGGTAAACTCAGGCCACTCCTCGCGAATCATCGCAATGGCCCGATCGCGCGACACCGAAAAATGAAGCGGCGTCTCGAGCATGCGATACCGCTCGGCACGAACACAAGCAGCCAGCGAAGGCTCAAGGTTCTGCTCCAAAAGGCGATCGCAGGCAGCAACAGCCTGCGTCAAATACCCGGCATCCTTAAGACGAAGAATCTCGAGCGGCAGTCCAACATCGAGATGACGAAAGTCATCACAGCAAACATCAACAGAGCAACCAACAGGACCCTCGTCAATAACCTTCCCATCCGAAGGCAGCACATCAATAACAGCCATACCAAAACTCCAAGTCACTAGAACGCTTGAAGCCCATTGTAGCGAGATAAAAAAGAAAGCCCCAATTAAGGAGCCCCCAACACTGATAAACGGTGCCTATAAAAAATGAATTCAGCCCAGTAACCCTGCGGCGTTAAACGAAGGAAGCCCCGTCCCCCGGAGCTGTTTCCTTGGCGCGACTTCTGGCAAAGCCAGTAGCCATCTTAATTCAGCCCAGTAACCCTGTAGCGAGTTAACGAAGGAGGCCCCGTTTCCCCGGAGCTGATTCCGTCGCGCGACTTCTGGCGAAGCCAGGTGAGCGCGAGGGAAACAGCGTAGGGGAAACGGGGCCTCCGGCGGGAAGTTTAGCGACGCTTACGCCTTGTTGACGGAGCCAAACTCCTCCATGAGCTCCTTGGTGCGGGCAACGATGTTGTCGCGACCAGGCTTGAGGAGCTTGCGGGGGTCAAAGCCCTTGCCCTGCTGATCCTTGCCAGCCTCGATGTACTCGCGGACGCCCTTGGCGAAGACGAGCTGCAGGTCGGTGTTGACGTTGATCTTGGAGATGCCCAGGGAGATGGCCTTCTTGATCTGATCCTCGGGGATGCCGGTGCCACCGTGCAGAACGAGGGGCAGGTCACCGGTCTGGGCCTTAATCTCGCCCAGACGCTCGAAGGAAAGACCAGCCCAGTCGGCGGGGTACACGCCGTGGATGTTGCCGATGCCGCAGGCGAGGAAGTCGACACCCAGGTCAGCGATCTGCTTGCACTCAGCAGGATCAGCGAGCTCGCCGCTGGAGGTCACGCCGTCCTCGGTGCCGCCGATGCCGCCGACCTCGGCCTCGATGGACATGCCCTTGGAGTGGGCAAGCTCAACGAGCTCCTTGGTGCGGTCGAGGTTAAGCTGGAAGGTCTCCTCGTGAGAGCCGTCATACATGATGGACGTGAAGCCGGCCTCGATGCACTTGAAGCAGTCCTCGTAAGAACCGTGATCGAGGTGAAGGGCGACGGGAACGGTAACGCCCGTGGCCTCGACGGCAGCCTTGACCATGTCGGCGCAGACCTTGAAACCGCCCATCCACTTAGCGGCACCAGCGGTGCACTGAAGGATCAGCGGAGACTTGGCCTCCTCGGCGGCCTGGAGAATAGCCAGGGTCCACTCGAGGTTGTTGGTGTTGAAGGCACCAAGACCGTACTTGCCGGCCTCGGCCTTCTTGAGCATGTCTGCTGCGTTGACGAGCATAAAAGAAACCTCCTGTAAGGTTGCTCCGATAACGCCTGAGATTTTACCACGGCGCACCCGAGCATAAACGTTCGTTTGTTCACGAATATCGTCCAAACAGACTTTTTTGACCGTTTGCCCTACGAAATCGACCCGTTGGGGAAAAATAGCTTGACGTTTGGACGCTTCTCGTGCTTCAAAAGCCGACTATTAAGCTAAATCTGCATGAAAGGGTTCTGCATGAGCTCGCGTGCCATGGTGGTCGAATCGCCATGACCGGTTAGGCAAACGGTATCGGGCGGGAGAAGCCGGGCGAGCTTGGAGAGCGAGCGCAGAATCGCCGCCTCGTCTCCTCCAGAAAGATCGGTGCGGCCGTGCCCACCCGGAAACATGGTGTCGCCCACAAAGGCAATGTTCCCCTGCTCGGTGGCGGCAAACAAGACGATCCCGCCCGGCGTATGCCCTGGCGTCTCGATCACCTGCAGGTAGATATCGCCCACCTTGATAGCATCTCCCTCGGCGAGCAGGTGCGTCGGCTCCCCGGGGTCAGGCGTCTCAATGCCCCACATAGCTCGCTGTTCCTCGATGTTCGCATGCGGCACCGCCACATCCTTAGCACACAGCTCATACTGGCAGCCCTCGCCAACGGTGGTTCGCACGCCTGCAACACCACCAACATGATCGGCATGGCCATGAGTGCATACGGCGCCAAACACGCGTACGCCGGGATGCTCGGCTCGAATATGCTCCACCAGGCGTTCGCCTTCCCATGCGGGATCGATAATCACGCACTCATTGTCCGAAATAACAGCATAGCTATTGGTCTGAATGGGACCGTTTACGAGCGTCTCGATCTCGACCGATCCCTTGGGAGTTAAATCCAAGGACACAGCACTCATGTCCCTCTCCTCTCTATAGAACTCGAGGCATCAAACGATGCCTCGAGTGTAGCGAATATCGATAATGTGGCACGTTCGTCGCGACTAAACGCGGCGCTTAAGCTGGGCTCCACCCTCGCCGGGCATCAAGCGACGCGCGTCGTAGACCGAGTCAACGCTGCTGATAGAGGCCAGCAGCGGATCCAGACCACTCGCGTCCGAGATCTCGACCATAAAGCGCAGGGTTGCAATACCCTCGCGGTTGGTCGACGTGGCGGCAGAAAGGATATTGCCACCCGCATCGCCAATGGCAATGGTGACATCCTTGAGCAGGCCCATGCGGTCCAGGCACTCGACCACGATCTCGACCTGGAAGAGGGTGTCGGCAGCGCCGTCCCATTCCACATCGATCATGCGCTCGGGATGCTCCATAAGACCCTTGACGTTGGGGCAGTTGGCGCGATGCACCGAAACGCCACGACCGCGCGTGATGAAGCCGACGATGTCGTCGCCCGTCACGGGGTTGCAGCAATGGGCCAGACGGACCAGCAGGCCGCTGTTGCTCTCGCCCTTGACGATAATGCCGTTGCTGGCGCTCTTGCCGCGCTTTTGCGGCTTGCGGTTGGAGCCGCGGGCAGGCTGCTTGACGACCTCGGCGATAGCCTCGGCCTTGGTGAGCTGTTCCTCGGGTTTGGGGTCCAAGATTTGCTCGACCTTATTGCCAACGGCACGTGGGGCGACTTTGCCCGCACCAACGGCGGCAAACAGGTCCTCGAGCTGCTTATAGTTAAACTGCTCCGCCACGGCGTTGAGCGCACGCGTGGATCGTGGCGTAGAGATGCCATATCCGCGCTTGCGCAGGTCCTTAGCCAGTATATCGCGGCCGGCGGCAGCGTCGTCGTCCTTGGTCGCGGCGGCGAAGTAACGACGGATCTTTGACTTGGCGGAAGGTGTCTTAACGATCTTGAGCCAATCACGCGACGGCTTGGAACTCTTGTTGGTCAGAATCTCGACACGGTCGCCCGTCTTGATCTCGTGCGTGAGCGGGGCCACCGCACCGTTGATCTTAGCGCCGACGCAGTGGTTTCCCACCTCGGTGTGAACGGCGTAGGCAAAGTCGAGCGGCGTGGAGCCGGCACGAAGCGCCATGACCTCGCCCTTGGGCGTAAAGACGAAAATCTCCTGATCGAAGAGGTCGACCTTCAGCGAATGCAGGTATTCCTTGGCGTCGGTGATCTCATCAGACGCAGCCCAATCGAGCGAATGTTTGAGCCAGTTAATCTGGTCGTCCAAGCGCTGGGCATCATTGGTCTTAGACGCGGACGATCCGCCCGACTTCTTATAGAGCCAGTGGGCGGCAATACCGTACTCGGCCTGCTCGTGCATCTCGTAGGTACGAATCTGAATCTCGAGCGGACGAGCCGTGGGGCCGATAACCGTCGTGTGGAGCGACTGGTAGTTATTGACCTTGGGCATGGCGATATAGTCTTTAAAGCGCCCGGGCATGGGGTGCCACAGCGTATGCACCGCACCGAGCGTGGAATAGCAATCGCGCACCGAATGCGTGATGACGCGCAGTGCCACCAGGTCGTAGATCTCGGAAAATTCCTTGCCCTTGCGCTTCATCTTTTGGTAGATGGACCAATAGTGCTTGGAACGGCCGTTGATCTGAAAGTCCTCCAGGCCAATGCGGTTGAGCTCGTCGGTGAGTGTCTTGATGGTCTCGGCCAGATAGCGCTCACGGACCTCGCGCGACTCCGCCACCATGCGTGCGATGCGCTGGTAGGCGTCGGGTTCAAGGTAGAAGAAGGACAGATCCTCGAGTTCCCATTTAATGGAGCTCATGCCCAGACGGTCGGCCAGGGGCGCATACACGTCCATGGTCTCGCGGGCCTTAAACAGGCGACGGTCCTCACGCAGGGCCGCAAGGGTGCGCATGTTGTGCAGACGGTCGGCAAGCTTAACGATGATGACGCGGATGTCCTTGGACATGGCGAGGAACATCTTTCGCAGCGTGAGCGCCTGTTTCTCGTCCATACTGTCGACTTCGATGTTGGTGAGCTTGGTCACGCCATCGACGAGCTCGGCCACCGTATCGCCAAACAGGCCGGAAACATCGGCAAGCGAGGTCTCGGTATCCTCGACGGTATCGTGCAGCAGCGCGGCGCACACTACATCGCAGTCCATCTTGAGATCGGCCAAAATGATGGCCACCTCGACGGGATGGTTGATGTACATCTCACCCGAGCGGCGCTTTTGGTTGCAGTGCTTCTCGGCAGCAAAGCAATAGGCCTGCTCCACCTTAGAAAAGTCGTCCTCATTCATATATTTGAGGCACAGGCGCTCCAGTTTGTCGTAGCTGTCCGCCATAATCTCGGGCGGCAGCTCATCGGCATGCTTATAGTGCTCCATCTCCGAGAACGGCTGGAGGGTGGAATCATGGGCGGTACGGGCTGCGGCATCCATCGAGGTCCCCTTCCCCTAGGCCCGCGGTACGATCGGGCGGTTAACTTTGGCTAGCATATCAGAAGCGCACGAATCGAGCGCCCAACTCCGGAAAGCCGAGAACTCCATGCGCGAGCGCAAGCCCTCCAAATAGCGAATTGACCTGCTCAATTGCACACGGCCGGGGTTTTCGGCCATCGCGATGCGACGGGTGTCGTCAAACCCCGAAACGCGACAGAAACCAAGCTCTTCGAAGATTCCCAGGCCACTTTCCACCGAGCGCTCGTCGACCGGCGTGCGAGCATCGATGGCAAGGCACATCTGCGCGATGTCGATATCGCTTGCGCAGAATGAATCATCCCCGGTCTTACCGCGGTTGGAGCGCCACATGGTCTGCAACGCACGATAGAGTGTGACGAGTTCGTCGCGCTCGGGTGCGTAGCAGTCGAGCAGGCGCTCGTTGATGCGGGCGTCGCGCGACGAATAGAGCAGGTGGATCACGGCGGGCTGTCCGTCACGACCGGCACGCCCGCTCATCTGGTTGAACTCAATGGCGCCAAACGGCATGTGGTACAGCACGACATGGCGGATATCGGGCAGATTGACACCCTCGCCAAAGGCAGAGGTCGAGACGATGCAGCTGAGGCTTCCGTCTCGGAATGCTTCCTCCACGCGGCGGCGATCGGAGCGCGCAAGCCCCGCGTTATAGAACGCGATATGGGTTGCGCAATCGGGCACACGCTTGCGCAACGTCTTGGCGAGCGCCACGGACTGGTCGCGCGAATTGACGTAAATGACGGTCTTCTCCCCCGTCGCCACGATCGACACCAAACGGTTCTCGCGGCTCGCAAGGTCGCGGTCGTCCTCGAGCTGCAGGTTCTCGCGCACCGTCTCGTCGACCACCGTGCGAGTAATCGGCAGCATGCGGGCAAGCTCGGCCACGACCGGAGCCGTCGCGGTGGCCGTCGCAGCCATAACAACCGGGTCGCCCAGGGCTTTGAGGATATCGGGCATGTCGAGATAGGCGCTGCGGTCGCCGCCCTTGACAAGGCCGGCGTGGTGCGCCTCATCGATAACGACAAAGCCGATGCGGCCCGAACGCGCGAAGCGGTCACGGTGGATAGATAGGAACTCGGGCGTCGTGAGCACGATACCGGTGCGGCCCGAAGCTAGGCCGGCGAACACATCATCGCGTGCGGCCTCCACGGTCTCGCCGGTCAGCACGCCAACGCCAATGCCAAGCGCTGCCATCGTCGACGAGAGGTGATAGGCCTGGTCGGCAACAAGCGCGCGCAGCGGATAGACAAAGATGCTCGCACGTCCGCGAAGGACAGCCTCGCGCGCAGCATGTACATGGAAGATGAGAGACTTGCCGCGGCCCGTTCCCATAACGGCCAAAACGCTGCGGTGGTCGGCCAAGGCATCGAGCGCCTCAACCTGCGCGCGGTGCGGCTGGTTCGATCCGATAAAGCTATGGATAAGCGAGCGCGTGAGCTCGGTATAGGAAAGCTGGGCGAGCGTCTCGCGTTTACGCGACTCCAGGCGCAGGCCGGAATCCGCCGGCTGCACGCCACGACGAAGCTCGCATGCCGGATCATCGACGCTGGGCAGCGTGGTATCGCGAACCAGAACATCCTTGATCATGAGCTTGGGCTTCACACGCCCCTGCCAATGCTCGGCAACGGCCTCGAACACCAAGTCGACAGCGCTATCGCAGTTGATGAGCTTATCGATTTGCGGCACGCGGAACATAATGGCCGGCACACTCGCGGCGCCATCGGTCGCCACAAAGCGCATGTGCTCGCCGGTTTTGCCCACCACGGCGCGGTCGCACATCGTCACGCCCTCGGCAGCCAGCAGCGGCACCTTGTTGCCCTGGCCAAACGGCTCAAGACGGGAGATCTGCTCGATGGTCTCGATATTCAGCTCGGAAAGGTCGACGGTGGCGGCGACCTCGTCGGTGTCTTCAAAGTCCTCGGCGGAAAGCTCCGATAGCACGGCGGAAAGGCGGCGGCGGAACTCATCGAGCTTGGATGCCTCGATGGTCACACCCACCGCACCGGCATGTCCGCCGCGACGAATCAGCAGGTCGGAACAACGCTCGACGGCGTCAAACAGGTTAACTTTGCCCACCGAGCGACCAGAGCCGCGCGCGATACCGTCCTCGATCGAGAACAGCAGCGCCGGCACGTGATAGCGATTGGTCAAGCGGCTCGCCACGATGCCTTTGACGCCCTCGTGCCAGCCCTCGCCGCCCACGACGATTGCGCGCCCGCCGTCATAAGTCTCCTCGACCTTCGCCATGGCATCGCGCGTGAGCTCCGCCTCGATCTCACGGCGTTGGCGATTGATTTCCTCGAGCTCGGCTGCCAGTGCACTTGCTTCGATAGGATCACGGGCAAGCAGCAGGTCGAGCGCCAGCTTGGGATCAGCCATGCGGCCGGCAGCATTCAGACGAGGGATGAGCGAAAACGACAGGCCGTCGGCCGTAATGGTAGAAAGGTCGGCCTTGGCAAGTGCGGCAAGCGCGATATAGCCGGGACGGGCCGTCACGCGCATCTGCTGGATACCCTCGGCGACCAGTGCGCGATTCTCGGGCGTGAGCGGCATCATGTCGGACACGGTGCCCAGCGCCGCGACCTCGATCAGCGAACGCCAATACGACGGCTTGCCCAAACGCTCGCCCAGGACCTGCACCAGCTTGAGCGCCACACCGGCACCGGCAAGCTCGCGCGAGGGACCCTCGTCCTCGAGCTTGGGGTCGGTCAGGGGCACGCCCTGCGGCACCTGGTCGGACGGCTCGTGATGGTCCGTGACCACCAAATCGATCCCCAGGCTCTCCAGATAGGAGACCTCCTCCTTGGCGGCAATGCCGTTATCGACGGTCACGATCAGGTTGGGTTGGGCGAGCTCGTTGACGCGGTCGAGCGCCGCACGCGACAGGCCGTAGCCCTCGTCAAAGCGATGCGGAATAAACGGCGTGACGTTGGCGCCAAACGAACGTAGCGCCTCGGTCAACAGACAAGTCGACGTAATGCCGTCGACGTCAAAATCGCCAAAGACCGCGATGTGCTCGTGGTTGCGAATAGCGCGCTCGACGCGGTCGGCAACGACCGCCATGCCCGGAATAATGAGTGGGTCGGCCCAGTCGCGATCGAGCGAAGGCGTCAAAAACAGCTGGCCTTCCTCGATGGATGTTATGCCGTGCGCAACCATAATGCGCGCCACCAGCCCGGGTATGCCCAGGCCAGCCGAAAGCTCCTTTTCGAGCTCGGGGTTTTGCCGAGCGACTGCCCAGCGATGCGTCGTCTTAAGCGATGACATAGGCGCCCACCCCCGATAGGGGCAGGTCGCCGCGATACCTCTCACGGTTCATAGCGATGAGTCCTCTGTGTATACCCGCTTCGGCAGGCAGATCTGTTGAACGGATTTATTATACCGTGCAGCGCGGACGCACAACGTCCAGCACGCCGCGGTTTCGATAAACGAGGGCGGTAATAGCCTCGAAATAATCGAGCGTTTCTGACGCACGGACGCATGCGAGCGTCTAGCATATCCATTCAAAACGGATTCACGAGCAAAGGGAGTCACAAGAGCATATGAAGCAATGGGTTGGACTGGGCAAGTTTCTTGCGGGGCACATGCAGGTCATCGTTCCGATTTGCGTGACGCTCGGCGTGCTCTTTCCCCAGCAGATTGGCGTGCTCAAACCCATCGTTCCCACCTTGTTTGCTTTTATGACGTTTCAAGGTGCGCTCAGCAACACCTTTCACCAGGTGGCTGAGGTATTCCGCCGTCCCCTGCATCTGATTTTGGCGTTATTTGTCTCGGCTGTGATCATCCCCATTGCGGCGTATGCCATGGGCTCACTGCTCTTTGGTTCCAACCCAAACCTTGTCTGCGGCATCGTGCTCGAATACAGCGTACCCGTGGCAGTCACCGCCTTTATGTGGATTAGCATGTTCGGCGGCAACGGCCCGCTCGCGCTCACCATCATCCTGACGTCCTCGGTCATCTCACCTGTGACGATTCCGCTTACGCTCAAGCTCCTGCTGGGCGCCACCGTCTCGATCGACGTGCCGAGCATGATGCAGAACATGGCCTTTATGATCGCCATCCCCGCTGTGCTCGGTATTGTCATCAATGAACTCACGCGCGGCTGGGGCCACGAGAAACTCTCTCCCGCGCTCTCGCCCGCCTGCAAGTTCATGATGATGGGCGTCATCGCATCCAACTCCACTGCCATGAGCGAGTACGTGCTGCACATGAACGCGGTGCGCTTGGAAGTCGCCCTCTTTATTCTGGTGTTCGCCATCAGCGGCTTTATCACCGGCGTCCTGATCGCCCGTGCCCTGCACCTGCCGTATAGCGAGACGACCACCATGTGCTTTACCTGCGGCATGCGCAACATCTCTTCGGGTGCCGTCATCGCCACGCAGTATTTTCCCGGCGAAGTGGTATTCCCCGTCATGTGCGGCACGCTGTTTCAGCAGGTGTTGGCCTCAATTATCGGACACCTCTTTGAGCGCCTGACCGGCGAGGAGCGCGCCGCCCAGCGCAAGCGGGTCGAGGCTGGCCGCGACGCCATGGCGCGCTAGGCTGTCCGCATTACGTGGGTGTTAGTCTTGCTATACGAGCGTTTCCAGATGCGCACGCAGACGCTCAGCATCGATATCGAGCGTCGTCTCGGCATTGACTTGGGCCAAACGATAGCCGACAAAGTAGGGCGAAACCACCCAACGCGGCAGCGCCTTGGCAATGGTCCGACCGCCCAGGTGATAGAAGAACAAGTTGTACGACTCTGCGCGACCACCGTGGTGCCCGTTTAGGATATAGCGCAGAGCTACCTGGATCGCATCGGCAAAGAGATCCGCCTCGGCTTGGTCTCGTGCGTCATCGCTGGCGGCGATTCCCTGCGGGGCTGAAACGTTGATCTCAAAGAACCCCATGATCGGTTCGGTTGAGATATTGACCGAGATTCTCCCCTGTTGCCAGACATTGATGCCTTCGAAATTGGCAGAAGTCAGCGAAGTGTAGCCGTCTTCCTGCTCCAAACCCACAATCTGCATGTGCGGATGAACGAGACTACCGCCCGAGAGCGGACCCTTGTTCTTGTACATGAGAACGCTGCGATACTGCTGTGAATCGATCATCTGCTGCCAGCAACCCAGGGCAAACCGTATCACATGGTGGAGTTCATCCGGCTCATAGATCACCAGGTCGGCATCGTGATCGGCCGACTCGATCAGCACGGTTTGACGGGTGGCGCGCAGGGTCTTGAACTTATTCTCGAGCCAGATGCAGTCACCATCGCGCCGGATGATATCGGCAAGTTCCTCGGTATCGCAAAAGGGACACGCGGTGCCAGGGCGCCGGTTGTCGTCGGGCTTACCGTTCGCCTGTTGAACGTCAAATACCAGCGCCACGGGTTACGCCTCCAGCGGCACGATCTTGGTGCCATGGAGCTCGGAGACGCTCAATGCCGCCGCCACGGTATCGCGGTTGGCCGTAGAAATGCCGCCGCCGGGAAGGATGGTCAGGCGGTCGCCCGCATACTCGACAAGACGCGACAGGTGCTCCAGGTTGTCCTCGATCGGCGTTCCGGCAGCACCACCATGCGTCAGGATGCGCGTGATGCCGCAGTCGGCGAGTGTGTCAATGGCGTCCAGCTGAGCCTCGGGCGAGAGCTGGTCAAAGGCCATGTGGAAGGTGATATCGATGGCCCCGCGCTTGCACTCCTCGGTCGCGCAGCCCGTAGCCATCACGAGGGCGCCGAGGGTGAGCTCGTCGAGCGCCCAGCCGCCGGCACAGGGCTTGCAGCAGCCAAAGACCAGGCCGTCAACGCCGGCGCTCACGGCAAGACCCAAGTCCATCTCCATCATGCGCAGCTCGTCCTGGTTGTAGTGAAAGTCACCGCCACGCGGGCGAATCATGCACATCACTCGCGCGTCATGCTCGTGAGCATAGCTGACCGTAGTGCTGATAACGCCGGCCGAGGGCGTGGTACCACCGACGGCAAGGTTGTCGCACAACTCGATGCGCTTAGCACCGGCATCGATAGCCGCCGGCACACGCTCAAAGTTCTCGGCACAAAACTCGTACAGCATAGATAGCCCCCAGGAGACATTTCGATTTCCACACGGCATTGTCGCACGTTAAATAGCAACCCGCACGATGGAACAAAACCTTGACAAGGAGTGTCCCAAAGTGCCGGCACATAAGGAACGTCCCCAGGTGCCACCTTAGGAACGTCCCCAGGTGCCACCTTGAGCGATGGGTACTCATTTAAGTACGTCCCCAATGAGTACCCGCAGGGGACAGACAGACCGGACTCCCTATACGACAACTGTTGACATCATATACTATGTGTCATATAGTAGGTGTTACACAGTATACTACGAAAGGAGGTGTGCGGATGGAGGCACAGATGAAGCGCGGCTTCCTCGAGGCCTGCGTGCTCGCGGCCGTCTCGGGCGAGGAATCCTACGGCTATCAGATCGTGAAGGACGTGCCCGCGAGCATGGGGCTCACGGAGTCCACGCTCTATCCGTTGCTCAAGCGCCTGGAGAAGGCAGGGTGCATCACGGCGCGCTCCGCCGAGCACAACGGGCGGCTGCGAAGGTACTACCGCATCACGGACACCGGGCATGAGCGTATCGCCGAGTTCCTCGCCGAATGGCCATCCGTGCAGGAAATCTACCGTTACGTGAAGGGAGCGCACCATGACGCGCGATGAGTTCTTGAACCGGCTGGGCGAGCTTCTGGCCTGTCTGCCGGCAGATCAGGTAAAGGAAACGCAGGAGTTCTACGCGGAGGCCATCGCCGACCGTATGGAGGACGGCATGACGGAGGCCGAGGCTGTGGCCGCCATGGGCACGCTCGGTGAGGTCGCCGAGGCAACGCTCGACGAACTGCCCGCCGTGCCGCGCGCGATCGCGAGGACCAAGCGCAAGAGCACGGCACTTCTATGGGCGCTCGCCATCGTGGGCTCTCCGGTATGGATTCCGCTGCTGCTCGCGTTCGTCGCCGTTGCCGCTGCAGTCTACATCTGTATTTGGGTTCTTGCGCTCTGCGTGTGGATCGTGGCCGCGGCATTCGGGGGCGCGGGCCTGGTAGGGCTCCTGTTCGCCGTGGACGGCATCATTATCGGGCATGTTCCGTACGTTTTGGCCTCGATGGGAATGGGATTCGCTTCCATCGGTGTGGCGCTCCTCACGGGAGCCGACGCCTGGACGGCGTCCAAGCAGATCGCGCGCCTCTCTGCCCTTTGGGCGAAGAAAGCCGTTTCGCCCTTCTGGAAAGATCGAGGCAATAAGAGCCGCATGGGCGCTGAAGCGGCGCCGCTCACGGCATAGGAAGGAGTGCAAACATGTCCAGCGTAAAAAAGATTTACCTTGCCGTAGCGGGTGGGCTTGTTGCCACGGGGCTCGTCCTGGCTGCTATCGGATTTGTGGCCTCCGGCTTTAACCTCGCTGTGTTCAACACGCAGATCGACCTGCGCGATGACACCATCATTCTGGGTGGTGTTGAAATAGACGACCCGACAGGGCTTCCACTCATCGAGCAGCTTGCCGAGGTCGGCGAGATCCATATTGGATCTGCAACGACTGGTTCGTCTTCTCCTCGCAAATGATCGAGCTCGTAGCAGCCGTCCCCCCCTTCGGGCGCACCACGACGGGCATGAGCACGCCGCGCTCGGAGCCTTTTGACCTAGTCGCTGGGGACGTTCTTAAACGGCTAGTCATTCAAGAACGTCCCCAGCGACTAGGTCAAATGCCAGAACCAAAGCAACGCCGCAAGCAAAGGACGGACAGACACTATGACCCAATCCAGGGGCACGGAAACGACAGGAGCCCCC
>UQHK01000031.1 GCA_900540855.1 uncultured Collinsella sp.
AGGCCCTCGCGGCCTAGTCGCTATTTAGGGCGTCCAAGATTTGGGACGCAGTTCATTGCTTATCGGGGCATTTTTATACATAAGCGAACTTGTGAATACCTACAAGACCCACATGCCCTATCAACCATCTAACTTTGCTGTATGAAATGCGCTTTGGCAGGTTTTCATCTGCGCAATCGTTGTTCAATACCCGCTTTACGCGGCGCTGGTTTCTTTGTATTCGAAGACTGGTTCTAGGAGGTCTTCGATGTTGCAGTGGAGGGCTTTTGCTATGGCTCTTACGCTTGTAACCGAAGCTTCATTGATGTTTCTCTGGCGCTGCTCGTACATTTGGATTGAGCGGAGTGACACACCCGATTCGTATGCCAGGTCCTGTTGGGTTTTCTTGAGCCTCTTTCTTGCTAACGCAAGTTTGGTTTGCCTGGACGCTTTTTTCGCCATATCGCAGACGAGGCGAGCCACGCGTTCCTCCGAGGCTTCGTGCCAGGGGTAGTACAGACTGCGTAGCACATCGAATGGAACGACATGCAGCAAATCTTCGAAAGACTCTCCTAGGCGCCACTGAAGGTATGCCAATATCCAGCCTGTCCAATATTCCGGTGTCTTTTCGAATCGGTAGGTTCGATTTGGCATCGGCCTTGATTGATAGCCGAACCTTTCGGCAATGAGCGCAAACAGCTCAACGCCCGATTTTCCCGACACTACCCATGCGTTGCCGCGTTCGAACTCGCGGGCTACGCCGCTCAGGCAAAAGAGTTCAGCAACTTCCGATCCTTCTGCCCCATAATCGTTAACGGCATAGTCAAAGCAGTCGCCGAGGTTGTTCATTGCATCCTCAAGGTAGTAGACGGGGTATGTCCTACTCGGCCCACGATCCGTTAACTCTTGGATCATTTAAATCAACCCTCCCTGCCATCAAATCCCTAATGTCGACACCATCAGAGTCAAATCCGTTTACCATATCCAGGTACTTTCGTCGAGCGTTCTGTTCTCGCTCAAATCGTTTGGGATAAAACTCAGCTCCCGAGGCCTGCTTCCAATCGCGGAACTTAATCGCCGAGAACGCACGCTCACTCATGAGCGCATATTGAATGCCCAAATCCCCCAAAAACATAATGCGCTGCAATTGCCTGAGCGAGATCATGCCGTTGACAAACTGTCTTGCAAACGAAAAGTAGGAATCGTCAGCGCGATAGCCTCGAATAACGTCATAGGGAGAAATATCAATCAGGCAGTTATCCAGCAGATAACGAAGCCCCTCGCGTGCTACTGGCGTTGAAACATTGAACTCTCTGTTATTCGCCAGAATTGCAAGCCAATTGAGAATCGAGAACTCACCTGATTCCAAATCCAAAATCGCAAGGCCATCTAAATCAAGCTCATATCGATTGGCAATGCCATCAGACTCGGTCCGACATGCCCACTCCATTGCCATTTCCTCATGCGGTGTGCAATAAAACCCGCGCCCATAGTCATTGAATTGCCTGCATTTATCCAACGATGGATGCTCGACAACAACCTCCGACCCGTGCCAAAGCTCCATATCGACCTCCTAAAAAAATATCACCTCAGTGATAGTTTACCAATAACTATCACTGAGGTGATATAAATGAGAGCTTTTGAGGGGCTGCAGCCCGATTAGAGGCAGGCCTCGGCGATGCGCTTTTTTAGTTCGTCGATGCCGGTGCCGGTTTGGGAGCTTGTAATGATTACGTTTTCGGCCGGGACGTTGAGCTGCTTTTTGATAGCTGCCGCCTGACGGGCCTGCTGGGTGCGGCTGAGCTTGTCAGCCTTGGTGAGGCAGACGATAAAGTTGAACTCGTTGCCCTGCAGGTAGTCGATCATATCGTGATCGAGCTTGCTGGGGTCGTGGCGAATGTCCACCAGCGACACAACCAGGTTAAAGCTGCGCTCGGAGTCGAAGAAGTCGCCGATGAGCTCGGCCCAACGGTCGCGCTCGGCCTTGGAACGGCGGGCGAAACCGTAACCCGGCAGGTCGACAAAGTGCACGTCGTCGGCCTCGAAGAAGTTGATGTTGCTCGTCTTACCCGGCGTACTCGAAACCTTGACCAAGTTCTTGCGGCCAAAGAGCTTGTTCATAATCGAGGACTTGCCCACATTGGAGCGGCCCACAAAGCTCACCTCGGGACAGGTGGACTCGGGAATCTGCGAAACCTTGCCGTAGCTGGCGACGAACTTGGCAAGCTGATAGTTAATGGAATCGGCCATGGATACTCCTTGGTCGTAGGTTCTTACATAACGGGCGTGCTATTGCGCGGCGGCAATGCGGCGGACGATATCAAGCGTGATGTCACTTGCGACACGCGCGTACTCAAACAAATCGAACTCTCGGTCGCAAATTGCATCGTACGCCTCGTCACAATTATCGCTGATAGCGCGCAACACCAGGCAATCGACACCATTTTTGGTTGCGACATGGGCAATTGCCGCGCCCTCCATGCCGACACAATCGGCATGCGTCGCCTCGATAGCGTCGTTGCGCATGGCGGTGCCCGTCACAAAGCGGTTACCCGTGGCAATCGTGCCGACCAGGAATTGTTTGGCTCCCTCGTTCGAAGCGGCTGCATTTGTCGAAGCATCAACAAACCCACGCTCAGCAAGCACGTCGACGGCAATATCGACCAGCGCGGGTGTCGAGCCAAACTCCTCGAGCCCCGGTGCGGACTCGGCGATAAGCGCGGTATCGGTATCCAGATAGCGTAGGCGTTTGCCAATGACCACGTCGTCGATATGGAGCTTGGGGTTCAAACCGCCCGCAATGCCCGAAAACACAACAGCCTGCGGAGCATACTTGCTAATGAGGTGCTGTGTTGCAGCGGCGGCGTTCACCGTGCCCATGCCCGCCGTTGTGGCGACAACTGTCAGACCGTCGAGCTCACCGCTCACAACGGTCAAGCCTGCCTCCCGCGCCTCGCAAACGTCGCTCAGCTCTTCCTTAATCTGCATGATCTCTTTTTCGAGCGCACCGATAATCGCGATGGTAGCCATACCATTCCCCAAACCTATACGAAATTCTCAACCACGGTATGGTACCAGCATTTTGTTTGACCTCGCCAAACGAACACGCTAAGCCAGTGCAGCTCGCGTATCAAACAGAGCCTTTGCAATCGCGGCCGTAACCTCGCTCGAGCGGTCGCTCCACGGCATCGATGTCATGGCGCTCATGACATAGGTACGGCCATCGATGTCGATAAGGCCCGCATCGCATGTCGAATAGTAACCATCCTCGCTGACCCAACCCACCTTGTTGCACATCTTAAAGGGTAGTCAATTTGGGACGGGCTTGTTAGCCAATGGCCGACCTGAGCTCCGCACGGCGCTTTTTCATGCCGGCCATGACGGCGTTGCGCAGCTCGGGCATGCGCGCGGTATCCATCTGGGGCACGCCCTCGAGCTTATAGGGAATACCCAGCTGCTCGTACTTGACGACACCCATCGTGTGATACGGCAGCATTTCCAGGCCCACCACGTTGTGCCATGGAGCGATCAGGCGACCGAGCTTCTCGCATTCCTCCGCCGTATCGGTGATACCCGGCACCACCACGTGGCGAATAACAACCTTAATCTTGCGACGGGCAAGCTCATCGCCAAACGCCAGGATGCGCGCAGGATCGCAACCGGTCAGCTTTTTATGCTCAACCGGATCGGCATGCTTGATGTCGAGCAGCACCATATCGGTCTCGTTGAGAACAGCATCGAACTTCTCCGGATGCTTGGGATCAAATGCATAGCCACAGCTGTCTAGGCAGGTGTGTACGCGGCCATCGGGGTTGTTGTGCATTGCACGGAACAGGTCGGCCAAAAACTCGGGCTGCAGGAGCGGTTCGCCGCCCGAAACGGTAATGCCGCCGCTACGGTAGAACTCATGGTTGCTCTGGAACTCGTCCATGAGATGCTCGACGGTCACCATCGTGCCGCCGTTAACAGACCAGGTATCGGGATTGTGACAATACGCACAACGCATGGGGCAACCCTGAACAAACACTACAAAGCGGATGCCGGGACCGTCGACCGTTCCCATCGTCTCGATCGAATGCACGCGACCCAGGGCATACGCAGAGTCCTCGGGATGAGCATCCACACCCTCAAGCGTCATCTCAGCCATTCCCGCAACCTTGCCTCTCTTTGGTTTTTGTCAATTAAAATGCCAGAGCCATTCTAGCCCATACGCCTGATGGCGAAACGGTTTAGCGGTCAATTTGATCGTCCTATTTGACTCCACGCAAAAGCGGCGGGAAGGTTGTCACAACCCGCTCGCCGCCGAAGCAATAGAAATCGATAGACGCCAGGCCCTACGCCTTAAGCGTAAGCACCGCGCCAAAGGCGGTCGGGCCGCAGTGGCTCGAGATGACGCCGCCGACCTGAGTCCAGGTAACGTCCTTAAAGCCCAGGTCGTGCGCATAGACTTCCATATCGTCGCGCAGCTCCTCGGAAAGGCCCACTGAATACGCCAAACCAATGTGCGAGTAATCAATATCGCCCTTCGCAACCATGTGGTCAATAAAGGCACGGGCGCACTTGAGCATAGAGCCGCGGAGCTTCTTGGTCGCCACGAATTTGCCACCCGTTACCTCAATGCAGGGCTTAATCTTGAGCAGATGGGCGCCAAGAAACGCGACGTTGGACAAGCGACCACCCGCCTTAAGGAAGGCAAGGTCCGTAGGAACAAAGCCCAGCAGCACGCGGTCCATCACCGAATTGGTAAAGGCGAAAATCTCGTCGACGGTGGCATCCGGATGGGCTTCGATATACTTGGCGGTCTCAACGGCGACAAGCGACTGGCCCACCGACACAAAGCGCGTATCCATGGAGAAGACGTAATCGCGGCCCTTTGCCGCAATCTTCGACGACTGATGCGAGCAGGTCGTAACCTCGGAATACGCAAGATGCAAAATGGTCGCATCGGGCCGCTCGGCGTGGATGCGGTCGTACACATGCGCAAAATCCGCCGGCGAGCAACCGCTGGTCTTGGGCATCACACCAAACTCGTTGCAGCGCGAGTAAATCTCAAGCGGGTCGATCGATCCGTCTTCGACGGTCTCGTCACCAATCGTGACATGCATGGGCACGCGCACGATGCCATAGCGCTCGCAGAGCTCCGGCGTCACATCCGAACCAGACTCAACCACGATTACGTACTTGCCCATTATCATCACAACCCATCTCGACGTTGGTTATTTATTACGCGCGCACGCCCGTCGCCCAATTGAACAACGACTCCCAAGCACCAGAGAGACGCCGCCCTTCGTCACAACAAAGGACAGCGTCTCCCTGAAATACTCCGTGCTTGCCTGAGATTCTACACGGTTTAGTAATGAGTGTTACTTACTCCGCAAACGGTAGCTATACGCGATAAGCGGTAGCCACCAAGAAAGTATCCCATGCGCCCAACCTCTCAGGAGAGTTCCGCCTAAAGGGTGACTACACAGGACCCCCGCCGGGCCGCTTTGGGCTACTTTCCAAAACATTCCGCAGGACGCAAAGGGCTCCGCCGCGCGAAGCGCGCAGCGGAGCCCTTTGCATGTCCGAGGACGTTTTGGAAAGTAGCCCAAAGCGGCCCGGCGGTCCTGCGGGAGTTAAATCCCTTTAGAACTTGTTGTGGAAGGTACGCGAAATGACCTCGTCCTGCTGCTCCTTGGTGAGCGTGTGGAAGTTCACGGCGTAGCCGGAAACGCGAATGGTCAGCTGCGGGTACTTCTCGGGGTGAGCCTGAGCGTCGAGCAGCGTCTCACGGTTGAAGACGTTGATGTTCAGGTGGTGGCCACCCTTCTCGGCGTAAGCGTCGAGCATGTGGACCAGGTTATCGGCCTGAGTCTCGGAAACTTCAGAAACCTTCATAATGTGTCTCCTTCGATCGATAGGCGCCGGCCGAAACCGGCGCAACAATCAGTAATCGTTATTGTTAGTATAGCACTAACAATAGTTACTCGCCCAGCTGATCAAGGTCGATATCGCCAAAGAACACCTGGTCCTCCTTGCCGAGCGCACCCGGGATGATGGAGAAGGTGTTGGAGATGCCGTCCTGAGCATCGCGGAACGGGAGCTTGGAAACCGAAGACAGCGAAGCGATGGCGCCGTGGCTATCGCGCTTGTGCATGGGGTTAGCACCCGGGGCGAAGGGCTGGCCAGCCTTGCGGCCATCAGGCGTAGAACCGGTCTTCTTGCCGTACACGACGTTGGAGGTGATGGTCAGAACCGAGGTCGTGGGCACGGAGTTGCGGTAGGTGTCGTTCATGCGGATGTACTCCATGAACTGGTGCACAACGTCGTGAGCGATCTGGTCGACGCGGTCGTCGTCGTTACCGTACTTGGGGAACTCGCCCTCGGTCTCGAAGTCGACAATGATGCCGTTCTCGTCGCGGACGGGGTGGACCTTGGCGTACTTGATGGCGGACAGGGAGTCAGCCACGACGGAAAGGCCAGCAATGCCCGTAGCGAACCAGCGGTGCACGTGCTTGTCGTGCAGAGCCATCTGGATGCGCTCGTAGCAATACTTGTCGTGCATGTAGTGGATGATGTTCAGCGAGTTGACGTACACGCCAGCGAGCCACTTCATCATGTCGTTGTACTTGGCCACAACGTCGTCGTAATCGAGCGTATCGCCCTCGACGGCGCGATACTTGGGGCCGACCTGCTTCTTGGAGACCTCGTCAACACCGCCGTTGAGTGCGTACAGCAGGCACTTGGCCAGGTTGGCGCGGGCGCCGAAGAACTGCATCTCCTTGCCGATGCGCATGGAGGACACGCAGCAGGCAATGCCGTAGTCGTCGCCGTGGTAGACGCGCATGAGGTCGTCGTTCTCGTACTGAATCGAGGAGCTGGCGACAGAAGTCTTGGCGCAGAACTTCTTGAAGTTCTCGGGCAGACGGGTCGACCACAGAACGGTCATGTTGGGCTCGGGGCTGGTGCCCATGTTCTCGAGCGTGTGCAGGTAGCGGTAGCTCATCTTGGTAACGAGCGTACGGCCGTCAACACCCATGCCGCCGATGGACTCGGTGACCCACTGCGGATCGCCGGTAAACAGGGCCTGGTACTCGGGGGTACGGGCAAACTTGACCATGCGGAGCTTCATGATGAAGTGATCCACGAACTCCTGGATCTGCTCCTCGGTGAAGGTACCGTTGGCAAGGTCGCGCTCAGCGTAGATGTCGATGAACGTGGAGGTACGGCCGATGGACATAGCGGCGCCGTTCTGCTCCTTGACGGAAGCGAGGTAGGCGAAGTACATCCACTGGATGGCCTCCTGCGTGTTGGTAGCAGGGTTGGAAATGTCGAAACCATAGGTCTCGGCCATCATCTTGAGCTCGCCGAGGGCGCGGATCTGCTCCTGCAGCTCCTCACGATCGCGGATGTTGTCGGCGGTCATGACCGTCGGGGTGGAAGCCTTCTGGGCCTCCTTGTCCTTGATCAGGTAGTCGACACCGTACAGGGCGACACGACGGTAGTCGCCGATGATGCGGCCGCGGCCATAGCCATCGGGCAGACCGGTGATGATGTGGGCCGAGCGGCAGGCGCGCATCTCGGGGGTGTAGACATCGAAGACGCCGGCGTTGTGAGTCTTGCGCTCGAAGGTGTAGCGCTCGACAACGTTCTCGTCGATCTTGTAGCCGTGCTGGCTGGCAGCCTGGCAAGCGATGCGGATACCGCCGTTGACGTGCAGCGCGCGCTTGAGCGGCTTGTCGGTCTGGAGGCCGACGATGGTCTCCTTGTCGCGATGGGCGTTATCGATGTAGCCAGCGGGGTGGCTCACGATACCCGTGACGGTCTTGGTGTCCATATCGAGGACGCCGCCCTGCTCGCGCTCCTTGAGCAGCAGGTCGAGAACCTCGCCCCACAGCTCCTTGGTACGCTCGGTCGGGCCGGCGAGGAACGACTCGTCGCCCTCGTAAGGGGTGTAGTTCTTCTGGATGAAGTCTCGGACGTCAACCTCTCCCGTCCAGATGCCTTCCTTGAAGCCTTCCCATGCCTCCTGCATTGTGTAACCACGCTCCTAGTTACGTGTAATGCGGCGCTCTCTCACACCGCTGCTTATTGAATTCTTGAATTATCGGCTTGCACTACCGGCTTCTTCCGTTCTTCACCACACATTGGTACAGGGAAAAACGTTTGTCCACCTTGGAACTGCAACCCAAAACCCAAGATTTCACCCGTTTGAGAAGGATAACATAGCCACCCCCTTCATCAGGGCTGTTATATGTTTCTTTTTTTATACCATTAGGGCGTTTTTAACAAATCCGCAGGAAACGCTCCCACCATCAGCTACCGTTCACCGATTCGCTTGATATTTCCCCTTGCCTTTATACGTCCTTCACTCTAGCTGTTATGCCAGCTTTAGCAGAGTAAAGTGCCCCAGAGACCCCACAGAAACTACAGGGCGGCCACGGGATTTCCCCCGGGGCCGCCCTGTGGCATGGCTAGTTATTTAGCTTTGATTGCCGCTTGGCATTAGGCGGCTGCGGCGGCTTTGTCGGTCGTTGCCTTGCTGTGGCCCTGGCCCTCAAAATGCTTGTAGCACCAGCTGGTGACCAGCGGGGTCAAAATGGCCGTCACGATAGCACATGCTGCGACCTGCGCCGTAGCCGTCGCGAGCACCGCGCCGCCGTACATGGCCTCGTTGACGCTTGCCATGGCAGCAGGCGTGGCCACATTGGCTCCGGCGCAGCTCGAAATGGCCGCACCTGCGACACCCGTACCGCCCGTGAGCTTATCGACCGCGATGACGGGAATTGCAAAGACTACCGAGCAGATCACGCCGAGCAGGATGCCGGGAAGACCACCGTTGATAAGCTGGCCAAAGGTCATGGTCGAGCCCATGGCAAAGAAGACGAGCACGATGATGGCGGAAAGTGCCGGTGCCATCATCTTCTTAAAGCTCGGGAAGAGGTTACCCAGAATAATGCCGACGACGATCGGCAGGATGGCGCCCACGAGCGACCAACCGATCGGAGCCTGACCGGCAGCGCCGAGCACGATCATCGTGACCGGAGGGCCGACAACCAGCGTGGTGATGGCGACGGCGCCACGCTCGGCCTCATTGCCCATGGTGCCCATCAGACCAGCGTACATAGCGTTGTTGGCGCCGGTGCAAGCGGCCAGCATCACCATGGCAGAGATGCCAAACAGGTTGTCGTTGAATACATAAAGGATGAGCAGCGACACGGCAACGACCACGATCTGCTTGACGGCGATGATGATGGCGCCGCGGGCAGCGGCGGCAGGAGCGCTCTTAAACGAAATCGTCGTACCGACGATGAGCAAAAAAGCGCCAACAAGCGGGCCTGCGCCCTGCTGGGTCATGCCGAGCGTAAAGCTGCCGAGCGTTTTGAACAGATCGGGGAACAGCGTGTTGAGCAGGCAGCCCAACAAAAGCGGCACCAAAATATTGGCACCCGGGATGGAGGACATCTTAAAGAACGGCTCCTTTGCCGCCGGCGCCTCCACCGCAGTCGATTCACTCATATATATCTCCTTTGGATGCATGCGAATCGTAGCCGCACGCGCCTTTGTCAGAAAGAAGGCGACGGTCCCGAGTCGCAGGAGCCGTCGCCGAATTAACGTCGCGGGGTATTACCCGTCCAGAACGATGCCACCGTCGCAGTCACCGATCTCGCCGTTCACGAAGCTAGCGAGGTCGGAAGCGAAGAAGAGCACCATCTGCGCAGGCTCGCTGGCCTGGGCGGCGCGGCCCAGAGGAATACCGTTGATGATGCGCTGAGAGTTCTCGTCAGAGAGAATCGAGGTCATATCGGTAAGGGTGAGCGACGGGCACACGGCGTTGCAGCGGACGCCAAACTTGCCGCCTTCCTTGGCGACTGCCTTGGTTAGACCGTTAACACCGGCTTTGGAGCTGGCGTAGGCAGCGGTGCCGAGCAGGCCGCCGCCGATCTTGCCAGCAACAGAGCTCACGTTGACGATAGTGCCGGCATGGGCCGCCTTAAAGTGCGGGTACACGGCGTTCATCATGGTAAAGGTGCCGTTGAGGTTGATGTCGATGGTGCGACGCCACTCGGTGTCATCGATCTCGTCGAACTTCTTGGTGCTGATGACGCCAGCGCAGTTGATCAGGATGTTGGTTTGCGGCAGGTCCGTAAAAATCTGCTCGACGGTCTCACGCGCCTTAGGCGCATCGGCAACATCGAGCTGATAGAACTTGTTGCCCTCGCCAAGCTCGGCCACAGCGGCCTCGCCCTTGGCAGCGTTCCTTGCGATGAGCGCGACGTGTCCGCCGCCCGCGACGATGCCCTTGGCGATCTCGAGGCCAATGCCCTGAGTGCCACCCGTGACAATCGCGGTCTTGCCCGTGAAGTCAAATGCCATGACTCCATCCCCCTTTATATAAGGTGTCTCCTTGCGGGAAGTTGGAGCATCGCACGTGGCGATAAATGAGTCCCAGTCGTCATGGTGGTGACAACCCCTCGCCTAACCGCGGGCATAATAGTTCTTTGAAACGCTTCAGCAATTGAATTTTTTAACTCTTTATGCGCTCTTTATATTGCCCACTGAATGAGGCCCGAATATGCGGGTATCATCTTTCACCGAAAATAGTTTCTAGTGTTAGGGGTTTTCGGTGGAAGATACCGATTTCCATGAGCTTGGGCGTCAGCTCTTAACTGAGTTTGGCAGCATGCATCATCGCATTTCACGCTCTGCGGACAAAGCTCTCGGCGGCGAGATGGCTGTCATGCGCGCCCTCATGCTCGCTGGCGGTTCGCTCACGCCGAGCGAACTCGCAAATTGCGCCTGGGTCTCGAGTGCCCGCATCGCCAATATCTTACGCACTCTCGAAGCCAAGGGCTGGGTCGAGCGCGAGCACTCAAAGACCGACCGTCGTCGTGTACACGTCACGATGACCGATAAGGGATTCCAGAATCTCGAAATCAAACGTCGGGAATTCGAGGAGCGCACCGCGGCCTTCCTCGAGCAGCTCGGCGAAACAGATACCCAAGAGATGGTGCGCCTTCTAAGGCGTTTCAACGAAATTATCGACCGCAATCAAGAAAGGAGAGATGCCGAGTGAGGATTCTCAAGCTCTTTAAAAAGCATGTCCTGGCACTGTTCACAGCTATCGTACTTATCGTAATCAGCTGCAACGCCGATCTGGCACTGCCTACCTACATGAGCGACATCGTCGACGTGGGCGTACAGCAAGGCGGCATCGCCTCGCCCGTGCCCGACACCATTCGTGCCGAATCACTCGATGACCTTGAGCTCTTTATGAGCACCAAGGACGCCAAAGCTGTGGAGGCCGTGTTTAGCAAGGCTGACAAAAAAGGCATTCGAACGTACAAGGGCACCGAGGAAGAGCGTGCCGATGGCGGCAAGATTGCCGACATTATGAGCCTGCCCGAGACCGTCGTCCTTTCTCTCAACCAGGGCATCGACGCCAGCTCCATGGGCGACATGACCGGCGCATCCACCGAGGCAAGCAATGGCGGCGGCGCCCAGGCCATGCCCACCCCCGAGCAGATGGCGGCAATGACGCCCGAGCAGCTCGCCGAGATGCAGCAGAAGGCCACAGCGGCGCAAAACATGCAAAAGCAGATTGATGCCGACGGCGGCAAGATCACCATGAAGAGTCTGCGCCTAGGTGTCGAGGGCGGTCTGGTAGACCAAAGCAAGCTCGTCGAGGGCGCCAATGAAATGGCGGACAAAATGGGCTCCATGTCGGGCTCCATCGTGACCCAACGCGCCGTGAGCTATGTGCAAGACGAGTACAAGGCGCAGGGTATCGACCCCGCCGACGTGCAGAACGCCTACCTGGGCCGCATGGCGACCACGATGTTTGGTCTGTGCCTGATCTCACTGGTCGCCACCATCCTAACCGGCGCCGTGGCCTCGCGCACCGCCTGTTCCATCGCACGCGACCTGCGCCGCGAGACCTTCAACAAGGTCATGCACTTCTCGCCGGCCGAGGTGGGCAAGTTTAGCCAGGCCTCGCTCATCACTCGCTGCACCAACGACATTCAGCAGATTCAGATGGCCGCAACCCTGTTTATCCGCATGTGCCTCATGGCGCCCGTCATGGGCATCGTCGCCGTCATGCGCATCCTGGCCAACCACACCGGCCTGGAGTGGACCATCGCCGTGGCCATCATCGCGGTCTCGGCCGTCGTCGGCGTGCTTATGGGCCTCACCATGCCCAAGTTCAAAAAGATGCAGAGCTTTGTGGACCGCGTGAACCTTACCGCCCGCGAGCTGCTCGACGGCCTTATGCCCATCCGCTCGTTTAACCGCGAGGAGCATGAGCTCGAGCGCTTTGACCAGGCGTCCCTCGACCTGATGACCACGCAGCTCTACACCAACCGCGCCATGAGCTTTATGATGCCGCTCATGATGCTCGTCATGAACTGCATCACCGTGCTTATCGTCTGGTTTGGCGCGCAGGGCGTGTCCGACGGCGTGATGCAGGTCGGCAACATGATGGCGTTCATCTCCTACACCATGCAGATCGTCATGGCGTTTATGATCCTCACCATGGTTTCGGTTATCCTGCCCCGCGCCGAGGTCGCAGCAGAGCGCGTGGAAGAGGTCATCACCTGCCCCACGAGCATCAACGACCCTGCCTCGCCCAAACTGCCCGCAGCCAGCGCGCCGCGCGGTGAGCTCACCTTCCGCGACGTGAGCTTCCAGTACCCCGATGCCCGCGCCGATGTCATCAGCGGCGTGAACTTCACCACACATGCCGGCCAGATGCTCGGCATCATTGGCTCAACGGGTTCGGGCAAGTCCACGCTCGTGCAGCTGATTCCGCGCCTGTACGACGTCACGGGCGGCAGCATTTCGCTCGACGGCATCGACGTGCGCGACATGACCCTTTCCGAGCTGCGCCACCGCATTGGTTACATCCCGCAGCAGGGTCGCCTGTTCTCGGGCACCGTCGAGAGCAACCTCAAGTTTGCCGGCGACATGGTAAGCGATGATGATATGCGCCAGGCGGCACGCATCGCCCAGGCCGAGGACTTTATCGCCGAGCGCGAGGGCGGCTACGACTCCCCCATCAGCCAGGGCGGCTCCAATATTTCGGGTGGTCAGCGCCAACGCCTGGCCATTGCCCGCGCGTTGGCCAAAAAGCCCGAGGTCGTGGTGTTCGATGACTCGTTTAGCGCCCTCGACTACAAGACCGACGCGCGCCTGCGCGAGGAGCTGGCCAAAAACGTCACCGACGCCGCACTCGTGGTCGTGGCCCAGCGCATCGCGACCATCATGCACGCCGACCAGATCATCGTGCTCGACGACGGTCACGTAGTGGGCACCGGCACGCACGAGGAGCTGCTGCGCAGCTGCCCGGCGTACCTGGAGATCGCACAGTCGCAGCTTTCCGCCGAGGAGCTGGGGCTTACCCAAGAAGAAATTGCAGCCGTCATGGAAGGAGGCGAGCACTAATGGCCGACGAGACCAAGACTCAGATTCCCAAGCCCACCCGCCGGCGCGGTCCCATGGGCCGCATGGGTGGCATGGGCCGCGGCGAAAAGGCCAAGGACTTTAAAGGCACCATGAGGCAGCTACTCGGCTATATCGGTCAGCACAAGATTGCCGTGTTTGCCGCCGTCGCCTTTGCCGTGTGCTCGGTCATCTTTAACATTGTGGGACCCAAGGTGCTCGGCCAGGTTACGACCAAACTGTTCGAAGGCCTGGTCTCCAAGGTCAACGGTACCGGCGATGTCAACTTTGCCTGGATCGCCAAGACGCTCGGCTTTTTGCTCTGCCTGTATCTGGCAAGCTCTGTCTGCAGCCTCATCCAGGGTTGGCTCATGACCGGCGTCACGCAAAAGATTTGCTACCGCATGCGCAAGGAGATCGCCGCCAAGATTGCCGTCGTGCCGATGAGCTACTTCAACGGCCACAGCAAGGGCGACGTGCTCAGCCGCATCACTAACGATGTCGATACGCTCGGCCAGTCGCTCAACCAGAGCGTGACGCAGCTCATCACGTCGGTGACGCAGATTATCGGCGTGCTCGTCATGATGCTGTCGATCAGCCTGCCGCTCACCGGCGTTACCGTGCTCACGCTGCCGGCAGCCGCGATTATCCTGACCGTGATGATTCACTTCTCGCAGCCGTACTTCCGCGAGCAACAGCAAGTCCTGGGCGCCGTCAACGGCATTATCGAGGAGGACTTTGCCGGCCAGAACGTTATTCAGGTGTTCGACCGCGCCGAGGCCTCAATCGAGGAGTTCGACCGTCAAAACGACCGTCTCTTTATTAGTGGCTGGCGCTCGCAGTTCCTATCGGGCCTGATGATGCCGCTTATGAGTCTGGTGGGCAACATGGGCTACGTGGGCGTCGTCGTGGTAGGCGCGCAGCTCGCGCTGACCGGCAATGCCACGCCCGGCGACATCCAGAGCTTTATCCAGTACGTGCGCAACTTTACGCAACCCGTGCAGCAGCTGGGCAACGTGAGCAACACGATGCAGTCGATGGCCGCTGCCACCGAGCGCGTCTTTGAGTTCCTCGCCGCGCCCGAGGAGGAGCAGAAGGCCGACGCCCAGATTCCCGAGAAGCGCCCCGGCCACGTTGAGTTCGACCACGTCAAGTTTGGCTACACGCCCGACAAGACCATCATCCACGACTTTAGCTGCGAGGCGCAGCCCGGTCAGACCATCGCCATCGTCGGCCCCACCGGCGCTGGCAAGACCACGCTCATTAAGCTGCTGCAGCGCTTCTACGACGTGGACGGCGGCTCGCTGCGTGTCGAGGGCGTCGACGTGCGCGACTGGGATCGCGCGGCGCTGCGCGGCGAGTTTGCCATGGTGCTGCAGGATACCTGGCTGTTTAACGGCACCATCCGCGAGAACATCCGCTACGGACGTCCCGATGCGACTGACGCCGAGGTCGAGGCCGCTGCACGCGCCGCACGCTGCGACCACTTTATCCATACGCTCGCCGGCGGCTACGACTTTATGATCAATGAGGAGGGCACCAACCTCTCACAGGGCCAGCGCCAACTCGTGACCATCGCCCGCGCCATTTTGGCCGACCGTCCGGCGCTGATTTTGGACGAGGCGACTTCCAACGTCGATACCCGTACCGAGGAGCTTATTCAGCGCGCCATGGATGCGCTAATGCAGGGCCGCACGAGCTTTGTCATCGCGCATCGCCTGTCCACGATCCGCAACGCCGACGTGATCTTGGTGATTCGCGACGGCGACATCGTCGAGAAGGGCACGCACGACGAGCTGCTCGCCCAAGGCGGCTTCTACGCCGACCTGTACAACTCGCAGTTCGACGAAGCGGCGTAAATTCTGCCGCAGGGAACGAATAACGCCCGAGAACGGGGGCGCAGGACAGCCTGCGCCCCCGTTTTTCGTTCTGTGGCCTCGAACCGACTCCCCTGAAACCTATTTGATAGCCCCTTCCAGAGCCCGTGGGCAAAAAATGGCAAATATGAGTACCGTTACCTTATTACTAACAGCCAAAACAACCCCAAATGCCGACCCTGCGGCTTGCACGCGCCTCTAAATTGACCAAACAGCCCCATAGCGCCCTTTTATGCGCCGACGTTAATGAACATATCTACTGTTATGTCTATTATCTTGTAAGAGCAGTATGGCACTGGGCTAGCAACAGTACTCATATTTGGCATTTTTTGCCCACAGGGCTTGGAGAACGCCCAACAATCTGGCAATACCAGCAAGCAAACCGCGTCCGCTGGCGCAAGGAGTTTCCCCAAGTGCCAGCACATAAGGAACGTCCCCAACTGCCAGGTTTGAAAGGTAGTCATTGGGTGTTCCTATAGTTTTGTCAACCGTCGAGGCTACTCCCGGT
>UQHK01000032.1 GCA_900540855.1 uncultured Collinsella sp.
CAGAGCGAACAAATTGGCATGAAAAGAGGACGGCATAGACCTTCTGGTCATGCCGTCCTCTTTGAATGACAAGTTGTCGCTCTGGTGCCCGCGCAGCGTCGAGCAGTTGCGGCGTTTGGTAAAACGCCGCAACAAACTAGCTCAGCATTGCATCCATCATCTCGGAGTTGACAGAGTCGTCGGCAGACCACTCGCCGTCGTCGTTGCAGGTGTACTTGAAGATAACCGTGGTCTTCCTGGGCTCGGTGGCCTTGGTCACATCGACCATAACCTGACCGGCCATCTTGTACAGCTCGTCATCGGAGGGAACCGTATCAAGCGCGGCGACCTTCTCCTGATACTGGGTGGAGAAGTCCTCGACGATCTTGTTCATGGACTTGCAGGTGATGGAGACCTCGGCGGTCGCGACACCCTTGTCCTCGTCGACCGTCACGTCGCCGATCTCGTAGTCAAAGCCTTCGAGATAGGTCTTGGCATACTCCTTGGGATCGATACCCAACTGCTCGAACTCGTCGCCCGAAGCCTCCTCCAGACCAGAAAGGAACTCGTCGCCACCGTTCTTGACCTCGTCAAACTGAGTCGTAAGATCCTCGGTGATGAGTTCCTCGATCGAAGGGCCTCCACAACCGGAAAGCACGACCACGCATGCAACCAAGACGGCCATGAGGGGCGCAAGCAGCAGCTTCTTTTTCATGTTGTTCCTCCCAATGAGCGGCACTGCGCTTCCCAGACGCGGCGCACGTTGTAATAAGTAAGCCCATACTATCGCGCTTATGAACACCCTCGGCAACGCGAAGGCGCGGTCGGTTCGTTTTAGCGTCCGAACGGTTTGCAAGCCCGCCCAACGTGCAATAAAACGCTTCCCCACGGTGCAATAAAAAAGGTGGCCGGAAAACCCGACCACCTTTGCACATCCTTTGGATGCCGCAGTTTACTTGCGGACGACCTTAACGATGGCGTCACCGGCGGCGACAGCGGAGTCGGCCTCGACGGCGAGTTCGACATCGGCAAACTCGGCGGTGTTGGACACGGCCACGACGACGCAGTCCTTGTAACCGGCGGCAGCGATCTTGGCACGGTCGATCTTGAGCATGGGCTGGCCGGCCTTCACGACGTCGTCGGCCTTGACGAAGCCCTCGAAGCCGTCGCCGTTCATGTTGACGGTATCGACGCCAACGTGCACCAGAACCTCGATGCCGCTATCGGACTGCAGACCCACGGCGTGGCCCATGGTGACGGTCACCTTGCCGTCGCAGGGAGCGTAGACCAGATCGTCCTCGGGCCACACGGCGCAGCCCTTGCCCAGAACCTCGCCGCCAAAGACGGGATCGGGCACGTCGGCCATCTTGATGACCTTGCCCTTGACGGGCGAGCACAGCACGTCGGCGCCGGCAGAAGCAGAGATGGAGGACGGAGCAGCGGCAGTCGCGGGCTCAGCCTTCTTCTTGAACATGTCAAACAGACCCATACGTTTTCTCCTCTTGATTAAGCGCAACGTTGTGCGCATGCCTATGGTGATTATAGTGCCAAATGGTTCAAATGCTAAGGTGGGGACTCGAATCGCGAGCCCATCCCAACGCTTTCCCCGGTGGCACTCATATTGTCGATTAATCCAGGCCCTCGGCACCGTTGGACTTGATGATCTTCTGGTAGGCGTAGAAGCTGTCTTTGCGGCGTCGCTCGTAGGTACCGGTGCCGTCGTCGTACTTATCGACGTGGATAAAGCCGTAGCGCTTGCGCATCTCGCCCGTGCCGGCGGAAACCAGGTCGATGGGGCCCCACCAGGTGTAGGCGATCAGGTCGACGCCGTCGGCAATGGCCTCGCCCATGGCCTTGACGTGGCTCTGCAAGTAGGCGATGCGATACGGGTCATGGATGGAGCCGTCCTCCTCGACCTCGTCGTAGGCGCCCATGCCGTTCTCGACCACCATCAGCGGAATCTCGTAGCGGGCGTAAATCTCGTTGAGGGCGATGCGCAGGCCCAGCGGATCGATCTGCCAGCCCCAATCGGTGGACTCCAGATAGGGGTTCTTGCCGCCAAAGGTCATGTTGCCCTCGGTCATCTCGTGATCCTTGTGGGTGCCCACGGTGCCGGACATGTAGTAGCTAAAGGTGTAGAAATCGACCTTGCCGTCGGCGATATCCTGCAGGTCGCCGTCCTCCATCACGAGCTCGACATCGTTCTCGGCCCAGAAGCGCTTGGCATAGAACGGATACTTGCCGCGCACCTGCACGTCGGAGCAGTACCAGTTCATGGTATTCATCTCCTGCTGCGTGGCGAACACGTCGGCCGGATCGCACGTGGCGGCATAGGAGAGGACGAAGCAGTCCATGTTGCCCATCTTAAACTGCGGATAGTGCTCGTGGGCATAGCGCACGACGCGGCCGCTGGCGACAAACTGGTGGTGCAGGGCCTGGTAGCGCTGCTGAGCGGTGGTCTTGATGGCGCTTGCCGGACCCTCAAAGCCCTGGATCAGACCGGTCTCCATCATGGCACCTATGTCCATGGTGCCGCAGTTGATCTCGTTGAAGGTGAGCCAGAACTTGACCTTGTCCTGGTAGCGGTCGAAGACGGTCTGGCAGTACTTCTCAAAGAAGCCGATGAGCTCGCGGCTCGCCCAGCCGTTGTATTTCTCGACCAGGTGATAGGGCATCTCGTAGTGCGACAGGGTCACGAGCGGCTCGATATTGTGAGCGCGCAGGCAGTCGAAGACGCGGTCGTAGAAGGCGAGGCCGGCCTCGTTGGGCTCGGCATCGTCACCGTTGGGGAAGATGCGGCTCCAGGAGATGGACATGCGGAACATGGTAAAGCCCATCTCGGCGAACAGCGCGATGTCCTCCTCGTAGTGATGGTAGAAGTCGATGCCGTCGTGGTTGGGGTAGAAGCGGTTGGGGTCGATGTCGATCGTAATCTGGCGCGGCTCCTTGTAGCTGCCGCCCAGGAAATGGTCGTCTACGCTGGGGCCGCGGCCGTCCACGTCCCAAGCGCCCTCAAACTGATTTGCGGCCGTGGCGCCGCCCCAGAAAAATCCCTTGGGAAATCCCATAGGTGCCTCCTCGCAACGGGTTTTATGTGCTGAGTTGAGTATCGCGCGCACTTGGGCGCCCAAGGCGCGGAGGCGCTGCATTGGACACTTCTTTTCGCCCCGGCACGTCCGCCGGCTGACACTTTTTGATACCGAGGCCTAGACGAGGCAAAAATCGACCTGACGGCCACCTTCCAACCCGGATGGATGAAACGAAACATGAGACACAGTATTTAGGTGTGGCATATCGATAGCTAAAAGCCCGTTCCGTCTTGCTCATCCACGGTATTTTGCCGGGGTGCAGCCGTAGGCGGCGCGGAACTTGCGGTAGAAAAAACTCATGTTCTCGTAGCCAACGGCACGCGCCGCTGCCTCGGCCGTGGCGCCCGCGCGCAAGAGCTCCGCGGCACGCGCGAGCCTGCGCTCCTGGACCAGTTGCCGATAGGTCTTTCCCACCTGCTGCTTGAGCAGCGCCGACGCGTAGTTGGGGCTCACATGAAAGTGTGCCGCCATCTCCTCGAGCGAGCAGGCGGCAAACGAGCGCTCGATGTAGCCGAGCATTCCCGTCACCAGGGCAGTGGGCCCCGCCGCGCCGTCCGCCACGCCGCGCACCAGCTCGCGCTCGTAGCAATACATGAGCTCAGCCAAAAACAGCTGAAACAGGCACAGAACAATCTCGGCGCTGTTGGGGCTCGGCTCGTAACGCTCGCAGAGCATTTCCTGCATGTAGCGCCGCACGCGCCGGCTCTCCCCGCAACGAAAGTGTACGTGCCCGCGATGGTCCGTCTCACTGTTGAGCGCGTTGAACAAAAACCGCGAGACCACGCTCTCGCGCGAGAGGCTCGACTCCAGGCTCCGGCGCAAAAATGCACGTGAAACGGTCATGCTCAGCATGATGTCGTCCTCGCCGAGCGACGACACCGCGTGTGGACAGGCGGCGTCGAGCAGCAGCACCTCGTTGCGGCCCAGCTCGAGCCTCTCCCCCGCCACCGTCTGCGGGCAGTGCCCGCGATACACATAGCTCATCTCAACGTAGTCGTGCACATGCTCGGGCACGGCATTAAAACGCGAGTTTGTCCTTATCGTCAGGCCACGTGGCATGCCGGGCTGGGCGTAGGCAAACCCGACCTGCCCAATCTTTCGCACCGGACGTCCGTCGATTTCGACATGCTCGGTCATAATCGACCAATCAAACGCCAAGCCGTCTCTATACGCAATCTCGCTGGCACTCAGTTCGCTGAGCCTACGCTCGAGCTCGTCGATCTCCATCGCTCACCAATCGTTGATTTGGTCATAGTTCGTTGTGATTCGGATATTAGCAGAGCGCGCTGACACGTCCATAATCTGTGCCATGCAGCTAATCGACCGAGCCGAGGAGGATCCATGACCGCGTACTACCAGCAGGTGCTCAACGGCGCCTACGACAACCACGTGCTTCCGTTTTTGTGGATGAAGGGCGAGAGTCATAAGACCATTGCCGAGTATCTGGAAAAGATCGCCGGCGCCGATATCCACGAGGTCTGCCTCGAGAGCCGCCCGCACCCCGATTTTTGCGGCGAGGGTTGGTGGCGCGACCTGCGCTTTGCGATCGACATATGCAAGCAGCTGGGCCTCAAGATCTGGATTCTGGACGACGCACACTTTCCCACCGGATACGCCAACGGCGCCGTCAAGGAAGCCGCGCCCGAGCTCCGCAAGATCGTTCTCACACACCGCACGCTCGACATCGTGGGCCCCACGCCGCAGGCGAACATCGTGCTCACCAACCTGTTCGACAAGACGGAGCGCTTCTATGGCGTAACGTTTATGCAGGAAGGGCACGCCGTCGAGGTAGAGCACCGCGTCATCGAGGACGAGCACGGCATACCCTACCGCCTGGTCTTTGACGCGCCGGCCGGCATCACGCAGGCGTGCGTGATGTTCACGAGCGGCAAGACCTCCTACAACGAGGACTACATCAACATGGTCGACCGCGCCTCGGTGGCACAGCTCATCGACGCTGTGTACGAGCCGCACTTTACGCATCTGGGCGATGAGTTTGGCAAGACCATCCTGGGCTTTTTCTCCGATGAGCCCGGCTTTGCCAACGAGAAGGGCGTCACCGGCGCCGACGGCATCTCCGACACGCTCATCGGCAAGGCCACGGCTCCCCTGCCCTGGTCGGCCGAACTCAAGCGCCGCCTGCGCGCGGCGCTGGGCGAGCGCTACCTGGACGAACTCCCGCACCTGTGGGATCGCGAGCCGGCGGGCGCGCACGTGCGTCATGTGTACATGGACATCGCAAGCACGCTCTACAAGGAATGCTTCTGCGACCAGCTCGGCGGCTGGTGCCGCGCGCACGGCGTGCAGTACATCGGCCACGTTATCGAGGACAAGGACTGCCACGCGCGCTTGGGCGTGGGCGCCGGACACTACTTCCGCGCCGTGGGCGGCCAGGACATGGCGGGCGTGGACATCGTGATCAACCAGCTCGTCCCCGGTATGGACCAGGGGTTCCACTCCTACGGCCGCGGCGTATGGGACCTGGAGTTCTACAATTACGTGCTACCCAAGCTGGGCTCCTCGGCGGCGCATCTCGACCCCAAAAAGCAGGGGCGCTGCATGGCCGAGGTCTTTGGCGCCTTTGGCTGGCACGAGGGCCTGCGCGAGATGAAGTGGATCGCCGACCACTTTATGGTGCGCGGCGTTAACTGGTTTGTGCCGCACGCCTTTAGCATGGCTGCCTTCCCCGACTGGGACTGCCCGCCGCACTTCTACGCGCACGGCCAAAACCCCCAGTTTGCGCACTTTGGCAAGCTCATGAGCTACATGAATCGCACGGCGAGCCTGCTTTCGGGCGGGCGGGCCGCCACACCGGTGGCGCTTCTGTACCACGCCGATGCCGAGTGGGCCGGCGAAGCCTCGTTTATGCAGCACGCCGCCGCCGAGCTCATGCGCGCGCAAATCGACTTTGATATTGTGCCGGCCGAGGCATTTGAGGATGCCGAGCGCTATACCGTGGCGTTTACCGCGGACGGCGGGTTTACTGTAAACGGGCAGGCATACCGCTGTCTGGTCATGCCCGGCGCCGAGTTTGTCGGCGGGGCTGTACTTGACTTTGCCGCGCGCGCCGCGGCCGCAGGCGCTGCCGTGTATGCCCTGGATAAGCTGCCGAGTAAGCGCTATGACGGCGATATTGCAGGACGCGAGGGCTTTGCCTCCGTGGATGCCAGCGAGCTTGCAGGCGTTTGCGTTGTTGCCACTTCCAAGCTTGCGAGCGTGCTTGCCGCGGCCGGCATGCAGACCGTGGCATGCGCCGAGCCGCAGCCGTGGCTGCGCGCGCTGCGCTACGATCGCGCGGGCGAAAGCTACCTCATGCTGGTAAACGAGCATCCCAAGCAGGGCATCTCCACTCAGATTGCGTTTGCCGACGGCACGCCCGTTGCAGGCGCGCGCCTCGACCTGCTCAACGGCAGGGAGCCTGTCGCCTTTGAGGGCACGCTCGAACTTGCGCCCTACGAGAGCTGCATCGTGGTGCTCGGGGCCGCAGGTTCCGCGCGCGCAGCAACAGCAGGAACTGAAGCCGCATGCATCGACGGGCCCTGGACGGTCGCCTTCTCTGCCCCCGGCACCGATGCCTTTGACGAGTCTATTGAGCTTGCAGGCCTGCACGACCTTTCCTTTGCCGAGTTCCCCGGCAAGGCGGGCACCTTCCGCCACCAGGCGAGCCTCAGCGTTGACAAGGGCCTCACCAGCGCCGCGCTCGATCTCGGCGAGGTCTTTGAGACCGCAACCGTCACCCTCGACGGCACGCTCCTCGGCACGCGCATCTGTCCGCCCTACCGCTTTGAGCTCGGCACCCTTGCCGCCGGCGAGCACGGGCTCACGATCGATGTGATCAACACCCTCGACCACGCCATCCCCGACATGTTCGGCATGACCGAGCCCTCCGAGCCCAGCGGCCTGCTCGGTCCCGTCCGCGTGCTCGGGTAGCGACCCCGCGCAACAGCCCCTTACGAGACGCCCGGCTTGCTTTCCCCAGCCAAGCCGGGCGTTTTATTTACCGTTATGATTGATACATCGCGATACGAATGCATGGGAGCCATATGGATATCAAGCGCAAAATCACCCAGGGCAAGGGGCTCACCCCCACCGAGCAGCAGCTCGGGCAGACGGTTCTCGCCATGGGCGAGAACGTTCGCGGGCTCTCCATCAAGGAATTTGCGCGCCAGGCCAATGTCTCCGTTGCGAGCATCCACCGCTTTTGCAAAAAGCTCGGCCTTGAGGGCTTCAAGGAGCTCAAGGTCGAGCTGGTGCGCGCAGCCTCGTACGCAGACTCCGCCCCCGAGGTGGATATCGACTTTCCCTTCGATGCCACTTCCACCCCTGCGCAGGTGATGGAGCGCATGGAGGGGCTCTACCAGACCACCTTGGCCGAAACGCAGGAGCTGCTCGACCCTGCACAGCTCGACCACGCCGCCAAGCTCATCATGCGCGCCGGCACCGTGGACATCTACACGGGCTCGCATAACCTATATCCAGCGGGAATGTTCCGCGATCGCCTGCTTTCCGCCGGCAAAAGCGCGACGTGCCACGACAGCGTCGAGGCGCAGGTGCGCACGGCGCTCGCCTCGGGTCCCGACCATGTGGCAATCATCATCTCCTACAGCGGCCTTGCCCCCAACCTCAAGGAGATCTTGCCGATCCTTAGCAGTCGACATGTCCCGGTCATCGTCATCGGCACGCCGTACTGTGCCCGCATTCACCCCGGCTTTGCCGCCTATCTCACGGTAAGCGACCACGAGAGCATGACGCACCGCATCACGCAGTTCGCCAGCCATATCGCCGTGCAATACGTACTCGATTCGCTCTATAGCAGCTACTTTGCCAAAGATTACGCCCGCTGCTCCGAGTTCTTAGAGCGCTCGTTCCCCTACACCCGCCTCCCCGGACTCAAGTAACAACGAGCGAGGATTATTGGACACTCAAATAACGAGCGTGGATAATCTCCCGTTTTTGACCTGGATGCAGGCTCAAAGTGGGAGATTATCCACGCTCATTTTGCGGGTAGTCATTGGGTGTTCCTATAGTTTTGTCAACCGTCGAGGCTACTCCCGGTAG
>UQHK01000033.1 GCA_900540855.1 uncultured Collinsella sp.
GCCCTACCGGGAGTAGCCTCGACGGTTGACAAAACTATAGGAACACCCAACGACTAAACGACTACTTGCGACCAAGGCAACGCCGATGTCTTGGCAACGACAGCGAAACGCCCCTAAGCGAGCAAGGTGACGTGAAAGAGGAGGGCATTGACCTTTTGGTCATGCCCGACGATTGAACGTCAGATTGCCGCTTAGGGGCGTTTGCAGCGTCGGCTGGTTACGCGGTTCGTAGAACCGCGTAACCCTACAACTCTACGACCTCAACGTTGCTGTAGATCTCGTCCCAGCGGTCCATGACCAGGTGGCCGGTCTTGGGATCCATGGCGTTGAGCTTACCGCAGGTATTGGCGGTCTTGAGCACCGTGACGTCGTCGGCACCAGCAGCAATGGCATGCGCAAAACCGGCGATGGTCGAGTCGCCGGAACCCGTTGCGTTCACAGCCGCAATCGCGGGCGTCTTGGCGCGGAACGCGCGACCCTCATGGAAGCCCACCGAACCGGCAGCGCCCATCGAAACGACAACCCAGGGAATACCGGCAAAACGGCCATCGGCAGCAAGCGCCTTGCGCAGGGCATCGACATCATCGGTCGTAAAGGACGTGCCCAGCAGGCCGTTAATCTCGGTCAGGTTGGGTTTTACGAGCTCAGGCTTAGCGTCGGACTCCAGCGCAGCCTCCAGCGATGCACCCGAGGTGTCGAGCAGCACCTTGGCGCCCGCCTCCTCGGCGATCTTGACGAGCTCGGCATAGTAGCCGGCATCGACGCCACGCGGCAGCGAGCCCGAAAGCGTCACGACGTCCGCCTTCGCTGCAAGCTCGGCGAACTTGGCCGTAAAGGCCTCGAGCTCGGCCGGGGCGATTTGCGGGCCGCTCTCCAGCAGCTCGGTCTGATTTCCCTCGTGCAGGATATTCAGGCAGATGCGCGTCTCACCGGCGATGGGCACAAAGTCGTTCTTGACGCCGTCGGCATCCATAAGCTCGGCCATATAGGCACCCATGTGGCCGCCGAGCAGGCCGGTCGCGAGCACGTCGTCGCCCAGCTGCAGCAGCACGCGGCTCACGTTGAGGCCCTTGCCGCCAGCGGTCTTTTCGGGCGTCACGCGGTTAACATCGTCGATGATCAGCTTGTCGAGCTGATAGCGCGTATCAATCGACGGGTTCATGGTAACGGTCAGAATCATGTTGAACTCCTGTTCCGGGGCGGCATAACCCGCCCCAAACATACGATAACTCGTTAAAGGATCTCGATCTCAAAGCCGCGAGTGACGGTCTCTCCCGGCTTGGCCACCAGGCAGCCACGCTTGTGCTCCAGAATATCGTCCTCGTCGGAGCAGGTGGACAGACCACCCCACGGTTCAACAGCCACAAAGTCGCCCTCGGGCTTGCTCCACACAATCAGGTACGGCATATCGGGGAACGTCAGGCGCACGCCCTTGTCCTCGGTTTTCTTGGTCAGCGTAACCACACGGCTCTCGAGCACGTCGAAGATGGTCTCCGCAAAGTCGAAGAGTTCGTGAGTAAGCGGCAGGTTCTGGCCGATCATAGGGTTCTTGCTGCGATGCTCAACATCAATCAGGCCCGTCGAGGGAACGGCAGTACACAGCTCGTCGGCCTCGTGCTGCTCAAAACGAAGCTCATAATCGTCATAGGACTCGCCCTCGTCGAGCGGGCACTTAAAGCCGGGGTGGCCACCCACAAAGAATGGCATATCCTCGGTGCCCTCATTGGTCACCTCGTACGACACGGCCACCTTTTCCGAATCGACCTTGTAGCGAGCAACGATCTTAAACGGATACGGGTACTGCTCGAGCAACTCGGCATAGTCGGCAGAGCTTAGGCTCAGCGCAACCATGTTGTCGCCCTGCTCCTCGAGCTTCCACTCCTGCTTGCGGGCAAAGCCGTGGCGGGCAAGCTTGACCTCGCGGCCACCCATGGTCATCGCACGGCCATCACGAAGGCCGCCGCAAATCGGAAAGCAAATGGGTGCCTGGCCCGACCAGACCGAAGGATCGCCCTGCCACAGGTACTCGCGACCGTTGGCTTTAATCGAAGTGAACGATCCGCCAGCCGTGCTCAGTGCCACACGAATAGAACCGTTATCAAGAACAAACTCCATAGGAGCCTTCCCTTTCGTACGCCAGCCCGCCGAGTCAGTGGGGCTGATAGAAAACCGGCCCGCGCCCCCTCACAGAAACGCGAGCCGTCAACGGACTAGTAAATTACGCCGGATACCCGCTAGTCATGGTATTCGCCGCGGTCCCACTTCTCGAGGAACTCGTCAAAGAAGTGCGGGTCAGCCTGAGCCTCGGCGTCGGCCTTATTGCAAGCGTCGATCTTGGCGATCAGGGCATCGTGCTCGGGGGTCTTCTCGTAGGGCTCCTCCAGGAAGGCAAGCATGATGTCGGCCATCAGGAACTCACCGGTAATCTTGCCGCCAAAGCCCACGATGTTGGCGTTGAGCTCGCGACGGGCATACAGGGCAGAGGTCATGTCGCGAACCAGGGCGCAACGGGCGCCGGGAACCTTGTTGACGGCGTTGGTGATGCCGATGCCGGTGCCGCACAGGGCCACGCCAAAGTCGGCCTTACCGCTGGCAACAGCCTCGCCCACGGCCTTACCGTAGATGGGATAGTGCGTACGGGTGTGGCTGTAGGTGCCACAGTCGAGCACCTTGTAGCCAGCCTGCTCCAGGCGGTCGGCCAGATAGATCTTCTCGTCCGTAACGATATGGTCGCAACCGATTGCGATGGTCTTCTTCATCAGAACGTCCTTTCGTCTGAATTCACAAGTTGAGGTAGAAGTTCGAGTTCTCGGTGGCTCTCGTTAGGCCATCTTGTTGAGCATGTCGACACGGATCTGGTGACGGCCGCCGGCGTACTGGGCGCGCAGGAACTCGCGGGCGATCTTCTTGGCGACCTCGGTGCCCACAACGCCCGGGCCCATGGTGACCATGCGCGAGCCGTTGTGCTCGCGGGTCATGTAGGCGGAACGCTCGTCGGAAATGTTGGCGACGACCATGCCCTTGATCTTGACGGCGGCCATATAGGAGCCGACGCCGTACTTATCGAATGCGAAGCCCTGGGAATCCTTGTGCTCCAGCAGGTCCTTGGCAACGGCGGTCGCGGAATCGACAAAGTCCGCAGCAGGGGTCTCGGAATAGTCGACGACCTCGTGACCGTCAGCGATGAGCATCTCCTTGATGGACTCCTTCATCGACATACCGTCGGCATCGGAAGCGATTACAACCCTCATGACATCCTCCTTGAGAGATACGCAGGTGCGTAGTTTCTGTTTGGAAGTGTTGAATCGCGCTCAGGTCCGGGCATCTGAATGTGCGGTTCTTCACTGTTCATGTTTATTTGAACACATTCGAACATAGCTTGCAACCATTATTTGTTTAGCTTTGTTCTTTTTTGAACAAATACCGTTTACGGTTGATTGCCGACCGTTTGAGCCCGGCGCAGACGTAGCGACCATGTGTTCAACAAACAAAAGGGCGGCCGAGAACGTGTCTCGGCCGCCCTTCTTACGGTTGATCTTCCAAAGTTCGCTTTGCCGCCTACTCAGACTGCCCACTCTTCTTGGCATGTTTGGACGGAGCGCTCAAGAAACGGCCCGTCAAATAGTTCGCCGGACCGGAGACATCAATCCCCAGCAGCACGTGTCCTAGCCATAGGAACGCCGCGAGCACCAGTAGAGGAATCACGCACGAGGTCACGATCATCACGATGACGCCTTCGATCAGATCGGTCACCTGCTGCACGATCTCGTCGGTCATCTGCTTGGCACCACTGGTCACCGATGTGACGAGACCCGAGGCGCCGTCGGCAAGCTGCTCAAGCACATTCTTGGACTCTGTGGACTCGGCCTTTTTCTTGCTTGCTTTGGAGCTGTCGCTATCTGCCGCACTCGCAGCGTCAGTCGCCTTTTGCTCGGCCGCTTCGATGCTCACTCGATACGTTTCGTCGACCTTTTGCGACACCCATACGCTTGCAGGCACCAAGGCCATGCCGATCACGGCAACCACCAACACGCGCGTCGCCACACGGCGCAGGACGGCGCTCGTGCTCCAGCGCCCGTGGAAGCCAAGCGACACCGCAAAAAGCACCAACGCAAACGGGATTAAGATGCCCAAGCCAACCGACCACAAAATCGTGAGCAAATATTTCTCTAGGTAGAGCACGGCAAGCACGATGCCCAAGTTACCCGAAAGCTGCGCGAGCTGCTCGGCAACCGGCGTTCCCGTATCACCCGGCAGCGCGGTAATGCCCGCAGACAGCGCCACGCACGAGGTCGTGAGCGCCAAAACGTTGCCCTTCTTTTGGTCGATAACCTCGATGGTGGAGTCCCATGTTTTGGTATCGGCGAAATGCGGACGAGCTACAAAGCCCGACAGCAGCGCCAGTACCACGAGTACAACGATAAAGCCAATCTGCAGCTTTTTGTTTGCGCACACGACATCGGACAGGCTGGGCTGCAGCTCGGTTACCGTCGTATGCTCGGTTATCTGGACAGGACGCCCATGAGCCATCTCGTGCGCATCTCTTTTTTGAATTGATCCGTTGTCCGGCATTTGGATGCCTCCTCATTCCGGCCTGTATTGCGGTGGAAAGTATACCCACCCATCGAAAAACCGAACGGGAGGGCGTGCAGAAGCTCCATAACGCTGCTAGTCGAATAGTGCCATTTCAAAACTATGCCGGTTTACTACGATAAAACCGATAGGACCGACCACATTTGCTATTAGCAGAAAATGACAAGCTTTCTACCTGCGGCTTTGATAACGCTGTTCTTTCCATAGTTGAAAGAATGCGATTCATCGTAGTAAACCGGCATAGTTTTGTAACCGACAGACCGAGTCGGCACCGCAGCAAACCTAATGACCCGGTTTCTTCCATCCTCAAAGGATCGAATGCATGGCAGGAGTGTCCCAAACTGCCGGCAGATAAGGAACGTCCCCAAGTGCCGGGTAAACAGAAAAAGCCCTGCCGCGGGTAGTGAACTGCCTCCCATTTCTTGGACATGAGAAATGGGAGGCTTTCTTTATGCGCG
>UQHK01000034.1 GCA_900540855.1 uncultured Collinsella sp.
GTCTTTCATGCAGCAGGGGCTCTCAATGTTTTATGTCCTGCTCATATCGTCTGTGCCGGCAGTTAGGGACACTCCCTGTACAAAAACCGCCCCGTCCTCTGTAGAGGACGGGGCGGTTTGTCTTTTAGGCTTGAGCGGCCAGGCTTATGCAAAGCGGGCGACGAGCTCCTGGAGCACGTCGGTCATCTTGACGAGCGAACTGACCGGGACGAACTCGTTGACGCCGTGGTAGCAATAGCCGCCGGTGGAAAGGTTGGGGCAGGGCAGACCGCGGAACGACAGCTGAGCGCCGTCGGTGCCGCCACGAATCGGCAGCACTTGGGGCTCAACGCCGCAGGCAAGGTAGGCTTCCTTGGCAACATCAATAAGCTCGGGATAGTCACGAACGATCTCGGCCATATTTCGATACTGCTGCTTAATCTCGACCGTCACGCGCTTGTCACCCAAGCGCTGGTTGAGCATGGCGGCGGCGGAATCAATCAGATCGAGCTTCTGCTGGAACTTAGCTGCGTCGTGGTCGCGAACGATATAGCGCGCCGTAGCGTGGTCGACGGTTGCAGATACACCCTCAAGGTGATAAAAGCCCTCGTAGCCTTCCGTATACTCCGGGCGCTGCACGTAGGGGAGCAACGCGTTGAAGTCGCAGAACAGATTGCCCGCGTTGACCATGCGGCCCTTGGCGTCACCGGGATGGATGGATTGGCCCTCAAAGCGAACGGTTGCCTCGGCGGCGTTAAAGCACTCCCATTCCAGCTCGCCAACGGGACCGCCGTCGACCGTGTAGGCGTACTTGCAGCCAAAGGCCTCGATGTCCAACAGCCCGGCGCCGTGACCGATCTCCTCGTCCGGGCAAAAACAAATGCCGAGTGCGGGGTGGGGCAGCGAGGGGTCCTGAGCGATACGCGCGACAAGCGCCATAATCTCGGCGACACCAGCCTTGTCGTCCGCGCCCAGCAGGGTGGTGCCGTCGCTGCAGACCAAGTCCTCACCGACCAGGTCGTTCAGGGCGGGAAGCTTGGCGGTGCTCATGGCTACGGGCTTGCCGTCAACGGTACCGCAGACCAGGTCGCCGCCTTCGTAGTGCACAATGTGCGGCTTCACGCCGGCGCCCGGCGCAACCTCGGTGGTGTCGAGGTGTGCGATCAGGCCCAGAGCGGGTTTGTCCTCGGCCCCAGCGCTCGCGGGAATATGCGCGCAGACATAGGCGTGCTCGGTCACATGGGCATCGGTCGCGCCGAGCTCGCGCAGCTCCTCGGCCAGCACGTTGGCAAGGTCAAACTGAACGGCGCTCGAGGGTACCTGGTCGCAGTTTGCATCCTCGGACTGCGTGTTGATCTGGACGTAGCGCAAAAAGCGCTCGAGGACATCGGGGTTCGTGGTGGTGTTTTCCATAAAGACCGCTCCAATCTTGGTCGTCGTGTGCAACAAGAACTCTAGCACGGTATGCCACGGCATACCGCGACGCTTGGATGGGGTAGAATCAGCCTTTGAACGCAGAAGGGACGGAAGATCATGGATACGACAAATAGCTCGCGCGAACTACATCTGACGGTGGCGAACGAAGACTACTTGGAGTGCATGGTTCGCATCGAAAGCGAAGAAGGGGAAACCAGTGGCGTGCGATCGGTCGACATCGCGCAGCGCCTTGGCGTCTCCAAGGCATCGGTCAATAAAGCGGTTTCGGCGCTCAAAGCATCCGAACTTGTCGAGCAATCGCACTACGGCAAGGTAGTCCTGACCGATCGCGGCCGCGAGGTTGGTACGGCTATCTGGTACCGTCATCGCCTCATCCGCACGTTTTTGGTTCAGGAGCTCGGTGTCGAATTTGAGCGAGCCGATTCCGAGGCCTGCATGATGGAGCATGCGCTTTCCGAGGACACGATGAACCGCTGGCTCGCCTATCTCGAAAAGCAGGGAATCAGCGTCGAGGAATAGCGGGATATATATGGATACGAGTTATTACAACCGCCCCGGCGGCGAGGAACTTATGCGCCGCATGTCGAGCGAGACCCTGTTGACGCAGGGCCCCATGGGCAGCGTGCTGATGAGTGAATACGACGCTGCCGACATCCCACCGGCGTTTTGGAACCTTGCCGAGCCGCAGACGGTTTCTCGTATCCATCGCCTGTATGTCGCCGCCGGTGCGCAGGTGCTCATTACCAATACCTTTCAGGCATCAAGCTATGCCCTCAAGCAAGATCAGATTACGCCGTCTGTGGCTGAGGTCAATCGCGGTGCCGTCGATGATGCGCGCCAGGCGCACCCTCAGCTGCTGCTGGGCTCGATGGGCCCGATCGGCATTGAGTGGTTTGCCGAAGACTCTGCCGAATATCGAGAAATCCGAGGCATTTCGCGAGAGCAGGCATACGACCTGCTCAATGCTGGTGTTGACGGTCTGCTGATTGAAACGGTGACGTCTATCCGTAATTTGCAGCCCATGCTTGCCGGCGCCCAGGATGCCGCCGACGGCATGCCTGTTTTGGTGAGTTTTGTCGTTGACGACAAAGGCGACCTGCTAGGCGATGGCCTCAACATCGAGGCTGCCGTTTTGTACGCCGAAAAGCACGGCGCAAACTCGGTTGGCGTTAACTGCTGTTCACTTGCGGCCGCGAACGTGGCGGTGCCCAGGATGGTTGCATCGGCGACTACGCCCGTCACGGTACGCCCCAACGTGGGCGATCCGGTCCAAACTCAGGATGGTCCTGTGTGGCGCGAGAACCCCGAAGCCTTCGCGCGCGCTTGCATCGAATGGAGGCATGCCGGTGCCGCAATGGTGGGCAGTTGCTGTGGAACCACGGCGATCACCACGGCGGCGATGGCCGAGGCGCTCGATATATAGAGGTCAAAACCGCTCCATACGGGGCGGTTTTTTATTGCTTGCACATCGCCGGTAGCGTTTGCCCAAATGGTGAATGCCGGTTTTGGCAGGTTGCCGGGCGAGCGTTGCGGGTATACCCCATGCGTACCATGATCCAAACACTGTGAGGTGTCTGCGCGTGTGCGCGATAATTCATTTTGGAACTGACGGTTGGCGCGCCCGCGTCGACGAAGACTTTACCGCCGACAACGTTGCCCGCATTGCCGATGCCGTCGGCGAGTTGTGGCAAAAGATCAATCCCGGCAAAACAGTATATATAGGGTTCGACACCCGGCCGCAGGCGCGCGAGTTCGCCGAGCTTGCGGCGGGCGTGCTTGCGGCTCACGGATTGGACGCAGTGCTCGCATCTCGGCCTGTCCCGACCCCCGCCCTTACGTGGGCGGCGGCGTATGACGGCGAGGCCTGCGGTGCGCTCATGGTGACGGGGTCCCATCATCCGCAGGGGTATCTGTGCCTTAAACTACGCATGGGAGATGGCTCGACGGCCAATCAGGATGTCATCGAAGAACTCGAAGAGACCATGGCCCCCGAGCCGATGGGGATCGAGGAACACTATCGCACCGCGGATATTATTCCTGACTATATGCAGGCGGTGGCATCGTTTGTCGATGCCGAGGCCATTCGAGCCGTTCACCTGCGTGTGGTAGTTGACCCCATGGGCGGCGCGGCCCAGGGATATCTTGCCGACCTGCTGCGGGAGCTAGGCGTCGAGGTGCACGAGATTCATGCCGGACAGCCGTCCGATCAAGAGGACATATGCCCCGACCCTGTTGAGCCGTGGGTGGACGCTTGCGAGCGTGCGGTTGTCGAGGACGGGGCGTGCGCGGGCCTGGTGACCGACGGCGATGCCGACCGTATCGGCGCGGTCGACGAACGCGGTAGATATATTCATCCGCATCAAATCATGGCGCTCGTTTTGGGCGACCTCGTTCAATTCCGCAATTTGGAGGGGCGTGTCGTCGTCAATCTCTCGTGCTCGACGCTCGTGCGTCGCGTTGCCGAGGCTCTTGGCTGCCGCGTGACCGTCAAACCGGTCGGCTTCAAATATATAGCTGCAGAGATGAAGAAGGGCGGCGTCCTCATGGGAGGCGAGGAGGCCGGCGGTATCGGCATCTCCGCGCATATGCCCGAGCGTGATGGAATCCTTGCTTGTCTGATTCTGTGTGAGCTTATGGCAAAGACGGGCGCGCCCTTGGGCGTTTTGGTCGATCAGCTCGAGGCCAGTTTTGGTAAGACGAGCTATGGACGTCGCGATTTGCGCCTTGAGGCCGAAGACGCCGAATCGCTGCGAACGTTGCTTCCTGGCATGAATCCCAAATCGATTTGCGGCAAGGCGCCACAGGCTGTAAGCCATATGAATGGTTTACGTTTGACATTCGAGGATGACACCTGGCTGCTGATCCGCCCCAGCGGGACCGAACCGGTGGTTCGCGTATACGCCGAGGGGTTCTCGGTGGAGGAACGCGATGAGTTGCTCGATGCCGGCTGCGCCTTGGCCAAGGGAGCCTATCAGCTTTAGCCATATGACGCTTACCTATAAAGAGGCCCTCGGTGAGTGGTAGAAAACGGCTGGCAAACGTAAGCAGGGTTTAAATATATGTAGGAAATGTGTGCGCCCAGATTCCCGCCCCCGGGGCCCCTCCGGTCTGGCAATATATCTCCTTGCCGCGCGGCCCGGTCGGACCGGATC